>NZ_CP126963.1:721351-1442702 GCF_002871945.2 Gleimia hominis | reverse complement strand
AAGATCGATCGACCCTTTCTAGAGCTCCTGGCTCTGCTGCCGAAGCAATTCCTGCAGCACTGACGACAAGAGCCCCAGCCGTTACTAGAGATGTGCATCCTCGGATAATACTTTTCTTAATTATCATAGTACTTCTCCTTACGTTTCGTTCCAGAATCCTGGCGATTCTTGGGGAGTTTTCCACGTCCGACATGAAAAGAAAATGTGTGTCGGTCACACAACAAAACCCGTCTTAAGGGTTTCCCTATGCTTCACAGAAACCTCTTTCTGTTCCTACTACGCGGTATAACATCAAAACATATTGAGGTTAGTTATCAATTTGTGATGATGAGATTATCATGGCTAAATATGCTCTGCAACCCAAACGCCTTCCACATATTTAAAGGAGAAATAGCCCCCGCCCGTCATACACACTCCCGCTCGGCTCAGCATTTCCGTCTCTGACGGCTCGGTCGAGAGCCATGATGGTGGCGACCACGCCGTCGATTTTCTCTGTGCTATTTTTTTTCGGGTTTGATGTTGCCTGCCGGGTCACGGCAAACGTGGACGTTGTCGACCATCCAGGCTAGGACTGGGTGTCCGCCATAGGCTAACCGACCTTCAAGCGCGAGCTTCATCAGCTCCTTTGAAGGCGGGCTCATGTCTTTGAACAGCCAGAAATACGCGTCTGCCGAGTGGGCGCAACGGCGACAAACACCAGATCACAAGGTCTCCAGAACGCCAACGCCTCAGCATCGCAAAAAGCCGCAGGCTAGTTTGCTCCAGCGTGGCGGGATACGACTACTGCGGGCGCTAACGCTCCAAGAAGTCCAATCACAACAGCTAAGAATCCAAAAACGTTAATCGTTGTGGGCTCGTTAAAGATGTAGAACGATCCAACCCCGGTGAGACTAAGCGTCATAAAAACCGAGTACAGTACACTCCCGGCGCGCACCCCCGAGACTTTGAAAGCACACAAGATGCCAACAACAGTGAGCAAAAGATAGAACGCTAGCGGCGAAAACACCAGGTAGTCGGCTGCTGCCAAAGGAGCATCAACATTCAACGCGAACCACGACAGCAGGACACCGCCAAGGACCCCTGTCATGGTTGTAACGAGCGGAATGTACCTCATTATGCCCCCTCTATGCACATGAACTGAACGTATGGGCAACGCGGACGGCACCCCAATACACTTCAGCGGTCGCCAAACATGATGCGAGAGTCGGTCCGCTGGAGTAGGTCGCGCGGCAATTGTTCTTCAAATTACTCTTCAACGACGCATCACATGACCGCGAGGCGCAACCTTTACTCTCGTAGCACATATCGTGCAGTGCACACGGACCCCTAAAATCGGCGTTCTTGCCAAAAGGATTAGGGAATTCATCAGGCGATTTAGTGCAGTAATCGTGAAGAGAACCCAGGGCAGGGTTGTAAACATAGTTTCGCGGAACCCCGATAAGGGATGCTCGATACCCGAAGTCGTTTTCACTCTCATCTGTTTCAGTAGCACCCACATACTCGACTCGGAAATAACGAATCCCGCTTTCCTGGCTAGAAAAAGTAACCACATTATTGGAGACGCTCATGGTTGCAGCCCATGTTGCACCATCCATGTCGACTGCGGATACGGAATCGATGAGACCAACAAGCTCATGCCCGGCGTTTGAGATGAAAAGTGATTCGCCGTCATTTGTCGTCGCGTATGAATATCCGAGGTTTGAGGGAAGAGAATACTCTGCTACCCCGGTAATTGCTGCAATCTTCTTGGGAACAGACAGTGGTTTATCGTTCGATGCGGTAACAACACGATTCTTTTCAAGTTTCACATTGAGGATCTCAGCGTACTCTCCGGGCGATTGCGACTGCGAAGAGCCTGAAGATGCTATACACGTCGAGGTGGTGGAAGAGTCATTTTGTGGGAAACCGTGAGCTGCTGAAAACCCCTGTAGACTAAATACGAGGCTACTAGCCGCAACTACCGCGATGCCAAGACTTTTAGTAAGTGAAGTTCTCATCGCGGCACTCCTCACGGTGGGGGCTCAGATATCTGACTGTCCTTAACGCTAGCACACGCTGGTGACGTAGCGCACTATTCGAACATGAAGGGATCGACGAGCTAATAGGTGTAGAGCCTTGGGGTTTCTCCTATTTTTCAACCACTTACATCATGACAGGCTCCGAAGCGCGTCTTCCATCGCATGTTTCGGATACCTTTCGACGCAACGATTGCAATCCGCACCTTTAGCCGTAGAGGGCGGTTGCGAGCCTGTCCAACGCCCGGTTCTTACGCCGGTAGCCGGAGTCGCGTTCGATGTAGAAGTGGTCGCGAATCATCGTCACCCGCTCATCCTGAGAGCCTTTACCGAGGAAAGAAGTTCTCCAACACGTAGCGGTCGTCCTCGCTTAGGACTTGCCAGGCGGGCAGGAACCAGTCCAGGTATTGGCGGGCTTGCCCGTACCGCTCTCTATACAGGTCAATCTGATCTAGCGTTGCGGAAAGGCGCTGTTCGCCGGCGTGCGGGTCGTCCGACCTGGGTTGCCGGCGTTTGCGGTGGTGTGTGAAGGTGTCCGGGTTTTCTTCTGTTTGAGTAGATGGGGATAACTTAGGACATGCCGAAGAAGGTTTGATCATGTTGTGTTGCATGCTGATAGGGCTGCCAGTTCACGTCCCACGAGGTCGATCACTACGCTAGGAAAGTCGGGATCGCCCTGCCCATGGGTAAGATTGGAGTGTGTTGGGATAACGCGATGGCTAAGTCTTTCTGGACCACATTAAAAGCGGAGTATTTCTACCGGCACGCATTTATCACACGCAATCAAGTCATTGACGGGGTAGCCACCTGGATTGAAGTCTTCTACAACCACAAACGTGTCCACGCGACTCTATACCCAATCGAATACGACCCCATGCTTTCCAGACAAGAAGCAGAGGATCTAGGTCAGGCGGTATAAAAAAACACCACCGCTAACATGTGGTGACAGGCATAATGTTCACAACTGGCGTCCAGGCCCATTCCAAGATTCTGTCGGCACCCCCAAATCTTATATCCCTCGTGTAAAGACGGACAGGGTTAGAGGTTGAACATGTCCTCAGGCTCTTAGATTATTATGATTGTGTAAATCATTTTTGCGGTCCGCGAGGACTGTCTTTATCACTAGAGAACACTCTCGAAGCGATTACTGTTAGCAATATTGAGCCCACAATCGTTGCAATCCAAAAAGTAGGTTCCGATAATGCACCCTCACCTTTAGCTAAACAAACAATTAGCCAAAGCAGGACAAAAATCGTAACGAAAAATCCCAATGAAAACACTAGCTTCATGTTCATATACGTCATTCTCCCGATCAAAATACACATGAAACAGCGGCAACTGCTAGCGCAGAAGCCACAAAAGCCAGTATCGACCTGTGAGCGCGAAGACGGCCAGTTCGTTGACCGCTTGACCCGTTTCCGTAAACGAGTTCCCATGCGGTGGGTACCGGGCATTTGCCGATTACCCCATTAATGGACGAGAAACTGGTGGAAAAGTGTGTAAACCAACTACCCTCGCATTGCTACGCCAATCCGCCAGTAGCCCATGAATGCCACATCTGAACGTTTCACACCGCATTCCTTAACTAGGTAGCGTCGCGCCTGCTTCACCACTCCAGATTCACCCGCGATCCAGTAGAACGTGCGCGCAGCTGCCCGCGTAGTTTTTACGCCTGGTTCTTCCTCTGCCTGAGGGGTTGTACCCGAGGTCTCAGCACCCGCTTGCGCACCAGGATCCGCGCTGGTTGCTTTCTCATTTGAACTGGCTCTGTCTAGCTGCGCTCCCGAAGCGGAGTACAGAGGAGTTTCCCAAACCAGCGGCGCCTCCGCAGTTTCCTCAATCTCATCAAGCGCAACCACAGTTCCACTCTCAGAAGGCGCAACGATTTCCTCCAACGCTGGTAAAAGTGAGCTCCCATATTCCCCGCCGTTGCGGGGTAGCCAGTGTACCTGCACCCCCTCAGGACTATTAATATGCAATTCATCAGCAGCGGTGGGAACTTCAATTAAAGCCGCTCCCCGCATGGTCCGCTGGGTGTCATTACCAGCCGCAAGGTCCTCCAAAATGCGGGCAATCGCAGGGGCTGCAGTCTCGTCACCAACCAGTAAAATCTGTTCAGCATCTGCGGGTGCGAACTCGATTCCACCCGACTGGGCGCCTGCCGTGGGGAACACGCCAATTACCTCGTCACCCACCTGAGCATCTTGAGCCCACCTGGATGCCGGCCCGCTTTCCTCGCCATCCGCCTTACCGTGCAGCACAAAATCAACCGTGAGAACCAAGTGTCCCGCGTCCTTAGTGAGTTCACGAATCGAGTACGTGCGCATCCAACCGCGCTCTGTTTCGTCAAGACCCAGCCACGCCTGATACCAATCCTGAGTTTTCATTTTCGGTAGTTGTCCTGAGGAAGGCGGAAAAATCAGCTTAATCCGTTGGTCAAACGGCTGGTGCGGTTCCAACTGATCTAGCCGCGGAGAGGTAAAAGAAATCCGGCGGAAGTTCTGCGAAAGGTCGCTAACGGCTCGTGTGCTGAGGGTCATTGGCTCAAAAGTCATAGTCACTTCCTCAAAATCGCATCTGATTGCAGGTCGATCATTTTTAAGTGAGTTTAGCAATACCTAACCTGGCTGTACAGAGGAGGCCGGGCAGCGGAATCCTTCCTACTGAAAAACCACCATGGGATTTCTAAACCATAGGAATCGGGTAAGATTCAGGCATGGGACAATCCGAATTCAGTATTGACGACGACGGTCCGAAACGAAGACCGAAACTCTGGTCGCGAGCCTTCGCCCTATCCGGCGCATGCGTGGGCGCACTTCTTTGCGTAATGGCATACGTGCAAAACTGGCTTGGGTAAAATTGGCTGCGTAATATCCGGCTGGTATTCGGTTGGCAGCACAAGTAGTTCTGGCAATAGTACGAATAGTGAGAATAACAGGCGGGGGAATAGCGATTTGTATGTAGCTTCCCTACACTACACACTAAAACCTAGTCTTTAGGAACTCGATGAAATCGCAAATTCGCAGCTGGCTTTCCCTATTCTTCATAGATGCGATGACGGGTATGGCCCACGGCCTGTTCGCCACCCTCATCCTGGGCACAATCCTGATCCAAGTAGGGGGCCTGATCCCAGGCTCCGTGGGACACTTCTTTATAATGGTGGGTTCAATCGCCTCCCTCTTAACCGGCGCTGGGATCGGCCTGGGGGTCGCGAACCGGCTCGGTGCCTCTACCTACGTGGTAGCGGGAACAGCGTTAGCAGGCATGATTGGTGCGCACGCCTCAAAATTCTTTCCGGAGGCGTTGTGGACGGCATGCAGATGCAACTGCAAGGCCCGGGGGAGCCGCTGGGTGCCTTCATCGCCTCGTTCGTAGCTGTTGAAGTTGGACGCCTAGTTGCTGGTAAAACCCCGATCGATATTCTGGTCACCCCGTTCGTAACGCTCTGTTCGGGAGCGCTCGTAGGACTCGCTATTGGCCCGGGCATTTCACGGGTAATGACCACGCTGGGGGCGATGGTGAACTGGGGTACTGAACGTCAACCCCTATTAATGGGCATAATCGTGTCGGTACTGATGGGGATTATCTTAACTCTGCCGATTTCTTCCGCCGCACTGGGGATTGTGTTAGGACTTTCTGGGATCGCTGCGGGCGCGGCGACAGTCGGGTGTTGCTGCCAGATGGTTGGTTTCGCCGTGTCCTCGTACCGTGAAAACAAAATCTCTGGCTTAATCTCACAAGGCATTGGCACATCCATGCTGCAGGTGCCCAATATCATGCGCCATCCGCTAATCTGGATCCCACCCACGCTTGCATCTGCCATCCTAGGGCCGGTGGCGACTATGGTGTTCCACATGGAGTCGAATGCAGCTGGTTCTGGGATGGGAACTTCAGGGCTAGTGGGGCAAATAATGACGTGGAACGTGATGAGCCCGCAGTATTCAACGATGGGATTACTACTATTAATACTGCTGATGCATTTCGTGGCACCTGCACTTCTCTCTCTTGGGATCAGCGAATTCATGCGTAAACGCGGGTGGATTAAACCCGGGGATATGCGACTAGCGGACTAATAGCAGCTAGCCGGCGGGCGCGCGGCAGTTGGGGGCGTACTAACGGCAGCTGCCTTAAGCAAGCTAATGCCACCACCTTGCGTATTGGTTAGAACCACCGCGACCTGCATGTACTACCCTCAAAAATGTAGCTGGTGTGGTGGAGATCATTAGAAACCTGCGTGGCCCTATTTAATGCTTTAATGCTTTAATGCGTATAGTGTCATGGTTTTAGGGCAGACTAAGTCAAGTATTCGTAAAGCCGGGACCTTAGTCCAGAGGGTAATGTTTAACCGTTCTATTTAGGAGGACGGTATGGACAAGAGAATCTACAAGAACTTCGGGAAGATCTTCGGTGTGATCTTGCTGGTCATCGGGCTCGCCGCCCTGTGTGGTGGCTTGTTTGCGCGTTCGTTTATCGCGGGGCAAATGAAGGCGCAAGACATTCAGTTCCCAGATAAGCAAGCGATTCAGGCGCAAGTGGACTCCGGTGCAATTGATTCTGAAAGCGGCAAGGTGCTTTCGCAGTGGGCCGGTCAGAAAATGACCACCGGTGACCAGGCGAAAGCGTATGCGGATAACTTTATTGCCCAGCACATGCAGGGCGCGGCGAAGCGGGCTGGCGTGCCTGGCGCGACGTTCGCTACGGTTACGGGAACTATTAAAGAAAAAGAAGCTGCCCTGCAGAAAGATATTGAGGCTGCAAACCCGGGTGCGGATGAGCAGCGCGTACAGCAGCTTATGGAAGCGGAGGCAACCAATCCCCTCACCAAATACGAGTCGGCACGTGATTTGAAGTCACTAAACGACTTGAAGAACGACACGTTCTTTCAAGGGAACGTGCTGCGCGGAACTTTGCTGAACGTGTACGGGTGGTCGCTATTGGGTCAGATAGCGCTCTACGCGGGGATTGCCCTGACGATCGTGGGCGTGGTGCTCGCAGTGTGGGGATTTATGCGCCCGAAAAAGACGGCGGCGAAAGCGCGTTCTTAATAAAACAATCATAGATTAGGCTACGTGTGTGCTGAGCCTGCAGCAGCTGCGGCGCGCGCAATCACTTAAATAAACTCCATATGCTGAACGTGGTACGGCGGTAAACGGCATTGCGCAATGAGCGCTTTGGGTTCTTAATGAAACCCATGCCTTTACGGCCGTATCCTGGTATTACGGCGCGTTTCAGTGATCGTTTGAGCCGCCCCGAGGTGCGTGCTTTGAAAGATCGTTTAAAAGATGGTTTACGCATTCCAAACTTCATGCTTCCAGAATAACCTTAGTGTGTAGCGAGTCTAGTAAGTAATCGGGGCGACATGCACAATAGTGTTTTAGATATCTGATTCCGCTGTTTTATTCCCGTTAGGCTGACCGTGAAATAAGTCGCTCCCGAAGGCAATTGAGGGCTACCTTACGTAGTCTGATTGGTAGTTGCCCACGTGATTTGGAGGTAGGGCATGCAATTTGGAGTTTTCTCGGTCTCGGATATTACAACGGACCCGACTACGGGGCGTACCCCCACGGAGCATGAGCGCATTAACGCTGAGATAACCATCGCGAAGCACGCGGAAGATATTGGTTTGGACGTGTTCGCGATTGGGGAGCATCATAATCCGCCTTTTCTCTCGTCCTCACCAACCACGTTGCTGGGATATATAGCGGCGCAAACTGAACGGATTATACTGTCTACCTCTACCACGTTGATCACTACGAACGACCCGGTGAAGATCGCGGAGGAATACGCGATGCTGCAGCATTTAGCGGGTGGACGAGTGGACCTCATGATGGGACGTGGGAACACGGGGCCGGTGTACCCATGGTTCGGTAAGGATATTCGCCAGGGGATTCCGCTTGCGATTGAGAACTATGCATTGTTGCGCCGATTGTGGCGAGAGGAGAACGTGGATTGGGAGGGTAAGTTCCGCACTCCGCTGCGTGGCTTCACGTCTACGCCCCGCCCGTTGGATGGTGTGCCGCCGTTTGTGTGGCATGGTTCGATTCGTTCGCCTGAGATAGCGGAGCAGGCTGCGTACTATGGGGACGGGTTTTTTCACAATAATATTTTCTGGCCGATGAGCCACACTAAACGCATGATTGCACTGTACCGCCAGCGTTTTGCGCATTATGGGCATGGAAAGCCTGAGGAGGCGATTGTGGGGCTTGGTGGACAGTTTTATATTGCTCGCAATTCGCAGGATGCGAAGCGGGAGTTCCGCCCGTATTTTGATAACGCTCCGGTGTACGGTAATGGACCGTCGATGGAGGAGTTCACTGAGCAGACGCCCCTTACGGTTGGTTCACCGCAGAAGGTTATTGACCGCACACTTTCGTTCCGCGAGCACGTGGGGGATTATCAGCGTCAGCTGTTCTTACTTGACCACGCGGGGTTGCCGCTGAAAACAGTGTTGCAACAGTTGGATTATTTAGGGGAGATTTTACCTACGTTGCGGGCTGAGTTTGATTCCCGGCGTGAGGCTGGGGTTCCGCAGGCACCTACGCACGAGTCGCTAATTGCCGTTCGTGAGCGTGAGACTGCTGGACAGAATAGTTCTGGTGGGGAGTCTGGGGTAAAGAGTTCGGATTCGCAAACGAGTACGCGCCGGCAGGTTGATGATGTTACGGGTGGGTCTTTTTACGCGCAGCAGGATTCTGATGAGGCATCTGTTGCTAATGCGGATTCTTTGTTACGACAGGCGGAGAAGTAGTTGGGGCCATGGGTGCCAGCTTAGGAAAGTGAAGGTGTTTCTGTGAGTATTGTTGTGGTTTCGGCTTCTTTGTCGCCTAGTTCGTCTACGCATCGGTTGGGTTCGGATCTTGCGGCAGCGGTGGTGGAAGCTGGTGTGGAAACCGAGGTTAAAGAGATTTCTTTGCGCTCTCTGGCGCATGCGCTGGTGGATAATTTGTTGACGGGTTTTCCTTCACCACAGCTGCAGGAAGCTGTTGATGCGGTGGTGGCTGCGGATGGTTTAGTTGCGGTTACACCGGTTTATAACGCGGGTTATTCGGGTTTATTCAAGTTGTTTCTCGACGTGCTTGAGAAGGATTCACTGCGTGGAAAACCGGTGTTGTTGGGCGCGACGGGTGGTTCGCCGCGGCATTCACTGATCACTGAGTATGGGCTGCGTCCACTGTTCACTTATATGCATGCCAGTGTGGCGGCAACTGCGGTGTATGCGTCGACAGAAGATTTTGGTGCTCACGCGGCGGATTCGGATGGTTCGGCTGGGACCACGTTGCGGCGGCGGATCAGCCGAGCTGGCCGTGACCTCGCAGCTTTGATTCGGGCTCAGAACCCGGGTGCGTTGCAGAATGCTGCCCCCACCTCACCTTCGCAATCAGATTCGTTTGAGGGGGCGGCAACTAATGCGAACGCTAGAGCGCAAGAACTATTCCCCGATTTCAAACCCATGGGTGAGTTGTTCAAACAAGAACGAGATTAGCGGGAGCACTCATTTACCCCGTCTAGCGCGAAGTCGTTTTCTCTTCTTCCCGCGAAGTTTGTCGTATACTACGATTTCATGGAGCAGTACCGGCTTTCTGAGCGTGATGAATTGTCACTTGATGCTGCTAAGTTCTACTATTCTGGCTTATCTCAAGCGGAAGTTGCGAAGCGGCTCCACTTGGGACGCACAACTGTGTCGAAACTTCTAGCACATGCGCGCAGGCGGGGATTTATTCAGACCGTGGTTAAGGACCCTCGGGAAGACGATAAAATACTGATAGAAACACTTCAACATCGCTACGGTCTGCACGAAGTCGTACTTATTTCACCAGCGGATACAACAACTGATGGGATCCGCAAAGCACTTGGTGTGGCTGGTGCACAGACGCTATCTTCGCTGGTGCGCGATGGTGACACGATCGGTATGGTTTATTCGCGTACCGTAGCAGCTTTAGCTAGTAATCTGGGTTCGCAAACTCGCAGCAACGTGAGTGTAGTTGAACTAAGCCGCGGTCTGACCTCTCCGCAAGATACTGTGAACTATTACCCAAGTGCTTTAGCGCATTTAGCCAGCGCTTTCGGTGGCCACTACTTCCAGCTAGGTTCACCACTATTTGTCTCAAGCGTGCAAGAGAAGAACCAGCTTTTAAACCAGAGTTATTTGCGTGAGGTCCTTGCCATGGGCGATTCGTGTCGGATCGCGGTGTATACGGTGGGGGACCCGGTGAGCAATAGAGAGTTGATTCTAAAGACGCCAATACTGCCCAGGGAAAGGGAAGTAATAAATCAACGGGCTGTGGGCGATATTTGTTCTAGGTTTATAGATAGCCATGGTCGCGTCTGTGTTCCCGACCTTAATAATCGGACTGTGGGGATCTCGCTTCCATCTTTGCGTCGTAAAGAGCAGAAAATGCTAATCGCTGGTGGAACACGCAAAGTGGAGGCAGTGTTTGCAGCACTTGAAATGGATACGTAAACCGCTTGGTGACGGATTACAGTACAGCTTCGGCCATAGTAAAAAAGTTGAAAAACAGTCTGTTTAATAAGAGAGAACAACTCTAACTTCTGGTAACTAAAGGCACGTTTGTTCTTATCTGGCACAATCGTTCTGGCGGTTCGTATTCAGTAACCGACGTCCTTCCACCTCATTAACATGAATGCGGAAGGAGAAAACAATGGCGATATTTCCCATAGATCATACTTTGCTTAAGCCGGATTCCACTCGGCAGCAAATTCAAGCTCTTTGCAAAGAAGCAGTTGAGTATTCGTTTGGTGCCGTGTGCGTGAACCCCAGCTGGGTTAAAGAATGCGTTAATAATCTGCATGATACTGCAGTAAAGGTGTGCACAGTGGTTGGTTTCCCGCTCGGAGCAACTACCCCGCAGGTGAAGGCGTTTGAAGCGAAGCAGGCACTTGAATCGGGTGCGAATGAACTAGATATGGTGATGAACATTGGCGCTGCAAAGGATGGTGATTGGGGCGCAGTCCAAAGTGATATCGAGGCTGTGGTTCAAGTAGCACGTCAGTTTGACGCTATAACGGTAAAAGTAATACTTGAGACTTGCCTGTTGACGGATGAGGAAATCAAGTTGGCATGCAAGACTGTGGTTGCTGCAGGCGCGGACTTTGTGAAAACCTCAACCGGATTCTCAACCGGGGGAGCCACCACTGCTGACGTGGCATTGATGCGAGAAGCAGTGGGGCCAGACTTTGGGGTTAAAGCCTCAGGTGGAATCCACTCAAACGAAGAAATGGAAGCCATGCTAAAAGCAGGTGCAAATCGGATAGGAGCATCCGCGGGTAAAAAACTATTGGAACGGGGGGCTAACTGACCATGGCAACAAAAGAAGTCCCTGTGAAAAACACTTCGTTTGGTTTAATTAAAGACAGTTCCCAGCAGATGCCAGATGGGTACCTTAGTAAAACCCCTATGATTCAGTACCTGTTGGTTTCCATTTGCTTCCCGATGTGGGGTATAGCAGCAAGCTTGAACGACATTCTTATCACGCAGTTCAAGTCCATTCTCGAACTAACAGACTTCGCTTCGGCATTTGTACAATCCGCGTTCTACGGTGGTTATTTTGTACTTGCCATCCCTGCATCGCGCGTGATCCGCAAGTGGAGTTATAAGACGGGTATTCTTATTGGGCTGAGCTGCTACATCATTGGTTGCACGATGTTCTTCCCGGCTTCCAAAATGGCTACCTATTCTGTGTTCCTAGCTGCACTGTTTGCTATCGCCACGGGATTGTCATTCTTAGAGACGTCGTGCAATACGTACTCTTCAATGATTGGGCCACGCAAATCTGCAACTCTGCGGCTAAATATTTCCCAAACTTTTTACCCGTTGGGGTCCATTTTCGGAATCCTGCTTGGGAAGTATTTGATTTTCACCGAGGGGGATGCGCTCCATGTTCAGTTAGAGAATCTAACGGGCATTGAAAAACAGCAGTTTGCAGAACAGATGCTGCAACGTACACTCGGGCCATACCGGTTCATAATAATTGTCCTCGCAATACTCCTGATTATTCTGGCGATCACTCAAATGCCACATTGCAAGCCTCTTATGGGAAAGAAAGAGGTGGGTGCGACGATTGGTGAGACCTTGAAGTATTTAACCCGCAACAAGGACTTCTTGTTCGGCATCTTCACCCAGTTCCTATACGTCGGTATGCAAACTGCGGTTTGGTCGTTCACAATCCGGCTTGCGCTGAACTTAGATACAAGCCTCAATGAGCGGAGTGCCTCGAACTTCATGATCGGCGCATTCATCGCGTTCTTCTTAGGGAAAGTGATCGCGAATATTCTCATGACGAAGTTCAATGAGAACTTGGTGTTGATTGGATACTCGATTTTCGGCATGCTGGCACTGCTGTGGGTGGTGTTCGCTCCGAATATGAGCGCCGTTTACGCTGCGATTTTAACATCCGGTCTGTTTGGCCCGTGCTGGGCAACCATCTATGCAAGAACCCTAGATTCGATCAAGGACAAGCGTCACACCGAAACCGGTGGAGCCGTTATCGTGATGTCTATCATCGGGGGTGCTGTGGTGCCGCTGGTGCAGGGGTATGTTTCGGATGCAACGGGTTCGATGCAGACCTCATTCGCAGTGTCACTGGTTTGTTTCGCAGTGATTTTCGTGTATTTCGTTAAGCATTTCAAAGAAGAAAAGAACCGTTTCTAGGAGAGCAGTAAAAGTGTTACAAATCCCAATTTACAAAGAAGTATTTTCGAATGAACCCCAGGTTCTTTTGGAAAACGACAGGTTTAGGGTGGAGGGAAAACGCTACCGCACCGGAATTGAGTCGCTCACATTAAGTAACGAACGTGGGTACGTGGAAGTCCTTCCGTTTATGGGGCAGATTATTTGGGACGCAAACTTCGACGGTCACAGTTTGCGTATGAAGAATATGTTTGAGGTTCCGCAACCAGCTAAAGAAATAACAGATACGTACGGTTGCTTCGCGTTCCATTCCGGTATCTTGAGCGCGGGTTGCCCTTCCCCTGAGGACACGCATCAGATGCACGGTGAGTTTCCCTGTGCACCAATGGACCAGTGCTGGCTTAAGGTTTCTGATGATGCTGATGCTGTTCGCGTGGTGTCTTCGTACGAGTATGTCAAAGGATTTGGCGATCATTACCGGGCACAGCCATCCGTTACTTTGCGTGCGGGTTCGGGTCTGTTTGATATTGGTTTGTCTGTAACCAACTTGTCTGAATACATGCCGCTGTCAATGCAGTACATGTGTCACATGAACTACGCGTTTGTGGAAAATGGGAAGTTGGATCAGTCGATTGGTAAGAGTGCTTTCAAGTTGAGGCGTTCTATTCCTGCGCACGTCACCCCGACTGAGGAATGGACGCAGCTGAATGAGGATATTATTTCGGGCAAAGTGGACGCGGATGACCTGTCTGCAGCTAAAGGGTTTGATCCTGAGATTGTGTATTTTGCTGATGACTTACCTCAATACGGCGAGGACATGAAGTTCACAATGACAAGTCCAGATGGGACAGTTTTCGCTACCCAGTTCAAGAGCTCAGATTTTCAGGTTGCAACTAGGTGGATTCTGTACAATCCTGATCAGCAGGTAGCAGCCTTTGTGCTGCCTGGTACGTCGCGGCCGGAAGGTTTTTTGGCAGCGGAAAAGGCTGGGACGGTAGTTAGAGTTGAGCCGGGTGCAACCCGCACGTTTGTGGTGACAACTGGAGTGGAGGGCTAATTGTGGATATAGCTGTTATTGGTTCTAATATGGTGGATTTGATTTCATATATTCGCCGTATGCCAAGTGAGGGGGAGACGATTGAGGCCCCTGATTTTAAGATGGGTTGCGGTGGTAAGGGTGCGAACCAGGCGGTTGCGGCTTCACGTTTAGGTTCGCGCGTGCTGATGCTCACCCGGGTGGGGAACGACTTGTTTGCCGATAATACGATCCGCAATTTTGAGGAAAATGGGATTGACACGACCCACGTTCTGCGCACTGATGCCACTTCAGGGGTTGCACCGATTTTTGTGGATCCGGATTCTAAGAACTCCATAATTATCGTCAAGGGTGCGAACGATAAGCTCACGCCGAAAGATATTGAAGATGCGTCTGAGGAAGTGAAGGCCTGTAAGCTTATTGTTCTGCAGCTTGAGATCCCTTTGGAAACGGTTTACGCAGCTATTCAGTTCGGTAAGGAACATGGTATTCCCGTGTTGCTGAACCCTGCTCCTGCTCAGCCCGACCTTGTTTTAGAGAAGGTTAAAGACGTGGACTACTTTATGCCCAACGAGTCTGAGCTGTCGCTTCTGACGGGTATGCCAGTGGAGACGATTGACGATATCCGTAATGCGGCAAGCGCATTGTTAGAAGCGGGGGTGAAGAACGTGATTGTGACACTGGGGGACCGCGGGTGCTTGTGGATGAACAATCACACGAATACCCTCATTGAAAGCACCAAGGTGGATGCGGTTGACACCACTGGTGCGGGGGATGCGTTTATCGGGTGTTTAAGCCACTACCTCATGCAAACTGATGATGTGGAGGTCGCGTTGAAAGCCGCGAACCAATACGCAGCGGATTCGGTAACGAAGTACGGGACGCAAACTTCCTACGCTACAGCAAAGGAATTCGCGGGGATTTACCAGGCGTAACGCTTGTGTGCACGGCCTGAGACCTGCGTGCTCGGCATGAAACCTACGTGCCTGGCGTAATATCCAGCGCCCCACCTGCCCGGTGTAGCGTCCCGCACCCCACCTGCCTGGTGTAGCGTCCCGCACCCCACCTGCTATGCGCGTAACCGCCATGTTCTGTGTGGTGGCTTGTGTGTGGCGGGTGGGGTGTTTACCGTTGCAACCCGCCGAGGTTCGCTGCAATCGCAGTTGAGGCGGGTGGGTTTGCATATATCGCTCAGCGCTCTTACCCGTTATAGCCTGGAGGTATGACTGTTAACGAAACACTTGCTATAGATACGCACGCTCACGTTTACCCAGCTCACTACCTGGATTTGTTAGAAAAGGCTGGGGTGGATCCGGATACCACTGCGATTGCGCGGGGAATGAACGCCGATTCTTCCGATGAGGACATGCGAACCCGCCTGCAGTGGATGGATAAAGCGGGGGTGGAGCAGCAGGTGCTGGCAGTGACTCCGCAGGTACCAGCGAACGCGCAGACCACGCAGTGGATTAACGACGAGTACAAGCGGCTGATTGACGCGTACCCGGGGCGGTTCCAAGCCTATGGCGCACTGCCCTTACCGGACGTTGAGGCCGCGCTCGCGGAGCTACCACACGTGTTTGAACGCGACTTTTTAGGCGTCTCGCTGCCCACGGTTTTTCGTGACGGCACCACGTTAGATGATAAGTCTTTTGCCCCCGTGTGGGCGGAGTTGAACGAACGTCACGCAGTGGTGAATATTCATCCGACGGGATCCGGGGTGTGCTCACCGTTGATTGCAGATAAGGGCCTGGCGTGGGTTAATGGCGCGCCCGTAGAGGATGCGACTGCTACCCTGCATCTTCTAAAAGCTGGGATCCCCGGTAAATACCCTAATATTCGCTTCCATATTGCGCATCTGGGTGGCGACTTAGCGTTCATGTTCCAACGCATAGAGGACAATTACACGGACTGGGATGCGTTCCCCGCGTCCCCTCAAGAAACGTTGCAAACCTTCTATTTCGACGCCGCGAACTTCTATGAACCCGCTCTTCGCCTAGCGGTCGAGAGTTATGGGGGAACACAGATTCTAGGTGGTTCCGACCACCCCTACTTCCAAGAAGACAAGTACGTGCGCGCATTCGATTACGTGCGCAAAGCCAATTTGCCTGAGGAACAACGCAACTCGATACTCCGCACAAACGCGCAAAAACTGTACCAACTGGGTTAACTAAGAGAGGGATTCTCGATAAAAGCCTCTAACGCAGCGTAACAAGCGCCCTTAGAGGCTGAAAAGAATCCATGCGGGTTTGTTAATAACCTGGTTTCGCTCCACTTTGAGTTAAGCAGGCGTTTCTTCAGCTCCTTCTCTATTTTTACTGCCCCGAAGTCGAGAAGTGCAGCTAGGTTTCCACCAAAAATGACTACGTCTAGGTCTAATAGATTTAATGCGTTTGAAATAGCTATGCTTATGGCTTTGTTGGCTTGATCAATTGCTTCTATTGACTTACTTTCACGCTTCTTGTAGCTGGCGAGCAATCGAGTGAAAGTGGAGTTCTCGGGTAGCCCAGCTGCTTTCAGTAGTGCATCTTGCCCTACAAATTGCTCCAGGCACCCATTTGAGCCGCATCTACAGAGTGGGCCTGCGGGGTCAACACACATATGCCCGATTTCGCCTGCCCAATTGTGAGATCCCGAGAACAGCTTAGAGTTGAACATGATTGATGCGCCAACTCCGACTTCGCCAGACACATACAAGAATGATTTATTGCTGGAGAAACTCCCCGGAGCTGAGTACAGCATTGAATATGCAGCTGCGTCGGCCTCGTTCATAAGACAACCAAGTGAGATGGGATCAGGCAGAGACAAATATGTCTCTGGCACAACATTTTTCCACCCTAAGTTTGGGGCAGTAAGAATCGTCTTGTCCTCAGTGGTTAGGCCAGGTATGCACAAGCGTGTTCCTGTAATGCAGCAACCCTTAGGCGGTGACCACTGCCGTACCATTTCTCCTAGGCGAGGTAACACGTATTTAGGGTCAGAACTGCGAAAGTTATCCTTCTCAACAGCCGAAAAGAGAGTGTCACCTGCAAGGTCAGTTACGGTAACCGCTAGATAGCTGATGTTGACTTCCATGCCGATAGCAGCGTAGGTCATGGGTCTGATCTCTAGTGGTAATGACGGACGGCCGATACGCTCTATCTCCGGTGTGCGTTCCGTGAGTAGTCGGGCGTGTAGTAGTTCCGCAACAATCCTTGAAACAGTAGCCTTTGTTAGGCCTGTTTTATTCGCAATACTCGCTCGCGGGAGAGGAGTGGGCGAATTGAGGATTGTTTGCAGTACCAACGACGTGTTTTGTTTCCGCAACGTTCCTGGTCTGGAGGCGTTCAACTTCTTCCTTTCATTACATGAGCAAATATTATTCTATGTGTTTGTCGACGGGAAGTACCTAGTGGGTCAAGTTCGCGGAAAATTCACTTTGTTCCAACTTCTTAACAGGGGTTGACAGAAACTGCAGTCGGTATTAGTTTAGACCTGTAACTAAATGGCGCGGGTGAGGTTGCTCGTGTTCAGTTCGATGATGAA
Source organism: Gleimia hominis (assembly GCF_002871945.2). Lineage (NCBI taxonomy): Bacteria > Bacillati > Actinomycetota > Actinomycetes > Actinomycetales > Actinomycetaceae > Gleimia > Gleimia hominis. The sequence goes on along the minus strand of NZ_CP126963.1, from coordinate 1,425,481 downwards.
ATGGAGTCAATAAGAATGTTTACGCCAAAGAAGGAAGATAACTTTACATTCGGACTTTGGACCGTTGGCTGGCTTGCGAATGATCCGTTTGGAGACCCAACGCGCCCAGCGTTAGAACCTTGGGAGTACACAGAAAAGCTTGCAGAAATTGGGGCTGCGGGTATAACTTTCCACGATAACGATGTATTCCCGTTTGATGCGTCTGATTCTACGCGAGACAAAATTGTAGAAAGAGTGAAGAAAGCCTGTGATGAAAACGGGCTGAAGATACCGATGATAACCACAAATACCTTCACTCACCCCATTTTCAAAGATGGGGGATTGACCAATAACGACAGGTCTATTCGCCGCTTCGGATTAAAGAAAATTCTACGTAACGTGGACTTGGCTGCTTCGCTTGGCGCAAAAGTATTCGTAATGTGGGGTGGTCGTGAGGGGTCTGAGTATGACTCATCGAAAGATCTCAACGCAGCATTTGAACGCTACAAAGAAGGCCTTGATGCGGTAGCTGGGTACATAAAAGAACAAGGGTACGACTTAACGATCGGCCTTGAGCCTAAGCCCAATGAACCCCGGGGCGATATTTTCTTGCCTACAGTTGGGCACGCTTTAGCGCTAATTGCGGAGCTGGATAATGGAGATGTGGTTGGCCTGAACCCAGAAACTGGCCATGAGCAAATGGCAGGACTTAACTACACCCATGCGCTCGCACAAGCGCTTAATGCGGGAAAGCTGGCACACATTGACCTGAACGGACAATCGGGAATTAAATATGATCAAGACAAAGCCTTTGGTCATGGGGATTTGGCCTCCGCGTTCTTCACTGTAGATTTGTTGGAGAACGGATTCCCAGGTGGTGGACCACGGTACGAAGGGCCTCGTCACTTTGATTTCAAGCCATCGCGTACAGAAGGCATGGACGGTGTTTGGGAGTCAGCTAAGGCGTGCATGGAAATGTACCTAATGCTGAAGGCAAAGGCAAAGGCGTTCCGTGAAGATCCGAAGACACAAGAGCTTATGGAAGCAGCCTCGATACCAGAACTTGCCGTGCCTACGATGAGTGACGGAGAAAGCTATAGCGATCTGCTTGCATCGGACGACATTGATGTCGAAGCTGCTGCATCACGTGAATACCATTTTGTGGAACTTTATGAACACGCAATGCGCCACTTGATTGGGTAGATCAGTGTACGCAGGAATAGACTCTTCGACGCAGTCAGTAAAAGTACTGGTTGTTGACGATGGCCAAGTGGTTCGTTCTGGTCGCGCGTCACATCCATCTGGAACTCAAGTTCCTCCCGATGCGTGGTGGGTTGCGCTAAAGCAGGCTATTGAAGAAGCGGGCGGGATTGAGGACTGTGATGCTGTTTCCATAGCTGGGCAACAGCACGGCATGATTCTGCTTGATAGTGGCGGAAACGTGCTTAGAGACGCAATGCTATGGAATGATACGTCCAGTGCCCAAGCGGCTAGTGACCTTATTGAGGAGCTAGGAAGGGATTGGTGGGTGCACGCATGTGGATCCGCTCCTGTCGCGTCTTTAACGGTTACAAAGTTGCGGTGGATAGCTGATAATGAGCCGGAAACCGCGCGTAAAACTGCAGCCGTTTGTCTTCCGCATGATTGGCTATCGTGGAAATTACGAGGCTCAGAGGACATAAACGATTTAGTTACAGATCGATCTGATGCTTCTGGAACTGGATACGTCGACGCAAAAACAGCCCAGTATCGGTGGGACATCTTGGCTCACGCTCTCCGCATCTCTGAAGTGGAAGCCAAGCAAATAGTTCTGCCTAGAATCGCTGAACCGTTCGAATCCATTGGAACAGTTAAACCTGAGTTTGGCACCGCTGTCGTAGGCCCGGGGTTGGGCGACAATGCGGCGGCGGCTCTTGGGTTGGGGCTACGTCCAGGTGAAGCCAGCATCTCGCTAGGCACGTCTGGTGTAGTTGCTGCTGTGTCGAAGAGTCCTGTTATGGACCCTAATGCTGAAGTAACTGGTTTCATGGATGGCACAGGAAATTGGTTACCGCTAGCATGCACTCTCAATGGTGCGAGAATCATTGATAATGTGAAGGATCTGCTGGGAGTGGGCTACGAAGATTTTGATTCGCTTGCTATGAGTGGCGACTCAAAAGGACTCACGCTGGTGCCTTTCTTTGAGGGAGAACGCACACCGAACTTGCCTCACGCAACAGCAGCTTTGCATGGAATGACTTCAAATAACATGGACCCTAAGTGCTTTGCCAGAGCTGCGTTCGAAGGGCTGGCATGCCTGCTTCGAGGAGCCTTGGAGGCGGTGCTTCGGTGTGGTGTTCCAGTGAAAAGAGCTGTGCTGATCGGGGGCGGCGCTAAGTCACGCGCTGCGCAAACGATTCTTCCGGGAATCCTAGGTATACCAGTGGACCTTGCGGATCCTGGTGAATACGTTGCACTCGGAGCTGCGTGGCAAGCAGCAAAAGTGCGCGATCCGCAACTTGGTCCCTGGCCAGTTGAAAGATCGGAACTTATGGGGCCGGTTGGTGCCGACAGGTCACGGGCGGAAGCAATATGGCAACGATACACAGAAGTAGCGTCAGACATATTCCAAAGTGGGGAAGATTCGCAATAACGGTTTCTTACCAAATCTAAGAGTTCGTATCTTCTGATTACGAACTGAGTTTTCTGGGGTGGGTTGAATAACGCATCCTTATGCTTACACACAGGAGTATTAAGCAAAAATGAGACGTACTCGCAATATGTCTACCCTAAATATGGGAATGATCTATTTTTTTGGATCATTAGGCGGCCTACTATTCGGATATGACACCGGAGTAATATCCGGAGCAATTCTCTTTATTCAAGATCAACTAAATCTAGCGGAGTGGGGACAAGGGTGGGTCGTTAGCTCGGTCCTGCTAGGTGCCGTGATCGCTTCGCTATTCATAGGACCACTCTCAGACAGGTTAGGTCGGCGAAAACTGATACTGATCGCATCTGTTGTATTCTTTGTTGGTGCAATCGGGTCCGGTGTCGCCCCAGGTTTTTTTAGCCTGGTAGCGTCGCGCATAGTCCTTGGTCTAGGCGTTGGAATTGCATCTTCGTTAATACCTACGTATCTTTCCGAGCTCTCGCCGGTAGACAAGCGCGGTTCTTTAACGGGCCTATTCCAGTTAATGGTCATGTCCGGAATTCTCTTAGCATATATTTCAAACTACGCGCTAGCCGGTTTCTTCCACGGTTGGCGATGGATGGTAGGTCTAGCTGCCGTACCTGCAGCAGTTTTGTTAATCGGGGCTCTGCTACTACCTGAAAGCCCTCGCTTTCTTGTACGCCATGGTGACGAGCAAAAGGCTAAAGTCATTCTTGCCGCAATGTATAAGACCCATCCAAACGAAGTTGAAGCTCAACTAGAGGATATTCGAAGGCAAGCAGAAGCCGAAGACGGAGGCTGGGCCGAGTTGTTCGGTCCTGAAGTACGCCCCGCATTGATTGCCGCGATAGGCCTAGCAATATTCCAACAGGTAATGGGGTGCAATACAGTTCTGTATTACGCACCGACTATATTTACTGACGTTGGATTCGGCATCTCGGCAGCATTGATTGCCCATATAGGAATCGGTGTGTTTAACGTAATAGTGACAGCAATAGGCATCAAAGTTATGGACCATGTTGACCGAAAAACGATGCTTATAGTTGGCGCTATTGGCATGGCGGTTTCTCTATTTATTATGAGTTTTTCAATGCGATTCTCAGCCGGGCACATGACAGCAGCCTGGATCTGTGCGTTAGCCTTGACTGTATATATTGCATTCTTCTCTGCAACTTGGGGCCCCGTTATGTGGACAATGATTGGTGAGATGTTCCCGTTGAATATTCGAGGCCTGGGGAACTCCATGGGGTCTACCATTAACTGGACCGCAAACGCAGTAGTATCCCTTACTTTCCCGCCATTACTCAACTTCTTTGGTACTGGTTCGCTGTTTGTGGGGTACGGTGTACTGTGCGTTGCAGCGATTTGGTTTGTAAAGGTCAAATGCTTTGAAACGCGTAATCGTTCACTCGAAGAAATCGAAGACGGGCTTCGTGCCGCACATGCAAGAAAGATTGCTTTAAAGAAATAATATTTACAACGCTGGGGTTAGTAGGGCACCAACCTACTAACCCCAGCTACCTTTTTCCACTACTTTCGTTTGAGTTTTCCACGGTTTAGCTGCAGTACAATGTCTGCGCGGCGCGTAACTTCTTTAGAGTGAGTTACAACGATCACGCACTTATTCTGCTCGTGAGCTGCCGCGCACAGAATGTCCAGAATTGCCATGCCCGTCTGCGCATCCAAATTACCTGTAGGTTCGTCAGCTAAAATCACCGGCGTGTCCGCCGCCAATGCGCGTGCCACCGCCACCCGCTGCTGCTGCCCACCAGAGAGTTTCAACACGTTACGTTTAGCCTGCTGCGCCGACAACCCCAGTTCCTCAAGCAAACCCAAATCCGCATGCCGGTCAACCAACTTCAAATTCTCTTCGGGAGTCATGTACTCAATCAAGTTATAGTCTTGAAACACCAAACTCACATTACGTTTCCGATGGTGCGCGTAACCACGTTTCGCAACGTCCTCACCATTAAAACTAACTGTCCCCAAAGTCGGCGTATCCAAACCTGCTAGTAAACCTAACAAAGTGGTTTTACCCGCGCCCGACGCACCTACAATCGCATACACCTTACCGGCCTCAAACGCCTGATCAATCCCATCAATCACCCGCGTACCGCCCGGGTAAGAGAACGAAACATTATTCAAAGAAAACAAAGCCATAACCAACCTCTTAAACTAACTACTTAAAACGCATTAAACCTAGTGCGTGCTCGTCAAAATCTGCTTAGTACTACGCCTCGCAATCAGCAAAAAAGCTAAGCACAGTGCCACAACACAAATCACTACAAGCGCAACACACGCAGCACCGCCCGCGGCGAAAACGTGAGGGACATCCACCCCCTCAACAAAAATCATTACCCCCAAACCGGCCACTAAACCAAAGACTGCTGCTGGTATGGCGAGCAGTAATACCTCCACCAAAAACTGGGTGAATACCTGACTTCTATGAAGCCCAATGCTGAGCAGTACCCCCACCTCATGCAAACGACCGCGAACCCAAAAAACCAGCACGAACGTGACCGCCAACAAGCTGGCCACCCCCAACACTGCAAGTAAAGTATTCAACCAAGACACTTGCGTAACAGCGGCCTCCAACACAGATTTGAACGCATCAACGTTACTGCTTACCTTCAACCCATGCTTGAGCGCAATATTCTGCGCCGAATCAAACGCGGCGTGTAAACCAGCCGCGTCTTTCACAGGAAACACCGCTTCAGCAACCGACCCCACACCAGTGGCAGGCGTGACAACAGTGTTCTCTACCATCTGGTCTGGCGAAGTAACCGCATCCTCATTCGGAGCCTCAAAAATCCCCACCACCTTAAACGCCTGCGTAGTGCTAGCTGCTGAGTGTTGCGTAGTGCTAGCTGCTGTACCCGGCGTATTTCGACCTGCCTGGCCATGTGTATTTCCACTTGCTGGACCGGAAGATCCACCAGAATCCACGCCAGAGAAAGCCAGCTGAACCACGGACCCTACACGCCACCCATTTTTAGCGGCGAGTTCGCGGTGAACCAACATGGGCGCGGCAGCATCCGCATTCTTAGCGAACCCAGCCCCCTCAACAATCCGCCACACCTTCGTTTTAAAACCCGGAAGCCGGGCGGAACTATCCACCCCAAGTACAGACACGCGTGCCGGCAGGTTGCCTTCCAGCTGCACCCCCTGCGGTTGCACAATCTGGCCATCAATCTGCGCAGTTGTACGGGAAACCAACGTGGGGGTACCAACTTTTTTAACCGAACTGAACTGGTCAAGCGCAGCCCGTGGAATCTCCGTTCCATCCGCTGGGGCAGACACCGTGAATCCCGCATCCACACCAGACGTGATTGCGTTAGACGTGACAGCTGCAGCGAACCTCCAGCATAAAACCACGGTAAGCAAAACCGCTGTCACCGCTAAAATAAAGCCCAAAATCAGGTTCTTCACGCCCCTACGTGAAATCGCTAACCCAGCACGGCTCAGACCACTCATACCAACTGGCTGACCACCCGCATAAGCTTGGGCGCACTCATTAGACGTATTCGTCATCGGATTACCTACCAACCCTCTTTACCGGTTCGCAAACAAAGCCTTCGGGCTGGTGCGTAACTGGAACGCAGCCGCAACCCCCACCGCAAGCACCGCAACCACGCAGCCAGTAAGAATGCCAAACCCAAGCGAAGAGCCCGTGACGGAAACGTTCAAGTGGTCAATGGTGCGGGTAACATCAGCAACCTCTAGCCCACCACCGAGCTGCGCACCAGGCGTGTCCAGTTCACCTAACTGCGACTGCACCCGGCCCAGCGCCTTTGTTCCCATCCACTGCGCCACCGGCCCGCTCACTAGCCACGTGAGTAACCCAGCAGGAACTAGTACGTACACGCATTCCAACACATACTGCCCCAGGATCTTTAACTTGGAATCACCCAAACTCATGTAAATCGCGCTTTCACGGCGCCGCTCACTGACCCACAACAAACTAACCAAAATAAGTAAAATAACGGCAAAACCAATGCCAGACCAAAGCACTGTACCAGTCAATGAATGCAAACCGTCCACGGCCTGTGAAATACCTGTAAACACATTTGCCGAGGCCGTCAACTGAAACATGTTCCAATCCACATCCAGTTTCTTCGCCGCATCCATCACCGGTGCCGGATCACCCTTTGTGAAAAACGTTGCGTCAACGTAGTTCGCGGTATCCAAACTAGCCCCCGCCAACTTAGCGGCCGAACCCAGGTCCGTATAGATCGTATTGCCCGCATATAACAACCGATTTTGTGGCTGCTCCGCAGGTTTTCCCGCTAGCGTTCCCACGACCTCAACGTCGATTTCACTTTGCGGTTTGCCCTCGTTGTCCGCGTCAAACGGGTTCGTTGAGAGTGTTATCTTTGAACCCAGTTTCCACCCGTTCGCCCGCGCTAGTTCCTCATGCACAAGTGCCTTCCCCGCGTCCTTATTCTTGAGGTGGCGGCCGCTCGAAAGCTTCAAAGTGCCCGTCCGCAGGGGAGTAGCTAACGCGGAATCACTTGCCCCGCTTAGCATCACAGCACTCCCGAACTGGCGTTCCTTTTCACCAGCAAAAAACTGCGCATCTGCTGGAACAGACACCGGTTTACCACTTTTAATATCCGCAACCGTGTCTATCCGAGTGAAGTAGTTAGTGACGCCTTCTAACTGCGATATTTTTGCAATGTCCGCCCGTTTAACCACGCCACCACCGCGTGGCGTACCGGGGTTATTAGCCCGATTGTTCTCTAAAACAAAAGACGATAGCAGGCCCTTTCCGGCTTTTTTGCCGGCTTGGTTACTGGCGTTAGTGATTGCGTGAGCACTAACCACAGTCGTCATCATAATGGTCACTATTAGAGTAACTAGTAGTGTTTTTAACGGTTTGCGCCCAGTAACTAGCAAGGCGCGTGAAAATATGGACATCGCGTTCTAATATTTCTAGTTCAGGCAACCGCATCAAACGTTGATACGATCGCTATTTCTTGTATTACCGATAAAGAAGTTAGAGTATGCAACCATACGAAACCTGAAATGAAACTGAAAGTTATATGAATATGGTTGCGCTGCGTGCACCTCAGGCTTGGAATTGTTTTTTGAATCCTTCTGCTGAGGGGAACACGTCGCTCGCTACAACAGTGTTTTCTAGGTACGCAAAGAGCGTGTCAAGGCCTAGACGTAACGCGCCCAAGCAGATTGCGCGCGGGCCCAGTGCGGAAGCGGAAACCTGTGGCATTACCGGGCACCAATGCCTCAGGTTTTCTACAAAACGTTCCAAGAACAGGTCGGAAAATGCGGAGTACTTGCCGCCCACCACCAGGTGCGATGGAGCGAGAGTGAGAACCATAGCTGCGGCGCCAAGCGACAGGGCGTTGGCGAAATCGTCAATAACTTCTAACGCTTTGCTTTCTCCGGCGCGGGCCGCGTTGAAGATTTCCGTGCGGCTCGTGATTTCGTTGGTTTCGTACACGCGTTTCGCACACGTTTCTGCTTCAATGTCTTTCCACCGAATCGGGGTTAGCTCCCCGATCAGCCCGGCTGCGCCCTGTAGTCCGCGGTGAATCTGCCCGTTAATAATCGCCGCCCCGCCGGTGCGTTCACCAGAAAGGATGTACACGACATCGTCGTGGCCCTCCGCCGCACCGCGCCACGATTCCCCTAGAGCGCCGAGTGCACAGTCGCCCGCCACAACAGTTTCGCAACCAAGAACCGCAGACACTTCTTGAGCGATGTTAGTACCCCGCCAATCCGGCATTCCGGAACCACCGTAGTACGTGACCACCCCTTCGTTGACCACACCGGGGGAAGCCACCGCACACAACGTAATGTCTTCGATCGACAGCCCAGCTGCTTTCACCGCTTCACACCCCGCCTCAGTAGCATCCAGCAGCCGCTGCTGAGCGGGAGTTTTAGCGTCCAGATCGACGGTGAGTTCGCTTAGAACCTCACCGAATAAATCACCTACCATCGCCGTGCAGTGGTGCGCACCAATATCCAACCCGAGCACGTGAACGGTATTTGCGTTCAAAGCCCACCGGGTAGCGGGGCGGCCAAACGAGTTATCGGGCGCTAACTGTTTAACCCACCCGAGGTTGTCCAGGTCCGCCACTATGCGTTCAACAGCGGGGCGGGAAACGTTGATCTGCGTAGAAAGGCTGCTGATGGTTTGCGCAGACGTGAGCTGGCGGAACGTATTCAGCAGGTTCACCCGCCGCTGCACTCGACGCGGCGCCCCCTGAGGCGCGTGTTGAGTTTCCTGCTTCGAATCAGTTCGCGCTTGCGGCCGGGAGGTGGTGCGGGGAGCGCGTTGAGTTCGTGGGTTTTCGTGGTTACTTGACATACATATGAAACTAACGTAATAATGTGTGTCTAGCAACTCAAACTTGCTGAAATAGGGGTACCTAACGACAACAGCGTCTTCGGTTTACCGCACAAATAGCAAGAAAACTGGGCGAAGAAGCTGAACCGCAATGATGGGAGCGCAGATGACAACCACTGCCGTGCAACCGACCCGCACGCAAAATCGCGGGGGATTACGCGGGCGCCTGCGCGCAAACAAACCTGCGCGTGGCAACAAACCGGGCCACAAGCACAGCAGTAAGGATGCGCGCGCAGCAATCTGGTTCCTTGCACCCGCGGTTCTCGGGTTCCTCATTTTCTATTTCGTCCCGATTGTGCGCGGGATTCAGATGTCGTTTACCGACTGGAATTTGCTTGAGGACGCGCACTGGATCGGTTTTGACAACTACACGCGTTTGCTCAGCGACGCCACGTTCCTCAACGCGGTAAAAGTAACCGTCATCTACGTGGTGGTAAACATTACGACGCAAACCATCTTGGGGTTGTTGATTGCGGTGTTGATGCAGCGGGTGTCCCAGTCCACGTGGGTGCGCTCCACCCTGTTGTTGCCATGGTTGGTTCCAAACGTGACGATCGCGGCGATTACCCTGTTTATCCTGGACCCAACCGTGGGGTTGCTGAACCATGTTATTGGGTTTCTAGATATTGGGCCTATTTCGTTCTACGGTAACCCAGATATAGCGATTTACACGGTGGCGCTGGTGAACTCGTGGCGGAACATGGGGTATACGGGCCTGCTTCTGTTCGCGGGGATGCAGACGATCCCGAAGATGATCTACGAATCCGCCGACACGGAAGGCGCGTCCACCTGGCAGTCTTTCCGCTTCATTACAGTGCCGCTGCTGCGCCCCATACTGGTGATGGTGATTGTGGTTTCGATGATTGGTTCGTTCCAGATTTTCGACACGGTTTCGGTAGCGACTAAAGGTGGGCCGGGTAACGCCACGCGCGTGATCTACCTGTATATCTACGAAAAAGCATTCGAGCAGTTCGACATGGGGTACGCGTCCGCTATGGCGGTGGTGCTCATGGCAGCCCTCGTGATCCTAACGCTTTTCCAACTGCGCCTCGCACGCTCAAACGAATCGGATATGGACTAGGTATGGCGGCAAAACGAAAAACAAGCTCAGGCAAACTAGCTGGCTGGGGGCTACTGATCCTCCTAATGGTCGTCACGGTTCTGCCCCTTCTGTGGGCAGTGCGCACAGCGATGACGCCTAACCCAGAGGTTTTCTCGGGCAACTACTCGTTGATTCCAGAAAATGCCACGTGGATTAATTTTAAACGTGTGCTCGGCATGACGACTCCTGAAGAAAGCGTCGCCGCCGGCGGAACCGCAGCCACCATCAACTTCTGGTTGTACATGCGTAACTCACTAATATTCGTAGCTATCTTGGTGGTCGCGCAAGTAACTACTTCAACCATGGCGGCGTACGCACTGTCTAGACTGCACTTTCGGGGCCGCGACACGATCTTCGTAATCCTGTTAACCGCCCTCATGATTCCCCCGATTTTCATTGCCCTGCCAAACTTCGTGCTCATGGACCAGTTGGCGTGGATCAACACTTTCCAAGGCCTCCTCGCCCCATACGTTTTGATTTGCCCGTTCGGGATTTTTTTCTTGAGGCAGTTCATGCTCTCTTTGCCGCGTGAGGTTGAGGAAGCGGCGATGATCGATGGGGCGTCGCGGTGGACAATTTTTCGCAAAATGATTGTGCCCATGTGCGCCGCGCCAATCACCACGCTGGCGATTATCCAAGCGGTTTTCGGGTGGAACGAATACATGTGGCCGCAATTGATCGCTAAGGCAGAGAACGTGCGGCTACTGAACGTGGCGCTGTCCGTATTCGCGCAGTCCTCCCCCTCAACAAGACCAGACTGGGCGGGTCTCATGGCAGCGGCAACACTGCAGATAATCCCCATGTTCTTACTGCTCCTGATTTTTGGGAAGCGTTTAGTGAACTCTCTAGGGCTAACAGCGGCGAAGTAGCGGCTGGTTAGAAAAATTTGAAAGGGAAACAACCATGAAGAATAAGATAAGCAAACTAGCAGCCATGGCGGCGGCCACGTGCCTGCTTTTAGCAGGATGCTCTGGTGGTACCTCTGTGTCGGGCGAAAAAGCAAAGGATACTAAGGCGAGTGATAGTAAAGAAATCACGTACCGCCTGTGGGACCCGGGCCAGCAAGCCACGTATCAGAAGTGCGCGGATGCGTTCGAGAAAGACAGTGGCCTCAAGGTCAAAATCGAACAGCAGGGGTGGGACGATTACTGGAAGAACCTGACGACCGACCTGGTTTCTGGTACCGCCCCGGATGTGATTACAAACCACGTCCAGTACTACCCCGAACTGGTGGGGAAGAAGCAGATTATTGACCTGAACCAGTTCATCAAAGATGATGAGATCGATTTTTCTAAGTACACCGGTGAACTAACTAAACTGTGGGAAAAGGATGGGGCGCGTTACGGTATTCCACAAGATTGGGATACGATAGCGTTCGTTTACAATACAAAACTCGTGGAAGATGCGGGTTACAAAGCTCAGGATCTGAACAAGCTCACTTGGAATCCCAAAGATGGGGGTACGTTCGGTAAACTCATCGCGCACCTAACGGTGGATAAGAACGGTAAGCGCGGGGACGAACCCGGTTTCGATAAAGATAATGTTGAGGTCTACGGCTGGGGCTTAGAACAAGGTGGCGGCATTGTGGGCCAGGGTCAGTGGTCTTGGCTGGCATTATCTAACGGGTTTGAATATTTGGATAAGAACCCGTTTGGCACCGAGTACAAGATGAGTGACCCGAAGCTAATAGAGTCGATTAGCTGGTGGCAAGACCAGATTAAAGCCGGTTTTGTTACGCCCCTGGAGGTCGCTGGGCCACTTGGTTTGGAACCGATGATGGAGCAGGGGAAGGCCGCGCTCGTACCGGATGGGTCGTGGCGGATTAACTTGTGGACGTCTTCAGAGAAGAACGAGTTTGCGTTCGCTCCGCTACCAACTGGGCCGGTGGGGCAGAAGACGATTATTAACGGTTTAGCTCCGTCGATTACGAAGCAGGCGAAGAACCCGGAGAATGCGTGGAAGTGGGTTAAGTTCCTTACTTCCGACAAGTGTCAGGCGATTGTTGCCAAAGATGCGATCGTGTTCCCATCGCTGAAGGAGTATTCGGAGAAAGCTGCGCAGGCACACAAGGATGCTGGCCACGATGTTTCGGCGTACATAGATATTGCGCAGGACCCGCAGAAGCTGGCTTACTACCCGATTACCAATAATGGTAATGAGATTTCCAGTGAGGGGCAGGTAACGTTTGATGAGATCGAAAACTTGTCGGTTACCCCGCAGGACGCTCTACCTAAGTTGAATGAGAAGGTGAACAGTATCCTGTCGAAGTAAAAGCCCGGTGGGGTGCGCGGCATTACTCGTGAACACCTCCTATGTGCACCCCACCGTTAACCTCACACGCGTTAACCGCAGGTGTTTACCGCACCGACAAGCTGCCATCCACTCCCTCAGAAAGCTTCACTTTACGGCCAAGCGACTGCCCACCCCCTCAAAAAATGTAAGGATGAAAACCCCATGAGAATCACGTCACCAGCAGGAACGATCCACGTGGACGCCCCCGCACCGGGCGGGCAAGAAACTGCCGGCGGGGATTTAAATAGCGGGCACCTAATTAAGGGAACCCACGTGAAGGTCACCCACAACTGGGGTGCGCTTGAGTATTACCGGCACGGGTGGAACTCTTGGACGCCCACGCGCTGGTGGTCGCTCGAGCGGGATCCGTGGCGGATCTGGGATAACCCGCTGCGTAGTTTAACTGCAGAAGATGTGGTGAACGATTCAACTACTAAGCACTGCTCCTCGATGGTGACCGCGGTTGTTTCCGAGCAGGGGGAAGTGCTGCTAGTTGGGGCGCTAAGCGGTTCCACCCCGGTGCTGACGCTTACGCCAAATACGATCGAAGCAACGTGTATAGATGCAGGTAGCGCGCACGCGAATGGTGGCGCCTGGTTCGTAACCACGGGGGCGGAGCAGGAAGTGTTCGCCCGCTATGCAAAAGCCCTTGCGCAATACCGCCAACTACCAGAACGCGAGCAAGCAGTGGATGTGCTCGGTGCGGTGTGGTCTTCGTGGTACTCGTGGTTTGAAGAGGTTTCCGAACAGATCATCACCAGTGAGATTCCTGCAGCGAAAAAACTGGGCTACGGCGTGGTACAAATTGACGACGGCTGGGAACGCAAAGTGGGGGACTGGCGGGCGAACCAGAAGTTCCCGCGTGGCATGAAACCTGTGGTGGACGATATTCACCAGGCGGGTTTAAAGGCGGGGCTGTGGGTGTCACCGTTTATTGCTCTGCCGGGCACCCCCACGGTAGAGGCTTATCCGGAACTGTTTTTGCATAACGAAGATGGCTCGCTTACCCCCTCCGGGTTTAACTGGGGGCAAGAATACTACGCGCTGGACTTTTCGAAACCGCAGGCACACGACTGGTTGGCGGAAACCATGAGTGAAATCGCGGGGTGGGGTTTCGACATGTTCAAACTCGACTTTTTGTACGCAGCAGCAGTGCAGGCGCAGCGGCAGCATGGTATGGACCGGGAGGTTGCCTACCGCGCGGGCTTAGAGACGATGCGTGAAGCGGTCGGGAACGACGTGTACTTGCTCGGTTCCGGTGCGGTAGTGAATGCGTCGCTGGGTGTGTTGGATGGTATGCGGGTGGGGCCGGATACGGCGCCGTATTGGGATAATACGGAACGCAAGCGGGATCCGTCGGGCCCGGCGGTGGTGAATGCGCTTCGCAATTCGCTTTCGCGCACCTGGTTGAAAACGTTGGCGGATTGCGACCCGGACGTGGCGTATTTTCGTACGCGGGGTTCATTGTTGTCGCCTGAGGTAAATGCTTTAACCGCGCAAGCGGGGTTGGTGTGTGGATTTGCGCAGTGTTCAGACCCGCGGGAGTGGCTCAGCGAGGAGGAAGCCGCGCTCGTGCAGCGTTGGATTAAGGAGTTCAACAATCATCCGCACGTTGAACAGGTAAGCCGCTACACCTACCGTGTTGACGGGCAAGAAGTGAACTTTGACGAGTACTTGAACCCAACCTCACGCATCTCAGACCGGCTCTTGGTGAAGTGAGAGCCGTTTTGACGCAATAGGGACTGCGCTTGGTGGAACGGTAGCGGCTTTGTAATGACTGGGCTACGTTCGCACGCCGTTAAAGTCCTGCCTTTGACTTGTGGAATGTGAAAAGATTTATGGTGGCAGTTAGTTACCGGCTGCAACCATGTAGGCCAGTTTGTGGCTAGTGGAAATGTGGGTGCGGTCTGTTAGCTGTCGCGTTGGTGGAGTTGTAAGAGAGGAACGTGGAGGCAGATCGTGTCCGTAACTTTCATTCCGCACTGGAGCGATCCGCAGGGGGCGCGGCAGGCAACCGAACTGTTTGAACAGACTTTCACCCCTTTTAGTGGGGTGGTGGGGATCGCGCCGGGCCGGGTGAACCTCATTGGTGAGCACACGGATTACAATGACGGCTTGTGCCTACCGATAGCACTTCCGCACGCGACGTTTGTGGCGTTCCAATGGCGGGACGACGATGTGGTCCGTTTAGTTTCTAAGGGCGCGAGCCTGTGGGAAGGCCGCATTAGTGACATTAAACCCGGAATGGAATCTTCTTGGGTTAACTATGCGGGTGGCCCGGCGTGGGCACTGGGGGTTACCCGGGGTTTTGACGCTGCGGTCGCGTCTTGTGTTCCACTTGGAGCCGGGTTGTCGTCTTCAGCTGCGATCGAATGCGCGATGGCTATCGCGATGGAAGTTCCGCCTACTGCTGATCCCAGTTCAGTTAGGAAAGATTATATTAATGAGGAGGCGCGCACCCGCATTGTGAATGCCTGTATTCGCGCGGAAAATGAGGTGGCGGGCGCACCCACTGGTGGGTTAGATCAGACGGCGTCCGTGTTCACGCAGGCGGGGCAGGCGTTGAAGATTGATTTCCACGCGGGTACCCACGAGCTGGTGGAAGCAGATTTCCGCGCGCACGGGCTGGAACTGTTGGTGATGGACACGCGGGCGTCGCATTCCTTAACTGATGGGCAGTATGGGCAGCGCCGCGCCCAGTGTGAACAGGCCCGCGACCTGCTGGGGCTACGTTCATTGCGGCAGGCGAAACTTGAAGACCTCCAGCGGCTACCAGAAGAACTGCAGCCCAGGGTTCGGCATGTAATAACGGAGAACCATAGGGTGGAAGCCACTGTTGAGGCCTTGGCGAACCAAGATTACGCGCAGGTGGGGGAGCTTTTTGCGGCCTCCCACGAATCTTTGCGCGATGACTATGAGGTTTCTTGCGTGGAGCTGGACTGCGTGGTTGAATCCGCTGTGCAAGCGGGTGCGCTCGCGGCCAGGATGACCGGTGGTGGGTTCGGTGGGTCTGCGATTGCCCTGGTTCCTCAAGAAAATAGTGAGCAGATTGCCGCGCACGTGCAAGAAGAAAGTGTGCGAAGAGGGTATGCCGAGCCGCAGTTTTTAGAAGCATACGCGGGTGCGGGAGCGCGGATTTTTACTCACGCGTAGAATTTGGATTTGAACGAGGGAGAGACGCAAATGGCACACACGGACAATCACCAAACCAACACTCAACTAAGAAGCCAGGCTTATACTCAACTGCATAACGAAACGCGCGCGCATTCGGATACTGAAGCGCAGCCGCGCAACCAAGCTGACGCGCAATTGGGTGAGCAGCTAAACGCTGAGCAGGCGAAGGCGCTGGAACTGAACTTGAAAAAGCTGCGTGCAGATGGGGCGTCGCGCACGGCAATGCGCGTGTTTGAACGCTATTTCCATCAGGTTGCGGCAGGGGCTACGGGGCTGATCCCGGAGTCTACAATAACGCCAATCACGGACGTGGAGCGGATTGAGAACACGCAGGTGGATCCCGATGATGCGCGTGAGGCACTGGGCCGCACAGTGTTTTTGAAGCTCAACGGTGGGTTGGGTACGTCGATGGGGTTAGATAAGGCGAAGTCCCTGCTGCCGGTGCGCAACGGCGAGTCGTTTTTAGACATCATGACCCGTCAGATTCTTCAGGTGCGCGAACGCACTGGGGTGGATGTGCCTTTGTTGTTCATGAACTCGTTCCGCACCCGGGCCGACACGCTGAACGCGTTAGATTCGAAATTGCGCACCGACCTGCCGCTTGACGTGTTGCAGAACCGGGAGCCGAAAATCCTGGTGGATTCACTCGAGCCAGTGAGTTGGGATAAGAACCCGGAGTTGGAATGGTGCCCGCCCGGCCACGGGGATATTTACACGACGCTGTATGACGGGGACGTGCTCACCCAGTTGTTGGATGCTGGGTACCGGTATTTAAACACGTCGAACTCGGACAATCTGGGGGCGTACCCGTCGGCGTCGATTGCTGGGTGGTTTGCGGCTTCGGGCGCGGACTACGCCCCGGAGGTGTGCGAGCGCACGCTTGCCGATTTGAAGGGTGGGCATTTGGCGCGTCGCAACAGCGATCGCCGCGTGATTTTACGTGATACAGCGCAGACCCCGCAGGAGGACATGCATCACTTTACGGACCTGCATCGCCACCCGTTCTTTCACACGAATAACTTGTGGTTCAACATCGAGTCACTGCGCGATTTGCTACGTGAAACCGAGGGCGTGGTGGATCTGCCGCTGATCCGCAACGAGAAGAATGTGGATCCGACAGATGGTTCGTCGCCGCGCGTGATTCAGATGGAGTGCGCGATGGGGGCGATTGTTGAGAAGTTCGCTCACGCCACCCCGATTTGCGTGCCCCGCGGCCGCTTCTTACCGGTTAAGACCACGAATGATTTGTTGACTGTGCGTTCGGACGCGTACGAATACACCGATGAGGCTCGGCTCGTGTTGCGTACCGACGCCGCCCCAGTGGTGTCTTTGGATTCTAAGTACTACAAGTTCATTCAAGATTTTGAGGCCCGCTTCCAAACCTTGCCGTCTCTGGCAGGGTGCGAGTCGTTCACTGTTGAGGGGCCGTGGACATTCACTGGCAACATTGCGTTTGAGGGCCGCGTTGAGCTACGTGGGGGTGGCACCGTGTGCGGGGCGTAAAACCGGTTCTTTTCCCAACCCAATTACGGCCACGCGCTAGGACTAAGGTCCCATAATAGGCATTGCCAATCATTAAATACGCAAGCACGTAAAAAATAATTAGATTAACATTTTATTAAAATTGTAGGCGTTACCTGCATTTATTCATGGTTCAACGGTAAGTCCATGATACGAAATAACAGTCGAATTATTTTTCCATTAGAAGTACTGTCTAACAGTAACGGTGGTTAAGTGTGGTCTGAGGTGGTTCATCTTGTTGCGTCGAATCGGTGGTAAACGATCCGGTTTGCTGCGCCTTATCTCTTTATTGAGTGTGTGTGCACTGGTGTTACCACTATTTGCTCAAGGTTTTATCGATTCGGCATTCGCAGCGGATGGGAGCCAGAATCCGGACCACGACCGCATTCCTCCGCGTAAAACCAATACGCAACCGGTGGTGGGAAGTAAAGATGACCCGTGGCCAACGGACTACACCCGGCCAGATGATAGTACCCACGATGTGGAGCTAAAAAACAACCGCGTTGCCCTCATCTTTGACTTCCACGGTATGTACACTTGGGAAACTTTGGGTGGGTACCTACCGAAGCTGTCTGGCACGTGCCCAAGCGCGTTCTTGAACACGAGCCCAACGGGATGTAGGCCGAACCGCGACCAGGTGGCAACGATTAAGCAAATCATTGCGCGCCTACGTGGCCTCCCGATGTCACTTGGGGTTTACACATCCGATTCCACCACAACACCTGCGCGCCCCTACGCAATAGGTAACCCACCGAACCTCCCTTCTACTTCTATTGAGACACAAGCGGGCTACCAAAAAGTCATGAGTATGCTCGATAGGATCGACGCCACCGGCGGCACGGGGAAAGGCCTTACCAACGGCAACACTTCGCAACTCGACTTCGCACTGCGCCAGGTAGTTAAAGACAATGCGCGCGCCAAATATACGGACATCGTTATCTTCAGCCCAGGGATTAACCTTCAGAGTCAATATACCTCTGACAATGACGGCAAACTTAGCACAATTCAGCAAGCTGACAAGCTCCGCCGCGCAGGTGTGAATATCCACGTCATGGCGATGGGGCAAACCTACTCTGACAAGCCACAGTTGTGTCGAATCGCGCTCGGCCCAAACGCTGAGAATGAAGTCGATACCTGTGCGAAACTGATGGGTCGCGAGGACCTGAAGAATATAAACGACCGTACGTATGTAAAGATCTACGGTTCTCAAAATGAACGCCGCGACAGCATTGCCAGTGTGTACCACGACTGGAAAGACTTCAGTAACGCATTTAGTAACATGTTCCTTAGCCCGCCGGATAAATCCCCTAATGACGTGCGCAATGGCCTGTTCGCGGATGCGGTTACGGAGCTACTGGATCGCAGCCGGGTGTTGTCAATAACTAATGACATGGTGGATGAAAACTTCCGGTATGTGCGCCCCAACGTGGGAGTACAGACGAAGATTACGTTCAACCAAGCGGGGGTCAGTGTAAACGAAACGAAAACTTCAGGTACAGACGGTATCAGCGAATCTGACATTAATAACCGCCAGGTCACAGAAATGCGACCCCAAGCGCAGGCAGACAAGGTGTTAACGCGATTCAACGGACACAATGCACGTTGCTTTGGGTACGTGAACTCCAAATACTGGGAAACTGAGAAGTCCGAGAACTTCTACCCCGACAATATTAACGACGCAAAAGGAAACCCAATCGGTGCGAAACTGACTGCGCGCCAACAAACTGCTTACACACACATTAAGTGCAACTTCTACTATCGCGATACACAGCCAACAGAAATCACCAAGTTCGTGCAAGTGAACCCGCCTATTCAGATCGCGAACGAAGTGAAAAACATGACCATTAACTACGAATGGTCGTGCGTAGACCCGCTCGGGGTCGACACGAAAAAAATAATCGCGCAAGGTGACGCCAACCGCCTGGTTGAATCAGCGGTAACCACGTGGGAAGGCGACATCCCAATCGGGAACTACCGTGAATCCCAGGGGCAAACCGCGCCTCAAGATCCCATGAAGCTACCGGTTGGTGCTAAATGCACGATAAAAGAAACCGCGCGCTACTCTAATAAGGTTAAACAAGAGATTATTCAACGCGCAATCAACCACACGCAAAGTTGGAAACCAGACGGTAACAACACGAAGTTTGAAAACACCACGCCCGCTGACAGCTACGGTGGGTCCATCGCAGATGGGTTAACCACCTCAACCACCGCCACGGTGCTCTACCAGTTCACGGACGTGAATGACCCTCTCGATGAGGATGTTGCAACAACATTCCAGTCGAACTCTTCGCTCAGCGGTAAACAGGTGACAATCGATGTCTCTATGGGATACGCGGGGATGAACCTGCTTCCCTCAGGGCAGGTCGCGCCTAAACAAATCCCCATGTACTACGAGTGCCGGTACATGGCGGACAAAGACAAGCCGCCAGAGCTGGACATTTCATCAACAGCCCCCGGTAACCCGTTCTTCGTTGGCCGGGGTGTAGTAATGGTGAACACCGACGGCACCCCCACCAAACTACCGAGCAAAGATGGAGAAGCATGGCCGGTGGGAACAAACTGCGTATTTACCCCCGATATCCCTCAGGAGCAAGGATACGGACAGTACCACGACCAAATGTGGACGCCCGAAGGTTTCAAATTTGATAACAAATGGGAAGCTGATATGTGTTTGAACACCACGGGTGAGCAGGGCGTGAAGTATGCATCCTGCAACTCCAACTTCTTCTGGGCTTCCAGTGAGGGAGCGAAGCACATTCACCTGCAGCAGGTACTCAAGCGTGGGGAAGGTGACCTGCAGATAACTAAGGTAGTGGACGGCGACGCGCAAAGCACTTTAATTGGGCAGGCTTTCGAAATGAACCTGCAGTGCGTAGACGAAAACGGCAAGTCACTGCCGATAGACGATGGTAAGTTCGATGGCAAAATTAACTTGCGTCCCGGTGGACACGAGATCATCAAGAACGTGCCAACGCATGCACGCTGCACCCTTACGCAAGATCAGCAAGGCTGGGAATCCACACTGAAAAACGTGGATATAAACCCCACGCCGTCGCAGGAGTTCACGCTCACGTCTGCCACGGACACCAAAGAGGTCACGTCTACCACTACTGCGAACTACAAACGCGGTACCCTTACGCTGAGCCACAAGACACTGCTAGAAGACGGAACTGGCGTTAGTGCTGCTGAAGCTCAAGGAGTGCAGAAAACCTCAACTATCACCTGCACGGACCCGAACGGGGAGCAAAGCACAGTTACCCGCGAATACACAGGCGATGGCCCCCAGAACCTCGACGGCGATTACCCGGCAGGTACGGTGTGTGACATCTCAACCAAAGTGACTGGGGACCTACCGGAAAACACGCAGGTGTCCACTAACTCGCCCCGGATCCAGATTGCGCCCGGTGGCAACACCGTGAACGTCACCAGCACGTTCCGCCCCACCACGGCGGGGGAAGTGGCCATACAGGTTACGCGTACCACGCCCGCGGGCTTGGAACCTGGCTTGGTGAAACTGTTGCCCACTAGCATGAACTTGAAAGTTACTTGCGGTGACGTTATCCAAACGGCCGCAGTAAAATCTGGTGACACTGCAATCTTCGCAGATGACACGGCACTGCTTTCAAACTCGCAGTGCACGGCGCAGCTAACGGGTGCGGACGGTAAAACTCTGGTGCCTGCACCGTTTAAAGCGACGCTCAACGTGTCGGATGAGGGAGCGACTGCGCAAAGTGAGGACGTCAACGCGCGAACCTTCACATTCACCTCACCGGCGGAGGATGCGACCAAGAAACTGGACGCGACTATTGCGTATGAGATTCCAGAAGCACCCGTGTCGTTGCAGGCCAACAGCTCTTTGAGTGTTGACAAGAGCGAGCTGGGGGAAGATGCGGACGCGGCGCTGGCGAACTGGAAAGATGCGTTCTTCGCAGGCCCGTATGCCAGTGCGAAGCTGATTCCATCAGCGGTGTGTACGTTCGGTGAAGGCGAGAATAAAGTTGAGCGACGTTTCAACGCGCAAGTGTCACGAATAGGTGAGGGCTCACGCGCGTCGCGTGACCTGCCGGTTGGGTGGGACTGCACCTTAACTTTGGACAACAAGCGCATGACGCGAATCCCCGGTTCCGACTTCAAGGGCGGTGCGTTAACACTAGACGGAACCTCGGTGGATGTTGCTGAAAATGACGGCACTACGACGATGAGTTTTACAGTTACCGAAGATCCGCAAGAACTTGATCTGGCGTTGAACTACCAGATGCAAACCGCTAGCTTTAACCTCAAAAAGAAGGTTGGTGGCGACGGGGTCGCTGTGATTTCGAAATATCGACCGTTCAAAGTGAGTTACACGTGCTCTTTGAACGGCCAGCCGATTGACGTGCCTGCACCGTGGAAAATCGATACGTCCGGAGCTCGCCCGACAGCCATTGCGCAACGCGGCGCTTTTGCGGCTACGCAGTCGGTGATGACCTACCGGTTCCAACAGGGGGAATGGGCACAAGTTAAAGGCTTGCCCGCCGGGGCAGAATGCAGTGTACAAGAACACGCGGACATTAGCAGTAAAGACGGGGGCGTAGCCGAAGACGCGGCTTCTTGGGCATCGCGGTGGGAAGTGATGAATGACTTCCGGGGCCGCACGGACCTGAAGAACTCGTGTGCAAGAGCGGGCGACCGCGAGTGCCGTCCTGGTGGCGAGCAGATTAACTACGGTGTTTACGTAACGCTGCCGGTTGATCAGCCAGCTAAACCTTCGAACGGTGAGGAAACGGAGAAGGAAAACCCAGCTCAGCCTAAAGAACTATCAGAGAACTTCTTCGGCACCGTGGTCGCGTGGAATACGTACACGTATATGAAGTCCAAAGTAGAACTGGATTTGAAGACGTCTGGAAATGGCACCGCACTTTCAGATGGCACGGAGTACACGTACACCCTGTATTGCAAACCTGTGCAGTTGGAGATTCCGGACGACTTGCCTGCCGATGAGAAGAAAGAGTTCGAGGAAATTAATGAGGCAAACGCGGCAGCTATTTTGCGTGAACCGATTACGTTGCGTGACACTGATAAGGACCGTAACGGTAAGTACAAGATTGAAGTGCCTGCGAACTACCGGTGCATTTTGACCCAGCAGGCGTTCAATGAAGGCGACGCGAAAGTTGTGACGAGCATTGACACAGGTAACGCGGACGTCACCAAGCTCGATGCCGATAAACCGTTCGAAGAGCAGGATGCGTGGAAAAAACTGTTCAGCCTCACTCGGGACTACTTGAAGGACCCGGATCTGCAGTTGGCCACTAACCCGGCGGAGAACGCGGCGTGGGTGTTCCAGATTGATCCGAAACGGGTTGAGGAGAATAAGAACCTCATCAAGTTGAATGTGGATGTGAACTACGACCGGCCGCAGGCTGGGGAAATCACGCTGAAGCACCACCTGGATACTAATATCTTGGCGGGTAACACGATTGAAGATGGTGCTATAAACATTGGGAACAAGTTGGACATTGGTAGCTTCAATGTGAAGTACCGGTGTGAGGACTTGTATGCGACGGATTCTAATTCGAAACCGCTCGTGTACCAGGGTGAGGCGGAACTGGCTAAAGATGGGACCGCTAAAGTGCCTGAGAGCGCAGATTTACCAGCGGGTGTAAAGTGCGAGTTCGACTTTAGGGACAAAGGGAAGTCGCCGATTGCTGACTACCCGAGCATCGGTGCTTACGGATTCGTGTCAGTGGATAACCGCGTGGATGGCAAGTCGGATGCTAAGGACTACCCCCCGGTTGTGGAAGACAAAAATATCGTGATGACGGTTTCCGATGTTAAGCCCGTGCCTGGTGATGGTACAGAGGCGAACGGGACCACGGTGACGTTCACTACCGCCTACCTTTTGGGGGCGCGGTCTGTGCGGTGGGGATTGTACCCGCAGGGAGATCGGGCGAAGGACATTTTCGGTGAAAATGCGCAGGATGGCTCGGCGGCGGTCCCTTGGGATTACACGTGTGAGGCGTCTGCTTTGCCGGAAGACTTGTTCAAGACTTTGGGTTACGAACAGGTTGATGGTAGGTGGGTGAAGTCTGGTACGCAGAGTGTGAAACCGGGAGGTACCGGGGAGATTGCGGTTCCGTTTGGTTCGAAGTGCGCGGTTAAGCGCGGTGACGTGCCGGACGCGGTTCAGTCTGAGTTGAAGAAACAGGGGCTGGCGGACGCGTGGTCGGTGCTGTATCCGACACAAAATGAGGTCGCGTCGACTGTGAACAATAAGGACCCGAAGTTTGAAAGTACGGAACGTCCGGCTTTGGATTTGAAGAACGGGTTCGTGTTAGATACTGAAGATAAGGCGTTTGCCGCGGTTTTGGTGACTGTTTATAAGGACAAGGGCGAGATTCACGTGCAGCGTGTGATTGCCACTGATGGGGATGCGGACCGCCCGTTCCGTGATAGTGATGCGACGGGTGGTGAGAAGGTCGCTGATGGCGCGCAGGTGTTCAAGATCTATCCGGCGATTATGGGTGGTGACGCGCCTGTGGCTAATCGCGAAGCGGGTTCTACTTTGGAGAGTTCGAGTTCGCGGCCTGACCGGGATAATCCGGTTCCGGTTGAGTGGATTACTAATGATGCGGGTGAGTGGCGGTTTAAGGCTGATGTGAAGCCTGGGCAGTCGTATTTCCTTGAGGAAGTGCGTGCTGGTGCGGGTGAGTTGATGCCGCAGTTGTGGCGGTTTGACGTGGTGGCTGTGAATGAGCCGAATACGGATGCTGGTTCGTTTGGTGAGGATTACGTGGTGAAACTCGCTGAGTACACGGAGCATGCGGGTTTGGTGAAGGTTCAGAATCCGACGTCTGACGGTCAGGTGGATGTTCCGACTATTAGCGTGGCCACTTTGAAGTCTGGGGCTATGCCGTTCACGGGTGGGTTCCTCCCGTGGGTTATTGCGGCTGGTTTGGGCTTGTTGGCGGCCAGTGGCTATGTGGTGTACCGGCGACGGAAGGAGCTGGAGTAGGGCACTAACAGAGGTTTCCCACACCCCACGGGGTGGGTTAGTCCTCACACTGTGGGGATCATAAAGGTAAAGAAATATAGCAACCCAAGAGAGATCACGAGAAATCGAGGATAGGTAAATGTTTACGAAAACTAGAAAGTTGGTGCGCTCCGCAGTAGCAGCGGTTGGCGTACTAGCGTTAACCGCGATGGGCGTGACAGCCGCCCAAGCAGACACACAGATTGACCCGGATCACAAAGGCTCAATCACAGTTCACGCACTGAACCTTAAGGAAGGCGCGGATCCTATTGATCCTACCGGTGCTGAAGTTACGGATCTACCGGAGTCCACGCCCGTCAAAGGTGCAGTCTTCTCACTGCAGAAGTCCACTCTGAACCGCTTGGACAACGCAGACTTCGCTAAAGCGCAACAGCTAACGCCGCTTAGCTTCGGCGACACCGATGCTTCATTTGGCACTAACGGCACCATGACCTCCGCACCTACAGGGGACAATGGGCAGGTCAAGTTCGATAATCTGGAGCCAGGCATCTACCTGCTGAAGCAAACGGTAACTCCCAAGGGAACCACCGGTATTGCTCCGGCAGTTGTTGCTATCCCAATGACCGATCCTTCGAGCGGTGGCACGAATTACCTTTACGACGTGCACGTATACCCGAAGAGCAAGACTCTAGACAACATTTCGAAAACCAATATTACTGACGAGAACACGCCGGTAGTACAAGGGTCGAAGATGCAGTTCCGCGTCGATACCCCCATCCCATCGTTGGCTCAAGCAGCCGAGGGAACGGAAGCTGAGAAATTTACAAAGTTCGAGGTTGTAGATACTCCTTCCGATGCACTGCAGACTGATGGAGATAACGGCAAGGTCCTCAAAGTTCAGGTTGTTTCTGCAAAGGACGCTGAAGCTGGAAATGATGCGATTACGCTAGATGACGCTGATTACACCTTTACTCACGCAGAGGCCACAAATGCGACTGTTGCTCTCACAGAAACTGGTCTTGCGAAGGTGCAGAACGCTCAGGGTAAGTTCCTCCGTGTCGAGTTTGAGATGACCGTTGTGGGCGATCCTGCAAATGGGATTAACAACACTGCGACGGCAAACATTGAGACGGACCGTGGAAACACCTTCACCCCGACTACACCGGATGATCCGGACAACCCGGTCGTGAAGGCTCAGGACATTACGATTAACAAGACCGGTCAGGATCAGAAGCCCCTTGCTGGAGCGAAGTTCTCAATCTACAAATGCGATGCTGACGGTAAAGCGACTGGCGATCCAATCGCTCCTAAGACCGGTGGAGACACCGTTTGGACCACGGACGATGCTGGTAAGGCAGTGATCGGCAAGGTGATCACTGGTTCGAAGGTTTGTATTGTTGAAACTCAGGCTCCTGAGGGTTACGAGAAGCTAGCTTCTCCGGTTGTGCACACGGTAGATATGGACGCGGCGAAGAACACGGTTAACATCGAAAACGTTTCGTCTGATTCGATCCGTCAGCACTTGCCTCTCACTGGTGGTGCAGGTATCGCCCTGTTCCTCCTGATTGGTGCTGGACTGCTTGGTGGTGCGTACTACTACGCACGTAAGCAGCGCGAGCAGGCGTAAGTAGGTACAGGCTGGCCCACCTCCTCAGGTAACAAAAACTGAGGGGAGTGGGACCCGGCTGAACACCTCCTCGATTAAGTGTGAGGTAGCAGGGAGAATCGGTGCAGGAACAGGCAAAACCCGGGAAACGCGCACACCACAAAGGGCAGCGCAACAAATACAAAAGCCACACAGGCAACCCGGGTAAACCCCGCCGCACCGCCCTGCTACCCATACTGCTCGCAATAGCTGGAATCCTCGTACTCATGTACCCCGTAATCGCCACCGGTTGGAACAACCTAAGGCAAAACGAAGCTGCGGAACAATACTCCAAAGCAGTCGCCGGGCAAGACATGACAGCGTGGAACAAAAGCATCAAAGAAGCCCGCGAATACAACAAACAAGTACCCGGTATGCCGATCCTAGACCCGTGGCTCGCCCGCGTGTCCAAAGACAACAACCCATACCAAACGTACTTGTCCAAACTCGCGCTAACACCACAAATGGGACGCCTCATAATCCCAAAAATCAACGTGGACCTACCCATCTACCACGGAACCGACCCGAAAACCCTTGAAAAAGGAATCGGACACCTCTACGGCTCCTCACTCCCAGTAGGTGGTAAAAACACCCACGCAGTACTAACCGGACACTCCGGCCTCCCATCCGCAACCCTCCTAGACCACCTCAAAGAAGTAGTCAAAGGCGAATCCATCTACGTCCAAGTTGGAGGTGAAAAACTACGCTACAAAGTCAGCGACATCCGCGTAGTCCTCCCCACCGAAGTAGACGGACTCGAAGTAGCAGACGACAAAGACCTACTAACCGTACTCACCTGCACACCATACGGAATCAACACCCACCGGCTACTCGTCACAGGTGAACGAGCGCCCCTAGACAACCCGCAAGTATTCACCGAACCAAACGGAACCATGTGGACATGGTGGATGATCGCAATCACTATCATCTGCCTACTAGCCTTACTAGCACTCATATACTGGTTATGGCGCCGCCACCAACGCCGCAAACAACGCGAACAAACACGTCAAAACCAAAGGGCCGCCAAACGCGCCCAAACTCGACGTACAATACTAGAAAAGCCCAAACCGCAGTCACAGCCTGAAAACCAGGCAACAACGGCGCACAGTGACGACCACACCGGGCACAACCCACAGTCGGACCAACAGGCCAATAAGGAAAGCTGAAATGAACACGCTACGAAATAGGATTCTCGCCGGGGTAGCCGCAATCCTAGTTACCCTCTTCGGGGTAAACGCAGGAGCGTGGGCCACAATAGGGGGCGACCCGAACCCCAACAACCTCACCAGCATAGACACCAGTCGCGACGGCAGCCTCGAAATCCAACGCACCGCAGACAACCCATACAACGACAACGCCACCCACTGGACCACCAACGTAGCGGGTATCAAATACAGCATCGCCCGCGTCACCGGCCTCAAACTGAACAAAGAAAACTGGGACACCATCCGTAAACTCACGCCCGAGACCGCGCAGAAACACGGTTTAGAAAATACGCGTGAGGGCGTGACGAACTCGGAAGGTAAAGTCACGTTCTACGGGCTTGAACCCGCGGTGTACCTAGTGAAAGAAGTAGTGGCGGAAAACGCGCCGAAAGAATACGAACCCACCATGCCGTTCGTACTTACCGTGCCCACGTGGAACGACGCCACCAACGAATGGGTCTACCACATTTCCGTAACCCCAAAGCGCGCGCCAGAACAGCCTACGCCAGAGCCGACAACGCCACCGGTTAAACCCAGCCCCTCGAAGCCTGCTAAACCCGTGCCTACAGATAAGCCGCACAAGTCAGACAACCACCTGGTCCGCACCGGTGCTGCCGTGCTGGGAATAGGTTTGCTTGCAGCATCCGCAATCGGGTTCGGCCTACTGCTTGCTGGTAAACGCCGCGAAAAAGACGCGCAGTAAACAGGTCAACGCACCTGCTCAAAACTGTTAGACCCCACTTCTACGTGGCTGGCTAAACCCCGCTTTCACGCGGCCGGCTAAACCCTACTTTCGCACGGCCAACTAGACCCCACTTCTACGTGGCCGGCTAGACCTCGCTTTTGCACGGCTGGTCTAAAACGTATTCAAATAGGTGAAAGTCGTGCAGGTCCGTGGTGTCGTAGTCGACGTGGAACAGGCCCAAGTCTTTAAAACCATAATCGGAATACAGCTTCATGCCCGGCGTGTTTTGCTCCAGCACGTCTAAACGCACGATTACGCAACCGAGCTCACGCGCAACCTCCAGGGCACCATCCAACAAAAACTTCGCCACCCCACGCCGCTGATACCCGGGCACAACCCCAAGGGCGTGCACAGCCAGCACCTCACTGGGCGCGGCGTCCACCAGCCACGGTGCTGCCTCATATCCTTGGGGGACGGCTTGATCCAGGGCCATCACCCCAACCAGTTCCGCATTGGCCGGTTCCGGGTCGGCAGGTTCTTGACCGGCCAGTTCTTCACCAACCAGTTCCGCACCAGCTGGATTCGCGGCGCCCGCAGCATTGCCAGTCCCGGAGCTGCGCGCCCCAAGTCCCGGCGCCGCCCCGTGTTGGAGGGCGATGAACATCTGCCCACGCTCAATCCACCGCGCAATGTCCTGCTCAGACGGGTGATTCTCCGTGTGCCAGTGCCTGTACGTGACCTCAGACGCTAAAAAATCCTTAATTTCCTTGTACGCGCCTTGCGTGCGCGCAAGATCTTTCCCGTCCGCTTGTTTCAGTTCCAATCCCGTTTGAGGCACTGCCCACTCCCAACACTGTTTAAACAAAACCCATTCATAATATCGGGCGGACAACCACGCGCATAATACCGGGTGCACAACCACGCGCCAAAGGTCACGCGGGGTTGTGGTAAGTGGGGGAGTGGGGTCATGTAGGGTTGAAGTATGGTTGTAGGCAAATTTGAGGAAGTAACCGGTAGCCAGTTTCTGCAAATAGCGCAGGATTTGGACGTGACCTTACCAATAGAGCAAACCCCACACTGGGACCGGTACGACCAGGCGATGGACGATCGGGGACCGTGGCGAAAGCTCGTGTGGTACGTGGACGGGCAGCCACGCGCCATGGTTAGCCTTTCTCTGTATCAAGACACCGGGTTCCGCTACCTGTGGGCCAAAAAGGGGCCGATTTGGGTGGGGGATAAGCCCACCGCCGCAGAAGAACACGCGTTCCGCCAGCAACTAGTGGCAGGAGTTAAACGGATCGACCCCCTTATCGTGTTCGTTCGCCTACACACATGGCACGAAGCCGATGATCTTGAGGACCTACTGCAAACCATGGGGTACGACCGCACCGTGGTGATCAAACTCGCTGGGCTTAGTGATGACCAGATCCTCAAGTCCTTTGACGCTAAAGGCCGCCGGGCAGTACGTCAACGCCTACGAAACCCCGCGTTGTCCGCAACGGATGACACGGATAAGGCGATGGACGTGTTCGACCAACGGTACGAAATCTTAGAAGAAACCGCGGACCGCGACGGGTTCACCATTAACCCCCGCACCACGTACCAAACGATGCTGTCCATGCTCGGACCTAAATACTGCAAGCTTTACACCGCGCGGTTAGATGGGGAACCGGTGTCGTGGGCGATCGCCACAATCCATGGGAAAGACTCCGCGTACTACTATGGGGCGTCAAACGCTAAAGGCCGCAAAGCCGGAGCGTCCGACCTGCTGTACTACTTCATGGCATGCTCACTAGCTAAAGAAGGTGCGGCGTACCTGGACCTCATGGGAATCGACTCCCCACGTGCCCCCGAACTAGCGGGCGTGGGCCGATTCAAACGCAAGTACTCCAAAGAAGTCACCGAGGTCCCTGGGCCGTGGGACGTACCCGTACACCCCCTGTACTACCGGGCGTTGCAGGGGGCGAAACAGTTGCGGCACAAACGCCGTGAACTAGCCCAAGACCTCAAAGACCGTTTCACTAACTAATCCAAAGGGTAGTGTAACTAGCGCCGAGCAGCGTCTTCGAACTAGCCAGGTCGAAAGCGTGGACTGCGCTAACTAACGTGCGTGGCAGCGCAGCCCATGGTCAGCCGCGTTGCCACGCAGCTTACGCTCCGTCGCGCAGCTTTCGCTCAGCCGCTCGGGTTACGCAGGACGCGCTCAGCCGCTCGGGTTACGGAGGTTTCGCTCCGCTGCGCGGTCGCGCCTAGAGGCATCGGGGTGTTCTGAAATGTAAAACCGGTGCGGTACTTCTGCGGCTTTAGAAATACCGATCCGCGTGGTTTCAAGAATCCGCTCATCCGCACGCAACTGCTCACGTTTCAGTTGCAGTGGTGGTTCGCAAAGATCATGCCCCGTTAAACTCAGATCCACACCCAGTGCCTGGCACACTTTACCCGGCCCGTTCGTCCACTCTTTCCGCGCGGTGGGGCGGCGAGCGGCAACTACCTCAAGCCCCACCAAAGGTTCCACAGCGCGCACCAAAACGCCCGCACCAAAACCCGCCTGGCCGCACACCACGTTCAAACAATGGTGGATCCCATAACTGAGGTATACGTACGCGTGGCCGGCAGACAAAAACATGGCTTTGTTACGTGGGGTTTGGCCTTTAAAAGTGTGGCTCGCGGGGTCGTTCTGGTCGTAGGCTTCAACCTCCACAATCCGCGCTTCCACGCGGCCGTCGCCAATGGTGCTGACCAGGCGGCACCCCAACAGTTCACGCGCCGCCTGCGGGGCCGGTAAGTTCAACCACTCAAAATCCATACTAGCCACCATAGTGCTTCACCAGAACACGTGCCCTGAGGGGGCGTGCGCTTTGGCCCATAGGCAGTTTTTTTGAGGCACTGTCCACGCTTAGTGTGTAGGTAAGTCTTTCCCGCGGTTCTATAAGGCTCTTTACACCTACTCTCTATGGTTCTCCACACCTATTTTCTAAGACTCTCTACCTTTAACTTAGGTGAGCCTTGCTAAATGTGGGTGGTGTGGCCTATTATTTTTCTAGTCCTCGAAACGAGGGTCTCTCCCAACGAAGGGCGCGCATCTTTTTGGTGCGCGCCCGAAAAAATGGGGGTACCACGTGGCAGTGATCCCACCCAGACCTGCCCACAGTGAAAGCGAAACTACACAATGCGTAACAAAATAATTGCCAGCGCACCGGCCATCATCTTTGGCCTCCTCATCGCCATCGCACCCCAAACATTCGCCACCCCATGCCCAGTGACGGGCATGCCAATGGCGTGCCACTGGACCGCGCAGGCTTCACTTGGAATCGGTGTTGTGATCGCACTCATGGGCGCGTTCGCCCTGATGTCTCCACCTGCGATGCGAGCGGGAATCTCTATCGGAGTGGTGCTCACCAGCGCGTTAGAATTCGCAGTTGTGACCGTACTGATCGGCGTGTGCGACGACCCAATGATGCACTGCCACTCCGTTATGAAACCCACCCTAATCGTCGTATCCGTACTCGCCCTACTGTGCGGCGGCATCGCATTCGCGCTCGACCAGCGTGCCGCGAGTGCCAGCAATAAACAAACCGCGAACGATACTAACCGGCGGGCCGCGAACCCTACCGGTAAGAGGTCAAACTAACTGGACGGTTATGATAGCGAATCAGCGGCTGGGGAGTGTAAACCAAACCAATCGGGCGTGAACCGGCAGAACAGAGTTAGAAAGAGGAAGTGTGAAACAGGGGAGTGGACTGTGGCGGTACCTGGCAGTACAGAATCTGCGGCAAGCAGGGCTGCGCACCGGAGTGCTGACCACAGTGGTAGCTATCTTGACGTTCGTGTTCTACGCGGGGTCACTCATGTCCCTCAACCTGTATTCGGGCCTAACTAACCTGCAAAACCGGATGGGCGCGGACCTCATGATCGTCCCCAAAGACGCTCGTGACCAAGCCGAACAGGTGATGCTCGAAGGTGGGCCGCAAACCTTCTACTTCGACACGGACGTGCTGGAGCAAATCAAATCCGTGGCGGGCGTAGAGGAAGCCACGGCACAAACGTTCATTGCCTCCCTAAACCTCGGGTGCTGCGCGGCGAAAGTGCAGATCATCGGGTTTGACCCGCAAACAGACTTCGTGATTCAACCGTGGATCAAAACAGCGTACAGCGGGAACCTCAAAGATGGGGAACTGATTGTCGGCTCCAACGTACACCCGTCCTCAGACGGAAAAATCCGCCTGTTCCGCCACCGTTTCCCCGTAGCTGCGCAGCTAGCAGGTACCGGAACCTCATACGACAACACCGTATTCGTAAACCGCAATACCATTCGCGACATGCGTAAACGGGCCGCGGGAATCGGCCGGCGGACCCTACCTGAATCGCAAATCGACAACGCCGTCTCCGCAGTGATGGTGAACGTGGGGGACCGGTACAAGTCGCAAAAAGTGAAAGACCGGATCCGCGAACTACCCGGCATGGAAGACACCGTCACCATCTCGCCCGCAACCCTAACCAACAAGGTGAAAGCGGGAATGGACATCGTCACCCTATACGTCACCGGGTTCGTGGCCCTATTCTGGGTCGCCGGCCTAGCAGTACTGTTCGCCGTATTCACCTCGGCCGCGCAAAGCCGCAAAAAAGAACTCGCTTCATTACGAATAATGGGCGCCACCCGCCGGCTACTGGCCCGCATGCTCATGCAAGAAGCAGTTGTGATCGGCGTCATTGGTGGCGCAATCGGATCTGGGTTGGGAGCGCTCGTCATGTTCCCATTCGCGTCCTTTATCCGCCAAACCGTGCAACTACCGTACTTAGAAAGCGGTTTTACCACCGGCGTGTGGCTCGCCGTTGCCTGTATCGCCGGCGCCGCCCTAGTTAGCGTACTTGCGTGCGTCACCAGTAGTGGCCGCATGCTCAGTAAAGAAACGTATTTAACCTTGAGGGAGGGGCAGTGAACACACACGCAGAGGTAAAGCCCAAAAAAATAGTTGAAAGCGAAGCTGAGCCCCTGCTGGAAGTTACCGGGCTGACCCGTGAGTTCACCCGCCGAGGGGAAGTGTTCGCCGCGGTAGACGACGTGTCCTTTACGGCAAGTGAAGGCATGTTCCTCGCGATAGTGGGGCGATCTGGAAATGGGAAAACCACGCTACTGAACATGATCGCTGGCCTGCTGGACCCCACGGACGGCACCGTGCGGATAGCCGGTCAGGACATCGCCGCACTCGACGACGCCCACGTGTCCGCACTACGCAACCACACCGTAGGATACGTGACGCAACGCGAAACACTTCTGCCTTCCCTAGACGTGTGGCATAACGTATTATTCCCAGCCCGCATGTACAAGAACGCGGATTCAAAGTGCGAACAGCGGGCACAAGAGTACTTGCAGCAACTACAAATCGACGAACTCACGGACGCATACCCGCACGAACTCTCCGGCGGAGAAATCCGCCGCGTAGCCCTTGCCCGCACGCTGGTGTGCGCACCAAAACTGCTGCTGGTAGACGAACCCACAGGCGACCTGGATGCGCAAAGCACCAGTTTAGTACTGGACCTCCTGGAAGAACTCGCCTGCAAAGGCACCGCAATCCTAATGGTGTCCCACGACCCCGAAGCGATCCGCCGCGCCCACCACACCTACCGGATGGACGCCGGACAATTGCTAACAGATCTGGATAAATAAACCACGCCCGAAGCGTTCATGCCAAAATGGAAGCATGTTGTTAAGTGATCGCGATATCCGCCGCGCAATCGAAGATGGGCGCGTGGCACTGGACCCGTGGGACGAACCCATGCTGCAACCCTCCAGCGTGGACGTGCGGTTAGACCGGTACTTCCGACTGTTCGACAACCACAAGTACCCAGTAATCGACCCGGCGAAACCACAAGAAAGCCTCACGCACCTGGTGGACGTGGGGCAAGAAGAACCATTCGTGCTGCACCCCGGAGAGTTCGTACTCGGCTCCACGTTCGAACGCGTCACCCTCGGGTCCGACGTTGCCGCCCGCCTGGAAGGCAAATCTTCCCTGGGCCGCCTGGGGCTGCTGACGCACTCCACCGCCGGATTCATCGACCCCGGTTTCAGCGGACACGTAACCCTCGAACTATCGAACACGGCAACGATGCCGATCCTGCTTTACCCCGGTATGAAGGTGGGGCAACTGTGCTTCTTCCAACTGTCCTCACCCGCCGAGTTCCCCTACGGGTCCGGCGCCACGGGGTCTCGCTACCAAGGGCAACGCGGCCCCACGGCTTCACGCTCACACCTCGGGTTCGAATGCGTTAACGTGCCCGCATCCGCCGATTTTGAAGGCAAACAGCTATGAGTTTTAGTAAGCCAAACCGCCCTCAAAACAACGAGGAGGAACAGGGGAACGCGGAACCAGACCGGATTCCCATCAGTGAACGCATGGCGAAACTCGACGACGAACCCCTCTCGCTCGAACCCGTGCCCACGCTAGCGGACCTGTTCGCACAAGGTACTCCACAGGTGGGGGACGTGAACCAGGATGTGCACGGCCCAACGCTAACCGTGACGCAAGCGGGGGCTTTGCAGGCAACAGACGTGCGCGCCGCCGTGGACGTGGCGGGCATAGATTTCGCACACGCCAACCACCTGGACCCTGCGAAAGGCGAGGACCACCACCTCCTGCTCGTACACGAAAGCGTGGACCCGCGAGAGCTGGAAGCCTTGGCCGTGTCCATTTGGGACGACGCCGGCTGGGTAGAACCCGGGGTACTGCGGTTAACGCGGGATGCCCGGCTGCGCGGACCCTGGCGGGTGGACAATACTGTGCGCCGAGCCCTGGGTACCCCCACCAGCTACAACCAAGCGTGGGTTGTAGACGTGGCACAAACCCGTACCGCCCCCGCACCCGAAGTGCTCCGCAAAGTAGACGACCTGGCTGCCGCTTTCCCAAAGGGCATGCCCACCGGTTTTGAGTTCGAAATTCTTGAGGCACTGCGGCGAATCGCCCGCCGGCTCGCAGGCGCAATCCGGATCAACACCTCGGGGCGAATCCTTGAACCCGACGCGGATTCCGCGGTGACAATGAGCGTGTTCTCACCCCGTTGGGTAGAAGAAAACGACCTCACGGAACTGCTGAAAGGCTACCTGCCGGATATAGTTAACGTTAGTGAACTGGCGTCACTGCCACCCATTGACTCCCCGCAGCGCGTGCAAACCCGTGAGGAAGTAGCGAAAGCCATTGACATTCCCGAAAACGAGTTCACACAAGCCGCTGAAGTGGCGCGCATAGCTGATGAAAAAGCTGCGCAAAAAGATTTCGTGGTCCGCGGCTACGCATTAGTCGCATCGGCGGGAAACACCTCAAGAATCCAAATCACCGCAACCCCAGCGGACTACATCCCCCCAACGCTCAGGTTCGAACAGTGGCCCCAGGGGCGGGCCGTGGAATACCAAATCATGTGGATACCCCCACAGGTGTACCGCAAATCCCTGTCTAAACCCGGGCGTGCCGTGCGGTTAGAACGCATCCGCGTTAAAGACCAAATCGAATCCCTAGCCGGCACCATCGCCCGCGCCACCGCAGGCCAAGTCCTGGACGAAGACCACTTCCTGGTTGCCTTCGAATAATCAGTTACTTTATTGACAAACCCTAGCTGCCGGTTTGGTTGAAGATTGGTATGCCAGTGAGTGATTACCTGTTGGAAAGAATCTATTGTGTTGAAAGGTACAAGTAGGTTAGTCAAGATCGAACGGATGGTGGTAGCGTCACCCGTTTTATGACAAGCCAGCTAACTAGGCCGGCCATTGTGATCACCGCGCCCAGCAGAGAAAAACGGGGGTCAATATCTGCTTTGAGCATGTATCCGAGCCAGGAACCGGCGATTCCTCCGATGGCGGTCAGGGAATACGACCAGCCCACTACAGTGCGGAAATCAGCTTGGTTTAGACACGACTGGCGTAGTGTGGAAATCGCGAAGCGCACGCACCACGCGGAGGAGGACGCCACGATCAGGCTGGCGAGGACAATGAAAAAGCGGAACGGACCATCCGGCAGTGCGATGATTACCATGAGTACGGTCAGATAGGTTCCGAGCATGATTATCAGAAATATGGTGATAAGGCGAGCTGAGCCTCGGTCCTGAACGTTGCGCATGAGCCGGGCCATCAGCAGAGGAATGAGGGCTTGAGCGAGGCCCATTGCAAACAACATGGTTCCCAGGCGCACTAAGGGCTTGTCTCCGCTGTTCGCTAACCACAACAATACATAGGTTGCGATCATTGCTGGCGCTAGGGATAGAAAGAATGAGAACACTGGAGATAGGACACCAAATCTGAGAACGTGCCGAGGACTGTGAGGGAGCAAGAAATCTTTGATAGAGCCCAAGAACCCTTCCGGCTCGTCTTCGTTTTCTTCCTCAAGGACGTGTTGTGGATGGAAGGTTGCGGTGGAACGCCAGCGAAGAACAACCACTAAGAAGGAGAAAGCAATATTAAAGCCGAGGATGACCGCGATTCCGGTAGAGCTAACGAGTGCTCCCACTGGGCGAGCCAGCATGAGCCCAGCGGTACCGGTGGCAACCGAAATAATCGTATTTGCTTGCAGCACTAGCTGGGCATCCACCTGCCCAATGTCGTTCAGGTAGAACTCTTCGGCCAGGTCTACTATGAGCGGCAAGATTGAGGCTATGAGAAGATACCCTATCAAAATCATTGTGAGGTAACCATCCCCGAAAGCTAATATCAACGTCACTGTGATGAGGGAGATTCCGACGTCGGTTAGTTCGCAGGCAACCAGCACCGCACCGGGGTCGCGTTTTTCTACTATCTTGGCTACCGATGCGGCAAATGAGTCTTGCAAGTCGGTGACGGTGGAATACAGTGGCACCCAGACCACCGGTAGTACACCTAGAGCTACCAAACCGGTGGCAGCCCCCTCGATCATTTCGGAACCAATAAAGGAAGTAATAAGCCCCGCAATCATCAGATATTGGGCGCGCCGCACTAAAGCTAGACGGAAAGTCATTAGTTTCTCCTTGCGACAGGGTTCCACGCATTTCACAAGCTCATATCGGTTAATTCATACTGGATAGTTTCCTCCAGGCTCGTACTGATCACCTGGTTCGTATTGATTAAGTTGTTTCAATACATCCGCTTCCAGATGCAATATGAGGGCAACTAACTAAGGCGAGGATTACTAATCGCCTCTTTTCATCATCATCGATCGTATATCCTCTCCCGCCGGTACGCGGGATCCCGAGCCGTTGTTACCTGCAATCAGAGTTGCACCTCTCGCGAATTGTAATGTGCCCGGAACCTGCTGCCACGATCAGAACGCACAGTACAGATCGGTGACGTCATGGCCTTTTTTACGCGGGGAACAACCACCGCATTAATGATTTCTGCAGTCAAACTAGAGTTCAGATGGAGCGCCTGTCTAGAACCGTACTTACCCCGACTGCTGGTGGGAAAACGGCTGGTTCTCACTTGAGCTCAGCTGCATGGGCTCGGTGCGTCCCCTCTGCCCTCAGCCAGCTGGTTGGTCCGCTGGCGGACGCATAATGGCTGCGCGTGCTTCTAAGCGGTGATAACCGGTACAGTGAGCCTGGGAGCAGTTTTTGACGTTGAGGGGCGCGAAAGTGGGGTCTGGTAAGTGATTGCAGTACTATTGATCCACGCGCTAGCCGTGGCACTCGCCCCCGTGGCGCTGCGATACGTGGGCCGGAACGCACTGCTCATGCTGGCAACCGCCCCCCTAGCCGGAGTGGTCTGGGCGCTCGCACACACCAGCAGTGTCTTCAGTGGCGACATCCTCGCAGAGGAGTATTCGTGGGTGCCCGCGCTCTCCCTTGACGTGGCTTTTCGCTTAGATCCTTTGTCGTGGCTCATGGTGCTAGTCGTCAGCGGTGTCGGGGCACTGGTGATGGTGTACGCTGCCCGATACTTCTCTGAAAACGCCGCCTCCCTAGGCCGGTTCAGCGCCGTCTTCACCGCGTTCGCGGGCGCCATGTTCGGCCTCGTCACCGCCGACCATCTGATGATGGTCTACCTGTTTTGGGAAATGACTACTATCCTCTCATTCCTGCTAATTGGTCACCACTTCGACCGCCGCGCCGCCCGCGCTGCTGCCCGGCAAGCCATACACGTAACTGGCGCCGGCTCGCTCGCCATGTTCGCCGGTTTCGTCATGGTTGCCCACCCCACGGGTGGTTCCTACCGGATCTCTGTTCTTGTGGCCGCCATTCAAGCCGGCAGCTACGACGTTCACTCACCCCTGGTTATAGTGGGGGCGATCCTCATCATCTGGGGTGCAGCTGCTAAATCCGCGCTCGTCCCCCACCACTTCTGGCTGCCCGGCGCCATGGCGGCCCCAACCCCCGTGTCCGCCTACCTACACGCCGCCGCTATGGTGAAAGCCGGCGTGTATCTCATCGCCCGGCTCACCCCAGCGTTCACATACGTACCCGGCTGGTCCCCCCTCATCGTAATAATCGGTCTGGCAACCATGGTTCTGGGCGGGTACCGAGCACTGCGGCAAATCGACCTCAAACTAGTCCTCGCCTACGGAACCGTGTCGCAACTAGGATTAATCAGCGCAGCCCTCGGATTCGGCACTTCCGCCACCATGGCGGCGGGTCTGGGTATGCTCATCGCCCACTCCGTATTCAAATCAGCCCTGTTCATGAGCGTTGGGCTGGTTGAAAAAACCACGGGAACGCGGGACCTGCGGGAACTATCGAACCTCATGCGGTACAAACCATGGCTAGCCGCAGCGGGTGGGATCTGCGCAATCTCAATGGCGGGTGTGCCCCTGCTCCTGGGATACCTGGGGAAAGAAGCGTTCGTGACCGCGCTCGTAGACGGTACGCACGCAGTGTGGCTGCTAGAACTCATGCCCGCATCAAACCTGGGAATGCGCGCGGTAGAACTAGGGTGTCTTGCGGTACTCGTTGGGGGCTCCATGTTCACAGTCGCGTACTCGTGGCGCTACTGGTGGGGAGCTTTTGCCCCCAAACGTGTAAAAGTGGACATGAAAGTAGAACCCACCCCGGCGGTATCCATCGCCCCGATCGTGCTACTAGCCGCCGCATCCCTGGCGGGTGCGTACCCCGCGTGGATGGATGCGGTCACGAACCTGATCGCAACGGGCATGCCCGGAGATAGTCATATTGCCCTGTGGTCCGGGGTTGTGCCCGCGGTGTGCACGGGCGCGATCCTAATTGGGGGTGCCTACATGGCGGTTAAACGCCCCGCCGTTGCCCGGCTGCAACGACGCCTACAGCCCAAACACGTGAACGTCGTCAGTGCCTACCGGTGGTCCGTGATAGCACTAGAGAACTTCTCGGCTCGCATCACCGCCATATTGCACCCCGGCTCTCTACCGTGGGACGTGAACACTATCCTGGCGGTGTTCGCCGTTATCGTGGTTTACGCACTCGCCCACATTAGTGACCCGACGGTTAAGCTGAGCTTGTGGAACTCCCCGCTTGAAGTGGGGATCGCCGTCGTGTGTGCTGCCGCCGCAGTGGTCGCCGTGCAGGCGCGGAGGCGAATAAAATCCGTGATTGCCCTGGGCGTAGTGGGCTCCACCATGGTGCTTTTGTTCGTGATCTACGGCGCTCCCGACCTGGCTCTGACCCAATCCGTGGTTGAAATCGTCTCTTTCATCGTGTTCGCCCTCGTGCTGCGCTCCCTACCCCGCTTCTTCTCGAACCGACCCCTGCAGATCTCCCGCTGGCTCCGCCTAGCCCTGGCATGCACCGTTGGAGCTGCCGTTTCCGTAGCCACGATTTTCGCAGTGCAAGCCCGGGTTCACGAACCGTCCTCAGACCTCATGAAAAAAGAAGCCCTCCCATTCGGATACGGCACCAACATCGTGAACGTCACCCTGGTGGATATTCGGGCGTGGGACACCATTGGGGAACTGTCCGTGGTGCTCGTGACCGCAACTGGGGTGGCGTCCCTGATCTACCTTTCGCGCCGCCACACCCGCATTGAACGAGCCCCACGCGTATCCGTCGGATCCTGGCTCCCCTCCACCGCCCGCCTGTCCCCGCTGCAGCGATCCGTGATGCTAGAAATCGGGGTGCGACTCATGTTCCCCACCCTGATTGTCGTATCCATCTGGCTGACCCTGGTGGGCCACAACAATCCCGGTGGTGGGTTCGCCGGTGGGGTAGTGGCCGGGATTGCACTGGTATTGCGATATTTAGCTGGAGGGCGCGCGGAACTCTGGTCGGCCCTACCGATTGCGCCAGGCCGCATGCTAGGACTGGGGTTGTTCATCGCCGCGATCGGGGCGCTCATGCCCCTGGCTCAAGGTAAACGAGTACTAGAATCAACCCCCATCGACATTCCCCTCGGGTTCGTTGGCCAACTGCACTTCACCACCGCGCTCGTGGTTGACATTGGTGTGTACGTGCTCGTGTTTGCCCTCGTGCTAGACCTACTGGCTTCCCTAGGCGCCCAAATCGACCGCGACCGCGAACAGTCTCAAGCGCAGCGGCAAAAGCCATCCCAGAGCCAAGAGAAGGACGTGAAACTGTGAACACCCCATCGTTAACTGTGATCGCATTAGGTGGGTTCCTGATCGCGGCTGGCCTGTACCTGGTGATGGAACGCACCCTCACGCGCATAGTCATTGGCCTAGCGATCCTGGGGCACGGCGTGAACCTGCTGATTATCGCCGCGGGAGGCCGGCCGGGTGGGCCACCCCTATTGCAATCCACCGCGCCGGAGCAAATGTCTGACCCCCTGCCGCAAGCCATGATCCTCACGGCGATCGTCATCGGTATGGTAACCACCGCGTTCGGGATGGCATTGGCTTACCGGTCGTGGCGCCTAACTGGCCACGACGAAGTCATCGACGAAGTGGAAGACCGGCGCGTAGCCCGCCGTGAAGAACGCGAAGAAGTACTCGAGGACCTCGCTGCAGACTCAACCGGGGAACTAGACCCTGGGGTGGACTACGATGCGGAGGCCACCTCGTGAGCTGGATGCTTCCCCTGCCCGTCCTCCTGCCGCTGTTCGGAGCCGGCCTTGCGCTCGCAGCTGGCCGCCGCCCGCGGGTGCAGCAACTGATCTCCCTCGTAGTGCTGATTGCGGTACTGGTAGTGGGCGTGGGGCTCGCCCTGGGGGCACGTAACGGGCCAGTGGTGCTGGACGTGGGTAACTGGTCCGCCCCCGTAGGCATCACCTTGGTAGCCGACCGGCTCGCGGCCCTCATGCTAGTAATCTCGCAAATAGTGACCCTGGGGGTGCACGCCTACTCAATCGCACAAAACCTTGCGGACGAAGACCCGGACGTGCCCATCGCGATCTACCACCCCACTTATCTGGTGCTGACCGCTGGCGTGTCGAACGCGTTCCTCACCGGTGACCTGTTCAACCTGTACGTGGGTTTCGAAATCCTGCTAACCGCGTCGTTTGTGCTGATCACCATTGGGGGCACCCGCACCCGCACCCGCGCGGGCACCGTGTACGTGGTGGTTTCCATGCTGTCTTCCGTAGTGTTTTTGATTGGGATCGCGTTGGCGTACGCCGCGACCGGCACGTTGAATATTGCGCTGCTGGCCGTGCGGTTCCAGCAAATCGACCCGTCGGTAGCTGGCATTATCCAGTTCATACTGCTGGTGGCGTTCGCGATTAAGGCCGCTGTGTTTCCGCTGGCGGCGTGGCTGCCGCATTCGTATCCGACTGCGCCCGCACCCGTCACCGCCGTGTTCGCGGGTCTGTTGACGAAGGTGGGGATTTATTCGATTATTCGCCTGGAAGTGGTTCTTTTCCCAAACCAGAACGTCAGTGACCTGCTGACCGTCGTGGGCATACTAACCATGATTGTGGGAATCCTGGGGGCCGTTGCCCAGGATGATATTCGCCGCCTGCTGTCGTACACACTCGTGTCGCATATCGGTTTCCTCTTGTGGGGGTTGGCGCTGGGCAATAAGGCGGGTTTGGCGGCCGTCATTTTCTACGCGATCCACCACATTTTGGTACAAACCACCCTTTTCCTACTTTTGGGTCTTGTTGAACGGCATGAGGGATCCACCTCGATGCGTACCCTCGGCGGCTTGATTCGAACCCACCCGATGCTGGCGGGCATGTTCCTGATCGCCGGGTTAAACCTGGTGGGTATCCCTCCGTTCACTGGGTTTATTGGCAAACTCGGCCTGGCACAAGCGTCAGTACTGAATGGGCATTGGGAAGGGTACGTGCTACTGGCATTCGGGATGCTCACCTCGTTCCTCACCCTGTATGTGATTGTGAAAGTTTGGAACCTTGCGTTCTGGCAGCCCCGCGGGGATACGGCTACGACGGACACGGAGCTGAAGGGGAAAGCGATTACTCGGCGGCAGCGGGCACTGCGCCGCTACATGCAGTACGCGGACACGATCGCGGATCGGGACACGCGGTTGCTGACGGCCTCTCGCACCCGGCGCGAACGCGAATCCTCGGGCGCATCCAAACTCATGTACGCCTCCGGCTGGGCGCTGCTGGGAGTGATGTTCGCAATGACCATAGGCGCCGGCCCGCTGTACCACTACGCCACGAACGCGGCGTCCGACCAGATCGATGCGCGCGCTTACGTGCGGGCCGTGCTCGGTGATGAAGGGCGCGGCGCAGGCTCCTCAAACGTGCCCAAACCGGGAGCGCACTCGAGGGAAGGTTCCACGCCAAACGGACCTGTGCGCGGTGCGGGCGCAGCGGCCACGCACTCGATGGAAGGAAGCGCTCATGAGTGATCGTAGTCAGCAGGTGCGTGGCGCCCGGTTCTCCGTGTTCCTCAGTATCTGGTTGTTCGCCGTCTGGTTGTTTTTGTTCCACCAGATCACGTGGCTCACAGTGCTGTCTGGCATCGTGGTTTCCGTGGCTGTGCAAGCCGTTTTCCCACTTCCACGTTCGGGGTTCTTTAAACGCGTGAGGCCGTGGCCCACCATTGTGTTGATCGCCCGGTTTTTGTGGGACATGATGCTGTCCGCCATCATGGTTGCGACCGTGGTGCTAACGGGGCGTGCCTATCGGTGTTCGATTGTGAAAGTGGATTTGCGCTCTGATCGCGACATTGTGCTGGCGATTGTGGCGGCGATGACGAACCTGGTGCCCGGCACGGTAGTGGTGTCTTTAGATCAAGAGAACTCCAACCTGTATTTGCACGTGTTCGACATTGACGCGCAAGGCGGGCCCGAAGGCATTAACGAAATGACGCGTGGCCAGGAGGAACGAGTTATCCGCGCACTCGGAACCCGCCAGGAGATTGAGCAGGTGATGGGCTCATGAGCGCATTGCATGTGATTTACCTTCTGGTAGCTGCTGCAGTTGTGATTACCATGATTCTGAGCTTGGTGCGGTTAGCGCTTGGCCCGTCTTTGATGGATCGGGTCTTGGCTTCCGACGTCATTTCCGTCGCTGGGATTATCGCAACCATTTTGGTGTGCGTCACCACTGGGCGCACCGACGTCATGTTCTTACCGGTGATTATGGTGATGATCAGTTTCGTTCTTCCGGTGAGCGTGGGGCGGCTTACGAAACGTGTGGATCCGCGGAAACGGATTTTGACGCCTGAGGAAGCGCGGGCTCAGCAGGAGGCCCTCAGCCGAGAGGCGCATGCGGAACAAGAGAAGGA
Source organism: Gleimia hominis (assembly GCF_002871945.2). Taxonomy (NCBI): domain Bacteria; kingdom Bacillati; phylum Actinomycetota; class Actinomycetes; order Actinomycetales; family Actinomycetaceae; genus Gleimia; species Gleimia hominis. Next base: position 1,382,307 of record NZ_CP126963.1, on the reverse strand, counting down.
GCAAGCTGAGGCGCTGCGTGAAGCCCGGGCGCGCCACGAGGATAAACCGGGAGCGAGCACGCGCCACGGTACCTCAGGTGAAAACGCTGCGGGGAAAGAGGGCTCTAAATGATTGTTTTGGACTATATTGGAGCGGTTTTTCTGCTGGCTGGCGCCACGTTCTTACTGATCGCGGGTATAGGGCTGGTGCGGCTGCCGGACGTGTTCGCCCGCATGCACGCAGCATCAAAACCACAGTGGTTCGGGCTGTTCCTCTGCTGCTTAGGGATGGTGCTGACCATGCGGACGGTGACGTGGGTGGCGCTCGCGGTGATGATCCTACTGTTCCAAACCGTGACAGCGCCGATCGGGACGCATATTATGGCTCGGGCAGCGTACCGGACAGGGCAAGGGGACCTAGACGCCCTAGTGCAAGACGACCTGAAAGCCGACGGCACTTCGCTAGGAGAGATTTACCGGGACGCCGAAGACGACGCGGATGCGGAGAACGAGGGCGATACCGATGGGAAAACCGAAAAGCAGGCTGGGGCGGAGGAACAGGCCAGATCCGAGGAACAGACAGAATACGGGGGCGGGTTGGATAATTAGACGTTTCTGGATAACGAGAGAGCGCAAGTCAATAGGTAACGCGAGTTAATCGGTACTGGGTGCTTGCAGCTATTAATGTACTCAGTAGTCTTGCTATGGGCATAAAGTCATACTTCTCGTTCGCGGCAAGCTTGTCTTGTTGACTCTTTCCTTCGGAAACGGCGAAATCATTTCTCAAGCGTAACCTGAGTGGTATATTTACAACTGTCTTTATGAGAGCGCTCTCAAAAAGATGTGTTCTGATATTTGGTCGTGAATATGCGACTGCAGAAAGGTTATCTACGAAGGAGTAGTCGTGGCAGCGAGAAAAGGTTTTGCGGTGATGAGTTTATTCGCCGCTGCAGCTCTTACACTTACCGCGTGTGGTACTGGGAATAATTCTGGCAACGGTAGTAAAAATACCGATGGCGATATTACGCTTACCGTTGCGACATTCAATGAATTTGGTTACAGCAGAGAAATGTTTGATCAGTATGAGGCTGAGCATCCTGGTATTAAGGTAAAAGAGAAAAAAGCAGCTACCTCGAATGAGGCTCGAGACAACATGAACACCCGACTGGCCGCCGGTTCGGGCTTGTCGGATATTGAAGCGATTGAACTCGATTGGCTTCCTGAGCTTATGCAGTATTCAGACCAATTTGTGGATCTAAAATCATCTCAAACGGACGGTCGCTGGCTCGATTGGAAAACCAACGCAGCAACTAGTTCTGATGGAAAGCTGATCGGGTATGGAACTGATGCGGGACCGGAAGCAATTTGCTACAGAGCTGATCTATTCAAGAAAGCCGGTCTTCCAACTGAACGTGCGGAAGTCGCGAAACTTCTTGATGGTGGGTGGGATAGATACTTCGAAGTTGGTAAAGATTTCGTTGATAAAACGGGGATTCCCTGGTATTCAGGTGCGCCGTCCATATACCAAGGTATGATCGGGCAGATTAAGAACCCACTAGAAACAGATGACAACAAGGTTATTCCATTAGATGAGAATAAAGATGTAAAAGACGTATACAATACACTCATTGATAAATCGGTGGATGATAAGCTTTCAGCGCATCTCGCGGAGTGGAGTGAGGACTGGGTATCAAGTTTCCAGAATGACGGTTTTGCTACGCAACTTTGTCCCCCGTGGTTCCTTGGGATTATTGCTGGAAACGCGTCTGGTGTTGATGGCTGGGACATTGCCCCAGTGTTCCCCGGAGGCGGTGGCAACTGGGGTGGCTCATACTTAACTGTCCCTGCACAGGGCAAACACACAGCTGAAGCTAAGAAACTCGCTGAGTGGATGACGTCGCCGGAGCAACAGCTTAAAGCTTTTGAGACTAAGGGTAACTTTCCTTCGCAGGTTGAGGCACTTAGCTCCGAAAGATTGCTGAAATACAAAGATAAATTCTTTAACGATGCGCCTGCCGGCGAAATCTTCTCTGAAATGTCAAAGAGAGTTAAAGTTCAACCGCACAAGGGGCCAAATTATTTTGCAGTGACTGGGGTCGTTACCGACGCATTAACACGGGCAGATATCGATCAGACAGATAATGCGGAAAGCTCATGGGACAAGGCACTTACCGCATTTAAAGAGCTCAATCTTAAGTGAGTACTTGGTGTGGTTGGGAGGCCAGAAGGTTTCCCAATCATGCTGTCTTACATCAAAAAGTCGGTAACGCTTGGAAAAGAGTTCTAGTATGGAAAAAATAGGTATCCCAAAGTCACTAGCATTAGATGATAAGCATACAGCGACGGGTGGAAGACCTCCCGGAATTAACTTCCGTTCCCGTTTGAACAAACTCGAATATAAATGGTCCCCTTACATCTATATAGCGCCATTTTTTATGGTATTCGCCATAACCGGTTTATTTCCATTAATTTACACAGCATGGGTGTCACTTCATAATTGGCATCTGATTGGTGGTAATCAAGGATTTGTCGGAGTGGATAACTATGTGAGCGTCATTCAGCAAGAAACCTTCTGGATTTCGCTGCGTAATACATTTTCGATCTTTCTGCTTTCGTCGATTCCTCAAATCGTGACTGCGATCTTCATTGCATACATGCTCAACACGAACTTACGCGCCAAGACTTTTTGGCGCATGGGTGTGCTTTTGCCTTACATAGTTGCGCCTGTTGCAGTATCCTTAATCTTCTCTAAAATATTTGCGGACCAATCGGGTATGGTTAACGCAATTCTCGGTGTAGTAGGGATTGACGCAATTAACTGGCATGCAGATGCGCTATGGAGCCACATAGCAATTGCAACCATGGTTAACTTTAGATGGACAGGGTATAACGCCTTAATTGTTCTTGCAGCAATGCAGGCTATCCCTGCGGATCTCTATGAGGCTGCAACTGTTGATGGAGCTGGTCGGGCACGGCAGTTCTTTTCCATAACTATCCCTCAGCTTAAGTCCACTCTTGTTTTCGTTATCTTGACGTCAACCATCGGTGGGCTGCAAATATTTGATGAACCGCGCATGTTCGACACCTCGGGTGGCGGTGGCTCAGATCATCAGTGGCTTACTCAAACGATGTACCTTTATGATCTGGGCTGGGGGCCGCAAAAGAGTTTTGGAAAGGCTGCGGCAGTTGCTTGGATACTGTTCCTCATTATTATCGTTTTTGCCGGCATTAACTATGTTCTTACCCAACAGATTTCGTCGTCAGGAATGAAAAGACAAACGCGTAAAAAAGACCGAAAAACAATGCAAACTCGCACGGGCGCGACATCAGACCCTTCGATACCTTCTGCTACCAGTTTGGAGGTGAGGAAATGAGTAAGAACACAACTCCCTCAGTCGCAATGACTCTGCAGATTGCAGGTAAAGGTGCGGCGCGTGCTGCTCGGCGCCGTCGTGAGAAAGAGAATAAGCGGCGTGTTCATCAATCGTTTGGCGTGAACCGACGACCACGGTGGCTAACCTACACGATTCTTTTGCTGGTAGTTCTAGTTTTTGCTTATCCGCTGTACTACACGTTCTTGCTTGCTTCCTCGGACGCGCCGACCATCGCGAAAACCCCAATTCCGTCATTAATTCCAAGAGGTAATTTTATTGCGAACTTGGATCGTGTTATGAACTCGGGAATTGACCTTTGGGGCGCATTCATAAACTCGCTGATTGTTGCGGTGATTGTTTCTCTATCAGTCGTATTCTTCTCTACACTCGCTGGTTTTGCATTTTCAAAGCTGCGTTTCCGGGGGCGTGATGGGTTGTTAACGTTCGTCATCGCAACTATGGCTGTTCCTGCCCAGTTGGGTGTTGTTCCGCTCTTCATGATTATGGCCAAACTTGGGTGGACTGGACAGCTCATTTCCGTAATCGTGCCCGGAATGGTTTCTGCTTTTGGGGTGTTCTGGATGACTCAGTACATTCGGGATGCACTGCCGTATGAACTTATAGAATCTGCACGCGTTGACGGAGCAAGTTTATTCCGAACTTTCAGATCAATAGCGTTACCGGCTGCGCTTCCAGCAGCATCTATGCTAGCGCTATTTACGTTTGTCGGTTCTTGGACTAATTTCTTCTGGCCATTCATCGTGCTTGGAACCGAAAACCCAACACTGCCAGTTGCGCTTCAACTATTGCAAGCCTCATGGTTTAAGGATTACTCATTGATCATGGCAGGCGTCATAGTTGCCACTGTCCCACTAGTAATTTTGTTTGTTTTTGCCGGGCGTCAACTCGTGTCCGGAATTATGCAAGGAGCTGTTAAAGGATGACACGTATTATTGAGTTTCCAAATGATTTTCGTTGGGGAGTAGCTACTGCTGCTGCTCAAGTTGAAGGTGCTGGCCGTGAGGGTGGTAAAGGCGAATCTATATGGGATGCGCTATGCAAACGTCCAGGAGCGATCTTGGATAAGTCCGATATCCAAGTGGCGTGTGACCACTATCATCGGATGCCAGAGGACGTGGCCCTAATGAAGGATCTTAATGTTGGTACGTATCGGTTCTCTGTTTCGTGGGCGCGGGTGATGCCGGATGGGCGGTCCATCAATGCCGAAGGGCTTGACTTTTACGAGCGTCTTGTAGATGAACTACGAAATGCCGGGATTGTTCCATGGCTTACCCTTTACCATTGGGATTTGCCAGAAGTGCTGCAGCAAGCTGGTGGCTGGGTCAATCGGGAGACATCTTATCTTTTTGCAGATTATGCAGAAGCAGTATTCGATCGACTTTGCGACAAGGTACCGACGTGGACAACCCTTAATGAACCATGGTGCTCATCCCTTTTATCGTATGCAGCTGGTATTCATGCACCTGCACATACTGATCCAGTTGAGGCGGTCGCAGCGGTCCACCATCTACTTCTCGGACACGGACTCGCCATGGACCGTATGCGTCGAATGGAGAAGGGACGGGGGATCAGAAGGGAAATGGGATTGACGTTAAACTACACGGTCGCTCATCCCGAGAATCCGGAGGATCTCAAAGATGTAGAAGCTGCCCGCAGGATTGATGGACTCTCTGTTCGACTCTTTACGGATCCTATATTCAGAGCGTCGTACCCCGCAGATGTCGTGGAAGACATGAGAAGCGGCAGTAACGCTGACATTGAAACCTTTGTGAAAGAAGGCGATATGGACTTAATCAGTGCTCCTATTGATGTTCTCGGCGTGAACTTCTATAACGGTCAGATGGTCTCCGGAAAAAACGCGCCCGATACAGAAACTGCTAAACTTCCGCCACTGGGATCGGATGAACTAGTCGCCAGGCCACGAGTAACGCGAGACGAATATGGGTATGCACATGCTTCACCAAATGTTGGTTCAGAATGGGTCACCGGTGTATCCCGCGGCTATCCTCGAACGGCGATGGATTGGGAAGTACATGCGGACGACCTACGAATTCTTCTCAAGAGAATTTACAAAGATTACACAGAAGCTGCTGGGACGCGGATTGTGATAACAGAAAATGGGGCAGCTTACGATGATCACCCCGATGAGAATGGATACGTAGATGACTCAAACCCCGCGGAGGGACGTCTTGCGTATCTTCGTGATCACATTTGTGCTGTAAAAAGCGCAATGGACGAAGGTGTGGATGTCGCCGGCTATCTTGTTTGGTCGTTCCTTGACAACTTCGAATGGGCCTTGGGGTATACAAAACGCTTTGGCATAGTGAGAGTTGATTACGAGACACAAAAGCGTATACCGAAGGCTTCTGCACTCTGGTATCGAGACGTCATTGCCTCTAACTCTGTTCAGATACCCTGATGTAAAGAGAGTATTGCATGGGTGTCAGGGTGTCAGGGTGTCAGGGTGCCAGGGTGTCGGCGTGTCTTAGCGCCGGCACCCAGTATGGCTAGATTAGGAATGCGAGTGGGCGAAAAAAACGGATCCGTTACTCTGGAAGACGTGGCTGCAGCTGCTGGAGTCTCGCGAGCTACTGCGTCAAGAGTTGTACGTGGTGATGTGAAGGTTAGCAAGGTTAAACTGAAGGCTGTACAGCGCGTTGTTGCGGAACTAGGCTATGTGCCGAACGGTGCTGCTAGAACCATTGCCACACGGAGAACCGATACCGTCGCAGTTATAGTTCCCGAGCCCAATAAACGAATATTCTCCGATCCGTTCTTTTACCGCACGCTGGGTGCTCTTTCGTTTGCATTCGAAGCGGGCAATACACAGCTTGTCATGGTGTTCGCAGATAGAACTGGACGTGATAGGAAAATACAGAAGTTTCTGAATGGCGGAAATATAGATGGCGCTATTGTCGTTTCGCACCACCAGGTTCGCGGACAGATTGAGACGTTCTTGGAAGCCCCAATTCCTGTTGTTTTTATCGGACGACCTATCTCAAAAGATCGTGTTTTATCGTGGGTGGATGTGGATAATCGAGATGGGGGTAGACTCGCAGCGCGTCGCCTAGTAAAGAACGATGGTAGAAAACACTTAGCGATAATCACCGGTGCGATGGATATGGTTTCGGCGCAAGATCGACTGGCGGGGTTTATGGAGGAGGCAAAATCCTTCGGTGTTAATCCCCTGCAAGTTGCTGGTGAATACACGCTTGAGTCTGGCCGTAAGGCGGCCCACAGACTGACACCAATGATCCGAGAGGGGATTGTTGACGGCGTGTTTTGTTCTTCCGATCTTATGTCTAGAGGTCTGCTTTCGCTGTGGGGTGAAGAAGGCGTAAGAGTTCCACAAGATGTGGCATTGGTCTCGTTTGACAATATTGAGAGTGATCTTACATCTCCTCCCTTGACTACGATTGAGAATCCGATTGAGCGTATGAGTGAAGCCGCAGTCGTAATGCTGGAGAGCTTGATAGCGGGAGAAGAAACGCGACAACCTGTCCTTGTGCCTGCTCATCTAATTGAACGTGTATCAGGATAAATGACTCTTAGTCCTCACGCATAGATTTGTGGGGCAGCGACCTAACCAGTCGCTGCCCCACAAGTGTGTAGGATTTCTACCTTCGGTAGTCGTCCCAATCCTCGTCGGTAGCCGGGGGGATTTCCCCGTACTTACTTTTCTTTATCTCGCCTCGCTGTGCTGCTAGTTCCCGCTCCAGAGCTGCATAGTCGGTCTCTGGGCTGTAGTACTTCAGCTTGCGAGCGACTTTCGTCTGCTTGGCCTTCTGACGGCCGCGCCCCATAGGCGTCGACCCCCTCCACATGTCGAACGGACTGGTCTATCCAATCCGTAGGTTTAACGCTGTCTTCGGCCCCATTGTACAAAATCAACGGGGCAATTTTCCATTCTATGGACTTTTCTGTCGTATACCGCGATACAGAAGCTGCGGAAGTAACTATTTCTTACGCAGCAGGGCGATACCAACGATCGCAGCCACACCGGCCGCCACGGACGCTAAGCGAGTGATAGCTGTTTTGTCGCCCTCTTTCGCATCCTCAACCGTCTTGGTGGCAAAGCTCTTCCACTCGTCCGCTTTCACACGGGCCTTCTGCTTCGCCTGATCCATCTGCGCCCGCGGATCCAACCGGCTAGTCAACTCATCCACCGTGGATTGTATGGCAAGCCGCGTCCGCTGCAGTTCCGACTCAATATCTTCCACAGTCCGTGGTTTCTCTTCGCTCACTTGTTGTCCAATCCCATCTTCGCCGCAGCGACATCCAACTTGAGGTTCGTGGACGGGTCCGGCTTTTCCGCCATCCCCTTCTTCAACGCCTGGATCCCTACCAGCACGAGGATCAGGGTAATCACCAGTAAGATCCCTACCACGATGAGGGCCGCTGCCCACTCCGGCAGCGCCAACGCAATAGCTTTCTCAATGGTCCTGAAAATCCACCCGAGCATGAACAAGCCGAACACGGCGCCGCCGGCAAGTAGGCCAGCGCCCAGCCCCGCCTTCTTCACCGTGCTGGTGGCTTTCAGCTTCGTCAGCTCAATCTCACCGCGGATCAGTGATGTAATTTGGTTTGAAAGTTCGCCAAACAGCTCACCGATACTAGTGTTCGGTCTGGACTGCGTGGTGTTCACGACCGCCACGGGCGGTGTTGGTCGCGTATCTTCAGCCATAGTTCACTCCTCGTAAGTAGGACCTACCGTAAACAGGTCATAACGCTAGTTTGTCATGTCTACTCGGTCTTCGCGTCTTTTCGTTACCCGTAACAACTATTCTAACCAGCCACAACGCAAGGGGAAGTCCCAATTTATTCCGCGGCGATAGTAGCAAGCATCGGTTGGTTTGCGGCGCGGATAGCCGGTAGAACAGCGGCAACCAGCCCCACCCCAACCGCGGCGAGCAGCACCCAACCAACGGTCGGCCAGGGGATCGACAGGGTAGAGATCCCAGAATCCTTCAAGTACACCACCAGAGCACTGCCACACGCCACGCCCGCAGCAATCCCCAGGATCGTGCCATACAGGGCCGTCAGAACCGCTTCAACGGTTATCATCGCCCCGTTCGCTACACGCGAATACCCAATCGCTTTCAGCAACGCGATCTCTGGGGCACGTTCCGAAACAGACAGCCCAAGAGTGTTCAAAATCCCCAGCACCGCAATCACAATCGACAGGCCCACCAGCGCGTATAGTACGCCCAGCACCATATTCAAATACGTGCCGATCTGGCCAACCATATCCGCCTTATCCGATACCGTTAGCGTGTACGCATCCTTCAGGTCGTGCTGCAGGGTGGATTTCACGTCCGCAACCTTCGCCCCGTTTGTGACCCGCACCAGCACGGTGGTGCGCCCCATCATCGTCATCCCCAGGTCTTTCGCTTTCTTACTGTCAATAAGTAGCGATTGTCCGCCCGACGTGGAGTCCGTGATTGCCCCAAGCGTCACTTTTTGCGGACCCTTATCCGTCAGCAGTGTCAGTTCGTCGCCCAGCTTCAACTTCTGGGTGGTAGCGAACGTTTTCGGAGCCGCAATCTTGCCCTCAGAAAGCGCGTTCAAACCACCTTCAGTGAACTTCATGTTGTAGTCGGCTTTCAACTGATCGGGGTTGGCCGCTAAAAACACTGTGGGGGTCGGTTCCTCAGGCGATTCATTCGTAATTATTGGCGTGAGGGAAGCCTGGTAATCAGCGCTAACCTGCCCAACGCCAGCAGCTGAACTGATTTTGTCCACCTGTTCGTCACTAATGCGTTCCATCCCGGTTTGCGAACTGATCACAAGGTCGGCCTTAACTTCGCTGCGTACCGCGTCTTCCGTGGAAGTACGCACCGAGTCAACAATCACCATCCCGGCTGCAACCAGGGCCATACCAACGAACAGAGCGCCCGCGGTCGCGGCGGTTCGACGCGGGTTTCGGATCGTGTTGCCCACCGCTAACCGCGCGGTGAGTGGGCCCGTTACCCGCAGGGGGGCACCCAACGCGCCAATGATGACCTTAACTAGCAGCGGGGAAGCCGCCAGCACGCCAAGCAGCAGTGCGCCAGAGCCAACTCCAAGCAGGGTACCGGGGTGAGAACTGATTTGCTTCGCTCCCATCCACAGGCACACGACCCCTGCGGCGATCCCTATGAACCCCAGGGTCGAGCGCAGCACTAAGGATGGTTCGCGCACACCCGAAACTTCGCGCATCGCTTCCACAGGTGGGGTGTTCGCGGCCTCGCGCGCAGGAATGATGGCGCCCACCACGGTCACGAGCGTGCCCACGATCATAGAGATCACAATGATGCGGGTGGACAGGAACGGGGAGGAATCGGCCTCAAGCCCCACATATTCCAACCCGGCTTGCGCCGCCCACAGTAGCCCGTTCCCAGCCAGCAGGCCGATCGCGGAACCGATCACACCGATGAACAGTGCCTGCAGCGCAACGGTCGCAAAAATCTGCCCCGGCGACGCCCCAGCTGCCCGCAGGTACGCGTACTGTTTCTGCCGGGCCTTCACCGCCATCGTGAACGTGTTGGCAATAATAAAGGTGGATACGCCCAGCGCGATCACAATAAACACGAGCAGCAGCGTGGTCGCGAACGCGAGGGCCGTATCCATCGTCTGGTTCCGCGCGTCCACCACCTGCGCGGTTGTGCGTACATCCAGGTTGCTGCCCACCTTGTCGACAACCGCCTTCTTCACCTGCTGCACGTTTGCACCCGACTTAGTTTGGATCGAAATGCTTTGCACCATACTCGGGTCCGACACGTACGCTTTCAGATGTTCTTGCGGCATCATTATCGCGTTCATGAGGGTAATTGGTTTACCCGTGGTGGCGGTGGAAACTATGTGTGCCTCATGCTTTTTGCCCTGTATCACGAACGTGAGAGTGTCTCCGGTGTGTTTGCCAAGGCGTTTTGCGTACGAGGCTTCTAGGGTGACGTCGTTTTCTTCGGTTGGTTCGGGGCCGTCGAACGTCCAGGGTTGGAAGCCAGTTGGTGCAGACAGTAAAGCGGTGATGAATCCGCCACCGTTCGACTGGGGGACGTCGTCTTTGCCCAGCACGGTTACGGGCACCATGTACTGCGCCCGCACAGTTTGAACGCCCTCTACCTCTTTGATCTGATCCACGAGGTTCGCAGGCACTTTGGCGCGCGGGCTTTCTTGTTTCCCGAGTTTCTTGCCTTCAACGTGGAGCGTGCCGGAAACGGTTTGCGACAGGGCTTGCGACAGGGTGTCGGACAGGTTCGCGCGCAGCGCGAGCGTGCCGGATAAGAACGCGACACCGAGCACAACGGACAAAATGGTGACGATAAAACGGGTGAAGTTCCCCGTCACGTCTCGCAGCGCGAGTTTAATCACGATTGTGTCTCCTCGGTGTCTGCGGCGTGTGTCTCCTCAGTGCTTGCGGCATTCGTTTCTTCAGTGGCCGCCGAGTGTGTTTCCTTAGTTTCCCCCGTATCGCTCACCGGGTTTTCTTGAGGTTCGTTCAGACTCTTGCCATTGCGGGGCACAACCGGAATCGAGCCGGTCACCGGATCTTCCTCCTCCGGAACAACAGAACCAGGTAGGTTCGCCAGGATTTCTTGCGCCGCATCCACCACGCGGGCAGCTTCCGGCTCCAACTCGCCTGCGGGCGCTAGTCTGCGCAGCGTCTGGTCTAGGGTTTCGCCCGGTAACTGCGCGTCCACCAGCGTATTTCGTGCATGAGGCGTTGGCTGACTGCTTGTTCGCCTACCCGTGCCAGTGGTGGGCGGAGCATCCGTATTGGAGGTTGGCGGAGCCCCTGCGCTAGAGGTAGGCGGAAGGTCTGTATTGGAAGCAGCGGGGGAGTGCGCACCAGTGGTATCTGGCGCTCCTGCTCCAGTGGTGGCCGCTGCGTTTGTTTTGGCGGCCGCCGAGGCCGGGGGCTGAGCTGCAGTGGAATTTGCCGTCGGTTCGGGCTCGTCGTCGGAACCGAGTTCACGCAGTGCCTCCAACACGCGGTCGCGGTTCGGCTTTGTCAACTGGGCGACCACCTGCCCATCAACTAGGAATAGGATCCGATCGGCCCAAGCAGCTGCATCGGGCTCATGGGTCACCATCACCACGGTCTGCCCGAACTCGTCAACTGCGCTGCGTAGAAAACGCAGTACTTGCGCGGACGCGTTCGAATCTAGGTTTCCCGTAGGTTCGTCGGCAAAAATAACAGCTGGTTCACTCACCAGCGCGCGGGCACAAGCCACCCGCTGCTGCTGCCCACCCGAAAGCTCTGCGGGCCGGTGGGTTAAACGTTCACGTAACCCAACTGCGTCCACCACCTGGTTGAACCGCTTCGGATCAACTTTTTGCTTCGCGATCTTGGCGGGCAGAAGAATGTTTTCTTTCGCATTCAACGTGGGGATCAGGTTGAAAGTTTGGAAGATAAACCCGATTTTGTCGCGCCGCAGCTTCGTGAGTTTACGCTGCGACATTTTCGACACGGTAGTGCCATCGAGCTCCAAATGACCCTCATTAATGGAATCTAAACCTGCCAGGCAGTGCATCAAAGTGGATTTACCAGAGCCCGATGGTCCCATGATCGCGGTGAATTGCCCGCGTCCGATCTGCACGTCAACATCGTGCAACGCCTGTACTGCGGCGTCGCCTTTACCATAAATTTTTGTGAGGCCGCGAGCGGTCACAATCGCGTCTTCTGGCGTCGATACTGGTTCCAATAAGCCCATGGTTAAAGCATACGGCTTAGTTAGGGGCTGGCGGCAACCGCTTCGGCGCGTGCCCAAGAGCCACCATGGTTGGAAGTCGATATTTGAACTTGAGGTTCTTTCTTCGAAGCCCTGGGCAAGGGGAAAAGAAACCCGGAGGGGGAATAAACCAAAACCCTGAGGGAGTAGAAAACCCGCGGGGAGTAAAGAAAAACCCTGAGGGAGTAGAAAACCCGCGGGGAGTAAAGAAAAACCCCGCGTTGTTCACGCGGGGGTTGTGGGCCCACGGGGAATCGAACCCCGAACCCACGGATTAAAAGTCCGTTGCTCTGCCAATTGAGCTATAGGCCCGCTACTTGCCTCTCGGTGCCACCCGGGTCTGCGCTTAAGCGCGCCGACTGGAAGTAGGTGAACACCTGAGCCGTAGCTACCTGGAAAATTTACCATGTCCAGGCGCTGTAACAAAAACGAGCGACCCGTCAGGCTGAAACCCGGTTGGGTTAGAGCCTGACGGGCCACTTTTAGAGCGTGGAAACTACTGTCCAGCGTTCTTGTTTGTGATCCCCAAGTAGGCGGAGATCAAACCGATAGAAACGATGATGGCCACCACCCAGGCGATGAAACCACTGTTGTTATTCATGAACAAACCGGTGATCCAGCCACCCAGGAACGCGCCCACAGCGCCGAGGATGATCGTCCAAACGATCCCCAAAGGCTGCTTACCCTTCATGAACAGGCGGGCAAGAGCACCGATAATAGCACCGGCAACAATGTATCCGATCAGTGAGTATCCCATAGTTACTCTCCTTAACTTTGCACGCATAAGCATGCTCTCGAAGTAGTTCGAACAAGTACTACGCTAGCGATACACCACTGCGGTTTCTAGTCATAGTGGTGGTTTTAGACGAATTGGGGCAATAAAGTTATCAAATCATTATCAAAATGCTATTCGCCACAGTTTTTCTAATCCGATATTCCTTCCGCATTCTCAATTACTTCGCGCGCATTCTGCGCCCCCTGCGTGGTGTCGCGCGACGCAACCGCTACCGCCAGTGAAATCAGAACCAGGCCAATCACCGAAGGCCACGCTGGGAACTGCTGCAAAGCCACCGCCCCCACCAGCAGACTCGTGGCGGGCAGCAAAGCTGTGAGCAGTGCGAACACGGACGCGTGAACTTTAGACATGGCTAGTGCCTCAAGCGAATAAGGCACCACAGTGGACAGCAAGCCCACCCCTAAAACCGCGCCAATCAAAACGGGGGACGCCACTACTTTCGGAATCTGCGTCAGGCAAAACGGTAAGAACACGATCGCGCCCGCCAACGTGCCTATTGCCAAGGAATCAATCCCGGAACGCTGCGAAGCAATCCGCTGCCCCAACACGATGTAACCGGCCCAGCAGGCCCCAGCGCCCAACGCGAATACGATCCCGAGGGCAGTTTTCGGATCTTGAACGTTCACGCCGAACCCAGAAATAGACACCACCCCAGCCAACGCTGCAACAGCTGCGACCCGTGAAGTCCAATGCTTCGACCCCATAACCGCAACGGCAACAGGACCGAGGAACTCCAACGACACTGCAACGCCCAGTGCGATGCGGGAAATCGCTTCGTAAAACAGGACGTTCATGAGCGTCATCACCACGCCAAACAAAGCGGAACGACCCCAATCAACCCGGGAAAGCCGCATCCGCCAGGGCCTGCGCCAAAGAATGAAAACAGTGGCGGCAACCGCAACCCGCCACCACGCCACCGCAGCGGGCGTCACCTGAGTGAATAAAACGATCGCGAGCGCAGCGCCCACATATTGAGTGAGACCTGAACCTATCAAAAGGAGGGGAGCGGTATTTGCTGTTAACTGGATTCTCGATTTCATGACACTCCTTTCGCAACAGGTTTGCGCGCAAGGGACGCGCTGATTTACGCAGCTGCTAGCACCCCATTGACGTGGTGGTAAGCGCAGCTGAAGACTGGCAAAGACCTATTTGGTGGTCTCTACATACAATGCCCTGTGGTCGGACACAGGCAACAATACGCTGTTGGCGTGTGGGTGTGTCAAACGCTCCGTTGGGGGTGTCAAATACTCCGTTCCACCTTTGGGTGCGGGCATGATTACTACTTGATCTAACGACTGCGTGGGTGCGTCCACAGGGTAGGTGCGGGCGCTGATAACTTCGCTGTCGGCCGGTAGTTGCGCCTGCACCGCCTGGGCTCCCAAGTTGAAATCTCCGCACAGTACCACGGGGCTACCCAGTGGCTGCAGAAGCTCCAGGCTCCGGCGCAGCTGCGCGCGGGCTGTGGGGGCGTGTACTTCTAAGTGGGTGGTGGCGAAAACTGTGCCGTCGGCCTGCACCGCGCACAGCAGACTCCGGTTTTGCCCCGGCAGTGGCCGCCACCCCAGGGTTTTTGCCCACCAGCCGGTCTGTTGCGGTATTCGCTGCAGAGGTGCTCGCCCCAACCGCGCCACCTTCCATGCCACAGGTGGTTCACGTAGTGCCAGCATGAGGCCGTATGCAGGCCAATTGTGGGCACATATCCGGCGCGTGACACAAGACTCTTTAGCAAAGGCACGCTGCGAACCTACTGGAACTTGCGGGGGTGCGATGCGGGGCCCACCCGCGAACCCGATGAACATGGGGGCGTAGTGGAACCAGTAGCCGGGGAGCGCGCGGGCAATCACCTCGGGAGTGTTCAACCAGTTGGAACGTGGTTGAAACCGGTCTACTTCTTGGAACGCGATCGCGTCTGGCTGCAGGCGCGCCAACTGCCGCACGCTTTCGGCTAACACGTGCGCGTCAACCCGGCCCTCGTTGCCCTTCTGCTGTGGCACTTCGGCCCGTTTCTCACCGCGGCTTCGGGCTGGCGTTTGCTCGCCCGAAGCGGGGCCTTCCGGGGCGAGTGCGCCACTTCCCTCAAACGCAGTAAAACTTCCCTCAAACGCAGTGAAGTTCGCGCGCCCATGCTGAATATTCCACGTAACTATGCGCATAACGCTCCCGCTGGGCTAGGCCATTTCGGTGTCTTACTGCGCTTGGAACTGCAAGCAAACGGAGTTCATGCAGTACCGTTGCCCCGTTGGAGTTTGGGGGGCGTCATCAAAAATGTGGCCCAAGTGCGACCCGCAGTTAGCGCACCGCACCTCCGTGCGATCCATGCCGTGCGAATCGTCGTGCAGGTATTCCACCGCGCCATCCTCGGCCTCAAAAAATGAAGGCCACCCGCACGCGGAATCAAACTTCGCGTCTGAACGGAACAGTTTCTGCCCACACGCCCGACAAAAATACGTGCCCGCCCGGTTCTCGTTCAAAAGCGCGCCCGTGCCGGGGCGTTCCGTACCGGCCTCCCGCAGCACGTGGTACTCCATCGGCGTCAACTTCTGCCGCCACTGCGCATCCGTGTACGCAGCCGCTGCCGGATCTACTTTCAGTTCATCACTCATCCTTCAGCCCCTTGTTTTCTTCATTCAGTTCCCGTGTTTGTTGTTAGCGTTCACCCGCAGATGCCTGCCCGTCAATTGCCGTTTCATCAGCAGGAACCTTGGCATACGCGGCATCTGTGGAATCCTTGGTGCTTGCGTCTTCCGCAGGAACCTTGGCAGACGCGGCGTTTGTGGAAGTGTTGGAAGCCGCGTCGTGTGCAGAGTTCTTGGTTTCCGCGTTAACGGCCTCTTGCTCGCCCGTGAGAGCCTGCTCCCGCTCCCGCTGCACCTGTTTACCCGGACCACTGAACGCCTGCGAGCGCTCCTCAGCCGCCGGATTGCCCGAGAACATGCGGTCACTCGACAACTCTACCTCTGCCGTATCCGCCTCATCATTCGCAGTGCGACCGTTGCCGTTGGGCTGGATCGCAGGGCCGGTATTGCTGCGACTACCATTCACATTTTGTGGTTTGGTTTTCACTGGAAATTCTTTACTGTTCGGCTCCGTCATTTTCACCACGTTCTTGAGGTCCTTCAAACTCAGCACCTGCGTGGTTTCCTCTCCGTGGGTGGGCACGCGTTTCACGGACCGGCCCCGCAGCCGGCGCCTACGTACCTTCCCGGCCCTGCGTTTAGAGGCCTTGACCCGTGCGTCCTGGTAAGACTTCGGTGGGGTCTGCTGTTCGTCCCCCGGGTTTTCAATATTCGCTAGTTCCTGCGCGAGCCGCGCCACCTCTTCTTCAGAACGGTCCCGGTTTTGCTCCACCAGTTTCTCTTGCTGCCACCGGTTGCGTGGTAGTGCGTAGGGCGCGTTCTCAACCACCCATTCCAACAGGTGCTCACGCATGTAGCACCGTAAATCCCACAGGTCCCCGGAGTCCGCTGCGGAAACCACCAGGCGGACCTCCACGTATTCTGCGGTTGTGTCCGTAACTTGTATCGATGTGGTGCGCCCATCCCACAGGTCAGATTGGTTCATGAGGCGCCGCGCTTCCGCGCGGAAACGCGCCAGCGGAAGTGTCCAATCGAAGTGGAACAACACGGTGCCCAACACTTTGGTGTGTAGCCGCGTCCAGTTTTCAAAACTGTTTTTGGTGAACCGGGTGGAGGGCACAATTACCCGCCGGTCGTCCCACACCTTTAGTACAACGTACGTGAGGGTCATTTCCTCAACAGTGCAAAAAACGTCATCAACCACCAGCACGTCCCCAACCCGCAACGCGTCCGTGAGGGTTAACTGTAGGCCCGCGAACGTGTTCGACAAAGAATCTTGCGCGGCAATACCAGCTACCAGCGAAACCACGCCGGCGGATGCAAGTAGGGATCCCATGGCGACCCGTGCTTGCGGGAACGTGAGAATAACCGAAATGGCGGTAACTGCCACCACCAGGGCCTGCAGGATTCGGCGGAACATCTGCGCTTGCGTCGTCAACCGGTTCGGGTGGTCCGTTTTCTGCCCCCGTTTCGCAATGTCTTGGATGGTGAATGCGGCGCTGAACAGCATCCACCCTGCAGCCACGATCGTGGCGATGAACAGCACGTGGGTGATTGGGGGAATCCAGTTCTGCGTCTTATCGGGGTCGAGGACACCGCTGATGTAATCCAGCCCCTGCCAGCCACCAGCCAGGATGAACAGGATGAAGTAGGGGATTTTGGCCCGGCGCATCAATAGTTGGAAGTTAGTGATGCGGCGCGTACTGATTTTCAGCACCCACCAGATAACGATGCCGACCAGTAGTGAGATTCCCGCACCAACCGCCACGCCAGCGGCGATCTGCAGGACGTTCACCGCGGTTTCTACGGCGTCATCGGGGTTATCAGCAGCTGGTTGTAAAGCGCTGCTACCTAGTGTGAGCATGTTGTTTTGAAGCTTGAGTCCAAGCGTTTGCCATCCCATGATTACAGCTTAAGTGGCTGGGATTGTGATTGCGCGTTCCGCTCCGTCGAACTGCCTTGAGGGTGGCGTCACAACGGGCTGCCCACTGCGATTTCCAGCAGATGGAAGACGTTTCGGTGAGTCGATTCACAGTCGGGGGTTTTGCCAAAACAAACTGGTGTTGAGTACACTTTCTTAAGTCAGTCATGGCACTGACTAAGGCCCCCATCGTCTAGCGGCCTAGGACACCGCCCTTTCACGGCGGCGGCACGGGTTCGAATCCCGTTGGGGGTACAAAGGCCCCGTAGCGCAGTTGGTTAGCGCGCCGCCCTGTCACGGCGGAGGTCGCCGGTTCAAGTCCGGTCGGGGTCGCCAGTGTCAATACTGGCAAGCTAACAGCGTGCATGGCGATTTTTTACCCGGCACCACCGCGCGGATTTGTCGCAGCACCAGGTTAGCGGGTAGTATTTACAGGCACTAAGGCCCCGTAGCGCAGTTGGTTAGCGCGCCGCCCTGTCACGGCGGAGGTCGCCGGTTCAAGTCCGGTCGGGGTCGCTCGATTCCACCTGGAATTCGCTTGAGGCACTACGCCTCTCAGTGGTTCCAAAGGAATCGATGCCTCTGTAGCTCAGTTGGCAGAGCGTTCGACTGAAAATCGAAAGGTCAGCGGATCGACGCCGCTCGGAGGCACAAGGAGCCACGCTAACGCGTGGCTTTTCTTGTACCCGCAATTAGCTCCTGTGGAACCCATGATTGTACACTGTGTGGTGCTTGTGTTAGCGGTTGAAAGGGTTGTCTACAGTGGCTACTAGGCGGTCGGGCAAGTACCTCAGTAATGATGATCGGCGGCGGCAGCGTAAACGGCGCAAACTGATTGCGATTGCGATTCCTGTGGTCATCGCGCTCGTGCTGGTGGTCGCGGGGGTGTTTTACGTGCGGGGCAACGCGTTGCGACAAGCTCAGAAAGAGTGTGAAACAGCGCTTGAAACATGGTTCACCGCCCAAGATAAGGCATCCGCGCTGTTAGAGATCCGACCGGATTCAAAAACGAATTTCGCCGCGGAACAAGCAGACATTGCGCAGGTAATTGATTACGAGGCGTCGTGCGAGGTGATGGGCAACGCCAACCACAAGGTGAAACAGCTGCGGTCGATCACCAGTGACCTGCACAGCCGCACGAGCATATTGGATAAAGCAACCGATTCGATCGCGAATAAACTAACGGACCGCATCCACAGTACCCTCACGTCTAATGCAGCGAAGTTGAAGCAGCTCATTGCGAATGCGCAGGATCTGGCGAAGAAAACTAAAGCCAGTGAAGTACGCGATAAGACCACACTTTCTGACCTGCAAAAGGCGATTAAACAGGGGCGGCGCGCATTGAAAACCGCGCAGGCCGCCACCGAGGTGAAGGCGCAGGCGAATGCGTTGGGGAAGGTTAAGGCTGCGCGGGAAGTGATTGCGCAGTGTATGGATGCCGTGAAGTCTTCGCATGAGGATTGGAAGAAGAACCCGACGGAACTGACTGAGCAGGAACGGGAACGGGCGCAACGGCAGCGGCCGCACCGCCCGGAAGGGGCGCAAGAGTTGCGGCCCTCGCGTGAGCCAACGGGTAATGAGAGGCGGCAACCAGGACGTCCGGGTGCCACCCCTGCGCCAGCGCCAAACCGTACGGATTCGCCGAACAGGCCGGCTCCGCAGCCGAAACCTAATGACCCTAAACCAGCTAACCCGGCTCCTAGTGTGCAACCGAAGCCGAATAAACCCGCGGAGGGTGGGACGAATCCATCTGCGCCAGCGAATCCGGAGCCGAAACCCGCGCCAACCAATGCGCCCGCCCCAGCGAATCCGGGGGAGGGAAACCAGCCGGATAAACCACCTGCAGAAAATAAACCCGCACAACCGGAGAAACCGGCTGCGTCTAACCCTGCGCAACCGAGCGCGCCCACTAGCAGTGGCGGCGACTCCTAAACGCTAGGTAAGAAAAGTGTTTTTGGCCGCGTGCGGTAGCCGCTGCGCCGGCATCAGGTGAGCGGCGTACTGACCGGCTAGTTATCTCTTGTGGAAACTAACGGTCGACCGGTCAGCCACATCTTGTAGAAAGTAGGGGGGCGACCGCTCAGCCAGGTCTTGTAAAGCGCGGCGGCGAGTGTGCCAGGATGTGGCGCGCGCAACTTCGATTTGGAGGCGTTCGTATAATCAACTGCATGACTCTTCGCTCCCAGAAACCAGGCTCGCGCAAACCGTTTTTGCTAGTTGTCTGTAGGCAACCGGGCACTATTGCCGACGATGAGCTGCGCATGGTTGCTAAATGGGGCGGTCTGGAAGTTGGCACCACCTTACATACGTTGAACGTGTTGCCGCGCGAACAACCTCCGGAAGCAGATGTCGAAACGGATGCGGCACAAGGCAATTACGACGGCGGGCAAGGTGAAACTCGTGCCCCGCAAATTGACCCCAAAGATGCGGAAACTGAAGCGAAAACCGGGGAATACGGGGCACAGTCGGTTGCGGGAAACGGCAGGTTTCAGTGGGATGATGCGGGTGAGTGCCCGGTGGATCTGCGTGACTATGCGGGCGTGATTATTAGCGGATCGCCGTATTCGTATGGCACGCAGCCGGCGAGTGACGATGAGTTCAAAACCCCTGCGCACCTGCAGATGGAGCGGCGGGTACAGGAGTTGTGCCGCCACCTGTTGGCTGCGGATTTCCCCACGTTGGGAATTTGTTATGGAATGCAGTCCCTCGCGATTGCGGGTGGGGCTGCGTTGTGCGCAGATTTTCCTGAGGACCTGCAGGCCCCGTGGGTGAGCCTCACGCCGGAGGGGATGCGTGATGGGCTTACGCGTTCGCTTCCGCAGCGGTTCGAAGCGTACGTGGGGCACAGTGAATCCCTTGCCGGGGTGCCGGAGGGCAGTGTGGTGTTAGCCACGGGAGATTTTTGCCCCCTCCAGATTGTGCGTTGGGGCAATAACGTTTACGGCACTCAGTTCCACCCGGAAATAACCACTGCAGGTATGCGGATCCGAATAGACACATACGGGGAGACATACTATCCGGCAGACGAGAAAGCGCGGGTGCAAGCCCGCTGTGATCGCGCGGACGTGCGCGCCGCCAACCACCTCATAAGCGAATTTGCGAGGCGCTACCGGTAGCGTAGTCGGGTCAAAATCAGGCAAAATTGAGGAATGAGCATCAAATTTGCCGACTCAGAACGTTCCACCATCGGTATCGAGTGGGAACTGCAGCTGATTGACCGCGACTCCTTAGACCTGCGGCAATGCGGAGACCTGGTGGTAGACCGGGCGCGCGAACTAAACCCAGACAGCGAGCTGATCCACGGGGAAATGCTGCGCAACACCGTTGAACTCGTATCCGGGAAACAAACGAACGTCGCCGCCTGCGCAGAAGACCTGCAACGCGGCGTGGACATGCTGGCACCCGTCATTGACCCGCTTCGCATAGACCTCGCTAGCGCCGGCTCGCACCCGTTTGCGAACCCCGAGTTCCAACGCGTATCCGATTCAGAACGATACGCAAAACTAGTGAACCGCACGCAGTACTGGGGGCGGCAAATGCTGCTTTACGGCACCCACGTGCACGTGGGGGTAGAGGATTTCCGGAAGGTCCTTCCGATCCTCAACTACCTCCTCACCAAACTGGGCCTCATGCAAGCCCTGTCCGCCTCCTCGCCGTTCTGGGGTGGGGTGGACACGCGGTACTGCGACAACCGGGCAATGGTATTTCAACAACTTCCAACCGCGGGCACGCCCCGGCAGTTCACCGAGTGGCATCAACTGGAAGAGTACACGGCGGGCCTCAGGAAAACCGGTGTGATCGGCTCGTTCAACGAAGTGCGTTGGGATATTCGCCCTTCTCCCGCACTGGGAACTATTGAGGTGAGGGTCTGCGACGCCGCTTCAAACCTGACTGAAGTGCGCGCCGCGGCCGCACTCATCCACGCACTGGTGGAAACCGCTTCCCGCCGCCTCGACGCCGGGGAGGAACTGCCCACAATTCCACCCTGGTTCCTGGACGAAAACAAGTGGCGGGCAGCCCGCTACGGAATGGACGCAACACTAATCGAAAACGCGAACGGCGACGAAGCGAGCGTAAAAGAAACCCTTCCGGCACTACTGGAACAGCTAGCACCCGCCGCCCGCGACCTGAACTGTTTAGAAGACCTGGAAGCCCTGTATGACATCGCGGCCTCCGGAGTTGGCTACCAGCGGCAGCGTGCAGTGGTGGAACGCACCGGCACCCTAGAGGCCGTGGTGGAACACATGTGCGCCGAATTCGAATCCGGCAAACCCGTATCCGCCTACGACTTCGAATACGACCCACGCGGCATGCGGTTCCCAGACTCCGGCAACCGCGGGTGGTAAACCCAGCTTGCCCTGTGTTGGCGGGGCAAGGAACCCGTTTAGGGTGGCCACTGAACCGGAAGGAAACGGTGGGCGATAACAACAAATCGGCTGCGAAAACGAGGGTGAGTACTCTACCTGCTAAACCCCCGCCTCGGGCCTAAAGTCCCGAAATATTATATAAATAACAATTTCATATAAAAAGTGACATACGTCTTACTAATTTCTGGATCTCCCCTTAACATTGTCTATTATCCCGAGGTCCAAGGCCGGACCAGTTTTCAAGTAACTGCCCGACCTGCCCAACGCAGGCGCTGGGAAGTAAAGGAATGAGTATGGCTTCTGTTGATGCGAAACCCGCTTACACTCCCGAGGAAGAGCGGTACATAATCCGCAACAAAGACGGCGTTCCCGTCGGAACCCGCCCCCACACAAAATGGACCCCAGGCAAAATCGCCCTGTGGGTAATCATCACCGCGCTGGGGGTACTTGGATGGACAATGCTCGCGATCGTGCGGGGTGAAGAGGTGAACGCCATCTGGTTCGTCGTGACCGCTGTGTGCACGTACGCGATCGGATACCGTTACTACGCGCTTTACATCCAGAAGAAAATCATGAGGCCCGACGACTCGAACGCCACCCCGGCGGAGCGGATCAACAACGGCAAAGACTTCGACCCCACCAACCGCGTTGTGCTGTACGGACACCACTTCGCCGCCATCGCGGGGGCAGGGCCACTGGTAGGTCCAGTCCTCGCCGCACAAATGGGGTACCTACCCGGAACCCTGTGGATCATTTTCGGTGTGCTCCTAGCCGGTGGAGTGCAGGACATGCTCGTGCTGTTCTTCTCAATGCGCCGCGGCGGACGTTCCCTCGGCCAAATCGCCACCGACGAGATCGGTAAAATCGGCGGCATCGTCGCCACCATAGTGGTCCTCGTTATGCTCATGATCGTCCTTGCGGTACTTGCCATGGTGTGTGTAAACGCACTCGCGGAATCCCCGTGGGGCGTGTTCTCCGTGGGCTGTACCATTCCGCTGGCAATCGGTATGGGGCTGTGGCTGCGCTACGTCCAGCCAGGCAAAATCACCCAGGTGTCCATCGCAGGCTGCATCCTGCTGATCGGCGCGATCTTCGCGGGACGCTGGGTGTCGAACACCGACTGGGGTCAGCAGCTATTCCAACTTTCACCCACCACCCTCGTGTGGATCATGGTGATCTACGGTTTCTTCGCTGCGGTGCTGCCCGTGTGGATCCTGCTAACCCCGCGCGACTACCTCTCCACATTCATGAAAGTCGGAACGATCGTGGTTCTGGCTGCCGGCATCGTGATTGTCCGACCCATCATTGAAATGCCAGCGGTAACCGAGTTCGCCTCAAACACTGAAGGCCCCGTTTTCGCCGGCACCCTCTTCCCGTTCCTGTTCATCACCATCGCCTGCGGCGCCCTATCTGGCATGCACGCAACCGTGTCCTCAGGTACCTCACCAAAAATGATCCAAAAAGAATCCCAAGTGCGCCTCATCGGCTACGGCGGGATGCTCATGGAATCGTTTGTGGCAATCATGGCGCTCGCGGCCGCAGCCTCCTTGAACCAGGGCGTGTACTTCGCGATGAACACCTCCGAAGCGTCCGCCGACAAACTGGCCGGCACCGCTGTTGTTCAAGAGTATGAGGGCAACCGCGAAGCCATTTCTAACGAGGCCGCGCAGAACCTCAACGTCACGGACGCGCACGGTAACCGCATTGTGCCGCGCTGGGACTCCTTCGATGAAAACGGTAAAGACAAGGTTTACGAGGGGGAAGAGGCGCTGCGTAAAGTAGCGGAAGACATGGGGGAGCCCTCCGTGGTTTCCCGCACCGGTGGGGCGCCCACACTGGCAGTGTCCATGTCCCACATTCTGCACCAAATCGGTGGTGGGCAAGCGATGATGGGCTTTTGGTACCACTTCGCAATCATGTTCGAAGCCCTGTTCATCCTCTCGGCAGTTGACGCGGTAACCAGGGTGGCGCGGTTCCAGCTGTCAGACGCACTGGGGAACGTGATTCCTCGGTTCAAAGACCCCTCCTGGCGCGTGGGCGCGTGGCTCACCACGTTCGTGGTGGTGGCCTCCTGGGGGTCGTTGCTGCTGATGGGCGTTACGGATCCGCGAGGTGGGATTCAAACCCTCTACCCCCTGTTCGGAATCGCTAACCAACTGATTTCCGCAGTCGCACTACTGGTATGTACCGTGTGCGTGGTCCGCAAGGGTTATTACAAGTGGGCGTGGATCCCAGCCGTGCCATTCGTATTCGACACGGTCGTTACTTTCACCGCTTCGTTCCAGAAGATTTTCTCTACCGATAAGGCTGTGGGCTACTGGGAGCAGTGGCGCAACGCCCGTGAGCTTTTGCCAACCCTTACGGATCCAGCGCAGATAGCGGATACCCAAGCTGTTATTCGCAACACGTTCATTCAGGGGACGCTGTCGATCGTGTTCGTAGTTGCGGTTGCTTTCGTGATTGTGTGCGCGTGTATCCGCATGTGGCGCAGCGTTGCGAAACGGGACGTGTCCACTTCAGAAGACCCGTACGTGGAATCTAACTTCTTCGCTCCCGGCCGTCTGGTAGCGACCAAGCTAGAGAAGAAACTTGTTAAAGAATATGAGGTGGTGGGTGACCCTGCGCTTATCCCCGGAGCGAGCCATGAGCACCACTAGCATGGGGCTGCTGGCGCAGCTGGAAGAGGCGTGTCGAACTGGGAAAAGGCTGTGGCGTGACTTCACGGGTGAATCCGCTTACGACCGGTACGTGGAGCGGCATGCGCGGGAACACCCGGGGCACGCGCCGATGAGTGAACGCCAGTTTTGGCGCGACCGCGCTCGGTTCGAAGAGCAGAATGTTTCAACCGGCTGTTGCTAGGCTCGTATTAGAAGTAGTGACAGGCGGAAGGAATGTGGAATGCAACGTTGGGTTTTAGGTAAAGGCAGTGGCACGCGTGCGCTGCAGCAGGCCATTAACGCAGCTGCGCACGCTGCCAACTCGCCGGACCTCGTAGAAGTGGGGGACCCAACGTGGCGGGAGAGCTACCTGGAAGTGTTCCGGGACCTCACGGGGTTAGAAGCTGAACGAGCCGTCCCGATGGCACGGGCCGCACTAGAAAACCTGTATGGCACGACTCAAACCTCAGATGGCACGCTGCTTCGCGACGTGACGGCAAAAGATGTGTCCGCACAGCCCACCTGTACCGTGGGTGGGCAAGGTGAACCGCAAGATCCGGCGCCGCGCCTGTCGCACGACTCCGCTACTCGAGTGATGACGAATGCGGCGATTGCTGCGTTAGATAAGGTCAGTGCGCACCCGCAATCGTGGCCGCTTGAGGGACACACCGTGGTTGTGCTGGGCGGAGCTGGGCAGTTAGCGCCCACTGTTCCACTGGTACGGGCGGGCGCGCACGTGCACGCCGTAGTGCGTTCTGGCTCGAAACGGTTGGAGTCACTGGTGGAAGCATGCCGCGGCGGTGCGGGGCAGTTGCACATTGTTCCGGGTGAAATCGCGGACGTTACCCGCACCCCAGCGCAGCTCGCTGGGTATATTCGCCAGTTGCCGGGCCGACTAGTTATCGCAAGCGCCCTGTATGCACCTGGGCGCGCCCACCTGCACGCCGTGATGGGAGCGGACCTGGTGCAGAACCTGGTGTTGCGCGACCGGCCCGATACTATCCTCGCGTTCTCAGGTACCCCCACGGACGTGTACTTAGTTGAGGGGCAGATCATGGACGCGGCTTTGGCTACACAGGGACCTAACTATTTGGGCGCTAAACGGATTGAACGGTGGCGGGCCGCTGAGGCGGGGGAACGCACAACTGTGGTTGCCCCGGTTCTTCCTATTTCGAACACGGATTCTGTGCTGGTGAGCGACCTCATTAAAGACACGCTCGCTGGCGGCCCCGGCGTGGGGATTTACCCGGCAAAGCCACAGACTGCCGCGAGGTTGTCTGCCGCGTTCATCACTTACGCGGTGAGTTTCGGCACCGGCCTGGATCAGTGGACCGGACTCGCGGCGCACGGTGGTTTATGGCCCACCGGTCGGGGATGGTCCCGGTTGGTCCCAGGGGCGCGCACACGCGTCGGCATGGCTTTTGTTAACGGGCGGATGCAACGCGACCCCAAGAGCCTCATCACTGCAGCTAAAGAAATTCTCCACTCCTAACCGAGCGTAAAACATGTAGCCATAACCCACGGAAGGTACGCGCGTAACCTGCGGGTAAAACGTGTGGTAAACGTGGTTTAGGATAATGAGGGTTGGAGGGATTTGACTATGGCTGAAAACCGTAAACCACGCCGCCCAGCGATGCTCAGCATTGAAGAGGCAGAGAACATTCAAGGAGACGACGATCCGGCAGCGACCGCACTTGTGGCGAACACGTCTGCCCGCGCGCTCTTGGGGCTAGCGGATGAGGAGTTCGGGCCCGATGCGGTTAACCGCCTGGTGGATGCCATTAATCGCGAGGGGGTGGATATCGTTGCGGACCTGTGGGAACGCAGCCCCGCTTTCACCCTTCCTGGCGCGTTCTGGCGCATCTACCTGCTGACGGAATGGTACCGGCGCGACCCATTGAAAGTAGCGGAAAGATTCGATGAGGGAGTACGCGCCCCCTACACGGCAGGTATTGACGACCAAGAATCCATCGCGGCAGTGCCGTCCCTATCAGAAGTAATGGAGAGGGCAAGTAACCTCATGTCTGGCCGCCCATTTGGCGATTTAACTGGACTGTTGCGCGACTGCGCACTCGTGTGCCGGATCCTCGCCTCTGGGGCAACATTCGGATCCACCTGGATCCGCAGTGACCGCGACCGCTTAGCAACAATGGTGACGAGGCGTGCCCGGGCCCTTGTGGAAACTGCAAACGATCTAGACACAGCAGCGGACCGAGCCCAAGTGGGGCGGCTCGTGTAAACAGGCGGGGGCATACCAGCACGCCCGGGTTTAGGCTGCAAAATGAACAGTGTTTGCACCTCTGGGCGAGCGCTGTTTGCACTGGTGATCTAACGGTGTTTGCGCTGCTAAACGGCCTGCATTTGTGCTGCTAAACGAACGGCGGATAAACCCTGTAGAATCAATTTTAGTTATGTCCGTATCCGCCAGACCCTAAATCGTAGTAGTGCGCCACCGATAGTTCAGGTGGCGTTGGGGTCGTGACCTAAAGAAGTGTTGCACTGTGTCTCATGCTCGTCCCGCACCAGTGCCGAGCCGTATTATCCGCTCGGCTGGAGCCATTGTTTGGCGTGTGCGAGATACCGCTCTTTCGCCGAGTGATCTGAAACTGGGGGTGCGCGTGTCCCCTCAAGATCTGCAGGTACTGCTGGTACACCGACCGCGGTACGACGACTGGTCGTGGCCAAAAGGTAAAAGTGATTTAGATGAGACGTTACCGGTTGCGGGCGTTCGGGAAGTGGAAGAAGAAACGGGGGTGCCGGTAGATTTAGCGGCCCCACTGTTGACGCAACGCTACCGGCTTGGGTCTGGGCAAACGAAAGAAGTGTACTACTGGGTTGGGACCGCCACGGAGCACCCCGGGGTGTTGCGCACGCGCCTTCCGGTGACCCCGGCGCCCTCAAGCGAAATCGATGAAAGCCGGTGGGTAGCTGCGGAGCAGGCCCGGTCTATGTTGACGCGGCGTGGTGACCGACGGTTGCTGACTGATGTGATCGCCAAGGCGCAGGCGGGGACGCTGCGGACGATGACGGTTATTTTAGCTCGCCAGGGTTCTTTGGACGCGTCGCGGGAAGTGCCGGCGTCGGAGCGGCAACTGTCCAGGCTGGGGGTGGCGCAGTCTCGCCAGTTTGTGGATATGCTGTCGAGCTTTGGGGTGCGGCGCGCACTTTCGGCCCCGCGGCGGGCGTGTCAAGAGACGTTGCTTCCGTATGCGCACACAGCTGGGTTGTCGTTGCCTGTTGCGGACGAATTAGAAGCCGGTGAGGGGGAAGCGGTGATGCGCAAACTGCTGGGTACTCCCGGTTCACCACTGGTGGTGTGTGCGCCGCGGCGGGCACTGTCGGGGTTGTTGAAGCCGATCCGGGAGATCACGCCGCATTCGATGAT
This sequence comes from Gleimia hominis, assembly GCF_002871945.2. Classification (NCBI taxonomy): domain Bacteria; kingdom Bacillati; phylum Actinomycetota; class Actinomycetes; order Actinomycetales; family Actinomycetaceae; genus Gleimia; species Gleimia hominis. The sequence goes on along the minus strand of NZ_CP126963.1, from coordinate 1,354,517 downwards.
GCGGAAAGTACCGGTTAAGGAACCGTTCTTGAGGTCTGGGCAGCTGCTAGTGGCGCACATTGGGTACCCCGATGGGCAAGCGCAGCTGATTGACGTTTCGTACCACCGGGCCCTGCGGGGAAGCTAACCGCGTGGTTTTAAGCCCTGCGGGGGAGCTAGCAGAGTGACTTTGGGGCGACATTGCGAGTTACTAGTAGTCAGGTCGCAGCGAGGCTTTGGATAACATCGCGATCTACTAGTCGGCAGTTTGCGCACCGAGCAGCGTTTCAACTGCGAGTTAGGTTACTAGCCGGTAGCCCAGTCCGCGCACTGTTTTAAGAATTTTCGGGTGTTTGGAATCAGCTTCAATCCGCGCACGCAAGCGGCGGATGTGCACGTCCAGCGTTTTCGAATCCGCCATGTAGTCCGAACCCCACACTAGGGACAGTATTTGTGAGCGCGTCAGCACGCGGTTTGCGTTCCGTAAGAATAGTTCTAGAAGCTCAAACTCTCGCAGCGGTAAGTGCGTGCTTTCCCCGTGGATGATCACTTCGTGGCGGTCCACGAACATTTGTATCCCCGGGGCTTCCAGCACTTCGTCGGTGCTTTCTTGGGTGGTGCTCGCAGTATTTCGGCGGAGGAGCGCGCGGATTCGAGCTAGAAGCTCGCGATATGAATATGGTTTCGTTACGTAGTCATCAGCCCCAATTTCGAGGCCCACCACCCGGTCCACCACTTCGGTTTTAGCGGTCACCATTATCACGGGCACGTTTGAGAACTTGCGCAGCCGGCGGCACACTTCCGTACCTGAAATGTCGGGCAGCATGAGGTCTAACAGCACTAGGGCAGGTTCACTCTTTTCGAGCAACTCGAGGGCCTCAAGCCCGGTAGCGAACTCGACTACGTCATAACCGTCTTTACGCAGGTTAAACGCCAGGGGAGTGCGCAGCGAATCCTCATCTTCCACCACAACTATTGTGCTCACAGCGCCTCCCTAACCCGTGGTGAACCAGCGGTAGCGGGAACCTGGGCGCTTTCGAGGTGGCGAGTGTCCTCAGGACCATTATCTATCTGCGTGGCAGACGCGGTTGTTTCCGCTCGGCTGCGCACGTGCGCGAGTGGTAGTTCGAGCGTGAACGTGGAACCTTCACCGGGCGCACTCTTCACACGAACACGCCCACCGTGGTCGCGCATCGTGTGCTTCACAATGGACAGGCCCAGCCCGGTACCTCCGGTGGATCTGGACCGGCCCTTATCTACGCGGTAGAAGCGTTCAAAAATGCGTTCACAGTCTGCTTGGGAGATCCCCACGCCCTCATCTTCAACACTCACAACCCCAACTTCGCTACGGGTACCGGTGCGGATAGTGACGGTCGTGTGTTCCGGTGAGTACCGGATCGCATTATCAATCAGGTTGCGCACCGCGGTAGTCAATAGTTCCGGCACCGCCCACACCAGTGGGTGATCACTGACATCCACCTGCAGTTCAATGTCGCGCTGTTTAGCGGCCGTGCGATGCGTTTCGAGCGCATCCGCTACCACCTGGTCAAGATGCGTCGGTTCCGCGTGCGTTAGCACATCCACTTCCTGCAGCTTTGAAAGCATCACAATGTCAGACACCAAACTGGTGAGCCGGTTCGCTTCCGTAATCATTTTCGGCGCAAACGTCTGCACGGCTTGCGGGTCGTCAGCGTGCGCGTAAATCGTTTCCGCCAGCAGCTGCAATGCCCCCACCGGCGTTTTCAGTTCGTGAGAGACATTTGCGGTGAAGTCCGTGCGCATAGCTTCGATCCGACGTTCCTTCGTAAGATCTTTTGCCATTATGAGGATTTTTCCACCGTGCAGTGCTGCAACGGTGACTAAAAAGAACATGCGCACCTGGGGGCTCACAATCGGAGTGAACGTAACCTCGTGCTCCTGTGCAATCCCGGTGCGGCGAACCTGTTCCACAATCTTTAGTAGCCGCTGGTCCGTAAGGTCATCACCAGTTGCCAACCCGAACGTGTACGCCCGCGCATCCGCCCGCAAAATATGGCCGCGCGGACCAACAATAATGGACATGGCTTCAATAGTTTCGAGAACCGACAGGACCTCAGGATTAATCCCCGCAACTTCTGTGGGCGCAGTATCGGCTGTGGGGGTGGCGCGAAAATGTCTTTCAGAACGGTAGAAGGCTGTGGCGGCCGCCAGCCCCACAAGTACACCTAGCCCCGCGATTGTTGCTGCGATAGTTAAAGTCAAGCCTTCCACACTATTACTGTATCGCGTCGAACACAGTTTTCTGCATCAGCATCGCGAAATCGGCAGTTAGGACCAAGATTTCTGGGGTTGTTAACCCTTTGTTAACCACCTGTACGCATGCTCGTTGGGTTAGCGCCCTAGGTTAAAAGCGTATGCGTAAGCGCACGATCTTGTGAAGGAGAGATGGTGAAGAGTAAGAAGTTCTTCAGCGGACTCGCGCTACTAGGTTTAGTGGGTACCTCAACCATGTTAGCGGGGTGCGGTAGCGACAACGCAGTAAAAGACGATTCGTCAAGCAAAGGCAGCTCAGAAGCTACGCAGGAAGAAAAGAGTGACCTCTCCGGTTCCCTAGCGGGTGCCGGGGCCTCTTCTCAAGAAGCGGCAATGAACGCCTGGATGGCCCAGTACATGCAGAAGAACCCCGACGTCACCGTCACGTACGACGCGGTTGGTTCCGGTGCGGGCATCACCCAGTTCACGGACGGCCAGGTGCTGTGGGCGGGTTCCGACGCGGCCCTTGAGGGTGACGAGGTTAAGAAAGCTAAAGACCGCTGCGGCGCAGACGCAATGAACCTGCCCGTATACGTGTCCCCAGTAGCCGTAATCTTCAAACTGCCCGACATTAAAGAACTCAATATCGACCCCACGACTCTAGCGAAGATCTTCTCCGGTGAAATCACGCAGTGGGATGACCCGGCCATCAAAGAAGCAAACCCGGATGTAGACCTGCCCAAGACGAAAATTACGCCGGTTCACCGTGCAGACAAGTCTGGTACCACCGAGAACTTCACGGATTACCTCCACAAGGCTGCGCCAGATGCGTGGCCGCATGACCCGTCGAAGTCCTGGCCAATGGAAGGTGGGGAGTCTGGCGACAAGACCGCTGGCGTAGTGCAGGCAGTCACCCAGGGTGAAGGCACAATCGGATACGCGGACGCCTCGCAGGCCGGCGACCTCGGAACGGTAGCGCTCAAGGCTGGCGATTCATTCGTGAAGTTCTCGAATGAGGCCGCCGCGAAAGCTCTGGACTCCGCAGAACCCGCGGACAGCGGGGTTGAAGGCGACCACGCCCTAGAGATCTCCCGCACGCCAAAAGACAGTGGGGCATACCCGCTGATCCTCGTGTCCTACTCCGTGGTCTGCTCGCAGTACCCGCAGAAGGAAGCGGACCTGGTGAAGTCGTTCATTAACTTCCAGATTTCCAAAGAAGGCCAAGAAGCCGCCGCGAAGTCTGCGGGATCCGCACCGATCTCAGACACTCTACGTTCGGAACTAGAGAAATCTTTGGAAGCGATTCAAACCAAGTAGTATGACTGCAATATCTTCAGGCACAACCGGAAACCGCGTTTTCCGGCTCGGCAGTAAAACAAGCGCCACACTAATCGCTGTGACGCTCGCGGCAGTCGCAGCATTCCTGGTTATTCAGGCGTGGCCGGCACTGACGCACCCCAACGCGGGCCTACGCACTATGGGGAGTGCAGACACCGTGTCCCTGTGGCGATTCACTGCACCGCAGATCTTTGGCACGGTAATCGCCGCCCTGGGAGCAATGGTTATTGCCGTTCCTGTGTCTGTAGGGATTGCCCTATTCATCAGCCACTACGCACCCCGTAAGCTCGCAAACGTGTTGGGATACCTGGTGGACTTGCTCGCAGCAATTCCATCGGTCGTTTACGGCCTATGGGGTGCGATGTGGCTGGTTCCACGGCTCGTACCGTTCTACGAATGGCTATCCGACTACTTCGGTTGGATCCCACTGTTCGCCCCACCCGTGTCCCCAACCGGGCGGGTAATGGCATCCGCAACGATCATCCTGGCGGTCATGATCCTGCCGATTATCACCGCGGTAGCCCGCGAAGTCTTCCTGCAGACTCCCACGTTGAACGAAGAAGCGGCACTTGCCCTCGGCGCAACAAAGTGGGAAATGATCCGCATGGCCGTACTCCCCTGGGGAGCATCCGGCATCGCCTCAGCCTCCATGCTTGGCCTAGGGCGAGCACTTGGCGAAACCATGGCGGTCGTAATGGTCCTGTCCGTAGGCTCCAGCTACTCTTTCAACCTGCTTCAAGCAGGTAAACACTCAACGATTGCAGCGAACATCGCCCTCCAGTTCCCAGAATCAACCGGGATCACAACCGCAGCATTGGTTGCAACCGGCCTGGCCCTGTTCGCAATCACCATGATTGTGAACGCGGGAGCGCGGTGGATCGTTAACCGACAAAACATAGCGATGGGAAACTAAGGTTTATGACAACGATTCGTATTCCGAACGTGCGGCGAACGTCATTGACGTCCGTGAAAGCACGGTCGTCGAATCCTTTTGAATCACGCAACCCGGCGCACGACATGCGCCGGCACCTCGTGAACAAAATCGCCGCCGTAGTAGTATGCGTATCATTCGCACTAGCCGTAATCCCACTAATCTCACTGCTAACCACCGTGGTGATGCAAGGGTACGCGCGGCTCAGCCCGTACTTCCTGTCCGTATCCATGGCGGGCGTTTACGGCGGTATGAACGCCGGGGGTATCTACCACGCAATCGTCGGTACCGTGCTAGTTACTGGCCTGGCCACTCTCATCTCAGTACCCATCGGACTGGGATGCGCGATCTACCTCGTGGAATACGCGCGCGGCACCCGGTTCGCCCGCGTCACAAACTTCCTCGTGGACGTAATGACGGGCATCCCCTCAATCGTCGCTGGCCTGTTCGCAGCTGCCCTGTTCGCCACGTTCGTTTCCCCCGCCTACCGCGCCGGCATCATGGGTGCGGTGGCCCTCGTGGTACTCATGATCCCAACGGTGGTGCGTTCCTCCCAAGAAATGCTGATGCTAGTTCCCATGGAGTTGCGCGAAGCCTCATACGCTCTCGGGGTGCCGCACTGGCGCACAATCGCAAAAGTAGTTCTGCGTACCGCAGCTCCGGGCCTCACCACCTCAATCATGCTGGCGATTGCCCGTGTCATTGGTGAAACCGCGCCACTACTGATGACGGTTGGAGTTTTGCATTCCATTAACTTCAACCCATTCGAAGGTAGGCTCATGACCCTGCCCGTGTACGTGTACCGACAATACTCACAGGGCCTAGCACCATGCGGTGGGGTAGAGAACTGCGTTCCCACAATCAACTTTGAACGCGCCTGGGCCGCAGCCCTTGTGCTCATCATCATCGTGATGATCCTGAACATTGGTGCACGCATAATCTCAAGCCTGTTCTCCCACAACATGCGCTGAAAAACTCGTCTGCACACCGGCGGATCAGCCCTCAAAGAAAACAAAGGATTGTTGTGAACAAGTACCAGATAGATGTTGAGAATCTAAATATTTACTACGGCGACTTCCTCGCAGTTAAAAACGTGAATATGACGATTCCGGAACGCGCCATCACCGCGCTCATCGGCCCCTCAGGCTGCGGAAAATCCACGTTCCTGCGCACCCTAAACCGGATGCACGAAGTGATCCCAGGGGCACGCGTAGAAGGGGAAGTGCGGGTAGGTGGTAAAAACGCGTACGACTCCGACGTCGACCCAGTGCACGTGCGGCGCGAAATCGGAATGGTATTCCAACGGCCCAACCCGTTCCCAACCATGAGCATCCGCCAGAACGTGCTCGCGGGCGTGCGGCTGAACTCAATCCGCATGGGACGCGAAGAGCAAGAACAGATTGTTGAAAAATCTTTGAAACGCTCAAACTTGTGGGACGAGGTAAAAGACCGGTTAGATAAACCAGGTGCGTCCCTGTCCGGTGGGCAGCAGCAGCGTCTATGCATCGCCCGTGCGATCGCGGTGGAACCAAACGTTTTGCTCATGGACGAACCCGCGTCCGCGCTCGACCCGATCTCTACAGGCGCCATTGAAGAACTCATGATGGAGCTGAAAGACCGGTACACCATCGTGATCGTCACGCACAACATGCAGCAAGCAGCGCGGATTTCGCAACGCACCGCGTTCTTCAACCTGGAAGCGGTAGGGCAACCCGGGACCCTCGTGGAAACTGACGATACGGAAGTGATCTTCAACAACCCCCACGAGTCCACAACTGCGGACTACATCGCCGGTCGATTCGGATAATCCAAAAAACCTTAGATCGCCTTGTAAAGCTGGGGTAACCCCAGATACATTCGGGTTACCGCGCATAGTTGGCGTAGCCGATAAACACCGGGGTTACGGCCGGCAAGAGTCCGTGGGCAAGAGTCCGTGTCAGGGCTTCGCAGGTACCTCAGGTATTTTTCTTGAGGGACTTATGCAGCGGATCATCACGACTAACCGCAACGCACACCAGCGCCCGATCTTGTGAATGCGACCAACTGTCCTTAGTGGGCAGTAGGGGAAACACCTCTAATGGGGAAGAATCTAAATCCTCACCTGTGTAGTCTTTAAACGCAGACCGGCAAAACGTTTTCGCTTGCGCGTACAACTCATCTTGCCCCGGGTAAGACTCGCCTCGAATTGTCTTCATGCCCACAACCTCACCATCATGTGACTTACTGCAGGCAGTGGTGGACACGGAAGACACCTCAAAACCATTATCCAAATCCGCATCACTGGGAAGTTTAATGCACTCACCCACATTCAAATCCACTGCCACCGTGGAACACGCAGCGCACCCGAGCGTAGACACAACTAACGCTGCGGCAACGCCGGTGACGCGAAGAAAAAATGAAGATTTCAAAATATCACTCACAGTCAGAAGAAGATTCCCTCACACTAAGATCACGGCAAGAACATGTGCAGCACCATGTAAAGGATGAACGACACGAACGCGGCAGCGGGAAGCGTGAGGAACCACGCGGTCACGATGTTGCCGGCCACGCCCCAGCGGACTGCGGAGAGGCGTTTGGTGGCGCCAACCCCCATGATCGCTGAAGTGATCGTGTGGGTCGTGGAAATGGGAGCGTGGAACACGTACGCCGCGGAGTACAGCACGCCAGCGGATACTGTTTCGGCAATGAATCCGTGCGCGGGGTCTAGCTCAATAACTTTCCGACCCAGGGTGCGCATAATCCGCCAACCACCAGAGTAGGTGCCGGCCGTGATCGCGGTTGCGGCCGCGAGCTTGACCCAAAGGGGGATTTGCAGCTCACCGTTCACCAAGATGTTGTGCGTGTGCCCGTACCCACCTGCGAGCAGGGCCATGACGATAATGCCCATGGTTTTCTGCGCGTCTTGCAGGCCGTGGCCAAGTGCCATGAGGGCGGCGGAAACGGTTTGTGCGTAGCGGAAACGCCGCATTGTGCGATGGTAGGGAAGGGATTTGACCAGCGCTAACGTGAACTTCATCAGAATGTACGCGAGGACGAAACCGATCAGTGGGGATGCGAACATGGGGATGATCACGTGGGTGGTTACGCCCCACCATTGCACGGGAGTGGCGGACGCTAACCCGGCTCCAACGAGGCCGCCGATGAGGGCGTGTGAGGAAGAGGACGGGAGCCCAAGCCACCAGGTGATGAGGTTCCAGGTGATGGCACCCACTAGGGCCGCGAGGATGATGGCGAGCCCGTGAAGTTTCAACTGGTTGTCCGCGGAGTCGGTGAATGGGGCGACGTCGATTATGCCTTGCCCAATGGTTTTCGCGACCGCGGTGCCCATCAGTGCGCCCGCGAAGTTCATGACGGCCGCTAAGGTTAGGGCGGCCCGCGGGGTTAGGGCGCGGGTGGAAACGGAGGTGGCGATCGCGTTGGCGGCGTCGTGGAAGCCGTTAGTGAAATCGAATGCTAGCGATATGGTGATCACTAGGAGCACTAGGAATAGTGTGAGCTCCACGCTTTAGGACTCCTTAATCGCGATGGTTTCGATGCCGTTTGCTAAACCTTCGAAGCTGTCACACGCTTTTTCGAGTGCTTCGACGATGTCTTTGACTTTGATCACTTCGATGGCGTTTTCGTAGGTGTCGAATACTTCGGAGAGGACCCGCCGGTAGGCTTTGTCGCCTTCGTTTTCGAGGCGGTTGATTTCGATCCAGTAGTCGCGGAGTCCGCCGAGGCTTTTTAGTTTCGGCATGGCTTGTGCGGTGAGGTCTGCGCAGCGTTGGATTACGTTTAGTTGTTCCACGACTCCGCGGGGGAGGTCGCCGACTTTGTACAGGACGATGAGGTCTCCGGCTTCGTCCATGAAGTCCATGCAGTCGTCTAGTTTTCCAGCTAGGAAGGTTAGATCGTCGCGGTCGAACGGGGTGACGAAGGTTTGGTTGATTTTGGAGGAGAGTTCGTGGAGGGCTTCGTCGCAGAGGTGTTCTACTTCGTGTAGTTCGTCGCGGAGGTTGAAGCGGTCTTCGTTTCTTGCCCCGTGGATGCGTGCCAGTAGTTGGGCGCCACGTACCAAGTGGTTAGCTTGGGTGGTTAGCAGGTCGAAAAACACGTTGCTGCCGTCGGACTTGGAAAATCGCATTTCCTAACTCCCTAGTCTTAGTTTGTGCACAGGCCCTTCCAGGTTAGACCACTTTTGGTGGATACCTAATCGGAAGCTTTTTTGGTTTGTGGGCGTGTGCCGTGTTGACATGGTGAAGCGGGCTTCCAGTTTGCGTTGGAAGCCCGCTTCCGTGCGGTATTACCTTATCTAATTGTGCTTCTTGCACGCATGGCCTTTGGCCTACGTGTGATGCATGCCCGACGTGTGGTTTTAGTCGGGGAGGCGTTCACCGGTTGCGTGGCTGAAGTTGTGTTGCCCACCTTTCTTAATGCGCACGTTCACTACGGACCCTTTGTCGGGTGAGGTGTGGGGTGCGGTTCGGATGATGATTTGGTCGGTGGTGTCGTCATCTGGGTTCGCGTCGGTTCCGGAGCCGAGGTCGCCGCCGCCTACGAGGTGTCCGTAGATGTAGGCGTCGGAGCCGAGTTCTTCGACGAGTTCTACTTCTACGGGGATGGCGCCGTCGGTGCCCTCTTCTACTACTTCGAGGGATTCGGGGCGGAATCCGATGACGATTTGTCCGCCGTCTGCTTCGGTGATGGCGTCGCGTGTTTCTTGGGAGAGGGGGACGCGGGCTTCACCGAGAGTGGCGTAGCCGTCGTCGGCTACTTTGAACGTGCCGAGGTTCATGGCTGGTGAGCCGATGAATCCGGCGACGAATTCGTTTGCTGGACGGTCGTACATTTCGCGGGGGGTACCTACTTGTTGGAGGATCCCGTCTTTGAGTACGGCGATGCGGTCGCCCATGGTGAGGGCTTCTGTCTGGTCGTGGGTGACGTACACGGTGGTGACGCCGAGGGACCGTTGTAGGGACGCGATTTGGGTACGGGTTTGTACACGTAGTTTGGCGTCGAGGTTAGACAGTGGTTCGTCCATGAGGAATACGCGTGGTTTCCGCACGATTGCGCGGCCCATGGCGACGCGTTGGCGTTGCCCACCGGACAGTGCTTTTGGTTTGCGGTCCAGGTATTCGGTTAGGTCGAGGATTTGTGCGGCTTCTTCTACGCGACGGTTGATTTCGTCTTTGGGTGTGCCCGCGATTTTGAGGGCGAATCCCATGTTGTCCCGCACGGTCATGTGGGGGTAGAGCGCGTAGTTTTGGAAGACCATTGCGATGTCGCGGTCTTTGGGGGGAACGTCGGTGACGTCGCGACCTCCGATTGAAATGGTGCCGGCGTTGACTTCTTCGAGTCCGGCTAGCATGCGCAGTGACGTGGATTTACCGCAGCCCGAGGGGCCTACGAGCACTAGGAATTCGCCGTCGGCGATGTCTAGGTTCAGGTTGTCCACTGCGGGGGTTTCTGACCCCGGGTAGATACGGGTTGCCCCTTCAAAAGTTACAGATGCCATATTTAGTTTCTTCCTCCATCGGCAGGTACGTGCCAAACGATCCGTTGTGGAGTGGCAGCGGCTTCGCTGTCACAATCCCCACGTGCTCACACTCCCTTGTTGCTTCACGTCGGCGTCGCATCAAGAGTTTGTTAGCCGTAGAAACCTCTCATAGATTACCATGCTCTGGGCGTGCGGACACGGGTATTGAGCGTGTTTGTTCAGCTTTTGGGAAGTTTGGTTTTGTGCCGGCTTGGGGGGGAAACACGTGGTTGTGGGTTAGATGTGGCTTTCAGCTTCTTCCCGGCTGTGGTTAGTAGTATTTGGGGTGTGAGTGATTCCGTTCAGCGTCCGGCGACCCGTTTGGGGGGTTATCGTCTTGTGCGCCCGTTGGGTAGTGGTGGCGCTGCGGTTGTGTGGGAGGCCGTGGATGAGGCGGGTGCCCGGTATGCGTTGAAGTTGTTGCATCCCGCGGTGGCGTCGGATCAGGTGGCGCGGGTGCGTTTGGCGCGGGAGGCACAGACGTTGAATCGGGTGCGTTCCGCAGCGGTGGCGCACGTGGTGGATTTGGAGACGGAGGGCCAGCAGCCGTTTGTGGTTACGGAGCTGGTTGATGGTTTGTCTTTGCGCGATGAGGTGCACCAGCGCGGCCCGTTTTATTACGATGATGCGGTTGATTTGGCTTTTAGTTTGGCTGAGGTTCTGCGGCAGGTGCATGCGGCGGGGGTGATTCATCGGGATTTGAAGCCTTCGAATGTGATGTTGGGGCCGGAGGGGCCGGTGCTGATTGATTTTGGGATTTCGAGGGCGGCTGGGGATGAGCGGCTTACGTCGACGGGTTTAGTTACGGGTACCCCGGGTTGGGTGGCGCCTGAGGTTCTGCAGGGCGCGGATGATGATGAGGTCACGGATTGGTGGGGTGCGGCTGCGATCGTGTTGTTTTCGTTGACGGGGCGGCAGCCGTTTGGGACGGGGAAGATGGAGGTGGTGCTCGGTCGGATCGCGACGGGCCGGCCGGATACGCGGGGGGTTTTCCCACCGCTGGCGCGGGTGTTGCGTCGGGCGTTGGGACCGCGCGAGAACCGTCTGGACTACGGTGAGTTTTTAGCGCAGTTGCGGGAGTTTGATGCCATTGAGGTCGAGGCATACTCGGATGCAGATGAGGCGGATCCCCAGGCGCAGGCAACGCAGGCTTTTGAACCGGACGTTGGTTCGGACAGTGCCACGCGTGCTTACGATCCAGAATCGGTCTCTGAGGGCGCAGCCACCCGGATTTATGATCCGGAAGCAGATTCAGGAAACGATGCCACCCGAGTTTACGCGCCGAACCAGGGGCATGCAGTGGCAGGTTATGAGGATTACGCGCCGAAAGCCTCACCGGAAGATCCGCCGGCAAGCCCAATCGCTGGTCGGGGGCAGCCACCTGCGCCGCAGCAGTTGGCAGCGGGGGGAGTGCCAGGACCTCAGGTGGGTCAAGTAGGTGAGGCAAGTGTGCCGCAGTGGGCGTTCCCGTCGGTGTACCAGTATCGAGCACCGGGGCGGGCGAACCTGTTTTCCGCTGGGCTGATGGGGTTGGCGTGCCTGCTGCCGGTGTGGTTTGGGATGCCGGGGGCGATCTGGCTACTGGTATTGCTGGTGGTTCTTGAGGCAGTTGGGAACGCGCGCACGTGGCGGGAACGGCGCCGCACCCGCGTGGGATCTAAGCAGAAGGGAGATAATGCGCTCGCGGCACTTAGGGCAGTGCCGTATGCGCTCAAGTCTGTGTTTGCCGTGGGCATTAACGCGTTGATCGGTGGGGTGCTGGCTGGCGCGGCCTGGTCGATTTGGGCGATGTCACGGCGGTTAGACCTGGTGAACACCCCGTTTCTGTTAATGCTGCAAGGTAGTCCGGGGCAGCGCGGGTGGTTGTCAGCGTGGCAAGACGTGCAGGTAGTGCCCGCCTTGCTTTGGGTGAGTGTGGTCGTGATTGTTCTGCTCTGTCACATGGGTGCTGGTGGTTGGCATCTGCGTGAAGGGGAGCGGGCCACCATTTCGGCTGCGATGCCTTCTGGGGCGCTGAGGTTGTTCTTTGGGATAATCCTGTGTGGCGTGTGCGTGCTAACGGTTGGCATGGTCACAGGGGTTATAGGTTGGTAGGTGCGCACAGTAGGTAGGTTCGCAAGGTGGACAAAGGTTGGTAGGTGCACTCAACAGGCAGATTCGCGAGGCGGGTTGGGTTTTAGACGCGTTGGGCGCGTGTGCCCGCCGTTATTTAAGATGTATACGTTGCATTAGTTAGGATTTTTGGAGGAGTTATGGCAGCCTCAAAGGGAGCTGGTAGCGCGAGCGCGCAGAAAGCTCGGAAGATGCGGGAGCAAGCCCAGGCGCGGGAACGTCGTACACGTAACGTGATCATCACGGTTGTGGTACTGCTCGTGCTGGCGGTGGTTGCAGCGGTGGGCGTGGTTGTTTACAAGTCTCGTTCCGCAGATTCGGCGGGTGAAGGTGCGGCAGCGGCCAGTGCTGACGGTTCGTTCATCATCAGTGCGAATGGGTCTGGGAAACCTAAGTCTGGGGTGCCGACTTTAGAGGAGTACATGGATTATTCGTGTCACGCGTGTGCGGACACGACTGCGATACTGGGCGATACCCTAACTAAAGCTGTTAAGAATGGTGAGTTTAACCTCAAGATCACGCCGGTGAACACGGTGGACATGGTGTACCACCAAGAGGCGGCAGATGCGGCGTACGTGGTGTGGCAGCAGCAGCCGGATAAGTACATGGATTTTCACGCGGCGGTGATGGCGTATTTTAAGTCGCAGTTTGATGCGAAAGACGGGTCCGTGATCCAGGAGTCTGCGCAGAAGTCGGCCGACAAGATCGCGCAGATCGCAAAGTCAGTGGGGATATCTGACGCGACGATCAGTAAGTTCAAAGCGTCGGACATGAAGGCGCAGTTGAAGGCGAATACGGACAAGTGGATTTCCCGCAAAGTTGATGGTTCAACTGAGAAGTACACGCCGCAGTTCATTTCAAATGACAAGCTGATTGAGTTGAAAGGTGAGTCCGCTGAGGAGGTTACGAAAAATCTTCTTGAGGGCATAAAAGCGGCGCAGAAATAACTCATGTGACAAATGGACCTCATTCATGGCAAACTTGAGGTCGCGCCACCTTAGCTCAGTTGGTAGAGCATCCGCCTTGTAAGCGGACGGTCAGGAGTTCGAGTCTCCTAGGTGGCTCTCAGAAACAACTGAAGGTAACGTCGTCCACTGCGCCGCAATAGAAACGGTCATTGGCGAACTGGGGCGCGGTTCGATATCAGGTAGATTGCGTTCGATAGGTGGGGGCGCAGCACAGACTATCCAGAACTTTTAAGACCATAACGGTGCTTATTGATTAGGTATAATCCAATTACTAGTTTTACCGTCGTTTATGACTCTGAGAGGCGGAAAGATGCGTAGAAAGTACAACCTCTCTCCAGGTGAAGTAGTAGCTGTAGGCGTTTTAGGCGGACTGGGAATGCTTACCTTAGCTTGCGCATTCACCAATCCTCTGTGGTTTCTTAGTTTTATCGCCTGCGGTGCTGTTCTACTTGCGGTAGTCATTCCAAAACTGCATGGATGACGGACGATCTTTGTGCAGGCGTATTAAGAATAGGATATGGGTATCCACTTGAAGGAGCGCTCTTACGAAACAGAAGCCGATGGGGCATAAAACTACTAGGTATTAAAAACTACTAGGTATTAAAGAGTAGGGAGGCGGCGAACCTCTGGGGTAGCAAGTAAGAGTAGAATCCCGGTTGCGGATAGTGCACATACGATTGCTACGAGGGGTCCGATAATGGCGCGTTCCACGGCGAACGCGGCGAGCAGTGGAGCAACCACGGCAGCGAGGCCGCTTGCAAGTGAAAAAATGGCGAATATTCGTCCCTGAAAACCGGATTCGGTACGAGAGAAAACGTGGCCGAAAAGTGCGCCGTTTAAAGCGGGTGAAAACAACATTGCGACGGCTGCAAAGACAGACATCAAGAGTAAATTCCCATGAGCAGTGAAAAGTGCAGCGAACCAGCACGCCAGCCAGGTCAACCCTCCAATTGCAAGCCAGCCCGAAGGAACATGGTCAGTTAAGTAGGGGGCAAGGGCACTGCCCGCTACAAGGCCGAACGCAAAGGAAGCGGAGACTAGACCAATGTGAAAAGGTGAGTGTCCTTCAGCTCGAAGATAGTATGTGGCCCAAGCGGTGCCTGTAAAAACCATTACGTTCACAAGGGGGGTGCATAATACGATCACTCTCAAAAGGCGATCGCGCAGTAGGTAGGCCAGTCCTGCGTGGTAAGAGGTAAACAACTTCATGCAAACTGATCTCACCTTGAGTCGTGGAGGACGCGAGTTGGGTCCGAGGCCGTCAGGGATGCGGCGTAGGAGTGGTAAAAATAATGCTTCGCACACCGCTCGCAGCGCGAATGGAATCGAGTGGTTAATGCCGTATATCAATCCGGTGGTCGGTGCTGAAGCAATGGAAATAGAGGAGCTTCGTGCCTGTGCGGCACTCATTGCGCGTGGAAATTCTGCGGCTGTAATTAGTTCTTTTAAGGACCCGTCAAGAGCAGGGCCGGTCATGGCAATGCAAACGGATGAGACGGTAAGAAAAAACACTGTGGCGTATATTGCTAGCTGATTCTTTTCTAGTTGAGAAGAGAAAAATGCTAGCGCGCACAGAGAAACATTCGTCACCACTCCCACTCGCACAGTAGTTGTGATGAGCGTTCGGCGCGAGATAAGATCGCCTAGCGCTCCGCCTACCAGTGTGGCAATTAGTTCGATAATAGCTAGAAAGCTTGCAATCCGCCCAGCGGCACCAACACTTCCAGTGATGTCAATGAGAAGTAGTGTTACTGCCAGCGTGGCACTTTCACTGACGGCCAGTAGGGTTTCGGCCCCGAACCAATACCGGTATGAGTTGCGCTGAAATGGATTCTTAGACTGAGAAGAACGTGTCATCACAAATTCGTTTCCCGCGCAAAAGCCACCTGCCACTGTATTGCTTGGCATATCAGTAGCGCCGCCCGTGTAAACGAGTCGGTGAAATTATCGTTTGCCCAAATTTGTTGCTGTATGTCTTTAGTTAAATTAATGGTGCTTAGTAGGTGTTTCATGCGCTGGAGCTCATGAGATAAGGAGGCTAGCGTTTCAGCTTGTGTCTGTGAATCGATATTTTTGAGCGGCGCTGGGTAATTACGATGAACTGTTGTATAACGGTTGAAGCACTCAACCGTATTCTGTGCAGATTCAACCATCATCTGAACCGTAGTATGAAATGAACCATTGTGCCTGCGCAAGTTAACTTCATCTAAAACACCCTGTTCTACGCAAACATTTACCTCAAAAAATAATTTAGCGGTGGTAAACAAATTGGCACAGTACTGTGCTGATACTTTTACATATTAATCGAAAATGTCCATAGCTATCCTTTCTTATGAAGGAGAGCCATGGACATTTCCTGGTAGTTATTGCGTTGGTTTACACTATCGGAGGAAGCGGTTTCGGATTAATTCCACCACGCATGGCTCACTCCTTTATCCTATTCTTTTTGGATTCTGTAAGCGTAATCACTGTATTTGTGTGCTGTCAAGACTTTGCTTAATTTTTAACTGAAAAGATGCTTTACCATGATTCACTTAGTGCTTGCGGCGTTTCAAAACGTAGAGCCCAACGCCAGCAACTACAGTTAGCAGACTTAGCGCAATCGCAGCTGCCACGTCCGTACCGGTCTTCGCTATCTGCCTGCCATTGTTCGCGTGGCCACCCGCATGGTTTCCAGACGCATTTCCGCCCTCAGGCTTATTACCAGACTGGCTCCCGGAACCAGACTGGCCAGTAGAACCGGGCTGGTTAGGATCCTGCGAACCTGGTTTATCTGGGTTACCTGTGCTAGGGGCATCCGTATTCCCCGCAGCCGCCTTCTTACTCAGGTTGAAACCAATGATCGCACTGTTGTGGTCCGACGCACGGAAAACATTCGGCCGGTAGTAGTCCGTGCCGGTTGCCATGTACCGCGAGTATTCGCGCGCCTGACTCTCATACGCGTTCGCAGTCCAAATATCGTGGCCAGCATAGAAATCCATCCCGGTTTTCGAAACCATAATGTGGTCTAGCGAACCGAGCATGCCGCCATACGAATACGTGTACTCCGCCCAATCAGTCATCGAACGCTTCGAAGCATGTTCAGCAGTGTTCATCAGATCCGCATACCCGGAGTCTTTAAGGACCTGGATGGGATCCTCCCCAGAATACGCGTTAAAGTCACCAACCAGCAGCGTGAAATCGGCTTTAGAACTCGCCTGCTCCCGCTGCGCAAACCCGGCCAGTGCCTTCGCTTGACGCGTGCGGTCCCCGTTATTACGACCCGTATCGTACGCCGGGCCCTGCGTGTCACCGGGGTTCTTATTGTCTTCCCCCACAACGGTTCCACCCTTGTACGTGAGGTGGTTATTAATCACCAGTACCCGCCGTTTCGTCACCTTATGCTCAAAAACCTGAGCAATCGGAGCGCGCGCATCCGCAGCCGACTGGTACGCCGCGTCATCTAGATACTTCGCTTTCCCAACTAAACTCACTTGCGCAGGCTTGTAAATGAACGCCTGGCGAATCATATCTTTCGCCCCGTATTTCGGGGTTTCCTTCGGGGTGGGCACGTAGTTCCACCCCTGGGCCGAATCCGCCTTGTTAAGCGCATTCACCAGCTGCTTGAGGCTCTGGTTGGGGTTGTCTTGAAAAAGCGGGTCGTTCTCTATCTCTTGTAGCGCAATCACTGCTGCGCCCTGGCGGCCGAGCGTGTTGATCGCTGCCACAATCTTGTCTTCCTGACGTTTCAACCCCGCTTTGTCCCACGCGCCCCGACGTGGGCAATCCCAGTTCCCAGCCACCGGAACCGACTGATCCCACTGGTTCATCGTGGGCCAACACAGAGGCTTGCCGTCCCCATCCGTGTCAGTTGCGTCCACACCCAGGCTGGTGAAGTAGTTCAACACGTTGAACGTAGCTACCTTCAAGTTGCCACCCACGTCAGCGGGCTCGGCTTCCGAAACCTTTGTGAAACTAACAAACTCATCTGCCGCGGGGTTTGATTCAGTGGGGTCGAGCACCCACTGTTTATCGGCGCGCGTGACGATCGCGGGGGTTTTGAAGCTCACTTCGGCTCCCAACGTGGGGCCTGCTTGCGCACCGTCAGCCATGAATGGAAGGTGTTTAGGAGGCGTCACTTCCGCCTGGTCATTATTCGAATCGAACACGGCATCGCTACCATCGTCAATAACCACGCGGTGCGCCGCATTGTACTCTGCCTGTGCTTTTGCCTGCTGCGAACCAGGCCGCCCCATCTGGGTGGGCTGCACCGGTGGCTTATCACCATCCGTTAAAATCAGCTGCCCAACGCTCGTTAACGGGAAGGAATCCGCCAGCCGGAACTTTCCCTTGGGGGCAATTGCCATGCTCTGCAGCTTCTGCGCTTCCGCATCCGTTTTAGGCGCTGGCACCTGCATGACGTTAACCTGTTTACTTTGGTCACTTGCAGTGGTTTCCACATTATTTGCCATGAGGGTAGTGAGGCCACCCGGAACATCCACCTGCCCGGTAACCGTAACTGCGTCACCAACCTCCACGTTTGCCACAGCGGCTGCTTTATCTGCCCCATCGGCGCTGACTTTGACGAACACTGCCTGCGAGTTCCCGTATCCGCTTGGCACCGCACTGGTGGGCATCTGAATGGTGAACCCACCGCGGCCTTCCAAGACGGCAGTGACGACACCGCTAGTGGTGACCTGTTTGTCCTCGTAATCTTTCGGAGCGGTCTGAATGTCACTAATTAGTAGTGTTTCAGAAGTCGGATCGGGTGTTTCAGAAGGGTCAGCTGCAACGGCGAGCGGGCTGTAAAACGCAAAAACAAGCGACGCCGCCAGTGGCAACGCGGTAAGTGGTCTAAGCAAATGCATGGCAACACTTTCAATATGGTTGACTACAAGTTGTTAATTCTTGGCTGCACTAATGACATAAGAATGCTATAACTACCCGCCCGTTGGTGTCAGCACAACGGACGGGCAGCTAGCCTACGCGCTGTAACCTACCGGCAAACGTAACCTCCTATGAACCCTTTAGTTACCTTTCGAGTACGCCGTTTCGCCTTTCCATGCGGATTTGTGGCGCGCGCTTGTTTACGTGCTACTGGCCTGCGTAGGGGTCGCGCACCCCGATGTACTGCACGGACGTGTACTCTTCGATTCCTTCCGCTGCGCCTTCGCGGCCCAAACCCGATTGCTTCACCCCACCAAATGGGGCGGCTGCGTTCGAAATCACGCCCGCGTTGTAGCCCATCAACCCGTACTCCAGGGCGTCCGCCAACCGCCACATGCGGTCGCTGTTTTCCGTATAGACATATGAGGCTAAACCGTACTCCATGTCGTTAGCGGCAGCCACTACCTCTGACTCTGTTTTGAACGTGAAAATGGGGGACAGGGGGCCAAAAATTTCCTCTTGGAACACGCGTGCGCCCCGGTCCATGCCGCGCAACACGGTGGGTTCAAAGAAGTTTCCTGCACCATCTACTCGGCTGCCACCTACCAGTACTTTCCCGCCGTGATCGACCGCGTCTTTCACTAAGGCCTCCATGTTTTCTACGGCGTCTGAGGTGATGAGTGGCCCGCACGTCACCCCTTCTTCCATGCCGTCGCCAACCTTCAGGGCTTTGATGGCGCTCACGAGTTTCGCAGTGAACTCATCTGCGACTGACTCGTGAATCAGGAACCGGTTCGCGGCCGTGCAGGCCTCCCCGATGTTACGCATTTTCGCACCCATCGCACCAGCAACAGCCTGGTCAATATCCGCGTCTTCAAAAACTATGAACGGAGCGTTCCCACCCAGTTCCATGGACGTGCGTAAAACGTTGTCGGCAGCGGCTTTAAGTAAGGTGCGGCCCACGGCAGTGGACCCGGTGAATGACACTTTCCGCAGTCGCCTGTCTGCCATCAAAGGCGTGGAGATCGCAGACGCGCTTTTACCGGAAACTACGTTCAGCACGCCTTTCGGCAGGCCCGCGTCCAGCATAGTTTGCGCAAAATACTGGGCGGTCAGTGGCGTTAGCTTCGCGGGTTTCAAAACCATCGTGCATCCCGCGGCAACTGCGGGCCCTACCTTGCGGGTAGCCATCGCAAGCGGGAAGTTCCACGGGGTAATCAGCAAGCATGGGCCCACGGGTTTACGCCGCGTCACCATCCGCAACGCGCCCTCAGGCAAAGTGGCCGTGCGCCCGTATAAACGCGTGGTCTCTTCACTGAACCAACGCAAAAACTCCGCGCCGTACGTAACCTCCCCTTGCGCCTCCGAAAGTGGTTTCCCCATTTCTAGGGTCATGAGGGCAGCGAATTCCTCACCGCGTTCATGCACTAACTCAAATGCGCGGCGCAAAATGTCAGCGCGTTCACGCGGGGAGGTGCGAGCCCAGTCAGTTTGCGCCTCACACGCGGCATCTAAGGCTGCGCGCGCATCGTCTGCACCCGCAGAAGCCAGCTCGGCAAGGACCTCACCGGTAGCAGGATTAGTCACCTCGTAAGTTTCATTATTTTTCGCATCGACCCACTCATTATTGATTAACAGGCCGGTTGGCACACGATTGATTAGTTCTTTAACGTTGACCGTCATGGTCAGCTCCTCTCAACTCCTCCCTTCCAACCTAGCGCGCGGAATCTTTTCGTGCGCGGTAGGGGACATGCGCGGCAGGTTCAGCGGAGGCACATAAAGGGGGTGGATGCAGTGCGGCGCATATAGCATGTGAGCTCGGTTAACTTACGGGTAGATCTGTTCTAAATCAGGGCGTTTTGCGCTCCGACCATCCCCAGAAGAACGCCCCTTCAAATGCCGCTGCGCCCACGGGATCGCATGCTTACGCAACCAAACCCGGTCCGAAGGCCGCCGCCCCGGGCCCATCCCAGACACCCCAGCCGCAGGATTCGAAAGCGGATTAGAAGAAGACGGGGTCCTCGGCCCATCGAAACTAGGGTCATCCGGTTCCAACCCCAGCCCAACAAGCGCAGCCTCCGCAGCTAACTCATGGCCCTGCGGACTCATATGAAGACGGTCCTCACTCCAAGCGGACCAACGCTTCAAACCACGCAAACCCCACATGTCCACCACACTGCAACCATGCCGCCGCGCCAAACTCCAAATCGCGCAATTAAACGCAGCCACCCGGCCGCGCGTAAGCTCCAACAACGGTGAACCCTTTGGATCCGCACTCGCAACCAGCAACACGTCCGCACCTGCCTCACGTGCACGCACAATCGCCAGCTCCAAACGGTTAACCAACTCCGTCACATTAACCTTAGGACGCAACACATCATTACCACCCGCTGTAATCGAAACCAGGTCTGCACCCATCCGCAACGCCTCAGGCAACTGGTCGCTAAGAATCGGGCGAATCTTCTTTCCCCGAATCGCCAAATTCGCATACTCCAACGCCGGCAACCCAGCATCTAAACGACGAGCTGAAAGCTTCTGCGCCAACCGATCCGTCCACCCACGCAGCGAGCCATCAGCGTAGTGATCCCACAGGCCCTCAGAAAGAGAATCCCCAATCGCCACATACCGAGCCCAACGACCCACACCGGACGCAACCGCATCCGCATCTAGTGGTGAATTGCTCAAAATAACCCTCCTACTTCTCTAAACGCCAATCAACCGGATCACAGCCCTGCTCCTCAAGCAACGCATTCACCTTAGAAAATGGGCGGGACTCAAAAAATCCGCGACGCGCCGAAAGGGGAGAAGGGTGCACCGACTCAACACACGGCACCCCACCCAGCAACGGTTTCAACTTACGCGCATCATTCCCCCACAAAACCGCTACCAAAGGCCGCTCACGCGCAACTAAAGCGCGGATAGCAACCTCAGTCACATCCTCCCAACCACGATTCCGATGCGAACCCGGCGCCCCCGCCCGCACCGTCAACACCCGGTTCAACAAGCAAACGCCCTGCTGCGACCACGCTGTTAAATCCCCAGTTTTCGCCGGCGCAATCCCCAAATCCGACTCCAACTCCGCGTAAATATTAACCAGCGAGCGCGGCAAAGCCACCCCCGGGTTAACAGAAAACGACAAGCCCATCGCATGGCCCGGCGTCGGATAAGGATCCTGCCCAACCAGCAGCACCTTCACCTTCTCAAACGGATACGTGAACGCGCGCAACACATCCGTCCCTGCAGGAAGATACTGGTTACCAGCACGCACTTCCTCACGCAACATATCGCCCAACCGGTGAATGACCGGCTCAACCGGCGCTAAAACACGAGCCCAACCCGGGTCGATCAACTCAGACAACGGTTTCACACTAGCCACAACCCAACCCTACCCGCTCCCCACCTCACGCGTTCACCCGCAAACCACATTGCTCATTCCCTCAAGCTTGCATTACCCGCCCGACTGCCCTCACATTGCCGGTCACATGACCTGTTACATAACCGGCCACATAATCTGTGCCGACCAATCCAAACGTGGTTTCGAAATCGGCGCGTCGTAGCTTCCAAGCTGGCAAACCCGGTAGTGTGAAATCCATGAGTGCTCATCAGTATCCAGAAGATGAATTTGACGAAGCGGGCAAGAACGTCCCCATGGGTGCACACCGCGCGCGTCCATCGCAGTGGAAAACAGTTCTGCCGTTCCTAATTGTCGTAATCGCAGTGCCCCTACTCGCGTGGGCAGCAGCGTGGTACGTAACTGGATCCGGGCCAAAAAAAGAAGCGGAAACACCGAAACCAACCGTGAGCCAATCCGCCTCCGCCACGCCTGAAGCGAGCACTAGCCCCAAGGAAGAAAACAGTCCCACTCCGGAGCCTTCCGAAGAGCAGAAACCCTCTGAAGAACCCATCAATAAAGACTTCCCAGTATCCGTACTGAACGGCACTGGGCGAAACGGGCTCGCCGCGCAAGTTAGCGGCAAACTCAGCGACGACGGTTTCACCCAGGTAAGTAACGGTAACGCGTCCGAATGGATTACGGAGCAGACCACCATTTACTACGGAAAAGACTACGAAGAAGCTGCCAAACATGCCGGTGAGGTACTGGGAATCTCTAACCTGCAGAACAACGACCGTGCGGTTGGAAACGCCGGAATCATCATCATCCTCAAAGGTGACTACCAAGGGTAGGCAGCTGTAGCGACTAAACGCGGTTTCGCAGTTAGCAATTCTTTTTAGCTGTTCCATCTTGCACTCACCGCCGGAGAGTGCCAAACTAGGACTTAGCACTCGCAAGGTTCGAGTGATAATCGTAAGGCCGGTCAGTGAGGCCACTGCTATGCGAGACATGAGCGTGTAGATAGTGGTCGTCCGTCGCGGGCATTGACGGGCCGTAACCGCACAGCGGAGGAATATCACTAATGTCAAAAATGATTGCTTTCGACGAGGAAGCACGCCGCGCCATGGAGCGCGGGCTGAACACCCTCGCCGACACCGTCAAGGTAACGCTCGGCCCCAAGGGGCGTAACGTAGTTCTCGAAAAGAAGTGGGGCGCCCCCACCATCACCAAGGACGGCGTTTCCGTAGCTAAAGAAATTGACCTGGAAGAGCCGTACGAGAAGATCGGTGCGGAACTCGTTAAAGAGGTCGCTAAGAAAACCGATGACGTAGCTGGTGACGGCACCACCACCGCAACCGTTCTCGCTCAGGCCCTAGTGAACGAAGGTCTACGCAACGTAGCTGCAGGTGCGAACCCGGTAGCGCTCAAGCGTGGTATCGACCTGGCGGTCGAAAAAGTTGTGGAGCAACTTCACAAAGACGGCATGGACGTAGAGACCACCGACCAGATCGCCGCTACCGCCTCCATTTCCGCTAACGACGCCGAAATCGGGCGCCTAATCGCAGAAGCCATGGACACGGTTGGTCGCGAAGGCGTTATCACGGTAGAAGAAACGAACTCCTTCGAAACCGTTCTCGAAACCACCGAAGGTATGCGTTTCGACAAGGGCTTCCTGTCCCCATACTTCGTAACGGACGCAGATCGTCAAGAGGCCGTGCTCGAAGATGCCTACGTGCTGCTGGTAGAAGGCAAGATCTCCACGGTTAAAGATCTGCTGCCGCTGCTAGAGAAGGTAATGCAGGCGTCCAAGCCACTGCTGATCGTGGCGGACGACATTGAAGGTGAAGCACTCGCCACCCTGGTGGTTAACAAGATCCGCGGCCTGTTCAAGTCCGTTGCGGTTAAGGCCCCTGGGTTCGGTGACCGCCGCAAGGCGATGCTGCAGGACATGGCGATCCTCACGGGCGGCCAGGTTATCTCTGAAACCGTTGGCCTGTCCCTAGAGACCGCGGACCTGGACGTGCTCGGTAAAGCCCGCAAGATTGTGGTGACCAAGGACGAGACCACCATTGTTGATGGCGATGGCACCAAGGAAGCGATTGACGGGCGCGTATCCCAGATCCGCCAGGAGATCGAGAACTCCGACTCTGAGTACGACAAAGAGAAACTGCAGGAGCGTCTGGCGAAGCTCGCTGGTGGGGTAGCGGTAATCAAGTCCGGTGCTGCCACCGAGGTGGAGCTGAAGGAACGCAAGCACCGCATTGAAGACGCGGTTCGGAACGCGAAGGCTGCTGCGGAAGAGGGCATCATCCCCGGTGGTGGTGTCGCTCTGATCCACGCGGCATCCGTGCTGGAAGAGCTGAAGCTCGACGGTGACGAGGCCACTGGTGTGAACATCGTGCGCGTAGCGGTAACTGAACCACTGCGCCAGATCGCGCACAACGCGGGCCTTGAAGGCGGCGTTGTAGTGGACAAGGTGAAGCACCTCCCCACCGGCCAGGGCCTGAACGCTGCTACCGGTGAGTACGAGGACATGCTGAAGGCTGACATTGCGGATCCGGTTAAGGTGACGCGTTCGGCACTGCAGAACGCAGCGTCGATTGCTGGCATGTTCCTGACCACTGAAGCGATTGTGGCGGACAAGCCGGAACCACCGGCCCCGGCACCTGCTGCGGGCGCTGACGAAATGGGTGGCATGTACTAAATCGACAGTGACGACCCGTAAGTTAGGTGCGCAACTGAAGTTGGGTGCCTGACCGAGAGGGGTTGCTGAAGAACTGAACAGTTGGGGTGCGGTTATAACAGCCGCACCCCAACTGTTTTTGTATACAGTTCTACCTGTTATTTGTTACCGTCTATAAAACGCTACCTGTCGAACGCTATCGGCCTGACGCATCCGGCAAGTCCGACACAACTCGCCCTACCCAGCGAACAAAGACAAGGACTGCGCCTCTGCGTCCGAGTAGGTAGCGGCCGCAACCGACATCTGGGAACCAATCTGATCCAACGAGGCCTCAACCTGCGCTTGGGTTGCCCGCCAGTTCGCCACTACAGAGGAGAACTGGTTAGACGCCGCGCCCTGCCAAGACGCCTCTAACGCCTGCAAGTTACCCATCAGGGCATGCACTTGGGAACGCACTGACTCAACGGACGAGCGGACCAACGCGGAACAGCGTGCTACTTCTTCGGAATCTACTTGAAAAACTGCCATGTTAAACGCTCCTTACTGCGCTTTAGTCAAACACTGACAATCCCAGTGTGCGCGCAGCGCCAAGCCCACACCCACCCCCACTGGCCTGGTTGTGCACTCAAAATCCCTGTGGATAAAGCAGGAGCTAAAACCTGTTAGTCCACCTCTGAGTCGCGAGCCTGCTCCTTAGCTGCCTCGCTGCGTGCCTGTCCTTCAGTCGGTTCAGTGGCCTGTTGCTTACCTGACTCCCGGGCTTGTTCCTTAGCGGTCTTCCGCTTCACCTGCGGTTTCGGAGCTGGCGTCAAGAAGTCCGGTTCTGATTCGAGGCTCGATGCGCCCTGGTCTCCCGCGTCAGCCTCGCGCATTTTCGCGCCCTCAGGTTTATTCTTTGAGGTATCACCAGACTCCCCACCGCCATCGCGGTTATTCGCTGGCTTCTCAAACGCCCGATCGGAGGTAAGCGTACTGTCGCTAGTCAAAGCGCCACCAGAAGACTCATTGTTTTCGTTGCTTTTCCTGTCTGCAGGGCTTTGCCGCGGCGGTTTCTTAACACTGCGGCGAATCACGAGCGTACCAGAAGTGGGTTCCTCATCATCAACCACGCCGCCCGCAGGTTCATCAGTAAAATCCGGATCCACCTTCGCAATCGCCGCATCCAGATTCGCCAACTCGGCCTCCAGATTCTGCCGCGCCGGATCCTCCCACACGCCCGCATTGGGGGAGCGGAAAATCGTCTTGCGTTTCAGCAGGTTAAGCACGAACCGGCGGCGCGACACCTTAAACGCAAAATCTGAAAAAGCCGGGCATTCCGCACGCGCCCCTGCCCGGTATTTCTTATATTCCTGAGGCACTGCCGCCAGCACCGACATTTGCGCGTCAATCAGTGCGTTCGCATCCGTGTCCTCGCGGGGGGCGCGCAGCGCAAACATATATGAAACCAGCTGAACTACCCGGTCAACCTCAGGTACCCCCAGGCCGCGGAGGCCAGCTACGACCTCGCGCACGCAAACGGATTTACGCACCTGGACCCGCGCCTCATCGTCGTGAACAGATCGGGTTAAAAACGCACCCCCGTACCAGATCGCGAGCCGCGCCAAGTCGGGATCGTGCGCGCATTCACTGATCGTGTCGAAGGCCGACAGGATTTTCGCAAGCAACTTGGCGTTGTGAAAATGCCGGCCCGGCGCATTCCACTTATCTAACAGACGATCCGCTTCGGCTGTTATCTGCGCACGGTCCGCACTCGCGCCACTTGCCACCGCCGCGTCTTGGAACGACTTTGGAAGCCATGCGGGCGGCTTGGGCTGCACTTTTGATTCAGACAAATCAAGCACCGAAATATAGTAAGCCTTTTACTAATAACAATCTAGTGGGCACTTAGCGTTAGGCGCGCGAAATGAGCACGCAAGGTTGCCTGTGCCTGCGGTGGTGGGATTATTGCGTGGTGGTTGGTTCGCTAGCATCTTCTTCGTTAGCTATCTTCAGGCCAGGTAAACGCAGTTTCACGGTGAGTCCACCACCTTCTGTGCGCATCAAACTGGCTTTGCCCGAGTGCAGCGCCATAATGGAGGCGACGATCGCGAGCCCCAGGCCAGACCCACCGGATTCACGTGAGCGCGACACGTCGGTGCGGTAGAAGCGGGCGAACACTTTCTCTTGGTCGGAAGCGGAAATGCCGGGCCCGTGGTCGCGCACTTCCACAATCAGTGTGCCCTCTGTTTTCCCTACCGCGAACTCCACGGGTGTGCCGTTTGGCGTGTAGCGCACGATGTTGCCGATGATGTTGGTGAACACTTGCGTCATCTGGTCGCGGTCGGCCATCGCGTAGAAATGCTCGGGTGCATCCTCACCGTCGTTTAGTGACAGCACCTGCACCACCCGTGAGGAGTCCAATGCCCGCAGGTCAAAGGACGCGTTTCGAATCAGTTCCATGAGGTCCACGCGTTCCACGTTCAGTTCCCGTTTCTCGTCTAGCCGCGCGAGTGTCAGCAGGTCTTCCACGAGCGTGCCCATGCGGGTGGCTTCCGATTCGATCCGGTTCATCACGTCTTTAGTACCCGATTCCGGTACGCCGCCCATGCGGTACAGTTCCGCATACCCCCGGATCGCTGCCAGCGGGGTGCGTAGTTCGTGGGATGCGTCCGACACGAATCGACGCACTTTCGCCTGCGTGGCGTCGCGTTCCATAAATGATTGTTCGATGCGCGCCAGCATACGGTTCAGGCTGGTTGTAAGCGACCCTATTTCCGACGTTTCCGGTTCGGGGTCGATGCGTTGCGAAATATTTCCTACCGAAATTTGTTTCGCCACCGTTTCTATTCGCTTGAGGGGCCGCAGCGCAAGCCGCACCATGTAGTAGGAGGTAGTGGCTCCAACGACGGTGATGAGGATTCCGAGCAGCAGAAAGTACTGCGCGGTGTTCACCAGGGTTTCGTCGGTGTCCGTCAGCGGCAGCGCGATCGTCACCACGCCGTAGGGCTGGTTGTTCACACTGATCGGCACCGCAACTGCCCGCCAGGAGGAACCGTCTTTAGTGGACGGTACCTTCACCGGCCGCGTCATCGCCCCTTGGGGGTACACGCCCATGGGTAGTAGTTCCCCAGTTACTGGCACGCCGAACCTGTCTGCACTTTCGGGAGTAATTAGGGAGTTCTCGCTGCCGTCCACCGTTTTGAAGTGGAAGTAGTAGTTTGAGGGAATATTGGGTTCGCGCGAGTTCAAAAGTGCCTCGGCGGTGGATACGGCCGTGCGGCGCGCGGATTCTTCTAGTTCCCGGTCTACTTGGCCCACGAGGTGTGCTTGCAAGATCCCTAGCAGGGCGGTGGCTGCGAGGGTGAATCCAACTGAAAGGATCAGGGTGAACAGTACAACCAGGCGGGTTCGAAGCGTTATTGAACGCCAAAACCCTGTTTTGAAGATGCCTGGTAGTCGACTCATCCGGGTCAGTTCTCGGCCCTCAGCATGTAGCCGAATCCGCGGCGCGTGTGGATTAGTTCCCCTGAGGCGCCGGGTACCGCGAGTTTACGCCGCAAGTAGGAGATGTATGATTCCACGATGGCTGCTTCCCCATCCCAGTCGTATTCCCACACGTGGTCGAGGATCTGCATTTTAGACACTACGCGCCCTTCGTTGAGGATGAGGTAGCGCAGTAGTTTGAACTCGGTGGGGGATAGTTCGATTTCGGTGCCGGCGCGGCGCACTTCGTGTGCGTCCTCGTCCATTTCCAAGTCGCCAACCCGCAGGATGCCGTCATCTTCCTCGGTGTCTTTGGTGCGTCGTAAGATTGCGCGGATGCGCGCCACCACTTCTTCTAGCCCAAAGGGTTTCGTCACGTAGTCATCCCCACCAACGGTGAGGCCTTGGATTTTGTCCTGCATGTCGTCGCGCGCCGTTAAGAACAGTACGGGAACGCGCACGCCCGCGTCGCGCAGCCGGCGGGTAACGGTGAAGCCATCCATGTCGGGCAGCATGACGTCTAGGACAATGAGGTCTGGGTTTTCTGTAGTGGCGAGGTGGAAGGCGGAGGCACCGTTCGCTGCGGTGGACACGTCGAAACCTGCAAACCGCAGTGAGGACGCCAGCAGGTCGCGGATATTTGGTTCATCGTCGACAACCAGTAGCTTGGCTTCAGATGTTTGAGACTGTGAGTTTGCGCGGTCAATCGTAGTGCTCATGAGGTAATTCAACACCCTCACGCTGAAAAGTCCCTGAATGGAAGCTGGACTCTGTGGATTAGTGGGCGGGTGGGATGGAGGGGGTAAGTGCGACATTGAGGGCATGTAACAGCCTAAACTGTGTACTTGAGCGGTGTAAGTCACTATGAAACACTATTTCCCAGAGTTGATAGCGTTCGTGGCGCCCGTACAGAAAGGTATTCTGCATGCAACCAGATACGGAAGTTTTCAATCCTAGCGACGTGGAGTTCAAACGAGTTTCTCCTAATCTTTTGAAAGTCCGGATGGTGTCACTAGGGATTGGTGCCGTCGTAACTATTCTGCCGGCAGCGGCATTATCGGTGCTTTTGAGCCGGTGGATTTGGATCGCGGTCGCGGCGCTCGCGGCCTTGTTCGTATGGTTGTTTTGGCTAGTGCCGCGCCAGGTGCGGGCAATCGGGTACGCGGAAGGCCCGTCGGACCTGCTGATCCGCAAAGGAATCATGTTTCGGAACCTAACAATTATCCCCTACGGCCGGTTGCAGTACGTAGATGTTTCTGAGGGGCCGATCGCCCGATACTTCAAGATCGCGGAAGTGGAACTACACACCGCATCTGCCAGTACTGACGCGTCAATCCCAGGACTACCGTCGGGCGAGGCCGCACGGTTGCGCAACGAACTTGCTGCTCGCGGTGAAGCTGAGATGGCGGGGCTGTAAATGGCGAAGCGCAAAAAACGCGAATCAATAGTCGGCTCGGGGGTAGACGAAGCCGCGTGGCGTAAGCTTCACCCCATTACTCCGCTGGCGCAGTCTTGGGCGGTGTTCACGGCTCTGTTTGGGTTCTTGCTCTATCGGAACTACGACCTCTATGAGGACATCGCTAACTCCGGCTTCGTGCAGCACTCCAGCGTACTCAAGATTGTCATGGTGGTGCTTGGCGCGCTGCTGTTAATTGCGCTGATAGTGGGTGTGTACTGCTATTTCAGTTGGCGTCACATGGGGTATGCGGTTACAGAAAACGCGGTTTATTACCGTAACGGCATCTTGGCGCGCAACCAGCGGCACGCCCGCTTGTCGCGGATTCAAACCGTGAATATTACCCACTCATTGGTGGGGCGCCTGTTTGGGTTGGGCAAGATTGACATTGAGGTTGCAGGTGGGGCGGATTCAAACCTGTCTTTTGGCCTGCTGAAAACCCGTGATCTGGAAGCGGTTAGGCGCGAAATCTTACTGCGCCGAGCAGGCACTAAAAGTACAGACGCGTCCGCCACGCGCGCTGAGGGCGTCACCCAAAGTGCTGAGGGCGTCGACGCGCCAGCAGGCGTGACCAATAGTGCGACAGCTGGCCCTCAAGCGGAGAATAGGGTAGCCAATGGCCCTCAAGCGGAAAATGAGGCAGACGCGGTCGGAATTGATTCGTGGGAAGAAGATGGCAGCCCCATAATCGAGGTGCCGTGGCTGCGACTGCTCGGATCGTTGTTTGTGAACTTCGGGATGATATTCGTTCTGGTTATTGGAATCGCGTTGCTATCGAGTGCAGTCGTATTTTGGGCGGTGTTTGACTCGGCGGCTTCCGGGCTAGTTGGGATCGTCTTCGGCGGGATCGCTATGATTGGCGTGCCACTGCGAAGCTTCACGCAAAACTTCAACTTCCGCGCATTCGTAACTGCCGACGGTATCCGCATTCGCGCGGGTCTTACCTCCACCCGTGCGCAAACAATCGCTCCGGCACGCATACACGGTTTAGAAATTGAGCAACCGTTCTTGTGGCGAATCTTCGGCTGGTACAAAGTCAGTATCGTTCAAGCCGGATTCCAAGGTAGTAGCGAAGGAGGATCAGAAGATCGTGACGTGCTCCTTCCCGTGGGGTCCCTGTCTGACATGCTGCGTGCCGTATGGATGGTGTACCCGGACCTGGGGATAGATGACCCGATGGAACTGGTACGTTCGGGAATTGAAGACCGCGGGCCAAGCGCAATCTACGAAGTCTGCCCGCCCCGCGCGCGGATCTTCGACTGGATCGCATACGACCGCAACGCGATTGCGTTAACCGACCGGGTGGTGGCTCTGCGCCTGGGGCGGGTCACGCGCAAGCTCGTTATGTTTGCCTACCCGCGGATCCAATCGGTGAAGTTGTACACCGGGCCGTGGCGCACTAAGCGGCGGCTGCGGAGCCTGGACTTCCACCTGGTTTCACTAACCGGCAACACATCCCTGGCGCATGTTGACGAACGAGTTGCTGCAAACGTTGCCGCAACTGTGGCTACGCGGGCCCGCGTGGCCCGGCGGGTTGAGGAACCTGAGGCGTGGCGTAAACGCGTTGAATCTGGGCGCGATATTCCCGCTGAGAACCTATTTACCGACGGGCCCGAGGTTGTAGAGAAACAGATGAAGCTCGGGCAAGAAACGCAGGCGCGCCATGCCAGCTAGATTCCGCATTGGAGTGGTGGGGGCGGGCCGAGTTGGCCCCACACTCGGGTTGGCACTGCAGCGGGCAGGGCATTCAGTAGTGGCAGTAACCCGATCAAGATCTGAAGAGAGCAACGACCGGGTGGCGGCGCTGCTGCCCGACGCGCAGATAGCGGACGCAGACCAAGTGGTGGAGGCTAGTGACCTGGTGATTGTGGCGGTGCCCGACGATCAGATCGTACCCGTCGTGGATGGCCTGGCGAAACTTCAGGTCTGGCGCGCCAACCAGATTGTGGTGCACCCGTGTGGCGCCCACGGAGTGGCGGCACTATCGGGCGCGTCTGCCGCCGGGGCGATTCCAATTGCTCTGCATCCGGCCATGACTTTCACGGGAACCTCCCTGGATGTGGACCGCTTGGTGAACTGCCCCGTTGCTGTGACCGCACCCGCGGTTGGAATCGCGATCGGCCAGGCCCTCGTGATGGAAATGGGAGCGACCCCCTACGTGGTGGAAGAAGAAGACCGGGCGGTGTACCACGCGGCGCTAGCGCACGGGGCGAACTACCTGGTGACGATTGTGTCCCAAGCAGTAACAGCGCTTAGCAAAGCGGGAATAGATGAACCCGCCGAGTATATTCAACCACTGCTAAACGCAGCGTTAGAACGCGCTCTGTCGGAAGGGGCGGCTGGGCTGACGGGGCCGGTGGTGCGCGGTGACACGGGAACCATCAGCACGCACATGGACGCGCTGCGCAACGCGGGGTTGGAAAGCGTGGCACGCACCTACATGGACATGGCTGAAGCGACCGCGCAGCAAGCCAACGAAGTGGGGTTAATCGACGACGCCACTGCGGAAGCGATCCACGCCGAACTGCTCTACCGCCGGTAGGCCAGCCGAACCCCCGGTGGTAGTTCGACCACGAGACTGGGCGGGGTGGTAGTCCCGCCGCGCGCCCGTCGGTAAGCCCGCAGTGCGCCGCGCTGCTAACAGTTGAACTCATTATTTCGAGCTTGCAACCACCTCGTGCACGTTTGTGCGTTCTAGTTGAGAATACTTTCGAATTTGGTAACGTTGCTGTAACCTAAATTGGTGACTGGAGGTATAGCCTCGGGATGAGTACCCTGCGGGTAGTGCCTCAAACGCTTGACACAGCCGTCAACACACGGCTGGTTCTAAGCACAGCCGTAGCAAAACAACAGGAGGTTCAGAATGCGAGAGCAAAACACATTCCTCACGGCTCACTCCCGTGCCCAGGCGTTGAAAGAGATGACGGACGAAGAGGGCGTGGACATCCTCGTGATCGGTGGAGGTGTAACCGGGGCGGGAATCGCGCTCGACGCCGCTTCGCGCGGGCTACGCACAGCCGTTGTAGAAGCGGGGGACTGGGCCAGCGGCACCTCCGCGTGGTCCTCAAAACTAGTTCACGGCGGACTGCGATACCTGTACAACCTCGATTTCGCACTGGTTGCGGAAGCGCTGAAGGAACGTGGCCTGCTTCTTACTAAAACCGCACCTCACCTGGTGAAAGCCCAACCGTTCTTGTGGCCACTGAAAACCCCCGTGGTGGAACGCGCGTACTCCGCAGTAGGGGTCGGCATGTACGACGCGATGGCACAGTGGGCACATCGCGGCTCCGTGCCCGTGCAAAAGCACTACTCGCGCAGCGGCGCAATGAAACTGTTCCCCGGCATTAAGCCTTCAGCGCTGACTGGCGCGATCCGGTTCTACGACGCGCGCGTGGATGACGCCCGTTTGGTGGTTGACTTGGTTCGGACCGCGTCTGGCTTTGGGGCGCTCGCGGCTCCCCGCACCCAGGTGGTTGGGCTCACCAAGACAGCTAGTGGAGCTGTGAACGGCGCGCGAATCGTGGATCTAGAGTCGGGCAAGGAAATGCATGTGAATGCCCGCCACGTGATTAACGCAACCGGGGTGTGGACCGAAGAAACAGAGAAGCTTGGTGGCACCGACGGTGGCTTGAAGGTGCTGGCGTCGAAGGGGATTCACATTGTGGTGCCGCGCGAGCGCATTAACGCGCAGACCGGGATTTTCTTGCGCACCGAAAAGTCTGTGTTGTTCATTATTCCGTGGCAGCGTTACTGGGTGATTGGCACTACGGATACGCCGTATGAGCAGGATATTTCGCGCCCGGTGGCCACTAAAGCAGATGTGGACTACGTGTTGGACCATGCGAATGAGATTCTTGCAGACCCGTTGACGCGCGAGGACATTATTGGTGTTTACGCGGGGTTGCGGCCACTGTTGCAGCCTGGGGTGAAGGGGGATAAGACGCAGTCGACTAAGGTGTCTCGCGAGCACACGGTGACGGCTGCGGCCCCGAATTTGACGGTGATTGCGGGCGGTAAGCTCACCACGTACCGGCCGATGGCTCAGGACGCGGTTGATTTCGCGCTTGGAGAGGCAGAAGCGAAACGCCGGCCTTCGATTACCGAAAACGTGCCTTTGGTGGGTGCGGAAGGGTTCTTTGCCACGGCCCGGCGTGCACCTGCGATTGCAAGTAAATACGGGTGGACTGCCGCGCGTGTGGAGTCTTTGCTGGATCGTTATGGTGCTGAGATTGACCGGGTTTTGGATTTGCTTGAGGAGAATCCGGATTTGGCTCAGCCTTTGAAGGAAGCACCGCAGTTCTTGCGTGCTGAGGTTGTGGCCGCCGTCCGTTTTGAAGGTGCGTTGCATCTTGAGGACGTGCTGGTCCGCAGGGTGCGTCTGGACTTGGAGCAGCGTGACCGTGGGGTGGCTGCTGCGCCGGAGGTAGCGGATTTGATGCGTAAAGAGTTGGGTTGGGATGAGCAGACGGCGAAGCGGGAGCTGGATTCTTACCGTCAGCGCACCGCAGATCTGGCCAAGGCGGAAACATTGCCTACCGATGAGCAGGCAGCGTCTGTGGTAACTGCTAATCCAGAGATCGTGCCGCGCCGCACGCTCGCGTAAATACGAACTAGGCGTTGCCATAGGCCCCGGGGTATGTTGCAGCGCGCTGATTCTTCGGCCCAGCTGTGCTTCCGTTTGTTGGAGTGCGGCTGGGCCTGCGGGCTTATTAGACTGCGGCCCTTTCCGCGGCTATATCCTCTCTTGCTAAGAAAGTGCCCCACCTGTTTGATGGTTTTCGTTGTTAGCACGCGGGCGCGGTAAGATTTACCGCGAAGGAGGGGTCGTGGTAAACGAACCGAAGGTTGTTAAAACCCGTGAGGAACTCAAACGTGCGTTGACAAGCATGTCTGGGCAGCGGGGATTAGTTATGACAATGGGGGCTCTGCATGAGGGGCACTTGTCACTGGTGAAGGCAGCGGCGCAGCGCGCCGACCACGTGGTGGTGAGCATTTTTGTGAACCCCACACAGTTTGCGCCCGGCGAGGATTTTGAGGCTTACCCACGGGACCTCCAAAAAGACTTGAACGCCCTAGCGCAGGTGGGGGCGGACCTGGTGTTTGCCCCATCGGCAGAAGAAATGTATCCGCATGGCGAAGCACAGGTGCGGATCGATCCGGGGCCCACGGCTCGGGTGCTGGAAGGGAAAACGCGGCCCACGCATTTTGCGGGTGTGTGCCTGGTGGTTAACAAAGTGTTTAACCTGGTGCGCCCCGACGTGGCTGTGTTTGGGCAAAAAGACGCCCAGCAGCTGGCGATTGTGCGGCAAATGGTACGTGACCTAGACATGGGGATTGAGATTGTTGGGGCTCCGATTGTGCGCAGCAGCGACGGCCTTGCGCTCTCTTCGCGCAACGCGTACCTGTCGGAATCCGAGCGCGCACAGGCCCTCGGGTTGTCAAAAGCACTGCAAACGGGAGCGCAGGCAGCGCAAACCGGTGCGGACGCGGACGAGATCACACGCAAAACCATGGAGGCGTTGAACCAGCCGGGCATTGACGTGGATTACGTGGCGCTCGTTGACCCCACCACGTTCCAACCCATCACGCATGGCACGGGGGTGCTAGCGGTGGCAGCGAAAGTGGGGACTACGCGGCTGATTGACAATTTGATTCTTGAGGTGAAATGAATGGCAGAGGTTTATCGGACTCTGATGAGTGGCAAAATCCACCGGGCCACAGTAACGAGCGCGGACCTGCACTACGTGGGCTCAATAACTATTGACTCGGACCTGCTGGAGGCCGCCGGCATCGTTGAGGGCGAGAAGGTGGACGTTGTGTCCGTCACCTCGGGAGCGCGCTTGTCTACGTACGCGATTGCGGGCCAGCCCGGCAGCGGTGGAATCCAGGTGAATGGGGCGGCAGCTCACCTCATAAATAAAGGGGAAGTCGTTATAATAATTGCGTATGCGCAAGTCCCACAATCTCAGCTGGAAGGGTGGCGTGGCCGCGTCGTACTTGTAGACGAACAAAACCGGCAGATACATGTGGGGGACGACCCAGCCTCGGTCCCCGCCGGGTTAGAAAACGCCACCGGAGGCGAAGGTCCGCTGCAAAGTCCATTGCGGTAGAGCAGGCGGACACGAGTATTGCATTAGGTAACATTAGAGCGTGAGTAAAATGAAAGACTTTCTAGAAAACGCGCCTGAACAGGTGCGGGTGCGGGCAAACAAAAGGCAGGAAATGTTAGATGCGGGCGTGGATCCGTATCCGGTTGAACTCCCGGTGACAACCACGATCGCGCAGGTGCGTGAGACTTACGAGTCTTTGGGGGAAGAAGAGGAATCCCAGGACGTTGTGGGTTTGGTTGGCCGCGTGATGGCGGTGCGTGGTTCCGGTAAGTTGCAGTTCGTGGTGCTCCAGGATGGGGCGGGGAACCAGTTGCAGGCAATGCTTTCGGCGAAGGCTGTGGGCGCGGATTCTTTGAAGTCTTTCAAATCGCTGGTGGATTTGGGTGATCACCTGTTTGTGCGGGGCCGTCCGATCCGTTCTAAACGCGGGGAACTGTCGGTGTTCGCGGAGGCCACGGAAGACGACGCTGCATGGCGGATTGCGTCGAAGGCACTGCGGCCACTTCCGAAGGCGTTTGTAACTGAAGATGGTACGGCGATGACCCTGTCGGAGGATCAGCGGGTACGCCGGCGTTACTTAGATATGATTGTGCGCCCTGCAGCGCGGGATATGGTGCGGGTGCGTGCGAACGTGGTGTATTCGCTGCGGGAGTATTTCCACGACGCGGGGTTCATTGAGATTGAAACCCCGATGTTGCAGACGATTCATGGGGGTGCGGCAGCCCGGCCGTTCACGACGCACATGAATGCGTATGACACGGATTTGTTTTTGCGTATTGCCCCGGAGTTGTTTTTGAAACGCGCTGTTGTGGGCGGGGTTGACAAGGTTTTTGAGATTAACCGTAACTTCCGTAACGAGGGAGCGGATTCTTCGCATTCCCCGGAGTTCACGATGCTGGAGGCCTACGAGGCGTACGGTACGTACGATTCGATGGCGCGGCGCACGCGGGAGTTTATTCAGAAGGCAGCTCGGGATGCGATGGGTTCGGAGCAGGTGACGTTGCCGGACGGTTCCGTGTATGACCTGTCGGGTTCTTGGCGTGAAATTTCTATGTTTGAGGCAACTGCGCAGGCTTTGGGTCGGGAGTTCTCGGTGGATACGCCGCGCGAGGAACTGCTGCAGATTGCCGGTGAGTTCGGACTTGATATTCCGGATCACTATGTGAACGGGAAGATCGCGGAGGAGATTTTTGAGGCCGCGTTGGGTGATGACTTGTATGAGCCCACGTTTGTGCGTGATTACCCGGTGGATTCTTCGCCGCTGGTGCGGCAGCATCGTTCAAAGCCCGGTGTGGTGGAGAAGTGGGATCTGTATATTCGTGGGTTCGAGTTGGCAACCGCGTATTCGGAACTGGTGGACCCGGTGGTGCAGAGGGAGCGGTTGGTGGAGCAGTCGCTCGCGGCCGCGCAGGGTGATGAGGAAGCCATGAGTTTGGATGAGGATTTCTTGGAAGCCATGGAGCAGGGCATGCCCCCCACGGGTGGGATGGGCATGGGCCTGGACCGCCTGCTGATGGCGTTCACCGGCCAAGGTATCCGCGAGACCATCACGTTCCCACTGGTGAAGAAACTGTCGTAACCAGTTTGCTGTAGCTTGGTTTTTTGCGGCCGGTTTTTGGGATGGCTGTTTTAAGGCTGACCGGTGCCGGCTGCTGATGAGGCCGCTTCGCGTTTGTGCGAGCGGCCTCTTTCGCTGCCGGGTTGCCCGCCTGGCCTTTCCACTTGTGTGAGCACGCCACCGCTGTTCCTTTCCACTTGAATTCAAGTGGTCTTGTTCCCTGCTTTGCCCTACGCAGACCTTTATCTACTTGAGGTTCCCCCCGTGCTGTGACGGCGGTTACGCGTTAGTCTTGTAGAAATGTGATGCGTAACTAAAGGAGTGGTTTTAGTGGATTTGGGTTTGAGCGGGAAAGTGGCGTTCGTTGCGGCGTCTACGTCGGGTTTGGGGCGTGCGAGCGCGTTGAAGTTAGCGGCTGAGGGTGCGCGCGTGTTCGTAACGGGGCGTACTGAAGGGCGCGTGCAAACCGTGGTGGAGCAGGTGTTGAAGGCCGGTGGGGTGGCTGATGGCGCGGTTATGGACGTTGAGGATTTAGCGTCTGTGGAGCATGCGGCAGCTACGTGTGAGGCCGCGTTCGGGCCGATTGATGTGCTGGTGCTGAATGGCCCGGGGCCGCGGCCGGGGAAACCTACGACGGTGCGGCCTGTGGATGTGGACGAGGCAATGAATCGCCTGGTGAAGCCGCATATAGCGCTGATTAATCGCTGTTTACCGCATATGCAGAAGCAGGGTTGGGGGCGGATTATTGCGGTTGGTTCAGTGGCGGTGCAAACCCCTTCTGAGCAGTTGGTGTTGTCTTCGATGGGGCGGATGGCGCTGGCGGGGTATTTGAAAGCTTTGTCGCTTGAGGTTGGCGCTAGTGGCGTGACTGTGAACGTGGTGCATCCGGGGCGGATTTTGACGCCGCGGATAGATCAGTTGGATGCAGACGCGGCGCAGCGCGAGGGTGTTTCCCCTCAGGAAGTGCGGGAACGTTTTGAAAACAGTATTCCAGTGAAGCGTTTGGGGGATCCGGAGGAACTGGCTGCGGCCGTGGTGTTCTATGCCTCGAAAGCAGCTGGCTACATAACGGGCACTGGGTTGCGAGTGGATGGTGGAAGCACACCTGTGCTGTAGGGAGTTGGTTTAAACGGTTCTGTGTGCAATCGGCAGGCGGTGCACCTGACGTGTCTGGTGGAGTCGACGGTGGCCTAGCCTGTGGTCTGTAAAAGCGTGCGTGGTTTGCATGCTTGTGGGGCCTGCGCGCCTGCGGGGCGAGGGTAGCCGACTGTTCGATACGATAGAGGTATAGCAGTTTTTGTAAGGCTAGTTCGCTGTGTGCGTGGAAGGATATTGCGTTGGAGCCGTTAGTTATTGGGATTGATTCGTCTACGTCTGCCACGAAGGCTGTGGTGATTGATGCGGGTGGCCACGTGTTGGCTACGGGGCGGTCGCGCATTGAGTTTTTCACGCCTCATATGCATCAGTATGAGCATGATCCGCGTCAGTGGTGGTCTTCTACGCAGGAGGCGGTTGCGCAGGCGGTGGCGCAGTTGTCGGCGCAGGATCGGGCGCGGGTGAAGGCGATGGGGATTACGCATCAGCGAGAGACGTTTGTGGCGTTGGATGAGCGTGGGGAGGCGATTCGTCCGGCGATTTTGTGGTTGGATTCGCGTGCTGGTGAGCAGATCAACCGGTTGGGTTCGGATGCGGTGCATGAGCTGTCGGGGAAGCCGGCGGATACGACGTCGGCGTTGTATAAGATGGCGTGGTTGAAGGAGCATGAACCGCAGGTGTTTGAACGTGCACACCTGGTGGTGGATGTGCATGCGTATGTGGCGCATGGGTTGACGGGCCGGTGGGTGTCGTCGACGGGTAGTGCGGATACGTTGAATTTGTTTGATATTGCGGCGCAGACGTGGTCGCCAACCCTGTTGGATATGGCTGGTGTGCGGGCCGAGCAGATGCCTCAGTTGGCGAAGCCCGGTGAGGTTGTGGGGCCACTGTTACCCGAACTTGCTGCCCAGTGGGGCCTTGAGAACGTGGTGATGGTCGCGGGTCTGGGTGATGGGCAGGCGGCTGGTTTGGGGACTGCGGCGACGGAGCCGGGCGTGGCGTATGTGAATATTGGGACGTCGATTGTGGCGGGTGTGCATGCGGATGAGTACCGGTTCTCTAAGCAATATCGCGCGTTAGTGGCGGGGATACCGGGTTGGTTCGTGTTGGAGTCGGTGCAGAACTCCGGTTCGGTGCTTGGCAACTGGTTCCGCCGGGAGTTCAACGATCCTGCGTTGGAGGGCGCACCTGACCCCAAGTTGGAGGCCGCTGCCGCCCAGGTACCAGCGGGGTGTGAAGGCTTGTTGTCACTGCCGTATTGGAATGCGGTGCAGGCACCATATTGGGATCCGTTTGCGCGGGGCGCGGTTGTTGGTTATGGGTCTGGGCACACGCGGGCGCATGCGTACCGTTCTTTGTTAGAGGGCATGGCGTTTGAGTTGGCGTTAAATCTTGAGGGGCTAGCCCGTGGTGGGGCGACGTCGGTGCGTGAGCTGCGCGCCGTGGGTGGTGGCTCTCGGTCTGCGTTGTGGCGTCAGATTATTTGTGATGTTACTGGTGTTGAGATTGTGCGTTCAGAAGTTGAGGAGGCATCTGCGCAGGGGGCGGCGGCGCTCGCGTTCGTGGGGATTGGCTATTACGACGATGCGGCACATGCGGCTTCAGCGATGGCGCACTTAGGGGAGCGGACAACACCGGATGCGAAAACCCACGACCGGTACCGCAAATGGATGGGAGTGCACCGCAAGATCTTCCCAGCCCTGCAAGGCATATTCCACGACATCCAAGACGTAGCCGTGGAACTGGGGGAGTTATGAGTGTTAAATCAGGTGCATCATAGACTTGATTACAGACACGAATGCTGCCTAGTTTGCTACATTTGGTCAATCTAATCCACGGATCTTTTTCATTTCTTTCTTTTCTGTAGTGTGGTTTACACACGATGAAGTGAAAAAGAACCGGGAGGATTCGAATATGTCAAGCATGCTAGCCGTCGTTATGCATGGAGTAGGAGATATCCGACTTGAAGAACAGCCGATACCAGATATAGGCCCCAATGATGCGTTATTAAGAGTCGCAGCTTGCGGTGTTTGTGGTTCTGATCTTGATCGAATGTACAAGAAAGGTCCACATAAGCTTCCTCTGATTTGCGGACACGAGTTTTCAGCAATTGTTGAAAAAGTGGGGGAAGATGTTAACTCCGTGCGACCAGGTGACCACGTTACCGTGCCTCCCATGATTCCTTGCTTTGAATGTACGCCGTGCGCTAAGGGTGAGTATTCTTTGTGCGAGAATTATGACTACTATGGCTCCCGACGAAACGGTGCCTATGCAGAGTATGTAGCGGGTCCAGCAACTGCGCTTTTGAGAGTCCCCAAGAAGCTCGATGTTCGTGCCGCTGCAATGGTTGACCCTGCAGCAATTGCCCTGCACGCCATTATGAAAACCAATTTAACAGTAGGTACTAAAGTCGCGGTCTTTGGCGGCGGGGGGCCAATAGGATTGTTCGCGATTCAATGGGCCAAGTTAATGGGCGCCAGTACTATTACCGCTTTTGAAGTGACGGACGAGAAAGCAAAGTTAGCTAAATCTGCAGGAGCTACGGATGTAGTAACCGCGATAGGTTCTGTTACGGAGGCAGTTGAAGAGCGCTTTGATGTGGTTGTTGAAACGTCGGGTGCGAAAAATGTTCCTAGTGAAGCAATTTCAGTATTGGCCAGGAAAGGTGAGGTTGTTCTTGTCGGTATTCCCAATACCGATATTGTTATTGAAGATGAATCTTGGGCACATCTAATGCGTTTTGAGGGATCTGTCATAGGGTCGTGGAACTCATTTGCTGCGCCATTTCCAGGAAAAGCGTGGGCCACAACGGTTGAGAAAATGATTTCTGGTGACCTTAAGTGGGAGTTCATGGTGACGCATGAGCTCGGGCTTGATGGAGTTGCTGAAACTATTCGAAAGATGAGCTCGCGAGAGATTCACTCGGCAAAAGTGCTGATCGAACCATCTAAAACTACTAGATAAGTGAAATCTCTTAGCGCGCGGCGACACGCAGAAATAATAGAGGTATGTGAACGGACATTTGTAAGGAACCAGACTCAGTCCCACATAGCGGATGCTATGGAAGTGTCTAGATGGAAAGTCAGGAGGCTATTAGCTGAAGGATTGGAACTTGGATTCGTCATTTTTACAATCCAAGATCCGTTCACGCGCAATTCCGTTTTAGAAAAGAGGCTCGAAGAAGAATTTGGGCTTGAAGAATCCATAGTGGTAGCAGATCTAGGCGAGGCCAAAGCGACCGAGATATGTGTGTGTAAGCATGTTGCTGGCTTACTAGAAAGGAGTGGTTTATCCCGAGTTGATATCGGAGTTTCCTGGGGGCGCACTCTGAGTATAGTTGCAGACGAGTTGCATCACGGCTGGGCTACTAATTCACGGATCGTTCAACTAAATGGTGGTGTTGCCTTCATAAATACCAAGGTATCTCAGAACGATGTCCTGATGAGCTTTGCTATGAAGGCTCAGGCAACTGCTATCACACTTCCAGCACCTGCAATTGTAAGTTCGGAACAGCTCGCAGAGGCATTGTCTAGTGACAAGACTATTTCGCAAACACTAGAGAAAGCACGCGATGTTGACGTGGCAATCTTCTCGTTGGGAGCATTGCGAAACAATTCGGTCTTAGTAGAGTCCGGATGTTTGGATCATCAATATGTTAGTAGACTTCGAGGCCGAGGAGCAGTTGGTGATCTACTAGGTCATTTTGTGAACGGCGCTGGAGAAGTGGTGGATGATGCTCTTGAAAAACGCACAATAGGTCTTAAACTTCGAGAGCTGCTCTCAGTACCAATGCGCGTGGCTGTGGCTACGGCATCTGGGAAAGCCCTAATCGCACTAGCAGCATTGAGGGGCGGATATGTTACTCATTTAGTGACATCCGAGAATGTAGCGAAACAGATCCTAGCTGAAACTAAGCTACGGAAACCAACCTAGATTATAGACATGATTAACGATGAGGTTAAATATGAATGACTCGCTTTTATTAGGCATAGATGTAGGCACCGGTGGTGTACGTGTAGCGGTAATTACACCTGATGGTGAATTGGTGAGTAGCGCAGCTACTGAGGTGAGGACTTACACGCCGCGGCCGGCTCATGCGGAGCAAAACCCTGAGGATTGGTGGCGTGGGCTCAAGCTCTCATTAGAGAAGGTACTATGCGACATAGATCGTGAGCGCATCGTTGGTATTGCAGTAGACGCAACTTCGGCGACGTTAGTTGCTTGTGATAATAAAGGTAAGCCGCTTCGCCCGGCGCTACTATGGATGGACGTGCGGTCAGCTAAACAATCGGAAATGATAACGAACACAGGCGATCCCGCACTAAAGTATTCTGGGCAGCAAATAGTATCTGCAGAGTGGGGCGTACCTAAGTTGATGTGGCTTAAGCAGAACGAGCCACAAACCTACAATGATGCGGAGGTTTTTGTAGATTGTGTTGATTGGATGAACTACAAGCTGACTGGCTTGTGGAGAATGTCAATCTGCTCGGCTACATGTAAGTTCTTTTATGACTCAAACTGGTCCGGGTGGCCAACAAATCTTTATGCGGCGGGCGGCATCGTAGACGCGTTAGGTAAGCTTCCATCTACAGTTATGAAAATGGGTGAGGTGATAGGTGGGCTAAGTTCAATTGCCGCCAAACAACTTGGACTACCCGCTGGTATACCTGTCGCGATGGGTGGAATTGACGCGCATGTTGGCGCCGTGGGGGTAGGTGTGGTTGAACCTGGGTCATTAGCGTTGATAACTGGCTCGTCACATGTAATGCTAGGACAGTCAGATAGCGCTATCTATTCTAAAGGGCTCTGGGGATCATACTATGACGCTATAATTCCAGGTCAATACACGGTGGAAGCAGGACAGATTTCGAGCGGATCAATAAACCAGTGGTTTACTAGAAACTTCACTCTCTCCGCGCACAAGAAAGCACAGAATCAAGAAACAAATATATACCGTATCTTGGATGAAGTGGCAAGGAAAATACCGATTGGATCAGATGGCCTAGTCGTACTAGACCATTTTCAAGGTAATAGGTCGCCTTTTTCTAATCCATATTCGAGAGGTGCAATTACAGGATTAACTCTTGGACACGGTGAAGGGCACATATACCGAGCAGTTCTTGAAGGTGTTTGTTACGGTACCAAAACAATTTTCGACCGGATGCGTGAAAAAGGACTTGACCCGGTTAAAGTTATGGTCTCGGGTGGACCTACAAAGTCCGAGTTCTGGATGCAAATGCATGCGGATGTAACTGGCGTTCCAATGTCTATACCTTCTAATCCGGAAGGACCTTTACTAGGGAGTGCAATACTAGCTGCGGTTGGAGCATCTTTGTACGGAGATATCAGAGAAGCCGCGAGCTCCATGGTGAGTATCGACAGGACAATTGAACCCAGCATGGAGGCGCATGAAGAGTATAAGTTCTTTCACGAACGTTACATGGAGATTTACAAAGCTCTCGCCCCAGTGAGTGAAAGTATAGCTCGAAAGGTATCTGCCTGAAAGTTTCGTCTGCGAAATTAAACTTTGCTGTTGATGGGCGTTACGGAGGAACGAACCGTTAAATGCATGGGCAAAAGCGTGCGTGAATGGGTAGACACCTCCGTAGGCTCGAGTGCATCAAATGCGGCTTTTGCCATGCTTTCCGTCGGTTGGTGAATAG
The DNA here is from genome assembly GCF_002871945.2 of Gleimia hominis. Taxonomy (NCBI): domain Bacteria; kingdom Bacillati; phylum Actinomycetota; class Actinomycetes; order Actinomycetales; family Actinomycetaceae; genus Gleimia; species Gleimia hominis. The sequence goes on along the minus strand of NZ_CP126963.1, from coordinate 1,311,212 downwards.
ATGTCAGGCGTGGCCTAAGCCAACTGCACAAATCTATGTCGTCGCAGCTAACGATGGAAAGATCATCTGGAATTGCGAGGCTGAATTGCTCTGCATTGCTTAGTATTCCTATCGCAACAATATCGGATGCAACAAAGGCTGCGGTTGGGCGTGGAACTCGCCGTGTCAACTCGGGGAGAACGGCAGCCCCGAAAGTCTCGTTAAACGGACCGCGAAAAACTAACGACTCATTAACTGCAATATTGTGAAAATCCATCGCTTGCCTAAATCCCATCTCGCGAGCCTTCGCTGTTGGAAGTTCACTCTTGCCCCCAATAAAAGCAATTTCCCGGTGTCCTTGGGTAACTAGGTGATTCACTCCTTGATAAGCCCCGTTCTGGTTATCACATGTAACAAGAGAGCCCTTGTTCTTGTTGGGGCACACAATTTCCTCATCTACCATTACCCATGGTTTCGTAATTGAGCGAAAATTGTAAAGTCCTTCAAGCCTATTCGCACCAATGATCATAAATGCATCTATTTGCGGATTCTTGCTTAACGAGTCGATCATTTCGAGCTCAGTGGTAGATAATCCACCAGAAATCCCGACAGAAACGTTAATATTTCGTTTTCGTCCTTCGATTGCAATTGCGTCTATCAACATTGCGTAGAACGGATTCTTGAGCTCTGGAACCAGAACGGATATATGGCTTATTGGTACGCCTTTATTGGAAGTACCGTTCCATCCAACAGACGCCATCGCTTTCTGTATCTTCGTTTCTGTTTCGGGTGTCACGCGCAATTGTCCTCGAACATAGCGCGATACCGTCGACTTTGAAAGCCCCGCGGCTTTTGCCACGGCGGTTAGAGAAGGTGCCAAGAGGTTTCCATTCTGATGTCGGTAGATGTTTGATTATTTCTAAGAATTATTGTACATTATCAGTGACAGCAGTTGCGCAACGTTGCGCAAGAAAGGAGAAGTCAATGGCGAAAGTACTGCTTGCAGGAGAATCCTGGGTTAGCGATATTGTGGATCACAAGGGCTTTGATCCGTTCCCTCATACGCAAGTGCATGTGGGGTGTGAGAAGCTCCTGGAAGTGTTGCGCAACGGAGGGCACTCGGTTGATCATCTTAAATCTCATGACGTATCTGAATTCTTTCCTTACAGTGTGAGTGAGCTTGACCGATACGATGTTCTAATTCTGTCGGATATAGGTGCCAATAGTTTGCTTCTATCTCCAAAAGTGTTCGAGTTAGGGGAGCGAGTGCCCAATCGGCTTCACGTTATTTCTGAGTGGGTCCGGAGTGGGGGTGGGCTGATGATGGCTGGGGGGTACTTAAGCTTTCAAGGTTTTCAGGCCAAGGCAAACTACGCTGGTACGGAGGTCGAGGATGTTCTTCCAGTTAATATTTCCAAGTGGGATGATCGGGTGGAAGCGCCTCAAGGCATTCGGGGGCAAAACGCTGAAATAGACCACCCTATTATTGAAGGCCTTGACAATACGTGGCCGTATTTGTTGGGCTACCAAAAACTAGAAGCCAAGGACGATGCGATCGTTTTGGCGAGTGTAGATCGAGATCCACTTCTTCTCGCGTGGCAAGTGGGAAAGGGTAGGAGTGTCGCATTCGCCTCGGACATATCACCGCATTGGGCGCCAGTTGAGTTCATGAACTGGTCAGGGTACGGAACGCTCTTTAATAACACCATTAATTGGCTTGCCGGTGCAGAGGGGTGAGCTATTATGCATAAGCGAGAAGAATCTTTAAGGAATACACTAAACGAGCAAACAGACACTAAAACGGTTGTTGCATCGGCTACTGCTGGACTCTTTGTTTTATTCACAATCTTAGCGGGAATGCTGGGACCTGTTCAATCAGCTGTTAATGGTCAGCTAGGCAAGGTCATTGGTGATGGACACCTGGCTGCATGTATCTCTTTCTTTTCGGGCTTGGTAGTAATGTTCATCATTGTTCTACCTCAGAAGAAGCTTCGGACTGCATTATTCCATCTGCCCTCGCAACTAAAAGCAGGTGTGCTTCCGTGGCCCTATTTTTTTGCTGGTTGTTGCGGTGCTGTAATTGTGCTTTCTGAAGGTGTTTCAGTTGGCGCGTTAGGTGTAGCCACATTCCAAACTTCGTTGATATCGGGAATGGTGATTTCAGGTATCCTATGTGATCGATTTGGTATAGGTGTTGAATTCAAACAAGCTTTGAGTTTGCCAAGAATATGTGGTGCGGTACTTGCTATTGTCGCAACGATACTTGTGGTGTCACCAGTTTTCACTGCGCCACACGTACTTGTTCTTGCAATCTTACCGTTCACGGGCGGCCTACTAGCAGGCTGGCAGCCCGCAGGTAACTCTAAGATCGGCTTGCTCGCTGACTCAATGCTTGTGTCAATCACGTGGAACTTTATTGTGGGATTTACTGCACTAACAGTTGCCTTTCTAGTAAGGCTAAGCGTAGGTAATGCAACCTTCGCTTTGCCAACTAGATGGTGGATGTTCTTAGGTGGCCCATTGGGGCTTCTATCCATTGCGCTTATGGCATTACTTGTTAGGAAGCTTGGGCTATTGCTATTGGCTTTGGCTTCGACGGCAGGCCAGCTCATTGGATCAGTATTAATTGATCTTGCTGTACCACAGCTAGGACACACTGTCTATGGTCTAACAGTCGTGGGGACGGTTGTTGCTCTTATTGCTTCTGGTATTGCAATGATTCCATCAAAGAAGATTGGGAAAGGAACTAATTACGAAACAGCTGAGTAGTGGTCAGTTGCAGACAGTCAAGGGAGTGATCGATGCGGAAGAAATGGGATTAACTCTACCGCATGAGCATCTATTCAACGATCTGTCTTCGGTTGTCGACGATCCGTTTTATAAGCTCTCAAACGGATTGGTCGGGAAAAGTGTTTCCCCCGAGCTGATGTGGGGATTGCGGCAGGATCCTTATTGTTGTGCGGATAACCTTTCTGACAAGCCTGTTTCTGCTGTCGTTAAGGAAGTTTTGCAGTTCGCGCAACTTGGTGGCAAGACAATTGTTGATGCTACTGGCACTGAAGCTATAGGACGGAATCCCGAGCGTTTAGTAGCCGTGGCTACGGAGACGAATTTAAATATCGTGATGTCTACTGGGCCATATCTGGAAAAGTTCGAAGGTGGAAATATTGTAGATAGCGACCCAGATATACTTGCAGAACGCATGACACGAGAGATCCGTGTAGGGGTAGGCAACACTGGCGTAAAGGCAGGAATGATTGGTGAAATTGGCGTGTCACCCGAGTTTACGGATGCAGAACACACCTCTCTGCGTGGTGCAGCGTTAGCACAAGCGGATAACCCTACGATAGCTCTGAATATTCACATGCCAGGGTGGCAGCGGCGAGGAGATGAGGTTCTAGACATTGCAATAAATGAATGTGGTGCGATGCCTGAGAAAATCTCACTAGCCCATTCGGATCCATCTGGACAGGATGTTGAGTATCAACACAGGATGCTGGAACGTGGCGTATGGCTCGAATTCGACATGATCGGACTAGATATCACGTTCCCTAAAGAAGGTGTATCGCCTTCAGTTAACGAGACTGCTGAGGCAGTAGCTAATCTGATCAAAGCAGGTTTCGAGAAGCAAATTCTACTCTCGCACGATCTTTTCTTAAAGCAGATGTGGACACAGAACGGAGGTAATGGATTTGCATTTGTCCCCGGGGTGTTTATTGATTTACTTCGCACTTTAGGAATAACTGATGAACAGTGCCACACACTCTTGGTGGATAATCCTGCGAGAGTGCTAACAGCATGATTGAGCGACAATTCTTTGAGGCTTAGCAAATCGGGAGCCTTGGAGATTTGAGCAACAGGCCGACTGATGCCGAGTAGGAAATGCAAAGACAGCTGGCCTGTTGCTTACACATAAGCACTTAGATCTACTCCCACCCTCAGAAAACATAGTCAATATAAGGAGAGTACCTTGCCAGATGCGAAAGTTGTAGTGCTTGGATCTGCAAATCAGGATGTAATTGTAAGTACAGAAGTAATTCCTCAACCAGGTGAGACTGTACTAGGAAATGCCCAGTTTTACGCTGCGGGAGGGAAAGGGCTTAATCAAGCCTGTGCGGCCGCTTCCACTGGCGTGCCAGTAAGCTTTTTAGGTGCAGTGGGCGACGATGAAGCTGGGGAACTTCTCATTGATACCCTACATGAAGTGGGGGTAAACACAGATAATTTAGTCACATGCTCGGAAAGTGCTACTGGTGCGGCGCACATAGTTGTGGACACGAAGGGTAATAATCAGATCGTTGTAGTCCAAGCTGCTAACCTGCATGTGACACCAGACTATGTTGAAGAAAATGCGGCATATATTAACGACAGTGAAGTTTTAGTACTTCAAGGTGAAATTCCAGTTGAAACGAACATCCGTGCTATTGAAATTGCTGACAAGAATGCGAAGCGCGTGATTATGAATCTTGCGCCCGTAATAGATATACCAGAGAGAGTTCTAAAGCTCTGTAACCCACTTGTTGTTAACGAGCATGAAGCCGCATTTCTTTTGGGAACTGAGGCTCCAAGAGATGGTGGAGGAGGCCGACTTATTGCAGAACGACTTTTAGATTATGCACGAACGGCTATAGTAACATTAGGGTCTGAAGGGTGTGTTGTAGCTTCCGAGGAAGGGGTAGTAAGTATACCAGCAAGTCCTGCTACTAACGTAGTTGATACTACGGGTTCGGGTGATGCATTTGTCGGTGTCTTAGCTGCAGAGTTAGCGATGGGACGAGATTTAGTTACTTCAGCGAAGCAAGCAAACGAGATGGCGGGGCGAACTGTAGAACATCATGGTGCATCGGCTTCTTACGGGGTTATTGCTGACGCGTACATGACTGAAATTCCTTAGGGTAATGGGGAGCTCTTTCTTGCATAATTACTGGCTTATTTCGTTGCGCCGCGAAGATCTAAGCCATGCACATGGTGATCCGATTGATGCTAAAGAGCGGCAGGAGAAGATTAGCTTTTTGAACCCGAAATCATGAGTTATAGGGGCTGAGTACGTCTGGTACTCAGCCCCCGTTTTATTTAGCTGTTAAACAGGAGTGTCCTGTTTAGTTGCCTGGTTTTTAGTGTGCGCGGCGACGTGCAGCAGCTACACCTACACCACCAAGCGTCAGAGCGGTTAGGCCTAGCAGGGCGGCCGCGCTGGAGTCCGCACCAGTTGATGCAAGAGCTTTCGGAGCAGCGGTGGTTGCTTTCGCAACTTTCACAACTTTCTGCTCACCAGCAGTGTTAACCACTGCTTCAGCTTTCTTGCCTTCCTCAGCCTTGGGGGACTCCTGCTTACCCTCTTCAGTCTTCGGGGTCTCCTGCTTGCCTTCTTCCTTCATGGAAGCAATCAGGTCAGCCAGCTTCTCGTGATCAATGAGGTCATCAATCGTCTTGCCCGGCTTCAAAGCCTCTTTAAGGCCTTCCCAGTTAATGAAGTCATCGAGGGTCTTACCAGGCTTGTTCACGTCAATGAAGTCGTCGAGAGTCTTACCTGGCTTGGTGACATCAATGAAGTCATCCAGGGTCTTACCTGGCTTGGTGACATCAATGAAGTCATCCAGGGTCTTACCTGGCTTGGTGACATCAATGAAGTCATCCAGGGTTTTGCCCGGCTTGGTGACATCAATGAAATCATCGAGGGTCTTACCCGGCTTGGTGACATCAATGAAATCATCGAGGGTCTTACCCGGCTTCAAAATGTCTTTGATGCCTTCCCAGTTAATGAAATCATCAAGCGTCAAGCTTGGTTTCTCCGAGTCGCTCAGGATCGGCTTGTTACCAGCCGGGTCCTCATCCTTCAGCGCCGGAGGAATACCCATCGGATCTTCCTCTTCAGACTCACTGGTGATCGGCTTGTTGCCAGCCGGGTCCTCATCCTTTAGCGCCGGAGGAATACCCATCGGTTTCTCCGAGTCACTCAAGATCGGCTTGTTACCAGCCGGGTCCTCATCCTTCAGCGCTGGAGGAATACCCATAGGAGAATCACTTGAGTCTCCAGGCTTCTCAGAATCCGCTTGCGCTAGAAGCTTTTCAAGCGCGGACTTCGCTTCCGCCACCTTGCTTTCAGCGGCCTTCAGCTGCTTAGAGGCTTCGGACGCCTTAGACTCAGAAGCTTCTACAGCTGCATCAAGCTTATTAAGCTCCTTCGTCAACTTCTCAAGTTTCGACTCAAGCTCCGCCTTCTTCTGTGCAACTTCAGCATCAACGTTCGCGAGTTCCTCATTTACCTTAATGAACTCTGCAGGCTTTGCATCGTAAGCCTTCTTGGCTGCTTCCGCTGCGTCCTGAGCTTCCTTCGCCGGCCCGTAAGCCTTCTCGAAGTCAGCCTTAGCCTTGTTGTACTGCTCGGTGGCCTCAATAAATGCTTCCTGGCTAACGCGCAACGCGTCATTCTTAGCAGCATTCTCAGCTTCAGCGGCTTCTAGAACTTCATCGAGCTTATTGAGGCTCTTGCTGAGCTCATCAAGTTTCTGCTGCAACTCCGCTTTTCTTGAGGCAGCATCCGCATCGATGTTTGCAAGCTTCTCATTTACCTTAATGAACTCTACAGGCTTCGCGTCGTAAGCCTTCTGCGCTGCCTCCGCTGCATCCTGAGCATCCTTCGCTGGCCCGTAAGCCGCCGCGAACTTAGCTTCAGCTTCCTTGTAAAGCTTGGTCACCTCGGCTAAAGACTGTTGCGCATACTTCAGCTTCGCAGCTTTATTCTTGTTAGCAGTTTGGGCTTCCTCAGCCTTTGCTTCTAATTCTTTGAGTTCAGTCTGGAGACCACTTAGCTTTGCAGTAAGCTCAGATTTCGTCTGCTCAGCTTTATTATCTACACCGTTCAAATCAGTCTCGAGTGTAGTGATCTCACTGCTCTTAGCTTCTAGAGCACTTTGCGCAGCTTCGTCAGCATCTTGAGCGATTTTGGCCGGACCATACACTTTATCGAACTCAGCAGTTGCCACATCAAGCGCTGCTTTCTTAGGTTTCCACTTATCAGTTGCTGCTTTCAAAGCTAGTTGTTTCTCAGCCAATGCTTGCATCTTGGTCTGATCGTTTTGATCCTTGTTAAAAGCAACATAGGCCGCTTCGAACTCTGTATTAGCTTTTTTGTACTCTGGATCTACCTGGTTGAAGGTTTCAGTTGCGTGTACAAGAATCAACTGCTTCTGGAGTAGTGCGTTGTTCTTTTCTTTATGCTCTGTAGCAGCCTTTGTGGCCGCTTGCTGCAAGCGTTCTTTCTCGTTTGAAAGAGAGCCAAGCTTCGCATTCAACTCCACCTTCTTCTTAGCCGCGTCCGAGTCAACGTGACTAAGCTTGTCGTTCACGTCAATGAACGAAGCAGCCTTCGTTTCGTATGCTTTTTGAGCCTGATCTGCCGCGTCCTTAGCTTCCTTAGCTGCAGTCTCAGCAGTCGCAAGGGAAGCTTTCGACGAATTCAACTTCTCAGTCGCCGCAGCAAAAGCCTCCTGGCTTACCCGCAACGCGTCATTCTTTTCAGCGTGCTCAGCCTGAGCTTTCTTATTAGCCTCCGCCAGGTTGTTCAGCTCGTCAGTGAGCTTCTCAAGAGTCACCTTAAGCTCAGCCTTCTGCTTCGCAGCCGCTTCATCCACACCTTGGAACTCATCGTTAACCTCAATAAACGCCTTAGCCGCAACCGCTTTATCGCCCTGCGCCTTCTCCAAAGCATCCTGCGCCTTCTTAGCCGGCTCATAAGCCGCATCAAAAGCCGTCTTCGCCTTCTCGAACTTAGCAGTAGCCGCGACAAACTCCTCCTGGCTTACCCGCAACGACTCATTCTTCGTCTTATTATCAGCCTGAGCCTGCTTATTCGCAGCGGCCAACTTATTCAACTCCGCAGTCAGCTCATCCAACTTCGCTTCCAACTCAGCTTTACGCTTCGCAGCCTGCGCCTGCACACTCTGAAGCTCATCATTGGTCTTAATGAACTCCGCAGCCTTAGACTCACGCGCAGTCTTATCAGCCGCAGCCGCCTCAACCGCCTTCTTATTCGCAGCTTCCGCTTTCTCATACGCTGCCTGCGCGTTTTTCAACGCAGTTTTCGCCTTCTCAATCTGCTTCTGCAGCTGCGCCGATTCCCTCGCCTTATCCTGCGAATCCTGCGTCGCGCCAGCAAGACCCACCTCAGGGCCATTCACCATGCTGCCAGAAGCATCCGCGTCCAAAGTAGCCTCCGCAGCATGTGCAATAGCCGGGGTGGTTAAACCCGCAAGTAGCAAAGCAGCCACCGCACCCGACACCGGTTTACGAGCCTTCATTCTTTAACTCCTATTCAGTAAACATAACTATTCCACCTGCCAACACATAGATGGACGCCATGTGAACAAAAAGATAGCTAGAATTGTAAAGCAATTTAGGAGGTACGAATTAACGACTTAGGTCTGTAAACATTAAGGGGAGGTATGAAGGTAAACAAAACCGGGGTTCAACCTACCACTGAAATTGCAGGTAAACCCCGGTTCTAACGGTTTCGCATGCTAGCTCAGTAGCATGCCTTCGCCACGAAAATGTTACATATACCACTTCCGGTCAGGCTCTGTGGACTCAAACAACAACCGGCCCCGTCGGTACGACGCCACCACCGGCGCGTGGAACGCCAACGCCTCCCGCCACGACCTCGCGCCCAACACAATGAAGTTCGCATCATTACCTTCCGCGATCCCATAGCCCTCAAGGTTCAAAGTACGGGCCCCATTATGCGTAATGAACCGGTACGAACCATCAATCTGCGCCGCACCCATCATCTGCGTCACATACAACCCAAACAACGTCACGTCCCGCAACGAGCCCGTCCCCAGCGGATTCCACGGATCCACAATGTCATCTTGCCCAAATGACACATTCAAACCAGCCTCCGTAAGCTCCGGCACGCGCGTCACCCCACGCCGCTTCGGATACGAATCCAACCGGCCCTGCAAATGCGTATTCACCATCGGATTCGACACAAAATTAATCCCACTGAGCTGCAATAACCGCAACAACTTCACAAAATACGCGTTATTGTACGAATGCATCGCCGTCGCGTGTGACGCCGTTACCCGCGCGCCCACACCCGCCTCATACGCCCGGGTAGCCAACGTTTCCAAACCGCGCGACGCCTCATCGTCAATTTCGTCGCAATGCACATCCATCAACAAACCGAACTCCTGCGCCAACTCAAACGCAAAGTTCAACGACGAAACCGAATACTCCCGCGTGAACTCAAAATGCGGAATCGCGCCAATCGCATCCACCCCCATTTGAGCCGCCTCACGCATCAAAGCACGCCCATTGGGGAACGAATCAATTCCCTCCTGAGGGAACGCCACCAACTGCAACGTCACCTGGTCACGCAACTGTTCACGCAACTCCAGCAACGCCCGCAACGCCGTCAAATTCGGATCCGTCACATCCACGTGCGAACGCACAAACTGAACCCCAAACCGTACCTGCTGACGGATCGCCCGCAGCGCCCGCTCCTTCACATCCTCAGCCGTCAAACGCTGCTTACGTTTCGACCAAATCTCAATGCCTTCAAACAACGTGCCCGACTCGTTCGGATGCGGATCGCCCTCCGTCATCGTCGCATCCAAATGCACGTGCGACTCCACAATCGGGGGCAACACCAAACGGCCCCCACAATCGCGAACCTCCACACCTTCAGCAACGGTCGCACCTTCATCAACGGAAGTGTTGCCGCTGGGGGAGTCATCCGCCGCGGTAATGCGCGCAATCTTGCCGTCGCGCACCAAAATATTCGACAGGTGCGCGTCGTTTTCAATCCGAACGTTCTTAAGCAGTGTGGACATTACGACCCTTCCTTACCTTCTCCACCGCGTGGCCAACCGCGTACACCAACACCGCGGCAACTACCGCGTTAATAGACGCAATCCCAACCGGGACCGTCCACCCAACAACTGCGCCAACAACCACGCCAGCAACACAGGACCAAGCCACCGGACGCGCCGACCCCGCCGAATGCGTGTTTGCAACAAAACCGCGCCGATCCGCCTCTTCAACCCGGCGCACTACCTGCATGTACCGCTTATGGTTCGCAATAAAATCCGCAACCAGTATCGCCCCAATCGGGGGCAGGGTTGCGTTCAAAAAACTGAGCCAACCCACAAAGTTGTCGTACAACCACAGGGCGCTGAGTGTGCCCAACGCACCAGCAATCAGCACCATCGGACGGGTCGGGCGCTTCGTGATATTCGCATACCCCAAACCCGTGGTGTAAAGCGCGTTATTATTCGTCGTCCAAATATTGGCACCCAGCACAAACAACGCTGGAATCGCTAGCCCCTGGGCGATCATCACATAGAAAATGTCGTCTTTCCCCGTGAACGCCCCGCCCACAGCACCGAACGAGAACATCAAAGTGTTACCCAGCAAGAACGCCACCACCGTGGTCACCACCGCCGACTTTGCCGTAGCCGCGAAGCGGGTGAAGTTCGGGGTCGCACTCCCTCCGGAAACAAACGAACCCACAACCATGCCCACACCCGTGATAACCGGCATCCCCGTGGAATGCGAGAAAATATTCGCAAGGCCACCACCCGTGTTTGTCGCCGTCACCATCGAATAAGTTCCCAAAATCGCAATGAGGGGTACGGAAACGAAAGACACAATCTCAATGGCTTTAATCCCATAAAACGCCGACGCCGTCATGAAAGCACCGGCGATCAACACGATCGGCCACGGAGAAATCCCCAGCAGCTCACCGGTGGGAATCGCGAACATCGCTACCCCCACACCGAACCAACCCATCTGCGTAAACGCAATCAAAAAGGAGGGGACAAAAGAGCCGTAGCGGCCAAACGAGTGGCGCGCCAACTCATCCACACCCATCCCCGTTTTCGCACCCACGTAAGCCAACGACCCCGTGAACACCGCCAGGATCAACCCGCCCACAATAACTGCGGCAGCGAAACCACCCAGGTCTAAGCCGTTCCCCAGCTTCGCACCCACCGACATGGACGCAGAGAAAAACGTGAATCCGAGCATAACAAAACCGACGGCCCAAAAGGAACGTCGGCTAGAAATAGGAACAGCGGAAAAAGAGAAATCCTCATCTGTTTTTCGCACTGGCACATCCGGTGTTGGAGGCGACGAATGCGTCGATTGCTTTGTAACTGTTGGCGCAGAAGCCATTAACCGTTCCCCTCTCTTCTAGAGCCACCCGATTTTGGCTCAAATTGCCACTAGCTTATTGCTACAACCATGTTCGCCACAAGTTTCTCAAGCGTGAAGTTGCGCACGAATAGCTGCGCAAAACAGTTCGCACTGCAACCGCTTAACTGATTTTCACGGCACTTTCCATAGCCAATCGCCACCGAAGTCACTGCACCACTTTCCATCGCTACGCGTCACATCCGCTGAAGTGGTTTTCATGACACTGAACCGGGGTAAAAGCCGGTGCGTAAGGGCCTGCAAGGAACCTCACAGCACAAGCACGCGTTTTCCTTAATATGATGGGGATGATAGCGAAATGTCCGCAAAGCGCGGTTCGCCAAGGAGGATTCAATGAACGTTGCAGAGCAGTTAGTTGCTCAGCTAGTGGACGCGGGTGTGAAGAGGATCTACGGAATCGTCGGAGATTCTCTCAACCCGGTTGTGGACGCCGTACGTAAAACTGGTGGTTCCAAAAAAGGTGGAATCGACTGGATCCACGTGCGTCACGAAGAAGCCGCTGCGTTCGCCGCGAGCGCGGACGCGCAGCTAACGGGTGAACTAGCCGTCTGCGCTGGTTCATGCGGGCCGGGGAACCTACACCTTATTAACGGCCTATTCGACGCGTGGCGTTCAAGCGCCCCCGTGCTGGCTATCGCGTCGCATATCCCAAGCGTGCAAATCGGTAGCCACTACTTCCAAGAAACACATCCGGACCGGTTGTTTACCGAATGCTCCGACTACTGCGAAATGGTGTCGACCCCAGACCAGGCTCCCCGCGTGTTCGCAGACGCGATCCGCACAGCCCAGTCCCTCAAATCCGTTTCCGTAGTTACCCTGCCTGGCGACGTGTCGCATGAAGAAGCGACCGCCCCCACTCCGCGTTACATCCCAGCGCGCCGCCCCCGGATGGTGCCCGCAGAAGAAGACGTGGCGCAGCTAGCGAAAATGCTCAACAAGGCCAACAAGGTTGCCATTTTTGCTGGGATTGGGGTTACTGGGGCGCACAGTGAGGTACTTGAGCTAGCGGCGCGTCTAAATGCGCCCGTGGGCCACTCGCTGCGCGGTAAAGACGCAATCCAATACGACAACCCGTTTGACGTGGGAATGACTGGTCTGCTGGGCTACGGTGCGGCCGCCGAGGGAATGAAAGACGCGGACCTGCTGCTCATGCTTGGCACCGACTTCCCCTACGACCAGTTCCTCCCCAACGTTCCCACCGTGCAGGTGGACGTGCGTGGGCACGCGATCGGTCGGCGCACCCAAATAACTCTGCCGATCCAAGCGGACGTGGCCGAACTATGCCGGGCCGTGCTGCCCCTCGTGGAGCAAAAGAACGACCGGTTCCTTAAATCCACACTCAAACGTCACCGCAAACTCATGACTTCCACGGTGAACGCGTACACGAAGAACGTGGAGAACATGAAACCGATCCACCCCGAGTTCGTTGCGCACGTGCTGAATGAACTGGCGGACAAAGATGCGGTATTCACCGCGGACACCGGCATGTGCAACGTGTGGACCGCGCGTTACATCGACCCGCTGGGCACGCGGCGGCTAATCGGCTCGTTCCTACACGGGTCCATGGCGAACGCACTCCCGCAAGCGGTGGGGGCAGCGACCGCTTACCCGGGGCGGCAAGTGATCTCCGTGTCTGGCGACGGAGGCCTGTCCATGCTGCTTGGCGAGCTCATGACGGCCCGCTGCCACGACCTGCCCATCACCGTGGTTGTGTTCAACAACGCAACGCTCGGCATGGTGAAACTCGAGATGCTGGTAGACGGTCTGCCAGATTTTGGCACCGACGTGCACGACGTGAACTACGCCGACATCGCCAAAGCCGCTGGATTCTGGTCCAAACGCGTTGTCGACCCTAAAGAAGTGCGTTCCACCTTGCAAGAAGCCCTTTCGCACAACGGGCCGGCACTGGTGGAAGTCCTCACCGATCCGAACGCGCTTTCGCTGCCCCCCAAAATCACCGGTGAGCAGCTGATCGGCTTCGCCACCGCCATGTCAAAAATGGTGATGTCCGGCGGAATGGGGGAGGCCATTTCGATGGCTACCTCCAACATGAGGAACATCCCTCGGCCGTAGAATAATCCAAACCCCACCGGCAGCGCAGACCACTGCCGCGTGAGGGTTACCTAAGTCGCCACAGGGCGGGTGTGCTTCGACGCACCCGCCCTTTTTGGCGCGTTGAGGGGCTTGCTTTTGCCCGGGCCTTTCTAAATGTTGGCCCGGTTTTGCCGGGCTTTTCTGGATGCTTGTAACCTGGTTGTTCTTCGCAGCGCAACCCTGTGTTAGGCGCGGCCGTGTGAGAATTCCTACAAGAAGATCAGTAAGGGCGACAAATATATATAGAGAGATAAGGTAGAAATATGTCGAGGGATTGAAACTTTGGGTAACCTAAGTTAGGCTAGTGAACGTGATTATCAATAACAGTACAAAGCGCATCGCAGGCGCTCTTGCGACACTGCTGCTAGTCGCAGGCTTGGCTGGCTGCCAAGATAAAGCAACCAGTGCAGCAAAAAACGACGCATCAGCAAACGGGGATACGCAAACCGTAAAAGCCGTTGCGTCCACCACCCAGGTGTGCGACTACATCACGCAGTTAGCAACCGATAACTCCAAAGACGCACAACTATCGTTCAATCGCATGGGATCTGACGGTAAAAAAGAGCACTTCGGAGCGGAGGGGGAGAACGCTAAGAGTACGCTGGACCTCACGTGTCTACTTGCTCCTAACGCATCTGCCCACGAACACGAAATGACGCCCGAACAATCGAAAGCGCTCGCGGATGCAGACCTGTTCTTCGTCTCCGGCGTAGACCTGGAACACTTCCTCGACCAAGCCGTGCAATCCACCGGGTTTAAAGGCACGATGGTCATCACAGCTGGGGTAGCGGGCGCGGCGGACATCGACGACCTCAAAGGACAGCAAGAAAAAGAATCTAAACTGCCCTACAAAGTAGACCGCGGAATCGACAAAGTGGACGTGGCGAAGTGGCCGTTCCCGCCCGAAGAGGGGGAGAGTGAACCGGAGTTCCGGTTCGACCCGCACGTGTGGACTTCCCCGCACAACGCAATGGTGCAGGTAAAGAACATTGGGCACGCACTAGAGGTCGCATCCCCGAAGAATAAGGACCTGTTCAAAAAACACGTGGACAAATACCTAGAACGCCTGCAGGAACTTGACGAGTGGGCGAAAGAATCACTCGACAGCGTGCCGGAAAAACAGCGGGTACTGTTCACCTCCCATGACGCGTTCGGGTACTTCTCAAACGAGTTCAATGTGAAGTTTGAGGGGGCTGCCCTGTCGGACTTCAACTCCCAGCAAGATGCCACCGCAGATAAGATTAAAGAAACTGCAAAGCAAGTTAAGGACGCGGGTGCGGTAGCGGTTTTCGCGGAAAACTCCAACAACCCCAAGTCCGTGCAAAAAGTTGCGGAAGTAGCCGGAGTAAAAGCCGTGATTGGGGACGAAGCCCTGTACGGTGACTCCCTGGGGGAACCCGGATCCGATGGGGAAACCTACATCGGTTCCATCCTCCACAACGTGACCAACCTAGTTACCGCGTGGGACGGCAAAGTAGCGCAGGTGCCCGAAAGTCTCTCCCAATGGGCGCCGAAAAAATAAGAAGGTCGCCTAAAGCGGCTTAAGAGCTGCTCATAAAACAGGCAGTAAAAAGCGCCTCAAGAATAACTAAATATTGACTTGGCAACGCAATGCGTTCGTAACGCGTGCATTTGGAACTTGTAGCTGAACCACCGAACAGTACTGCTACTGAAAGTGGAACCGCCTTAAACCTCTCCACAGTCCAAATGTGCACTGGTACTGCGCATTACCGCATTTACGCCCCATTTTGCGCGAAGATCTAACTCGCCGTAGCGAGCTAACTTACGCGGAAACAGCTGTTTAGGGGAGAGGCAAAATGCGGACCACCAGAAGAACACAGATGCAAACGAGGGAGAGCGAACACTTGCACGACGCACAGCACACCAACAACGCCATCGAAATAACGGATGCGGCCTTTGCCTACACCCGAGCCCCCGTGGTCACGGGTGTTAACGCGCAGTTGCAACCCGGACAAGCGATGGCGCTGATTGGCCCAAACGGATCGGGGAAAACCACTTGGCTGCGCGCCGTCCTCGGGATGGTGCGTGTCGCGGAAGGTCACGTGCAGGTCCTGGGACACCAACCCGGCCACGCGCCCCGCGGTTCCATCGGATACGTCCCCCAAGTCAGTGACCTCGACCAAACCTTCCCCGTAACCGTACGCGACGTAGTGCAAATGGGCCTGTATCCAAAAATGAGGTTCTGGCAACACGTAAGCCAAAGCGGACGTGAACGCGTGCGCACCGCACTAAAAGAAGTGGACCTGCTGCATCGCGCCGACGACAAGTTCGGTAACCTATCGGGCGGCCAACAACAACGCGTGCTCGTCGCCCGTTGCCTGGCCTCAAGCCCACAATTACTACTGTTGGACGAACCTTTTAACGGACTTGACCAACCCAACCGCGACGCCCTACTGCGCATAATCACCAGCATAAAAGCCAGTGGGGTGGCGGTCGCGGTTTCCACCCACGACCTGGTGTTAGCGCGCGAAGTGTGCGAACTAATCTGCCTGCTCGGCAACGGACACCAAGTTGCATTCGGTAGCCGCGACGACATCTTCGGCTCCCAGCTACTCGCCCAAGCCTACGGCGGACACGACGAATACTACGCCCACCAGGAGGTGCAGTAATGGAAACTATGTCCAATCTTTATGAACAACTACGAATCCTCTGCACCTACATTCCCGGCCTGGATCTGCTGGCTAGCGAACCATTCTTGTTCCGCCCCCTACTGATGCTCGTGGTACTCGGAACCGTGGGTGGCATAATCGGGGTCGTAATCAACCTGCGGTGCGCCGAGTTTAACGCCGAAGCCATGGTCCACTCCGTGTTCCCCGGAATCGTTGCCGGCGCAGTGTACGGCGGAATCGACTCCATCATCCCCGTGGCGTCCGCAGTCGCTGTCCTCGCCGCCCTCGCGTTAACCTACTTCAGCCGACAGAACGTTGGGCGGACCAGTGAGGCAGGAACCGCGGTAGTGCTCACCTCATTCTTCTCATTCGGGATTGTCTTGTCGCTCAAGAAAGGGGACATGTCGGGCCAGCTGGAAGCACTCATGTTCGGCCGGCTCCTGGAAGTTACGGACTATCGCTTAACCCAAGCGCTCGTCGTGTGCCTCGCGGCGGGCATACTTGTGGTTTTCGCGTGGCGCGGTCAGATTTACTGCGCATTCGACCGAGTTGGGGCCGCAGCCAGCGGGATTTCACTGCTGCGTGCGGACCTAGTACTAAATGTCGCGATCGCAGCGGTCGTGGCAGCCGCATCGTCGGCCGTGGGAAGCCTGCTCGTCATCGGTTACCTGGTGGTTCCCGGCGCGGCCGCGCGCCTACTGGCCGGCCGCGTGCGCTCCATGCTGGCCGTATCCATCGCGGTGGGGATCGGCGGCGGCTACCTGGGCATGCTCATGATGCTGATCCCCGCGCCCCGCCCCGTCTCTCCACAAGCATCCGTCGCCCTGTCCGTAATCGCCCTGTACTTCGTTGCCCTCGCAGCTCGCACTGCGCTGCGAACTGGCCGCAAACAATCAGCTTCCGCTCGCACAGAATTCGTAAAGGCACACTAAATGACCTGGGATATCCTCTTTTTACCCGTAGTTGAAGTGATCCTCATGGGCGCCGCCACCGGTATCGTGGGTGCGCTCGCGGTGGCGCACTCGCGGATTTTCTTCTCCGAATCCCTCACTCACGCCACTTTTCCTGGGGCGATTATCGGGGTAGTGGTAGCAGCTTGGATTGCCCACTCCGTGTTCGCAACGCGCGCCAGTTACGGCACGCTGTCGATCATGTTGTTCGTCGGCGCAATCCTCATCTGTATCCCTACAATCTGGTTAATGCGCTACCTGGCGCGCGTACCCGGCCAGTCTTCGCAGGCCAGTGCCGGCATCATCCTCACGTTCGGGTTCGCGCTCGGCTATTTTCTGAACAAGTGGTTCGCCCCTTTGCCTCTGAAAATAGATTCGTTCCTAACCGGTTCCCTGCTGCACGTGAACACGGTGGACGTGGGCGCGTTGGCTGTGAACCTGCTGCTTCTGCTGGTGGTCGTGGGGTTTGGGGGCCGTTACCTGACGTTCTACAGTTTCGACCCCGTTGCCTACCGTGCAGCCGGTTTTCATGAGGCACTAGCTGAAGCAGTGATCCTAGCGGCCATCTGCTTGACGACCGTAACTGTAATCCCCGCGGTTGGTACAATCCTGCCGATCGCGCTGATCGCCGCGCCCGCCGCATGCCTGTACCCCCATGTGAGGTCTATGCGCACGCTGCTATGGACCACCCCGTTGCTCGGGATCGGTATCGGCCTCGTGGGCATGGCGGCCGCCGTGCACTGGAACCTGTCTGCTGGTGGCACCATCGCGTGCCTCGCGGGCATCGTGTACCTCGTGGTTACACTCGCGCGGGACCTCATGAAGAAACTGCACAAACCCACGCAAAAACACGTTTTTGCATAAATGGGCGGAAAACGCGAAGCGGGCTCTGACCACTAGTTAAAGTAGCTCAAAGCCCGCAAGCGCAGCCGCAGTTGTTTGGTTTAAAACCGTGCTGAAGCTATTTCTTCGGTGGCCGCACCGCGCCCTCAAACAGGTCATCGTGCAGACCGTACGCCCAGTGAATCAAACTCACCGGATGCACCAGGTTCGCCCCCGACCCCTTCGCAATATGCCACCGGCACGTCTCCGTTTCACACGCCGCAATCTTTGGATTCGTACGGCGAATCAGATCGAACAGGGGAGCGCCCACTTTCGCTGCAATCTCGTACTTATCCGACTTGAGGGCGTAAGTTCCAGCCATACCGCAGCACGGCTCACCGGACTCCACCACCTCAACGCCCGGAATCAACTCCATCAGAGGAACCGCCGGCATCCCCATGCCCTGGCTCTTCACCTGACACGGCTGGTGGTACGGAACCTTCATGTTCAACTCACGGAAGTCAGTGGGTAACTCACCTTTCAAATACAGGTCCCACAAGAACTCGCTGGTCTCCATGATGCGCGTACTCACATCATCCAACCGCGGGTCATCCACCCCCATGATCTCGCGCGCCTCATGCTTCAACATGCCCGTGCAAGAACCAGAAGAAGAAATGATCGTCAGATCCTTACCGGAACTAATCAGATCATCACACAGCTTCAACACTTTCTTCTGCGCGCCGTCAAACAAACCATTCGACTGTTCAGCCAGCCCACAGCACCCCTGCTTTGGTACCAGCACCTCGTAACCCAAGTGCTCCAAAACCTCAATGGAATGCTTCGACGTTTCCACCTCAAAATACCCACCGGCACAACCGTGGAAAAACACTAACGTACCGCGCGTAGCTGGCTTACTCGTGCGCTTACGTTTCTTCAACCACGAACGCAACGTCTGCCCGTGGGCCGTCGGCATGGGGGCGTTCTCATCAATCCCCATCACCTTGTCAATCACCTTACGCAGCGGCTTAATTCCCAACGCCGCGTTCGCAATCGGCGCCACCGGTGCCATCGCCTGCCCCATCAGTGTCGTCTGCGTAATCAAACGGTCCCGCAGCGGCGCCCCATGCTGCGCCTTCATCACCGCCCGGGCCTGCGCGTTAATCTCCGCGATCTTCACACCCTGAGGGCACACGGTGGTGCAAATCCCACAGCCCGAACACAAATCCAAAGACACGTCCACAGACTTGCCTTCGCGCAAACGCTCCGCCTGCGGACCCACGTACTTGGGCCCGGGGAACAGGGGAGTTACCCGCGCAACCGGGCACTGAGTCTCACAAATCGTGCACTTCACGCAGTTATCCAGCGAGGCGCGTGCCACGGACTCGCGGGCCATCTCAATCGGATTCATAACTACTTCTCCTCCTCAGTAGCGGCCGTACCAATCGCATCTGTCGCGCGGATCATGGAGCCCAGCGCAATGCCCTCACCGGACTTCTCCTGCCAACGCATCGCCCCGGCAATCATGCCACCCACAACATGCACGTTCGAATAAACTACGTTGCCATCCTCATCCAGCGGATGCATCGCCTCATCCACAGCCACGCCCGCAGAGAATAGTGCTTGCTGATCTCCCCAGTAATCACCGTGAATCAAATCCGGGATCTCCCGCGCCGTCACCGGCAAACCCAGGGCGCGTTCCGAAATCGTTCCATACGAATCCATCATCAAACCACCGGACTCAAAACCACCTGCAGCTAACACAACCGCGTCCGCGGCAACCTCCTTCGCAGCCCCCGCAACCTGAACGGTCACGTGCGTAACCCGGTCAGCTTCCGCAGACACGCCCGTCACCTCAGCCGACAGCATCAAGAACACGCGCTTGTCCTTCACCAGCTGTGTCAGCTGCTGATTCAGCCGCATCCCCGGAACCGACGGGGGTGGCAGCGGGATCTCAAACACGGGCGCACCCACCAGCTGTTCAAACTGCTGCCACACCCCAGAGCCATGCACCCCCAACACAGCGGGCACCCCCACGGACTCACCCTCATGCAAAAAGGCCTTCACTTTATCCGCCAGCCCCTGCAGGACCTGCGGATCCTCCAGGGCACGCGCATAATTCAGGGCGGAAGTGTCAATCTCGTTCTCCCGCACCTCGTAATCTACCCACACGGGACGGGCCTGAACTCGGCCACCCCCAGGCAGATCCGTCCGGTTTAAATTCCCCGCACACAACTGTGGGTAGAAATCCTTCAACTGCCGCAAACCCACAATCATGAACCGGGCGCCGTCCTTACACTCACCAGCGGCCATCGACGGAGGCACCAGGTTCGTGGGACGAACCCCACCGATCGCCGTGGGGTAGCACTTGTTTACATGCGGGTCACCAACCAGGTACTCCTCACCCAAAAGGCGCGCCAAGTACTCCACGCCTGCTTTCGTGGCGTCGGAACCAATCACCTCATACGGATGCGGCCCATGCAAACCCGGTTTCCAACCGTACGTGTCAATCGCGCCCAGCGGGTCATCCACCCGGCTGCCCTCCAGGTACCCCAGCACATCCACCGTGCCTTGGGACAACTGCAGGCCACCAATACCTTTAGATGCGAGCACTACCTCATGCCCAGCTTCGCGAAGACGCAAAGCGGCCGTCAAACCCGCAATCCCAGCACCAACAACAACTACTCGACTCATCGCACATCCTGCGCTTTCACAGTTTTCGGATCCACCTCGGGCACGTTCTCAATGTCTAAAATGCCCTGGTAAATCCAGTCGTCCAACGCGGTCTGGCGCACTTGACGCCCATACAGTATCGGCCACAACCCGATCCACCTATTCTTGAGGAACAGGCGCAGCAAACTCGTCACATCTTCCGCACTGCCGTGGCCGGCCTCCTGGGTAATGCCCGCAGCGCGGGTAGAGCAGAAACCACCTTGGCACGGCCCCATTCCCAGCCGCAGTTGCCGGCGCAGATCGTCAAACGTCGCGTCCGGCTGGCGTTCCAACAGTTCTTCGAACATGCGGCGGTTCATCATTTCGCATTCGCAAATGATCTGCGAATCAAACCGGTCGTGCTCCCGCTCCTCCAACCGGTGCGTCACCTGGTAGGTGTCACCCACCTCGGTGCCCGGCATCGCTTCTTTATCAGTTGTGCAGACCTTGTCGTCACCCAACTGATCAACCATCACGTCCACAATGTTCTTCGCCATCAACCGGTAGGTGGTGAGCTTACCGCCCGCGATTGTGAGCAGACCCGCGATGTCGTCGCGGTGCTTGTGGTCAATAATCGACATGCCGCGCGACATGTGGCGTGTGTCGTCCGCAGCCACGCGCGTGTCCTTCACCAAGGGCCGCGCCCCCGCCCAGGCGTGTACCGCCCGCGCGCTGCGGAACCCGGGGATCATCGCTTCGCCCGCGTCAAGCATTTGCTGCACTTCCGTGCGGGGGATCTCCAGGTGATCCGGGTCGTCAACAGCTACGTCCGTGGTGCCGATAATGCACACGGTGTGCACGGGCACGATGATGTCGCCATCAGCTGGGTAAATACAGCGGTTAACCACGGAGTTCACCAACCGGTGGTTCATCGCGATCATGATGCCGCGGCCTGGAACCACGTTCACGTCGTGCGCCCCCGCCATAGCGGCGATCTGCCCCGACCACGGGCCCCCAGCGTTAATGACGAACCGGCAGTCGATCCGCACGTCCTGCCCGGTTTTTGTTCCGTGTGCCTGCACGGCAACTACCTGGCCGTTTTCTACAATAATGTCTTCTACCCGGTGGTACGTCATCACCTGGCCACCGTATTTTTGTGCGGACCGCACCGCGCCCCACACCATGGCCCAACCGTCCACGGTCTTATCGTGCACCGCGAACGCCCGTTTCGTTTTCGGATCCAACCGGGGTTCGCGCCGCAACGCCTCTTCGATGGAAATCTCTTCGGCCCACACCCCGGTTTCTTTTGCTCCCTTTAGGAACTTGTCGCCAAACGCCGGGTCGTCGTACTGGGTAACTACGAACAGGCCCCCGGTGTCTTCCACTGCGTCCGGGTGGATGCGCGTGATGATCTCGTTTTCTTCTGCACATTCCGTGGCCGACCGGGGGTCGGAAACCACGTAGCGGCCACCGGAGTGCAACAACCCGTGGTAGCGCCCAGTGGTGCCCTGAGCCATGTCGGCGCGTTCAAGCAGTATCGCGCGGTAGCCACGCATCGCGAGGTCACGGAGTACGCCCGCACCGGTGGCGCCACCTCCGATGACCACGACATCGGTTTCAAGCTTCTTCATTACGACTCCTTGTAGTTCAGAAGCAGTGCATCTATGTGGGAGAGCGCATAGGACGATACTGAATGACAACATCGTCTGCACGAATGTTCACTTACATTTCCACCCTATTAGTTGGGTTTTTCTTTAGGAGCCAGGGGTAACAGATTCCCGCAGCGTTTCACTTGGAGTGCACGTACGTGCAGTTTCCTGAGGGGTCAATCCCGTGTTTGTGCAGATCATGGGCGTTAGGCCCGCGATGGGGTGGGGCAGGGGAGGGCATTTTGGTTTCTCACACTTTGAGTGAAAAATCTACCCAAATGCTTTATTTAGGCAACGCGTCGCTTATGTAAACGCGGGCACGCGCCCGCTCGACGCTATGCATACGCCTATACACAGCTGTGGCGCGGACCGCTTTGGCCCGCGCCATCACTTGTTTGCGCGTAACTTCCGTTTTATCAGCAGCTACGCCTGGCTAACTGATTGTCGGTGTTTTTTATTTTTCTGAGTCACGCACGTCGTCATCAACCCAGTCGAACGTGCGGGTAACGGCTTTCTTCCACAGCCGGTAGGTGCGCTCACGCGGCTCCTCATCCATATCCGGGGTCCAGCGTTTACCCTCATTCCAGTTGTCGATCACGTCCTGTTCCCCATCCCAGAACCCGACGGCAATCCCAGCTGCGTACGCCGCACCCAGGGCCGTGGTTTCCGCAACTTCTGGAGCCACCACGTCGGTACCTAGAATGTCGGCCTGGAACTGCATGAGGGTTTCGTTCGCGATCATGCCCCCGTCCACACGCAGCTCCGTTAGATCCACACCGGAATCCGCATTCATCGCATCCAGTACCTCACGCGTTTGGAATGCGGTAGCTTCCAGCACTGCGCGCGCCAAGTGGCCCGCATTGTTGAACCGGGTGAGCCCCACGATCGCGCCGCGCGCATCATCCTTCCAGTAGGGCGCGAACAAACCGGAGAATGCGGGCACAAAGTACACGCCCCCATTGTCCTTCACAGAGTTCGCCAACCCCTCAATTTCTGGGGCAGAACTAATCATCTTGAGGTTGTCGCGCAGCCACTGCACCAACGAACCGGTTACCGCGATCGACCCCTCAAGCGCGTACTTCGCAGGCTGATCACCCAGCTTGTAGCACACGGTGGTGAGTAAACCATTTTCGGACTGCACGGGTTCCTCACCGGTATTAATCAGCATGAAGCAGCCGGTGCCATACGTGTTCTTCGCCATGCCCTTTTCGAAACAAGCCTGCCCGAACGTGGCGGCCTGCTGGTCACCCAAAATGCCCGCAATCGGCGTGTCAATCAGCAAGCCGTTCTTGCGGCCGTAACCGTAGATTTCAGACGAAGACCGGATCTCCGGCAGCATCGACATCGGGATCCCCATGTCCTCACAAATATCTTCGCGCCACTTGAGGGTGTTAATGTCCATCAGCATGGTGCGCGACGCGTTCGTCACGTCCGTGATGTGCACACCTCCGTTCACACCACCCGTCATGTTCCAGAGTACCCACGAGTCCGTGTTTCCGAAGTACAGGTCGCCTGCTTCCGCGCGTTCACGAGCCCCCTCAACGTTGTCAAGAATCCACTTGATCTTGGGGCCTGAGAAATACGTGGTCAAGTTCAAACCGCAGCGTTCACGGTACTTATCCGGACCCTCATCACCCGCAAGCTCGCGAATAATCTTGGAAGTCCGAGCATCCTGCCACACGATCGCGTTATAAACCGGTTCCCCCGTGTTCTTATCCCACACCACCGCGGTTTCACGCTGGTTCGTGATCCCCACTGCCGCCAGCTGGTGGCGGTTAATCTGTGCTTTCGACAGAGCCTGCGCAACGGCCTCACGCACATTCGACCAGATCTCTACCGGGTTGTGCTCCACCCAACCGGCTTTCGGGAAAATCTGCTCATGCTCCAGCTGCCCAACCGAAACAATCTCACCCGAATGGTTGAAAACAATAGCCCTTGACGATGTCGTACCCTGATCGATGGCCAGAACGTATTTCTCCTGAGTATGCATCTACGTGCTCACTTCCATGTGTAGCGGACAAGTCGAATAGTCGTGGAGCTAAGCCACAAAACTAGTTCGAGTCTATCGCAAAAACCACAAATTGCGGTATCAATCACACCAAAACTGGGCGTAAACCCCGGAATGACGCCGAACAGTAGGACTCGTGGCACACTGTAAGCGTGAGTATTCGTGATACACAGGCCCACGAGGCGGCCTCAATGTACTACCTGCAGGGGCAGACAATGGAAAACATTGCCAAGCACCTGCAGATGTCGCGTTCGTCCGTTTCCAGACTGTTAGCGTACGCCCGCGAATCCGGCCTCGTGCAAATAACAGTAGCGGCATCCCCCGGAGAACGCGGCACGCTCGCGGGGGAACTCAACAACCTCTTCAACATCCGCTCTACCGTGGTGCGGGTCCGTACGCACGACACGGGGGTGAACCGCTTAGATAACGTGGCGCGCGTGGCGGCCGAACGCCTCATGAATATTTTGAAACCCGGCTGCACGCTGGGGATCGCGTGGGGGAACACGACGGCGGAAGTGACGCGGCACCTGCCGAATAAAGACATTCCCGGCACTACGGTAGTGCAGTTAAATGGTGCGGCTTCGGCGATGGGGACGGGCGTGCGCTACATTGATTCCACGATTTCCCACGCTGCAGAAGCAATTGGGGCGGACATGATCCACTTTCCGGTACCCGCGTTTTTTGATTATGAGGACACGAAGCGGGCTCTGTGGCGCGAACGGTCCGTCATGGCGGTGCTGGATCGGATTGAGAAAACGGATGTCGCCATGTTTGGGGTGGGGGCCTTCGGTGGGGAAGTGCCATCGCACGTGTATTCCGCAGGTTATTTAGATGAGGCGGAACTGCAGGCTGCGCGCCGTGCCGGTGTGGTGGGGGACGTGTGTACCGTGCTGATCCGCGAGGACGGCACGTATGCGGATATGGATATTAACCGGCGTGCCTCTGGCCCATCCCCGCAAACTTTGCGGCGCATTCCCCGGCGCCTGTGTGTCGTAGCGGGGGAAGCGAAGGCGATTCCTCTAATTGGAGCGCTAAAAGCGGGGGTAGTGACCGACCTGGTGGTCGACGACCACACTGCACGGCGAGTTCTGGAACGCGTCGCCACCAGGTAGGTACTTCAGTTACTACTGTTTCTGCCCACTCCTACTGTTTCTGCCCATTGTTCTTGAGGGCAGCTAGGCGCGCTTCAATTTCAGCTTGATCGCCCGCGGCTTCCAACTCATCGAACTGCGCGTCCAGTGAATCCGCAGCCACCTCCGCGCGGCCCTGCGCAAGCGCTTCTTCGCGCCGCACCTTTTCTTCGAACCGTGACAGTTCCGAAGATGGGTCGAGCACGTCGATTGACCCCACGGTTTCTTGCAGTTTCGCCTGCGCAGCCGCCGTTTTCTGGCGGGCAACCAGCTGGTCGCGTTTAGTTTTTAGGGTTTCTAACTTGTCGCGTGAGGCACTGAGCCCGGCTTTCAGTTTCTCTACCACTTCGCGCTGCGACTCAATGAGGGGCTCGGCTTCTTTGGCGCTGCGTTCAGCATCAATCTGCTTACCTAACGCTACTTTCGCGAGATTATCCCACTTTTCGCCGCCCGCCGTGTCACCATCTGCGCGGGCCTGATCTGCTTTCTTTGACGCCGCCGCTGCTTTAGCACCCCACTCCTTCGCGTTCGCATGGTCAGCTTCTAAGTCTTTTTCTGCTAACCGCAAGTTCCCAACGGTTTGGGCAACTGACTCTTCTGCCTGCGCGATCGAGTCCGTGTAGTCGCGCACCAGCTGGTCGAGCATTTTTTGCGGGTCTTCGGCTCGGTCGAGCAGGGCATTGATGTTAGCTTTCGCCAACTGGGTTATCCGCCCCAGGATTGTTTGTTTTTGGGCCATTGTGAACCTTTCGTAGAACCGGTTGTTAACTATTTTGTTGCCTCAAGTATATAGATTGAGGTGTTGGTTACTGCTGAAAATGAACTGTGGATCACCTGAAATCCGCTCTGTTTAGAAGCTTCCGAACGAGTGTTTAGAACCTGCCGGAAGAGTGTTTAGAAGCTGCCGGATGAGCCACCACCTCCGGAAAAACCACCGAACCCTCCGGAGAATCCGCCGAATGAACCCCCGGAGCCCCAGGAGCTCGAATCTGAACCCCACGAGTTGTTGGAACCACCCCAGCCGGTGCTGTGTCCACCTCCGAACAGGAGCCCCCCGAGCATAAGGGTACCCAAGTCGATTCCACCCGAGTTCGAAGTCGACAGGTTATCTTGCTGGCGTGCATCTAAAGTTTCGTTAATGCTCGCTTGCGCGGATTCTTGGGCTTGGCCTAGCAGGTGGAGGGCCCGCTCCGGATCCTCTTGTTCCATCGCTTGCGCTTGACCGCGCAGTTCTTGCGCGCGTTTCAAGGCGCTGCGGGCCGACAGCGACGCGTTCGCACGGTGGGTCCGCGTGTACCGGTCTGCCCGGTCAATCAGCTGATCCACGTGCAGTTTCCGGTCTTCTAACCGCTGGGCCGCGCGTTCGCGCTGCTGTTCCTCGCCCCGCAAACTGGCAAGCGCTGCATCGAGCGTGTCTTCAGCGCGCCGCAGGTTCGCGAGCGCAGCCAGTGGGTCCGCATTTCCAGCCTGCGCTTCTTGCCCTAGCTTAACCGCTTCTTGGGCCGCAGCTACGAGTGGTTCAAACGCCGTGTCGTTTGGCGCCAAGCGGTGCGTGTCCGCAATATCGGAACTGATCGACGCGATCGCCTGGGTTAGCCGCTCTTGGGCTTTATCCAGATCCTGGGACGCACCCATTACCTCATGGATTTCTTTCAAAGCCTGCGTGAGGGCCCGCTGCGCAATATTGATCTGCTGCACTGCTGCAGACCGGTCCGATTCCAACTGTTCCTGCGCATCATCCAGAGCCTGGTTGGCTGCCTCAAGCAAATTGCGTGCCTGGGTAGGATTATCCGAAATGGAAAGCAGAGCTTGCTGCGGGTAGGTGCGTTGCAGGCCTGCCAGTTCCGCGTCCGCCTGCTTGGTTTTCGCCGCCGCTTCGGTTACGGAGGTGCGGAGTTGCTTGAGGGTGTCCTCCGCGTTGGTTTCGACGTCGCGTAGCCGCTGGAACTCCTCCACGTGTTTTTCGAGCGCGGTTTGTGCTCGCTGGGCGAGCGACTGGATCTGCTCAGCGAGTTGTAGCCGCTCCTGGGCTGATCGCTGCGCGGAACCGTGGGTGCCTGCGGAGGAGCGGTCGACTTGTGAACCAGCCGATGGATCGGTGCCACCCTGGTCAAGTTCGCGTTGCAGCTTGAACCCGCGGTCCAAAAGCGCGTTCGCTTGGTCAACGGCCTGCGCGAACTTTTGCGTGTCGAGCTGTCCGAACTGGGCGCGGGCAAACGCCAAGTCGTCCGCCGCTGCCTGCATCGAGTTGTCTGCTTCCATGAGGGCGCGGCTGGCGTCTTGCGCGGCTTTCTGCGGATCCACCTGCCGGCCCAGCGCGCCGCGGGCACCCGTGGTGGCCGTGCCTTTCAGATTCTTGTTGGGCCTCGATATGAACCAGGCAACCGCGCCGCCGAACAGGGCGACGATCGCGATTGTGGCGGCCACACCCCAGATGGAATCTTCGGAATCATCCCCGCCACTATTGCCCGATCCACTGGCTTCACCGGGCGTGATTCCCTCGATTTTGTCGGCGAAAACCCCGGTCGCATCCGCCACGTCAGAGCCGGTAAGAGGGGTGGACCGCAGTTTGGTCGCCGCCTGTTTTGCCGCCTGGTTGATTCGTTTTGCATTCGCGTTGAGCGCGGATCCGAAACATACGGAGTATTGCCGCTGCTCGTAGGCGATTACGTACACTACGTCCGCGCCCCCAAGATTCGACTGCTGCGCCGCATCCGTGCACCAACCGTACGGGTCCGCGCCACCAAAATCTTTGATTACCACCAGGGACGCGTTTGTCCCATTGTCACGCACCGCACTTAGGCTTTCACGGGCACTATCAGTTGCCTTCTGGTCTAAAAACCCCGCGGGATCTGTAACGATTCCATCCAGTGATTGCGGCGGTTCCGCCTGGGCTGTTCCCGCGTTTAACCCGGCCGTTAGCCCTACGGTTAAGAGTGTGATCACTGCAGTTATAGCCACCCAGATCCACAGGCCGGGGCGGCGCGTGACGTGTACTAATCTCATGTGTCCTATTCTTTCGCATGCCTGCCGGTTTTGTCAGCACCTTCTGGCCAACTACGCGGGTTGCCTGCGTAGTTTCCGCGCGGTCAGGCATGGATTGTGTGCGGCGCAGGCATCCGGCCTCCATGTGCGAGGCGTGTCCTAACTCTGGACGCCACTATTCCTGCGGTTCGAAGGCCGGCATGATTGCCTCCAGCGTATTCGCCACGAGTTCGGTAATGGTTTCGCACGTATGCGCTTGAGGTTCTGCTCCGGCCTGCACGTGTTTTACCTGGTCGGTGAAGAGGATCTGGGCGCGGCCCAGGTTCTTGCGTGTGCTCGCGCTCGCGTGAAACGGAGTGTAAATATACGCGCAGTCGCACAGGACGTTGACCATACGGATGCCGATGCGGGCGTAGTTGAACCACTGCTCTGGTTCTACGTTTGCGTGGTTCGGATCCGCCCACGTGTTCACATCCGCGCGGGTGCGCACATAGTTGGCGCTCAACCGGATAGCGCGGCGCGCCCACGCGGCATTCACCAAGTGCTTCTCGACCTCAAGCAGGTTTTGCGGGCCCAGGGACTGTGGCGTGCCGGTGGTGTTCCCCGCCGGTTCTTGCGCCGCGGCTGGTTCTGGTGCGGTGCGTGGCGGCCGCTCTTCGTGTGCTTGCCCCACCTGAGTTTGTTCCACTTGCTCTTGCTGCACTCGTTCCAGTTGCTCGTGCTGTGCTTTCTCCAGTTGCTCGCGGGCTCGCGTGAGTAATGAACGCATTAACGCGGCCGTTTGCGACCCGGCGATGGGGGTGATTCGCGCAATGTCGAACCGTGCTTGTTCTAACCCGTAGTATGTTTCGGAAGCGAGGCGGGCTAGTCCGTCACTGGGGTCCGGGCTCACGTAGCGCCCCGTTGTGATCGCCACCCGGTGGGGGTTAGTGCGCTGCCACTGCGCGGGCGCGAGGCCACGTTGCCACTGCGCTAACCGCAGGTTCCGCAACGGTTCTTCCGCATGCTCTAACGCTTCGACCGTGGACGACAAGAGCGGGGAATGTGCAGTGTCCAAAGACAGAGTGGCCAATAACGCGCGAGCATGCTTAATCGCGTTCTCTAAATCCGCGCACGCCCGCCGGCCCAGCACCCAGCGTGACAACCACAGTTCTTGCCAAGCATCACGCAGCGCAGATTCAAACTCTTCCACGGTTGGTTGCGCGCGCGCAGGCGCTATCACCGCCGCTTCAGCGGATTCCCCAGTCCCAGTTTCGCTCTTGCGTTCTCTTTCAAAATCAGTGTTCGCCGCACCTAAGGGTTCATCCTCATTCGCGGCCTCGCGGGGCGCAGCCTCAACGGAATCGGCAGATTCCGCAGAAACAATAGAATCCGCATTCTCGGCAGACTCACTAATGTCGTCAGAAATAGTGGAGACCATAGACGCCGTTGAACTACTTGCAGAACCGGCAGTACCGCCAGAACTAATTGTCCCCGCCTCTGTATCTTCGTGCGCGTGCGACTGGGTCGAGTCGGCGTCTGAAGCGGCGGATGTGCGCGTCTTCACGGCGTACACCACGCCGGCCACTACCGCCACCCCTAGTGCCGCGCCTACAATCGCCACCGTGCCCACACAGCCCCCTTTTGCATCCTGGTATTCACCGCGCTGTTTCAACAGTTTAAGCAACCTTTGCCTGCAACCACTATCATAGAGGGTAATCCAGTAATCCCGTATGAGGGACCGCGCGAAACTAAGGAGGCACTGTGCCCACCGGTAAGGTGAAGTTTTTCGATGAAGACAAAGGGTTTGGCTTTATCGAAGGTGACAATGGAGAATCCGTGTTCTTACACGCATCCGCATTGAACGGTGGTTCGCCGCGCCCCAAAGCTGGTAGTCGCATAGAGTACTCGATTGTGGATGGGCGTAAAGGACCTCAAGCGATTACTGCTGAGGTACTACCTGAAGCACCTTCTATTCGAAAACTAAGGCGCCGGCGACCACAAGCAATGGTTGGGCTGGTAGAGGACTTAATTAAGCTATTGGACGGGTCCTCCCACCAACTGCGGCGCGGAAAATACCCAGACAATTCACGTAAAATCGCTGAACTTTTACGTGCTGTAGCAGATGATTTTGATGCCTAAAAACAATAAGCAGAACAACTCAAACCAAGTAGTGGAAAACGAGCACAACACGCCGCCCCCAGAGACTAAGAAAGCGGCGGTACCTGCCGAGCCTAAACGCGGAAGCAAAAGCGAAACTAAACGCGAAACCACGCGTGCAACCAAACGCGCCGGAGGGCCGCGGGTAGATAAAGTGCTCCAAAGTGCGTCAACGCAAGCGCGTGAACTCGCGTGCCAAAGCGTGCACCCGGAAGACATTGGGCAGCACATCGGTGACGTCGCCGAAGGGGAGAGGCTTCACACGCACTACTACGAATGCCTCAAAGAAGGTTACGTGGGGTGGCACTGGGCAGTGACCGTGGCGCGCGCCCCCCGGCAACGCCAAGTCACCATGTGTGAAGTGAACCTACTGCCCGGCAAAGGTGCGCTCCTGGCGCCAGACTGGGTCCCGTGGGAAGACCGTCTGGAACCATCCGACGTTACCCCATCCGACATTCTGCCCTACCAGAAAAACGACGAACGTTTAGAAGCGCGTGAAACCGAAGATGCCGCGCCGCTGAAACGGCCGCGTGAACTGTCGCAACAAGGGGAAGAAGAAACGGTGGAACGGTGGGAAACTAGGCGTCGCCGCCGTGCCCGCCGGGACGCGAAAGAACGGGCGGGCCGCTCGGGCGGACGGCGAAACCGCAAACGCTTTGAACACAATAACAAACCCCAGTTCGACGCCACCTGTGACTCCTGCGGGTTCCTACTCTCGATCGAAGGGAAGCTAGGGGACAAATACGGGGTGTGCTCAAATGAATGGTCCGCCGACGACGGGCGGGTCGTAGCGCTCAAACACGCGTGCGGTGCACATTCCGAAACGGGAATCAAAAACCAGCCGTCACAGTGGCCCATAACTCCCACGCACCTAGACGAAAACAACATTGAAGTACTGTCTTAACCTGCAGTAGGTACACTCTTTAACTCAGGTTAACGCTTCCGTCTGCCCGAGCGGCAAACTGTCCATAATGTGCCCACCCATTTCGAGAACAACCCGCGTGTTTGGCACACTAGGAGAGGTGGAAACTAAAGACACAGTGACACCCCCCAAAGTGGGCAAGATAGATTCCTTCTTCCAAATAACTGAACGCGGATCCACTTTCAGCCGCGAAATCCGCGGCGGATTCGTAACCTTCTTCGCGATGGCCTACATCCTGGTCATCAACCCGATCGTTCTCTCCACGGCACTGCCCAGCGACGGTTCCATCTCCATAACCGCGATCGCGGCCGGCACCTCCCTAATCGCCGGTCTCACCACGATCCTCATGGGCGTAGTGGCCAACTACCCACTCGCACTTGCCGCGGGGATGGGGCTGAACGCCATGGTGTCGTTCACGCTCGTAGTCGGTTCACACCTCACCTTCCAAGAAGCCATGGGGCTTATCTTCTGGGAAGGTGTGTTAATCACAATCCTGGTCCTCACGGGTTTCCGCGAGGCCATTTTTTCTGCCGTCCCGAACCAGTTGAAAACCTCCATCTCGGTAGGAATCGGCCTGTTCATCGCGTTCGTTGGCCTGCTGAACGCCGGCGTTATCCGCCCTGGTTCCGGCGTGCCCGTAGAACTCGGCGTCCACGGCTCGCTCGCAGGCTGGCCCGCACTCGTATTCGTAGTCGGCCTGTTCCTCACCATCATCCTGTACGTGCGCAAAGTTAAAGGCGCGATCCTAATCGGTATCGTCACGCCCACAACCCTGGCGGTACTAATCCAACTGGTGGCCAAACTCGGCCCCAAATCAGAAGACAACCCCACCGGCTGGGGCGTGTCCGTACCAGAAATCAAAGGCAACATCGTGTCCCTACCCGACTTCTCCTCGCTCGGGCAAGTGGACTTCTTCGGCGCATTCCACAAACTCGGGCCCCTAGCCGTGGTACTGCTCGTGTTCTCCCTGATGCTCGCGGACTTCTTCGACACGATGGGCACAATGGTGGCGATCGGCTCCGAAGCGGGCCTACTGGACAAAACCGGGACGCCACCGCGCACCCGCCAAATCCTCCTGATCGACTCCCTGTCCGCAATCGCCGGTGGGCTCGGTGGCGTATCCTCAAACACGTCTTTCGTGGAGTCATCAGCCGGGGTCGGGGAGGGCGCCCGCACCGGGTTCGCGAACGTCGTGACCGGTGGGTTGTTCCTCCTGTCCATATTCTTCGCCCCGCTCGTACAGCTGGTGCCCACGGAAGCAGCTTCCACCGCCCTCGTGTTCGTCGGGTTCCTCATGATGTCCCAGGTTGCGTCCATTAAATGGTCGGACCCGCGCATCGCAATCCCCGCGTTCATGACCATCGCGTTCATGCCGTTCGCCTACTCCATCTCGGTGGGGATCGGCGCTGGCTTCATCGCCTACATCATTGCGAACCTGGACAACAAAAAGAACCGCATCCACCCGCTCATGTGGGTGATCGGCATCCTGTTCGCCATCTACTTCATGCTCGGACCCATCCAAAGTCTGCTTGGCGTCTCATAGTCTTAAGAAAAGCGTATAGTACCCTTAAAAAAGAAGAATAAAATATTTCGTGGCCCAGCAAACGCTGGGCCACGAGTTTGCTCTGAGCTAAGACGATCCAACTGCCCTAGAAACATCAAACGCAATGTTGATAACCTGGCAACTACAGAGCCGCCAAATAACAGTGACACATGCACTACCGCCCCAAGAGCGTACGCATAGTGAACACATGCGCACAAGCGGTAACAGTTGAAGCTAAATATTGAAGGAGCCCGGG
Source organism: Gleimia hominis (assembly GCF_002871945.2). Classification (NCBI taxonomy): domain Bacteria; kingdom Bacillati; phylum Actinomycetota; class Actinomycetes; order Actinomycetales; family Actinomycetaceae; genus Gleimia; species Gleimia hominis. Next base: position 1,278,245 of record NZ_CP126963.1, on the reverse strand, counting down.
TGTCGTCCACTTTCGCATCATTAAAGTTCTTTAACTACCGGTTGTGGTTTGGTGCGAACATTGTGGCCTCGTCGGCAATGTGGATGCAGCGCGTAGCTCAAGACTGGGTTGTGCTAACCGTACTCACAAACGGGTCCGGTACCGCACTTGGCATCGTGACAGCCCTCCAGTTCATCCCCACCCTCCTGTTTAGCCCGTGGGCCGGCCTGATTGCCGACCGCATGAACCTGCGCCGCGTAGTGCAGCTGTGCCAATCCCTCAACGGCATAATGTCCCTAATACTTGGGATACTGATTCTTACTAACACTGCCCAACTGTGGCACGTGTACGTGCTGGCGTTCATATCGGGGATTATCGGGACTATCGATTCACCCGCCCGCCAAACATTCGTTTCCGAACTTGTGCCACTCAAATTCCTACCCAATGCTGTTGGGCTTAACTCGGCAGCGTTCAACGTGGCGCGGCTAATTGGCCCCGCCATCTCGGGCCTTGTGATCGAATGGGTTGGCCCCGGTTGGGTATTCGTAGTCAACTTCCTGCTGTTCTTTGGGCCCGTTATCGGAATTTTGCTCATGAGGCTGGGCGAACTTCACGAAATCGAACACGTGCCCCACGAGAAACACCAGATCCGCAAGGGATTTCGCTACGTCCGCAAACGCACGGACATCGTGGTGATCATGATTGTTGCCGGCATTGTGTCGGCGTTTGGGATGAACTTCCAGATGACCTCGGCCGTCATGGCCACGGACGTGTTCGGTAAAGGCGCGGGTGAATACGGGATTTTGGGTTCGTTCATGGCAGTGGGTGCGCTCATCGGGGCGTTACTGGCGGCCCGGCGTAAATACCCTCGGGTCCGGCTCGTCGTGATTGCCGCCGTCCTGTTCGGCATGTTCAACATTCTGCTGGGCATTGCCCCCACGTACGCGACTTTCGCGATCTTAGCGGTACCAACCGGGTTGGCGATGCTCACCATGGTCACGGCTGCGAACGCGGCGATTCAAGTGTCTACGGATCCGCAGATGCGTGGCCGCGTGATGAGCCTGTATTTGATGGTCTACCTTGGAGCCAACCCGATTGGCGCACCCATAATCGGGTGGATCGCGGACGTGGCGGGTGGCCGGTGGGCGCTCATTGCTGGCGGTCTGATTTCCATCACCGTTGCAGTTATCTGTGGCCTGTGGGCGGTACACTCTTGGGACGTGAGGGTGAAAGCACGGTTCAGCCGCCACCCCATCATCATGTACGGTCCGCGTGAACGCGCTGAAGACCGACGCCGCCGCCTAGAGGAAGAAAAAGAGCGGAAACAGAAGGAAGCGCAAGCGCAGCAGCAGGCGGAGTCGCAGCAGCAAGCTCAGGATAACGAGCAGCTACGAAGGGAAGAAGACGGGCAGCCACAAAGCGAAGAAAATGGGCAACGGCGAAGCGAAGACACTAAGGAACCGCTAGACGCGCAATCCGATCGCGTGGACGACCCCAATGACGCCCGTGGATGAATCTAGTGACGCCCTGGATAAGTGACGCCCTGGATAACCGTAACGACACCCTTGACGCTCCCGTGGATGACCCTACTGACGCGCACGCGTAGAGGACACGTTGTCTACTACCCAGTCAATGCACCTCAGTAGTGCCGTCACATCCGCGGGGTCTACCGCGGGGAACGTGCTGATGCGCAACTGGTTGCGCCCCAACTTCCGGTACGGCTCCACATCCACCACCCCGTTTGCCCGCAACACGCGGGCCACTTGAGCGGCGTCTACCCCCTCAAAATCAATGGTCGCCACCACCGGGGATCGCAGGGACTCATCCGCCACGAACGGAGTAGTGAACGGCCGGTTCTGCGCCCACGCATAAACCGCGTCAGTGCTGGTTTTAACTCGCTCAAAACACGCGTGAAGGCCACCGGCGTCTAGCATCCACTGCAGCTGCGCGTGCAGCATCACCAACGTCGCTAACGCAGGGGTATTCAAAGTCTGGTCTTTCTGCGCATTACGGACCGCAATATTCAAATTTAGGAACTGCGGCATCCACCGGTCAGTCAGCCGCTCCAACTGCGCGGCCCGTTCAATCGCCGCGGGCGACAGCGCCGCCACCCACAACCCACCATCGGACCCAAATGCCTTCTGCGGCGAAAAATAATACGCATCAGTTTGCCCCACATCCACCTCTACCGCGCCCGCCACCGACGTGGCATCAACCAGCACCAACGCACCCTCAGCACCCACCGGCCGCCGAACCGGTGCCAACACCCCCGTAGATGTCTCATGGTGCGGCCACGCATACACGTCCGCACCCTCAACCGGCTCCACCGTCGCTAACTGCCCCGCAGGCGCGTCAAAACGTGCCGGAGCGTCCAAGAACGGGGTGCGCCGAGCCTCATCGTAAAACTTGAACCCAAACTCACCGAACGTCGCAAACACGCTGCGGCGGTGAATCAAACTCGTGCACGCAACCGCCCAAAAAGCCGTGGCACCCCCGTTCCCAAGCACCACCTCATAATCAGCGGGAAGCGCAAACAAGTCACGCACCATCTCGCGAATCTGCGCAACCAGCGAACGCACCGGAGCCTGCCGATGCGACGTGCCCATCAGGCCACACGCCCCAATCTGCGCAATCGACTCCGCGCGAACCTTCGACGGGCCCGCCCCAAACCGGCCATCAGCCGGCAGAAGATGCGGGGGAATAACAGGGGAAGAAACTGCGTGCTCCATACCTTCCAATCTAAGCCAGCGCAGGGGAAAACCAGAATCTGTGCGGGTGTACACAACCCCCGCTGCCCACTGCCTCGCATTAAACGCCGCTGGCGTTACCTAAATCCGGTAAATATGGAAGCTGAAACGCAGTCCAATCATCGGGACGACAAAGGTCCCAATGTTGCACGTATCACGCCCGATGGACAGTTTTGCGCTGCGCGAAGTAAAACCTCGTGATAATACTGCAAGCATCTGGCAAACTGGAACAGTACCAGCAAGAAGGGGCTTCGAATGCGCGATCTAATCGACACGACCGAAATGTACTTAAAAACAATCTACGAAATGATTGAGGACGGCGTGACCCCAATGCGGGCCCGTATCGTGGAACGATTGGAACACTCCGGCCCCACCGTGTCGCAAACGATCGCCCGCATGGAACGCGACGGACTCGTAACAGTAGGGGAGGGGCGGGTCCTGGAATTCACCTCCGAAGGGCACGACCTCGCGCGCGAAGTGGTGCGCAAACACCGGCTCGCCGAACGCCTCCTACTAGACGTAATCGGACTACGCGTAGACCTCGTACACGAAGAAGCGTGCCGGTGGGAACACGTCATGTCGAAAGTGGTGGAAGAACGCCTCACCGGCCTGCTGCCGAATGCTGAATACGACCCGTACGGAAACCCTGTGCCCGGAGCTGGAAAGCTGAACGAAAAAGAAGTTTCCCTCGCATCCATTCGCGAAGCTGTGGGCGAAGGGGCGAGCGTATGCGGCCTAACTTTGTCGCGCCTCGGTGAACCCGCCCAAGCCGACGCGCAGGTGCTCGAAGAATACGCGAAACTTGGGGTAAAACCCGGGTGGGTGATGTGCGCGGAGTTTGCTCGCGGGCAAGTGCAACTGCACCCCAACGTGGATGGGCAGCAAAAAGATGAGTACGTCGCAGTCCCCGAGGTCCTGGAACCTCACGTGTTTGTGGAACGCAACTAGCAACGCGAGCGCTGGCCGCAAGAGTGTTTTTGACTGGGAAACAAGAGTGTTTTTGACCGGGTAAACGGGATCGCAACCGGGTGTGTGTGCGCGTTTCAAGTGGATCTATTCACATCCGTTATCAAGATGTGACAATTCCGTTATTTCTCGTATATTGTTATTCCTGTTGGGTTAATCAGGTCCCAACTCCTACTCGTTGAAGCCGAGGCTCCATCTGCTTCGAGTAGGAACCCGCAGAAAGGTGGAGCGCGGGGGACCCAAATGTGGGAAGCATCCCTTGGGGTGAAGCCAGTCTCTGGCGGAGAATCTCGATCTCTAACCCGACAGCTTACCTCGCAGGCTCGTTTCGAGGAGACTAAGACATAGTGGCAAAAAACGTGTATAAGGCCCGCCATCGGCGCGCATGCCGACCGGTAACGCCTTTGACGAATGCAAAACTTGGACAGCGTTCCGCAGCGGTCGTATCCGCAACCGGTATGGCCATCACAGCTGTAGGAACCGGTGTCGCTTACGCAACCCCTGACACGAACCTAGATCTAGGCAAAAAACCACTTGCGAACGTGACGATAGACCGCGCTGTTTCGCCGTCCGTTAACCCCGCTGTGGTTGCCCCCAAAGATGTTTCGTGGACAGTTTCAGATGAACTCGCCGTTGAAGTTCAAACCCCGCAGGTAACCACCGAAGCAGCTGAAGACGCGCTCGCTGGCCGCACCACGGCCGCAGACCGCGCGCAGCGCACGGACGCAGACGCAGGCGTAGCCGGTGCGGAGCACACGGCAGCTCCTGCCAGCACCGCGGGTGGCGCGGTTGGTATCGCCATGCAATACGTGGGTTCGCCCTACGTGTGGGCAGGGGAATCCCCCGCTGGTTTCGACTGCTCCGGCCTGGTGAAGTACGTGTTCGCACAACTGGGTTACAACCTGCCTCACTCATCCGGTGGAATCGGACAGATGGGCACCAAAGTTTCGGCAGCGGAAGCGAAACCCGGTGACATCGTTTACTACCCCTACGGCCACGTAGCGATCTACGCGGGTAACGGCATGGTCGTGGAAGCGCTCAATCCTGGTATGGGCGTGCAGTACGGCCCCGTGATGGGCGCCTACCACGAGTTCGTCCGACTGTAAGCACCCAATCGTAGCGAGAGATCTTTCTTAACCGCGGCAGTTGGGATAATTGAATCGTTGAGGGTCCGGTAGCAGCCGGACCCTCAAAACATTGTCAGCGCAACACGTGGCCGTACAACGCACGGAGGCCGGATGTTTGCGCGATCTAATCCGCCGGTTCAACTTCATCTTTGCTCGCGACGAGAATTTTCAGGGCAAAATAGAGTTAGGACTCTTTTAGGAGGCAGTAATGACCAGGCAACAAGTAATCTTGGTTGGCGTCGACGGTTCAAACCAGTCCAAGCGGGCGGTTGAGTGGGCCGTGTCGCTAGCGTTGCAAAACGGTGCAATGGTGCACGTGATCTGCACGTACGCGCTCGCGTCATACAGTTCCGCAGCGCTCGACGGTGGCTTCACCCCAACTGATGATGAAGCGTTGAAGAAGAACGCGCAGCAGGCCGTTGACGAAGCCGTGCAAATCGGCCGTGAACAAGGTGTCGACATGAGCGGTTCGATCGAACCGGGGGACCCCGCTGGCGTGCTCGTAGAAACGAGTCGAGAAGTCGACATGATTGTCGTTGGGTCAAAAGGAAACGGTGGGCTAGCCGACCGGTTACTCGGCACCGTTTCTTCCGCCTTGCCTGCGCACGCGCGCTGCCCCGTGGTAGTGGTGCCTCGCCACACATCCGGATCCCCATTCACCCCGGTTAAACGGATTGTCGTGGGCGTCGATGGGTCCGAAACGGCGTCGAACGCGCTCCGTGCAGCCGTGGATCAAGCACAGACGTGGGACTGTGAACTCACGGCCGTGGCTGCCATCCCGATGGCGTCCGGTACCGGCATGTTCGCGTGGTTACCTGCCACTGTAGACCGGGAGGCACTGACCGAGTCGATAACGGAAGGGTTAGACAGTGCGATTAACGAGGCTCTGGACGGCCGCAAGGTGGCGGTCTACCAACACGTGCTCGACGGCTCCCCAGCCGCACTGTTAACAGAATTCTCTACGGCTGTGGACCTGGTTGTCGTGGGGAACCGGGGCAAAGGTGGCTTCCAAGGTCTCCTACTTGGCTCCACCTCGCAAACAGTGCTGGCACACTCCACGTGCCCCGTTATGGTGGTGCCCTCCAGTAACGAACCCGACGAAGACGACGTGCCCTCGTGGGAACGCAAATAAACCAGGTCGGCCCATAAAATCCAACCGAATCGACAACACCAGTTCGGTTTACCGCGGGTAACACTGTTAAACTAGACCAGTTAGTTCCCCACTATCAAGACCATTGAGGTCATCGTGTCGATTGAGGCAGTTGAGGCATCGGGGTCATCAAGACCACCGGGGTTATCGAGTGGGGAAGTGGCCCTCGTAGCTCAGGGGATAGAGCACCGCTCTCCTAAAGCGGGTGTCGGACGTTCGAATCGTCTCGGGGGCACCACAACAACACACCGCAAATAATAAAGGACCCCTCCCACCGGAAGAGGGCAGGAGGGGCCTTTTGGTTTTAGAATCGACTTTGGGCCGAGACTATGCCTGGTTGCGGTCAGCGCAGTGTCTGCCCAGTTTCTTTATCGAAGTAGTACACGTCTGCCGGGTCAACGCTCGCGCGGTAAACACCCCCAGCAGCCGCAGAGTGCTTCTTCGGCAGCGCCATCGCAATCCGCTCCGGAGTGAAGGTGGGGACGTGTCCGGCCGCGCCATCACCTGGGGCGGGGGTGCCGTACACGAACGCTTGCGAACCGAGCAGCTCCACCAAGTCCACCGTTATCGTCAGAGCCTGCTCTGATTCTGATGCGGGACGCCACGCCTCCGGACGAATCCCCACCAACACGTGTTGCCGCGCCTTCTGTACCACGTCGCGCGGCACCTGCAGGCGCATCCCCGCGATCTGGATTGACCCGTCCGCCCCCAGGGGGCAGTCGAAAATAGTGATTGCCGGTGAGCCAATAAAACCCGCGACGAACGTGTTCACTGGGTTGGAGTACAGTTCCATCGGTGGCGCCACCTGTTGCAGCTGCCCATCGCGGATCACGGCCACGCGGTCACCCATCGTCATGGCTTCCGTCTGGTCGTGGGTCACGTACACAGTTGTGACCCCGAGCTCGCGTTGCAGCGCCGCGATCTCACCGCGCATCGTGACCCGCAGTTTCGCATCGAGGTTAGACAGCGGCTCGTCCATGCAGAACACCGCTGGCTTACGCACGATCGCCCGGCCCATGGCAACGCGTTGACGCTGCCCCCCAGACAGGGCCGCGGGTTTGCGGCCAAGCAGGTCGTCTAACTGCAGCAGTTTTGCCGCCCAGCTGATGCGTTCGTCAATCTGAGATTTCGGTACCTTCTTATTCTCGAGGGCAAACGCCATGTTCTGCGCCACCGTCATGTTCGGGTACAGGGCGTAAGACTGGAACACCATGGCCACGTCCCGTTCCCGGGGGCGCCGCCCGCTCATGTCTTTACCGTCTATCAGTACCCGTCCGGAAGTTACGGGTTCTAGGCCCGCGACCATGCGTAGGGACGTGGATTTTCCGCAGCCTGAGGGCCCAACGAAAACCACGCATTCACCGTCCTCAATGGTTAGGTCCAGCTGGTCAACAGCGGGTTTTGGGGCGCCAGAGAACTGCCTGGTCGCTTTGTCGAACGTAACACTTGCCACGAGGGAAGTCCTTTACATCTTTTAACTATGTTGATTAGTTGCAGTAACTGTTTGAAACCAGTTCTACGGGTGCTGCCACACTTGGCGTAGCAGCACCCGGCCTGGAGTTATTTCTTCAGTTTCGGTTTGATATCGCGGTCGATAATCGTCTGCTGTTCCTCATCGAGGGCCTTGAACGTGTCTGCCACGTCTGCGCCCTGCGCGATCTTATCTAGCGCAGCCCCGATCCGTGCGCCGCCACCGGGGACGAATGCGCGTCCCGCATCTTGCTTCTGCGTTTCAGGTAGCTGCTGCAAAGCCGTGTTGAAGTTCGGGTGTTCCTTCACGTAGTCCTTCGTTTCCGGTAGTTCAACCGCGGAGGTGCGCACCGGCATGTATCCGGTGGCCTGCGAGAACTTCACGGTGTTCTGCGCGTTTGTGATGAAGGCAATGAACTTCGCGGCTGCCTCTTGGTTCTTCGACTTCTTCGGAATTAACAGACCCGCCCCACCGGTGGAGGCACCGGGCACCCCTTCTGGTGCGGGGAGGAACGCGGTACCGATGTCTACGCGCCCATCTTTGGCTGCGTTCTGCAGTGACCCCGTGGATTCCAGCATGGCGGCGGCTTTACCGGAAGTGAACGTCACGGTCGCGTCTTTAGCAGCCGCGAAGTATCCGTCTTTGAACTGTTTTTGCAAGAACTCGCCGGCTTTAACAGATTCGGGGGAGGAGAGGTTCATCTCCCAATCTTTCGAGTAGGACCCACCCATGGACCACAGCATGCCTTGGAAGTACCAGTCCATGTAGGACGCGCCATCGGGAATCGACAGTGGGGTTACCCCGGAGAGTTCTTTCAGTTTCGGTGCGAAGTCGGTATCCCATTCTTCCCACGTCTTGGGGCCGCGGTCGGGTAGCCCAGCTTTCTTCCACAGTTCTTTGTTGTAGTAGAACAGGGGGGTGGAGCGAGAGAATGGTACGGCGTAGTGCGAGCCCTCAAACTTGTATTCGTCGTACAAACTTGGGACGTAATCAGCGGTGTCCGCATCGACCTTCTTCAGGAGGTCATCCAGTGGTGCGGCTTGACCTTGGAACGCGAAGTTGAACCATGTCACGTCCGATGCGATCGCCACGTCCGGCACCTGGGAGCCAGACAGGGCCGCGTTTAGTTTCTGCGCGACTTCTTCGTAGTCTTTACCCGCGTCGGTGAGCTTGACTTTAATATTCGGGTTCTCTTTTTCGAACGCCTTAATCAGCTCGGTTTCGGTTTCGCGGGAGTTCGCGGGGTGGTTTGACCAAAAATCGATTGTGACATCTCCGGAAGCGTCGTTTTGTTTAGTTCCGGAACCGCTTCCGCCGGCGCAGCCGCTGAGGACAAGTGCGCCAGCTGCGACGGTGGCGACGAGCATCTTTCTTAGTTTCATGATTTCCTTTTCTTTATCTTGCACAAACCTGGGAGAGTGCGGACAAGTTTTTAACCTTTCACGGCCCCGGAGGTGAGGCCTTTAATCATGTTCTTTTGCAGGAGTAAGAACACGACGAGTACGGGGATGACGGCGAGCACGGTCCCTGCCATCACGGGCCCCCAGTTGGTGAGGCCTTCGTTGTTTTGCAAGAACGTGAGGCCGATTTGCAGTGGGGCGGTGCGTTCGTCGTCACTCATGAGGAATGGCCACAAGTATTCGTTCCAGTCGTTCACAATCGTGATGAGCGCGAATGCGGACAGGGTGGGCCAGGACATGGGCAGTACCACGCGCGTGAGGAGCTTGAGTGGGCCCGCGCCGTCCATGCGGGCTGCCTCAATAATCTCGCTGGGGAGAGACAGGAAGTGGTTGCGCATTAGGAACGTGCCGAATGCGGTGCCGGCAAGTGGCAGGATGATGCCCGCGAACGTGTTTTTTAGCCCGAGGTCCGCGACGATCGCGTAGTTTGAGATCACGGTGATTTGGTTGGGAACCATGAGGGACGCGATGACGATGATGAACACGAGGTTGCGGCCGCGGAATCGCAGTAGGCTCAGCGCGTATGCGGACAGGACGCCGAGCACGATTTTTACGGTGGAGAGCACTACGGTAATGATCACGGAGTTCCGCAGGTATGAGGTGAAGGGGATTTGGGTGCGGACCGTGTGGTAGTTCTCGGTGGTGAACGGGTCGGGCCAATAGTTGGCGGGCACCGTGTAGATGTCCGGCTGGGTTTTGAATGAAGCAGCGAGAATCCAGTAGATCGGCACGAGAATTCCAAGCAGAGCCACGGCCATGGCTATGTAACCGATAACTTTGAAGGCTGTGGATTGGCTTTGGAAGTGTGTTTGTTCATCGGGTTGGGTGCCGGTTTCGCGGCGGAACCATTTCACGGCCGTTCACCTTTCTGCATGAAACGTACCTGGATGAGGGTGATCACCAGCAGGATGAGGAACAGGATTGACGCTACGGTTGCGCCGTAACCGGCGCGGGCGTTCACGAAGGTTTCTTGGTACACCTGGTACACCATGGTGGTTGTGCCTGTCCCTTGAGGTCCGCCGCGGGTCATCACGTTAATAATGTCGAACACCTGCATTGAGTTGAGAAGCACGGTGATTGACAGGAAGAAAGTGGTGGGCCGCAGTTGGGGCAGTAGTACTTTGGTGAAACGGCGCCAACCGGGGGTGCCGTCGATTTCCGCGGCTTCGTCGAGGTCTGTGCGCCGGCCTTGCAATGCGGCGAGGTAGATGACGAATGTGTACCCGAGGTTTTTCCAAATGTACGTGGTGGTGATCATCAGCAGGGCCCAGCCGGGCCGCTGGTAGAAGTCGGGGGCGGTGTAGCCCAGGCGCACCATGATGTCTGAAATCAGGCCGACTGCCGGGTCGAATACGAACTGGAATGCAATCCCGATTGCGGCTCCAGAAATGATGTAGGGGGCGAACACGACGGAGCGGACGAACCCGCGGCCACGCAGTTTCTGGTCGAGGATGAGCGCGAGGAAGAGGCCGAGTGCGAGCGATCCGAGCACGGCGGCGAGCGTGAAGATAACGGTGTTAGAAACGATTTGCCACGTGGTGGGGGAGCGGAACCATTCCACGTAGTTGTTGAAACCGATCCAGTCGAACGAATCTGAAGAGATGTTCCAGTTAGTGAACGACAGTCTGAAGTTGTCGATCAAAGGCCGGTAAGTGAAGATCGCGAGCAGCACTAAGTTGGGTGCTAAAAGTATGATCGCGAGCCACATTTCGGATCGGTCTGGCCGGTCCGATCGTGGGGGTTTACGAGTTTTAGTTTCCGAAGACGCCGATGCTGTTGGCGTGCCCGCAGGTGACTGCGTGGAAGTGTGTGTTGGTGTTGATGAAGTCTTTTCCATAGTTCTACTTGCTGTAACAAGAGGCCCTATCAAGTTCTACTGTGAAACTATAGGGCCGGTGTGTTAATGCAAGGTTAACGGATGGAAAGGAAGAAAGTCCTAGGTTTAGTGATTTAAGTTACCGTTTCTCAGCTTATTTTGCGCAATACTTTCCGCAAACCCGGTCGCAGCAGCCGGAATCGCCCTAGGAACCGCGGGCGTTCTAGCGGCCGCGGACAATTAGGTCTGCGCGCCCGATTGTTTCGCGCACGCGCGCGGCGTTCACCTGGTCTACGTGTTCTACCCAGTCGTGGGCTGCGGCACTGGTTTTCCCGGAAGCGATGTGGCGCGCGAGTAGACGTTCGCGGCGGACGTCGTCGTCGAGTTGCAGGTACCAGATTTCGTCGAAGATATCGCGCAGTTCCGCCCACGGGTCCGTGTCGAGCAGCAGGTAGTTCCCTTCGGATAGGACTACGCGGTGCTCGGGGGTGATCGCGGTGCCGGCGGCGATGGCGGCGCTTGCCGCGCGGTCGTAAACCGGGGCGTAAACCGGGAACTGCGTTTCGTGCCGCAGGCGCCGCAGCAGCGCCGCGTACCCGTGGGCGTCAAATGTTTCAGGTGCTCCCTTGCGCGCCCGCAACCCCAGCTGTTCTAAAACATTGTTGGAAAGGTGGAACCCATCCATCGGAACCCACCCCACCGCGGGCCCCAGCAGGGACTCAGCGAGCGTTGTTTTCCCCACGCCCGGTTCCCCCGTAATGCCCACGAGCACGCGTTCCGACGTCGCTGCCTCCAGGGTACGCAGCCGCCCGTGGAGGTCCTCAATGTTCAAAATCTGCATGTGTATTCCTACCCTGTTGCCGCTAGTTTTCGAGCGCGTCCTCAATCTCTTTTTCGCTGATCCCACCCAGGTGCTGCATCTGCACAGACCCGTCTTTTCCGATGAGCACATGGCTGGGAACAGACACTATGCCAAAAGACGCAGTGATCTTCCCATCCGGGTCGGGAATCTGCCGGTACGTCAGCCCTAACCGCTGCGCGTACGGCGCCACGATTGACTGGTCTTCGTTCAAGTAGATCGCAAGCATTTCCACGTCGTTGCGTTCCGCCAGTCGCTGCACCTCCGGGATTTCCGCACGGCAAGACGAACACCAGGTGGCGTTGAATACGATCCACGTGCGTTTGCCCGCCAGAGATTTCGAGTCGAACGTTTGCCCATCTAAGTCTTTCGCAGTGAACTGCGGTAGGTGCGTAACTTGTGTTTCTTCTTGCGCCTGAGGCGTAACTTGCGTGTCCTTATTGCGGCCGGTTTGCGTAAAGATCACGGCTGCCACAACCGCGACAATAATGATCGCGAGGACACCGAAGTTCACGGCCGTGGTCGGTTTCCCACTTTTAGGGGTGGGATTCTCCGCAGGGTTGTGCACCATGTGCCCTCCTCACGCGTATGAATGTAGGGAATCGAAGAAGTGGTTCCCGAAGTATGTAAACAATACTGCCACGAAACCCAGAATTAGGAGCACTGCCGAACGCGTGCCTTTCCATTTGAGCGTGACGCGGGCATGTAGGTACGCGCCGTAAATGAGCCAGGTGACGAACGAAGCGGTTTCTTTCGGATCCCACCCCCAGTAGCGGCCCCACGCGACGTTCGCCCAAATGGACCCCAGGATGATCATAATCGTCAACAGGGGGAACGTAAAGGCTGCGGCGCGGTAACCGACTTCGTCAAGCACTTCGGGGCGGGGAAGGCGTTTGAACGGTAGGTAGGGCAGCGCCAGGTAGACCACTGCCGCGCCGAACGACACGCACGCCGCCCCGTAGGCAACTACCGCGAACCCCACGTGGAACGTTAGCAGCAGGTTGTTTTTCAACGCGGGTACTAGCGGGCGGATTTCCGTGTCCAGCTGCGTAGCGTAAATCAACATGAGGGCGACTACGGGCAGAACGAACAGGGCGATCGTACGGACCTTGTAACGCCACATGAAGAACAGGAGCGCCAGGAGGATGCCCCAGCCGAACGCGACGGAGAACTCATGCTGGTTCGCGAACGGGCCGTGCCCAGTGTGGATCATCCGCAGCACCAGGTAGGCGGTGAGGAGCACGAATGCGACCGCGGTGAACGCAACGGCGTAGAAATAGTACTTGCGTTCTTTAGCACTGCCGGGGGCTTCACTGCTGACGTATTCGGCGGGGCCGTCCCCCACGCTCACGGTGGCACGGGAAGTTTGCGCGGCGGTTTGCTGCTGACGGGTAGTAACCACCAGGATCTGCGCCCCCAGGGCGAGGACCGTAAAGATAATGGCCACTACCAGCGCGTATTGTGCGATGAGCATTGAAATCATTGGTTTTCAGCCTTTCTTGCGGCAGCTTGGTCAATGTCGTGGACGAGTTGGCGGAACTGACGTTCGTAAACCGTGTCCAAAGTGTCAACGGATGCGAGGTGGATGACTGCTCCGTCGGCGCGGTCACTCACGCGCCCCCACAGGCGGCGGTGGCGCATCCCAAATGTCATGAGCATCCCAATAATGAGGAGTGCGGACCCCACCCACATCCAAGTTGTCCCCGGGTCTTCACGCACCAGGATTCCCGTGTACGTTTGTTCGCGGTCAAACGTTACGTCGTACCCTTCTAATTTCGCGGTTTTCCCCTGCGTAATTACTTCGTGTGCGAGCGGTTCGCCGGTGGATAGCCGGTACAGTTCCACCAGAGCAGTGCCGGGCGCGATTTCCGGTGACGGCCGGCCCGACGCCGCGGTCACGGGAATGATCTGCAGATCCTCTTTTTCAAGGTCGACCCGGCCAATCGCTTTCGTCTGCTCATCGTCGGAGTACTTGAGGGGAATGGCGCCAGCAAAGACCTCATGACCATCTTTTTTCACGTTAACCACGGCGGCGATACCGAAGGAAGACTGGTGAAAACGCACGCCGTCCACCACGAGGGGGGAGTTAACCCGCACGTCCTGCTGGCCCCGCACTCGGTCGCCTTCGGACACCACCAGGTGGCTGACGTAGTCGAGGGGGTGCCCATCCTTGTCGTAACTGTCTTTGAAGGAGGTGGCGGTGAGGGTGAGCCCCGTGTTCCCACCCACCGGCTTGGGGGTGTTGACGGGGGCTTCAATGGTTTCCTCAAAACCCGTGTTCCCCGAAACGGCGAACGCGAGGAGGATGATTACGAAACTGGCGTGCGCAATCGCGGTGCCGAATGGGCCGAAGCGGTTCTTGTCCGCGTACACGCGACGCTCCTTTGCGGGCAGCACCCGGAAGTGGCGTTTACGCATGGCCGAACGCATAATTTCTTCCGCGGTCGCCGGGTCTACACTGACGGGAATCTGCGCGCGGTACTGTGCGTGTTCAAAAAACCGGTCTGACACGTTTATGCGCGGACGCATGGACTTACGCCAAATCACGGGCATGCGATGCAGCGTGCAGGCAATAATTGACAGGCCTAGCAGGAACGTGACCGCAAGGAATAAGGGGGAGGTCCACAGGTTGTAAAACCCCAGGACGTCGAACAGTTTCGACCAGATCCCGTATTTTTGATCTGCCGTCTGCAGCCACTGCGCGTACCCCTCTGGGTCGTGCCGCTTCGACATCGGAGCTTGCATCAACATGGTGCCCACCAGCGCCAATGCCGCCATCGCGAGGATCACGACGATCCCAAGGACTTTGGAATAAAGCATGCGGTACACGCTCTTGAACACGTTGCGCACGCTCACGGTTGGTTCGGTGCGTGAAGGTTGCTCCACAGCTTCTTCCCTTCCTTCTATTGCGGTTATTTGTCTTCCGGTTTCTGTTTTACGTTTTCTGTCTTGCGTTTTTTGTCTTGCACGTGGCCTGTATTTTCGGGGAATCCTGTTTTGCTGCCCCGGCCGGTTAGCCCGAGTGCCTCGTCGGTAGGATCTGGCTGGTTACCTTGCGGGGTCGGTTTGTTTAAGCGTTGGTTTGGTTCAGTTTGCACCTACCCCAGAGTCGGAATGAATGCGGATAGTTTAGTGAAAAAGTCGAGGATAATGAGGATTCCGGTGACGATCAGTAATACCGCTGAGGTCAGTTGGATTCCCCGTTGGTGCCGGCGCATGAACGCGAGTTGATCACTCATCCACCCCACGCCGGTGGCGACGAGGATGAAGGGGATTCCAAGGCCCAGGCAGAAAACCACCATCAAAAGCGTGCCCTTCCACATGGATTCGCTGGAGGATGCGAGCATGATGATCGACCCCAGCACCGGGGAGATGCACGGCGTCCACCCCGCGCCGAACGCGAGCCCTAAGAGTGTGGAGCGGCGCAGTGTGGGAGCTTCGTCGGGGTCGAGGTTCACGGTGGCGCGGCGGGTTTGTGACAGCGCGGGAATGCGGATAAAACCGCCGATTATGGTGCCCATAATGACGACAAGGATGCCGGCGAGGATCCGGATTAGGTCTTTGTACTGGGCGATTAAACTGCCGGCTGCTCCCACAATGAGCCAAAACCCAATAAACACTGCGGAAAACGCGAGTGTGAACACCACCGCCTGCTTCAGGGCCGTGCGGGTTCGCTGCTGCTCAGTGCCCGCCACGTAGGCTGCGAAAACAGGTACGACTGGAAGGAAGCACGGGGAGGCGAACGCCAGTAATCCGGCGAGCAGGGCGATGGGGAGGGTGACGGGAGAGGTCATTGGTCTTTCGTTTCTGCTGGGGCAGATGGTTCCTTTTCTTGCTTCTTCTGTGCTTCTTGCTGCGCTTTTTCAAGCATAGGCAAGTGGTTTTGAATGGTCTTTGCTTTATCAGACTTGGGGTCTAGTTCAACTACTTTTTGCCACACTTCGCGGGCTCGATCGAGCTGCTGCGGAGTGGAAGACATGTAGAGGAACCCGAGGTTGTACAGCACCGTCGTGTTCTTCGGTTCCAGCTGCAGAGCGCGTTCTAAGTTGTCTTGTGCGGAGGACACATCTTTCGCATCTAGGTAGCTGATGCCCAACTGGTTCAAGATCTCGACGTTGTCTGGGTCAGCGGCTTTCTTGCGTTCCAACTCCTGGATGTTTTCAAACAGCTGCGCGGAATCTTGTTCCATTTGGCTCGTCATGTTCCCGTGGGCAGCTTCGAACGACTGCTTCCCATGCGTGGTTCCCAGCCAGTAAACACCCCCCACGACCGCAAGGATCAGTAGGGTTCCCACTGTTAAACGCGCACCTTTCGACAGGGGAGAGCGCGTCGGCATTCGCCTTGCGGGCCGTGAATGAGGCGTGGAAATCTGCGGCTGCGCATCTTCCTCGTCCTCACCCAGTTCCGCGAGCGCCGCCTCCTGATCTGCCCCACTGCCCGTAACGACGTACGCGGCCTCTTGCGGGTGCGTATCGTCCTTGGGGTTCGGGTCCGTGTTCTTACCCTTTGGGTCCTGAGGCTGTGGCACCGTTTGCGCTGCATCCTGCCCATCGGGAGCGTCCGATCCGGTCGCCTGCGCCAGTTCGGTCTGTTGCCCCGATTCGGTTGCGGTCTGTAGCGTTTGCAGCGCGGGGTCGGTTCCGGATTTGATGGCTTCGAGGTGCGCGTCCACCCAAGGCTGTAAATGCTCGGGGGCGGTGTTTAGGAAGTCGACGAGTTCGTGCGCGTAGTTCGGATGGCCGGAGCCGGGGTTGTGGTTACCTTCCCCGGCTCCGCGCTGTGCATAGTGCTTAGTGCCCACGCTGTTTGATTTCTTTCGTGTTGTTGTTCGTAATGTCGGACGGGCCCAACTGGTCTGGTTTCGCACCGTCTAGCACCAGCATGCCCTTGCGGGACGCATCCAGGGAATCTTGAATGATCCGGTGGATGTAGGCGGGGGCGTGGAACCCGTAGGAGTTTTCTGAGTACACGTAGTCGAGGTAGAAGCTCGCTTTGTTCTGGTATTCGCGGGCCTGCTCAATCTGCTCCTGTGTAGCGGTGCCATCCTTGATGGCGGCCTCCAGCTTGTGAACAAACTGGGTGAGGGAGTCGAACGCCTGGTCGCGCGAGTGGATGAACCGGTCTTGAATGTTCACCACGCGGTTCTTCATCTCTTCTTCTGTCGACTTGTGGCAAGTCATGCAAGAAGCATTGATGTTCAGCAGCGGGCTTTGCAACTGGTGGTTAGAAGTCTTCTTCGCCCCATTGCGTTCGTACGGCATGTGGCAGTCCGAACAGCTTACCCCATTGTCCGCGTGGATTGAGTTGGACCAAATGTCGAACTCGGGGTGTTGGGCCTTGAGGATCTTCGCGCCCGTCCCAGCGTGAACGAAGTCTACGTGTGGGTTCTCCTTGTAGTATTGCCAGATGTCGTCAATGTTCAAACCGTTATTCCACGGGAAGGTGAGGGTCTTTTCTTCTTTCCCTTTAAAGTAGTACTCCACGTGGCACTGGCCGCACACGAACGAGCGCATCTCTTGGCGGGTCGCGTCCCGGTTCGGATCGTAGTCTTTAACCCCTTCGCCAGCCTTGAGGGCCTTGATTCCGTTAATGAACGCCGGGCGGGTGACCCGCAGGTTCATGGTCTTAGGATCGTGGCAGTCCAAGCAGCTCACGGGGTGTTCAGCTAGTTTCGTCACTTCGTTGTAGGGCATCTTGTTCATTTTCGCGAAGCCCTTATTCACGTCCCCGTCACCAAGCTTGCGCATGATCGTTGGGGTAGAGGCGTGGCAGTTCAAGCACGCACCAGGCTGTTCAAATTCCGTGACGCGGCGAGTCAGACGCTGATCTTCCAGCATGTACTCGTGGCCGCGGGCGTGCCGGTAGTCAACTGCGAACGGGTAGCCATCCCACATCACTTTGAGCCGTGGATCTTCTTCGACCCGGGAGGACGACACGAACGTGCGGGGGTCCTTGTCAGTGGGTTTGTGCGCAACTTTTGTGGAACCACCGTACACGGTGGGCGTCATTTCTTTGGTTTTCAGAGTCTGTTCGTACTGGATGGGGAAGTTCTGGCCCCACACGGCGGGGTCCACGGTGTCTTCCGTTAACTCCACCACTTTAGTGAACTTGTCTGAACCTTCGTTCTTGCGCTCCAAAATATTGATGAGGAGCGCGGTGATGCTCATAGTTATGAGTGCGGTCACTACAATCGCCACGGATAATACAAGTATCCGTCGGTGCGGTAGCTTGTTGGTGTTGCTCATGGCATTCCTCATCTCTTATGGCCCACTTCGGCGTGGCAGTGGGTGCATTGGATTTGTTCTTTCCCGGCCGTCAGATGCATTTCGTCCGTTAGGTCTGCGTGGCAGTGCAGGCACGCGTCGTTAGTTATGCGCCGGCTAACTTCCCGCGCCTGAATGTGCTCGGGGTACCAGCCCGTGGTGAACTTCAGTGCGTGCCAGAACCCGTTTTCGGCTTTCACATAGTATTTGTGAACTAGATTGTCGTGAGGCGTGTGGCAATCACCGCATGTGGCGACGTTCGCGTGACTACCAGCAATCCACCCGTCGTATTCGTGATTCATAGCGTGACAGTTGTTGCACGCGTTGGGGTCGTTAGTTAAATACGAGTAGCCTTTGGCGTAAACAAACGTGAACAGACCAACGCCGATGAGGGAGCCGATCACAAATACAGCTAGAAATTGCACGATGAATGAAGGCGTTAGTAAACGCTTGAAGCGATTGGGCTCACCCATGAGTCCCGGACCTCCTCTTCATTGCGGCCGCCAGTGAAGGCGGGTGCGTAACCAGATAAATGCAGGTAACGGGCCGTTGCCTGATACCTCAAGAGTACTTTATGACACAGTGTCAAGGGGTGACTTAAGGCCTTCGGCAACCCGTTTTCACCAGCAAATACGGGAAAAAAGATCCCGCCTGCAACTCACGTGCGGTAGGCGGGGTCATGCTTTA
Source organism: Gleimia hominis (assembly GCF_002871945.2). Taxonomy (NCBI): domain Bacteria; kingdom Bacillati; phylum Actinomycetota; class Actinomycetes; order Actinomycetales; family Actinomycetaceae; genus Gleimia; species Gleimia hominis. The sequence goes on along the minus strand of NZ_CP126963.1, from coordinate 1,259,720 downwards.
ATTACGCTAATTATTTTTGCGTATTTGCGAATCCTCTCGGCTGAGGGTTTGGAACACGGTGGGGAACACCTCGCAGCGGGCTGGTGTTCCCGTGGTGACCAACTCTGCTTTCACGGTGCGGCTGTGTCCGGCTGCGATCACCCCCGGATGCGTGACGTCCCCTCCTACGATCAGGTTCTTTTCGTTGTAACAAATCACGTTCGCCAGAGTTTTGGTGGCGTCCAATGCGCCCGCGTTTCGCACCTTGAACCTACCGGTCGTCTGAACCTCGTCGGTGTCTTCCGTGTCCAGGCGCGCGGCAATGTCCATAGACGGCGCGGGCTTGTCATCTGGTTCAACTGTGAACTGCACGTCCGCGCTACTGGCGTCAATGTCCTCCGGGAGTTTCATCAACACGGACATGATGACCGTTGCTTGATCCCAGAACCGCTGGGTCTGCACCGCCCGCGACAGTTCTTGCCCCTTCGCGTCGTAGAGTGCGAACCGCGCAGTCATCACGTCACCGGTATTGAATACTGGCTCGTCGATAACACTGAAAAGCCGCACCGAACGGCCGTTCACTCCCGCTCCGAACTGCAGGCCCGGCGTAGCATCCACACTCATGTCCGCCTGTCCCACGTGCGCGGCCCGAGCCCGCAGCGTGGTGGCGTAATGCGACTGCGTTGCCGGTTGAGACGGCTCACTGGTGGGCGTATTTGAATCACTTGGAACGGGTTTAGGTGACGCCGCGTTCGAACACGCACTAACCGAGACCGTAGACGATAATGCCAGCGCCAGTGCAGTAGAAAAAACCCGTCGTGAAAACATCCGCCCTCCCTGTCTGTCATATATTACCCGTTTGCACGCCCGTGGCGAACGTCGCCGCGCCTCACGCGAAACCCGGGCGCGTTTCGATAGTGTAACCATGTGGTATCTTTCTTTTCGTCGCGTTCAAAACCTGTTTCGAACCCCCCTCAGGAAGTCGAGGACAATCCGCCTGAGGGCGCGGCAAAGCACGCTGACATGCGCCATCACCTAGAGCAGTGGCGACGCAGCCTAGAACAGCAGTCACAGGTAAAAAGGAACAGCGCGAGCTACTTGAACCTCACGGGCGCACACCCGGGAGGGATGGCGCAACTATACAGTCTGCGCCCCACCCGCCTGTCGTCCCTCGTGCGAGAAAAAGAAGCGTACGAAAACGCAGTCAGAATCGTGCACGCGCAACGGGCGGACATCGCCCAATCAATGCGGATTCACGGCGGCGCGACCCTACACATGGGAATCGGATCCGTGCGGTGGAACGGGGCGGAAGATACCCAAACCAGCCCCCTGCTTCTCCACCCCGTGCTGCTGAGCGCAGACGAGGCGGGAGAACCACTCCTAACTTTGCACGGGGAGATTGAAGTGGCGCCAGCCGTGCTGCGCGCGGTTCGCGCTGTGGGCCGCAACATCGACACCGAGCAAGTGAGGGCCCTAACGCTGCAAGAACACGGCTTCACCCCCACGCCAGCTCTGGCGCAGCTACGCAACCAACTCGGCGCGTGCCTACCGGGGTTTGAAATGCGCGAGGAACTCGTGGTCGGCATGTTCCTGTCCGCCACCTACGCGCTCGAACAAGAACTAACAACTAAAGGGGATCAAATCAGCGCTTCCCCACTGGTGCAAGCACTGGCGGGTGACGCGCACGCGCGGGCGCAGATCCCCAGCACCCTGCCCGAATCGAACCCGAACGACCGCGACCCGTGGCACGAACTCGGGGTGGGTGACCAGCTGCCAGAAACCCTAGACCAAGTTGAAGCCGCTGCCGCGGGCGTGAACCTCATGCTAGAAACCGCGTCCACAACCGGAGCGAGCCCAGTCGTTGCCTCGATGCTTGCTGCGGGTGCTAAGGCAGGTAAACGCGTGATGTACGTAAGTGGTGACCAACCGCGTTCCACTGCGCTTATGCACGAACTAGACCAAGCGGGGCTCGACCACGCGTATGCTCGCTTGACCGCCACCTTAGAAGCAGACGAACACATGACCTCCGCGCTGGGAAAAATCATGTCCGGCAACGTGGCGCTCGCGGATGCGAACGCGATCGAATCCACCCGTGAGCAGCTTAAACAGGTGCGGGACCGGCTTTCCTCACACACCTACCACCTGCATAAACCATTCCCCCAGTGGGGAATCAGTGCCTACGACGCCCTGCAGGTGCTGACCGACCTTACGGGCGCCCGCCCCGGGCCACGCACAAAAGTACGATTTAACGCCCAGGTGCTAACTAAACTCGCCCAAGGGGGCGCGGAAACCGCTAAAGAAGCGTTGATTGACGCCACGCGCCAACGTATCTTCACCAACGGTGATTCAGACCCGTGGTTTGGGATCATCATCTCTTCGCCAGAACAGGTGAGGCCCGTAGTCGATAGCGTGGCGTACCTGTCGCGCGAACTCCTGCCGGACCTGCGGGTCAACATGTCCGCAGCCGCGGGGCAAACCGGTCTGCTGCCCGCCACCACGGTTGCGCAGTGGGAAGAGCAACTGGACATGCTAGATGGGGTCCGCGATTGCCTCGACGTGTTCCAACCCGCGATCTTCGAATCCTCAGTTGCAGACATGGTGATCGCAACGGCCTCAAGAAACTGGCGGCGCGAAAACGGGGTAGAGATGAAACGCTCACTGCGTAAACGCCTCACCAAACAAGCCAAAGACTTGCTGCGCCCCGGCCGCTACGTTGAAGACCTGCACGAAGAACTACGCAAAGTGCAAAAACAGCGCGACGTGTGGCGCCGATACTGCGAAGCTGGGGGATGGCCAAAACTGCCCACCGGCCTAACCCAAATGAATGAACACGCGCAAACGGTGCGGGGGCAACTGGAGAAACTCAGCCCTTACCTCGGCAGCGCGTACGGTGACCTAACGCAGATGGACATAAACGAACTCTCCCTGCTGCTCGACAGTCTGAACCGCGATCGCGCGGGAGCGAGCGCACTGCCGGAGAGGATCCGCACCCTCAAGACCTTGCACAACTTGGGGTTGGACGCGCTCGTGAAAGACCTGAGGGCCCGCAAAGTACCCGACTCGATGGTGGAAAAAGAACTGGACTTGGCTTGGTGGGCGTCTGCGCTCGGGGTGATGCTCGCCGCGGAATCTTCGCTCGGCGGGTTCGACCCGTCCAAACTAACGCAGTGGATTGAGCAGTTCCGAGCATTGGATGAAGCGCAGGTGAAGTCGCTCGCGGTAGAGACCTCCGACGCGATCCAAAAGCAGCGGGGCCGGGCGATGGCACGCTGGGCGAACCAGGACGCGCAGTTGCGTGAGGAGCTGGCAGCGGGGGCGCTGACTATGCCGGCGGTGGACCAGTTCCGCGAGCTAGAACTGGTGCGCGACCTGTTCCCAATTTTGATTACCACACCGGTGCTGGTGCCGCTCGTAACTGATTTGGACGAGCCGTTGGACCTGGTGGTGATCGACGCGGTAGAGAAACTTCCGGTAGCGGAACTGGTGCCGATTGTGGCGCGGGCTAAACAGCTGGTGGTTGTGGTGGCCGGCGGGGCGCAGTCTGAATCCGTTGAAGCGCTGCAACCACTGTTAGCGCGCACGCAAGTGTATCCGCGTCCGCAGCACGTGAACGAGCACGTGGCGAAACTACTGGGGGCCTACAGCGTGCCTAACGCGGGGGCAATGGTGCCGGTGCCACGCGCCGGGTCGGCCCTGTCGATCACGTTCGTGGATGGGCGGGGAATGCCGGCACCTGGCGCGACCGCCGTGGAGTCTTCGAAAGAAGAAGTGGATGCAGTGGTTGACCTGGTGGTGGAGCACGCGTTAATGCATCCAGAGGAGTCTTTGGCCGTCGCCACACTTTCTAGTGTGCATGCCGACCGGGTGCGCGCGGCGGTTATGGACACCGTACAGACTTCCCCGGCGTTAGCGACCTTCTTTGACCAGTCGAATCCGGAACCATTTTGCGTGATCACCCCGGAAGACGCCACGGGAGTGCGGCGCGACCGCGTGATTTTGTCGGTTGGGTTCGCCAAAACCCCTCACGGGCGCGTACTACACAATTTTGGGCGGATTTCTTCTTCTGAGGGACTGGAGTTGCTCGCCCGCGTTCTGATGGCCGCGGGGGAGAAACTGCACATCGTGTCCGCGGTACATCCGGAGGACTTTGACCGCGACCGGTTCGGCAGTGACGGACCGCGCATGCTGCTGGACCTGTTAAGTATGGCGCAGGGCACTCAGGTGCAGAACACGGATTGGCCAACCACGCAGGCGGCGCCCGATCAGTTGCTGATTGATCTGGCTGACCGGTTGTACAACGTGGGGGTCACGGTGATTCCAAACTTGGGTGTGGAAGGGAGCTTCCGGATTCCGCTTGCGCTTGGCCACCCGCAGTTACCAGGGGAGTTACTGGTGGCGGTACTGACCGACGACGCGCATTATGTGAACGAGCCTTCGCTGCGTCGCCGCGACCGGTTCTGGCCTGCACTGCTTGAGGAGTACGGGTGGTCTGTGCGCACCGAGTTAGCGATGGTGGTGTTCATTGACCCTCAAAAAGAGGCGGACACGATTTTGAACATGGTGATGGACGCGCTGGAACGCCGCGTGGGCACGGATGTGGATGCGGCGGCGGACGCGCCGGGTTCGAACGCCGAGTCAGACGCGTATTCGCAGGTGCCAGAACCCATTGTGGTTGATGATGACGATGAGGAACTGGTGGAACCGGGCATGGAAACGGCGGCCATGCGGCGGGTGCGCATGAAGGCGGATGCGCAGATCCACGGTGGGGAACACGTGTGGGAAGCACCGAATCGGGGTCGGGAGCAAGAACTGAAAGTGGCGCGCGGATTACCGTTAGCGGCCTACAGCGACGACCAGTTAGATGACGTGGCCCGTTGGGTGCGTTCCGATGGTAAGCGGCGCACAACCGCGCAAATGGTGGAGGAACTCACCTCCGCAATTGGGCTTACGCGGCGGGGCGCGCCAATCACTGCGGTGCTCACGAACGTGGTTATGCGCACGAACCCCGGTGGTAATAAAGGTGATTTGGAACAGGGGCAGGCGAGTGAGCCAGTGGGTAACGCACAGTCAGTTGAATCTGAACTGAACCCGCAGGTGCCGGCTTCCGAGTCGACCCCGACGGCGCCCGAAGACGCGCGGGCTGAGGAAGCAGCCGGAACTTCGAAAGGTTCTTCTGAAGCGCAAACACCTGTGGAGCCGCCGGAGGAACCCATGTTGGAGTTTGAGGCGCTTTCGGATTCAGAGTGGCTTAGCGCGCAGTCAGAAGACGCGTTGGATGAGGCCGTGGATAACGACGAGCTGCAGGGAACGGACCCGAGCGCAGATTCTGCGTGGGATTCAGATGACTAAAAGCGGTAAGAAACGCCGCCGCGTCGTGCAGTTATCTAAAGTTGATGAGCAGGCACTTGCGCAGGGACGGACTCCATCTTGGGAACAGATTCGGCCCACCCGCGTATCCCATGAGGTGCAGCGCGAGGCGGGGTTAACGCCGCGAGATAAGCAGATTCTCGCGGACGTTCCACCCCACTGGCAGGTGCACTAGTCGCGGGTGCGCGCGTCAGCCACCGGTTCGGCGCTGTGTTTTCCTCGGGCCCGCGGGTGCGTCTGGTTTGCGTGGACCGCGTTTTCTTTCAGCAGGTCCCGAATCTCGGTTAGCAAAGCAATGTCCGCATCCGGAGTTTCTTCCACAGGGTCTTCTTGCGCATCTTTACGGGCTTTCGCGTGTTCATTCCACTTGTTCATAGGCAGCACAATGAACAGGTAGAGGGCAAACGCGATAATCAGGAAGTTCACGAGCGCCGTCAAAATCGCGCCCGGCAGGACGACCGCGTCACCGATGTGGAACTCCAAAAAGTTATCGAAGTTTGGTTTACCAATTAATCCACCGATGAGGGGGTTGATGAACTTCTCCACCAGCGCGTTCACAATCGCGGAGAACGCTGCGCCGATAACCACGCCGACCGCCAGATCGATTGCATTCCCACGGGAAATGAACTCTTTGAAACCTTTAAACAACTTAACCTCCAGCGCATCCATCATTCTTGGAACTAACATTCGTCCGGGTGCTAGTTTACCTGCCGCCATGCGCCCCGCGGGGGCTGTGCGGCTGGGCGGCAATGTGCCTGCGGGACTGTATCAGTTGTCTTTTACTGCACCCCACTCGAATGGGGTTACGAAGTGCGTGAGGGGGATGTCGTGGGCTTCGCGTAAAAGCGTGTGTGCGGGCAAGAGCGCGTAAGAGGGCACGCACCCAATTAAAGGTACCTCGGGGTTTCGACTGATCAGCCCCAGCAGGGCACGGTCGTACCAGCCACCACCTTGTCCCAGGCGGGTGCCGGTACGGTCAACCGCGAGCGCGGGCAGCAACACGGCGTCCACTCGCGGGGCGCCGCCCAGACCTTCGGCCGACGCATTCGGCGTAACACATAACTCGGTACCCGCGTGTTCGAGTGCGGCATCAACGGGTTTAAAACCCACCGGCAGTTCCGCAATCTTCCGCCCTTGCGCTTGCCAAACCACGGGTTCGTAAAGGCTCACGTGGGCGGCGTGCCAGGCCTCAAGGGCAATAAAAAAAGTGGCCTCGTGCTTTAACGGCCGAAAAATAACTAACTGGCGAAGGCGCTCAACGCAGTGAGTCAAGCAGTCGAGCAGCATCTTCGACACGTCGCGCTGCTCGCCTAGGTGCGCTGCGTGCAGCCCCCGCATCTGGTTTCGCCACGCGCGTTTAGTGGGTTCCATGACCTCATTATCCCACGTGGATGAACTGCGAACTGGCGGGCACACAATGGTAAACTAACGTACTTGAAGCGTTAGTTTCACTGCGCGCAGTACTAAAGAATCCACGCTGCCCACAGGTGAAACCACAGCAACTAGATTTGCAGGGCAGCTATACGCGGTTACCCAGCAAAGTTGCACCATAGGTAGGGAACAGAAGAGGAACTGGAGCTGTAGATGCGCACCGTTGCCGGGTTTTACCGCGATTGTCAAGAAGCGGTGGGGCCGCAACCACCTTTGGAAGTGCTTTTAGCGGACGCGATCGGATGCGTCCTCGCAGAAGACGTGCAAGCCCCCTTCGATCTGCCGGTAGCGGACCTGGCGGGGTGTGACGGTTACGCGGTGCGCACCGGAGACCTCGAAGGAGCAAGCGCAGACAACCCCATCGAACTGAACGTCACCGCGGAACTGCACGCAGGTGATGTGGACCCGATGGCGACCATTAAAAACGGGGCGGTGCGCATCGCCTCAGGCGCCCCGATTCCAACGGGAGCGAACGCGGTTGTGGCCTTGGAACACACGGACCTTGGGGAAGCGAAGGTGCAGGTGACGCGCGAGGTAGTGGAAGCGGAGAATATTCGCCCCCGCGCGCAAGATGTACGGGCCGGGGACGTGGTGATCAAACGGGGCACGCGCGTGTCATCGCGGCAGATCGCACTGATCGCAGGGGTTGGGCGCAACCGGGTGCTGGTGCACCCCAGGCCGCGCGTAGTGATCATTTCTATTGGCGACGAAATCGTGGAACCGGGCCAGCCGGCGCGCCCGGGTTCTGTGTTTGACGCGAACGGACACGCGCTCGCCACAGCGGTTGCGGACGCGGGCGCGCAAACGTTCCGGGTGGCAGCGGTACCCGATGAGCGCGCTACGCTGCGGCAAACAATCGAAGACCAGTTGGTGCGTGCAGACCTGATTGTGACGACCGGGGGGATTTCGTACGGTTCCGGGGACACCGTCCGGGAGGTACTGGGGTTGCTCGGCACCGTCCGGTTCGACTCCGTGGCGGCGTGGCCCGGTCACGTGCTCGGCGTGGGGAAGGTGGGGGATGGCACCCCGATTTTCTGCTTGCCGGGCGACCCGGTTTCGGCCCAGGTGGGGTTTGAGGTGTATGTCCGCCCCGCGGTGCGGGCTATGCAGGGGTGGAGTCAGCTGAACCGCCCCACTGTGCACGCGCGAGTGGATAGTGGCTGGTATTCACCTAAAGGGCGGCGCGAGTTTGTGCGGGTCCGCCTGTCGGGCGAACCCCGCGGGGGCTATAGGGCAACGGTGCAGGGCACACCGACGGCCCTGCTGCTGTCGGCGTTGGCGAACTCGAATGCGCTCGCGGTTGTGCCGGAGGATGTGACTGATGTGCAGCCGGGCGACACGTTGGCGTGCATGATTTTGGATTGAGTATGCGCGGTTTGTTGCACTGGTTTTCGCACGGTTCGGCACGCGTGTGGGGAGTGCCGTACAACCAGTGCCTGTTGGTGTTTGAGGATCCGGTTGGGCGTGGGTACGTTAAGGGTCCGCTGGGGGTTGAGGCGATAGTTTTGCGCCCTGCGCTGGGTGATGATCATCGTCGGTTGGAGGATGTGCGTGCCCAAAACCGGCGTTTCTTGTCGCCGTGGGAGGCGAGTTTGCCACCAAAATCTACTGAGCAGTTGCCCACGCTTGCGCAGTATCAGGAGCGGTGCGACCGGGAGGTGCGTGAGGGCACTACGCTGCCGATGATGGTGGAGGTAGATGGGGAAGTTGCGGGTTTGGTGACGGCGTCCGACATGGTGCGGGGCGCGTTATGTTCCACTTCGCTGGGGTATTGGTTGGCAGAGAAGTATGCGGGACAGGGGATTGGCACGTTTGTTGTGGCCGCGTGTATTGATTTGTTAATTGGTGAGCTTGGGGTGCACCGGGTAGAGATCAATATTCGCCCCGAGAACGGACCTTCAATTGGTCTTGTGCGTCGTTTGGGTTTGCGGTATGAGGGCGTGCGTGAGCGCTACATGTGCATTGCTGGCCGGTGGCGTGATCACGCTTCTTTTGCGATTGATGAGCAGACGTTGCCTGAGGGGGGTTTGGTGGCTGCGCTGTATGGTTCGAGCCCGAGCGTCTAGAGGACACGCCGAGGGGGCACTAAAAAACGAATCACAAGCATGTAATTATAGGGGAGTGAGTTTTGTTGGGTGGCTGGTGGTGGTGTTCGCACTACTGCTGGGCGGTTACGCAATGCCTAACTTGATTCGTGCTCGTGAATACAAGGTGAATCTACCGGTTGAATCGCGTTTCTCTTCGGGGTTAACGGTGTTGGATTGGAATGTTCACCGAATGCAAGTGTGCGGGGAGGTGCGCCGTGAGCAACCACGGTTGTTGGCGTCATCCCCGGGCGGCCAGTGGCCTCGGGCTGGTCGCGAGCGTGATGGTTTCGGGGTGCAGAGTAGGGAAGTCGGTGTTATGAGCAGGCTGAGTGATACGTCTCGTGAGGTTCCTGCCACGTCGCGGCAGTTGGCGCGGTTGCGGTCCGCGCGTGCGGCACGGATTGCACGTGAGAACGCGGCTGGGCAGCGGCGTCTTTTTGCGGCGGGCTTTTCTTTGATGCTCCTGGTGGCGTTTGTGGTGGCTGCCGTATTTGGGTCGTTTTCGCCCGCATGGGTGGTTGTTCCCTCTTTGATGCTGGTCGGCGTGGTTGTGGAGGGACGGTGGGCATACCGCCGTTCCGCATCTGCCGCTTCTGAAGAGGATGCTGTGCTGCAGCGTTTGCGCTCTAACATTGAACGCGAACAGGGGCGGTGGGATTCTTTGCGTACGCGGATTGATAGGCGAGTTTCTGAAGCGTCTGAGCGCTCTGGTGAAGCGTCCGTGGCTGAGGAGGCGTCAGCTGATGCGGATGCTGCGGCCGATTCGCAAACCCCCACGGCTTCCCACGGTGACACTGGTGGTGAGCGTGCGGAGATGAATGATTTGCCTGAGGAGGTGGCTGAGCCTGAGGGGACGCCCGCCGGTGGGTGGGTGCCACGTCCCGTGCCAGCGCCGCTGTACCAGAAGACTCCGAAGGCACCGCGTAGGCAGTGGGAGATCGATGTCGTGTCTGAGGGGGATCAGGTTGTAGCGAAGGTACCTGCCCGGCCGGTTGCTGCAACACCGATGGGTGCGGATGCGGTTTCGTCTGATGAGGCTGCGCAGAACGCGCCGGTTGCGTTTGACCTCGAGGAGGTTTTACAGCAGCGCCGTGCCCAGTGATTTTGCGCTGCGATAAGCACGTTCTTGGGCGTGCGGGAAAACACACTGGGTGAATGTGCTTTTGATGTGGTGAGAGTGTAAGATTATTTATGCTTTAAGGGGCTATGGCGCAGTTGGTAGCGCGTCTCGTTCGCAATGAGAAGGTCGGGGGTTCGAATCCCCCTAGCTCCACAATTAGGACACTCATTTGTATACAAAGATTACGAGCATTTGTTACGGATGATATTGTCGTGGTGCGGCGCGTCAACGGAAAACAGTTTTTGTGTCCCTTCTCGCGACCGCTGGGAATTAGAAGTAACACGGCCAAGAGATTCAAAACACGGTTTTCTTCACAGCAAATGAGTAGAAGATTTCACACGCGGTACGGATTTAGCTATCCAGTTCATATTAACGACCTGCCGTATAAAAAGTGTCAAGATTTGATTGAATGGAAATGGACCTTGATGCTCAATAAGGATAAATACCAAAAATCTGTTGAACTTGGGCCTCGGACGCTATCGCTAAGTTTTCCCGACCCCATAGAGAGCCTTGATTGGATGACATACACGGTTCAATCGTGGTTAGAGACAGGGAAATCTGATGTCTAAGACTTTCCAAATCGAAGTTAATGATTTTGTTGTCGAGGTTGATGTACGTATACAAGACTTAGATCATGCTGATTTTTTTATGGTCACCTAGAAACGTCGTATCAACGGGCTCCTAATGCTGTGGTCGCTCTTCGGCATCACGATAAAAACGAGTCATTTTTTTACTCATTCCTAGCCAATGATGGAGCCGAAAAATATTGGATCTATGAGAATCTATCATCTGGTTTTACGAAGAAAGTTATGTTTCGCGACTGGGACCCATCGCCGTCTTATATCCCGCCTTTTGTTGATAGACAGTTCACTTCGTTGATTGCGGCTTATTCTGGAGCTGTGGTCGTAAAGGGCGACAGAAGTGTTCTGATTCTGGGCGAAAATTATGTAGGTAAGACCTCTTTGATGCGCTTCATGGTTGATAATTTGGGATGGTCCCTACTGACGGATAGTTTGGTCATGATAAATCGAGAAATGGGAACGTGTGTTCCATACCACGCTCCAATCGGATTGCGAGGCGAGGAAAGAATCAAGAGTGAACGAATTGTACTTTCCAAGAACCTTGATACTCGGTACACATGGTCCACAGAAACAGGTCCTGTCTTGCTGGTTAAACCGGAAGATATCTTGAGAAGCGTATCCAAAGTGCCTACTAGAATAACCGAGTCTGTGGTCTTAATAAAAACCCCAAAATTGGACGGGGAGCCGTATGCTCACCTTAATATCCCATGGTACGGCGGACCAACAGAGTTTTATCCTAATCCTTTGGCTGCCCAGGTGTTTTCCACCGCAAATCTCACAATAGAACGGATTGCTGAGGTGATAGACCATGAGTAAACTCTTGCTTTCTGCATCGGACCTTTTTAAGACTTATAACAGGAGCAGCCCGTATGCGTTAGAGAACTTTGATGGTGATTTTTCTGAAGGTGAGCTGGTTGCGGTAATAGGCCCAAACGGTGCAGGTAAGTCGACATTGTTTGACATTCTAGGTGGTTTAATCAAGCCAACTAAGGGCGTGCTCAAAACGTACGTTGATAACACTCAAATTGGGTGGTGTCCACAGCGTGAGATCATCGATTGGTCTTTAACTGTTCGTCAAAATATTGCTATGGGTTTTCAGTTGAGAACTGCTACTTTTCGGTTGACTGATCAAGTTGAACAAGTGGCTTCTCTGCTGGGACTGAAGGGATATCTAGACCGGACTGCAGAGACCCTATCGGGCGGTGAGCTTCGCAGAACACAGATCGCTCGAGCCATTATCGGCAACCCTAAGTTAATGATTTTGGATGAGCCGACTACGGGGCTGGATCCGTCTGCGATAGATGCGGTGTTCGAATACTTGAAATCGCAAACTTCGCAGGGTATGACAGCGTTGGTGAGCACCCATGAGACGTCAAAGTTCGCAAACTATTGCACCAGAGTAATTGCGCTTAACCATGGGCGAGTAATTAAAGATAGCGAAGCGGTCAGGTTTATGGAATATGCACCGAATAGTAATGATCTCTGGGACGCGTTTAAAGCCTGCGTAGAGGATAGAGGTTAAGTAATGGTTAGATCAGTTATCCTGACGAAATACCACCTTGCTTCATTATGGAATTGGCGTAGCGTTTACTTGAGTAGGCTCGTAGAGCCTGTGGCATATTTCGTGTTCTTAGTAGCTGGTATTTCTGGCATGGTTTCGAATGTGCTGTTTGCAGACTATGCTTTGTACGCATTAACAGGGATTTTTTGTTTACTAGCGTTTAGGACATTCACCTTTACTGTGTCCGACGTCTCAAATGACAGAAAATGGGGCGTGTATGCGATATTCAATATGCAGGGAGGGAGCCCAAAGGCGTATCTCCTGACGATAATTACTGTGAGCGAATTAGTGTTTTCGGTGCAAGTGGCAATTCTAATGCTGGCCTGGGGCGTGACAGACAGCGTGAATGTCTCAGGAAACTCATTCATAATGACGCTGAGGAGCGTGGGGATCGCATTTTTCATTGTCGGAGGGTGGTCCGGAATAGGAGCAGCCATAGGCGCACTGGTTGATAGCTATTCGACGAGGGACATGATATCCACGCTGACATCCTTACCGATTGTCCTTTCCGCACCTTTGTTTTACACATTGGACTCTGCGCCTGAGTATTTGGTTTATATAGCGCAGATTAATCCGCTTACATACCACGTTCAGTGGGTGCGCGATGCAGACACTAATACCCTTATATTTGCAATTGTCTGGGCGCTTGTGTGCTTTTTGATTGGAACTTTTGCTTTGCAAAGAGCCGATCGAGTTAGCACAGAAAGATAACGAAAATTATTCGGGCAGTTGTGCATGTAGTCGAATTGCTGTTCAAGAATACGTCTATAAATATTCTACGAGATACTGGCTACTGAGTTACTCAGGTCAATGCGGCAGTGTGTCGGTTGTTTTGGAGGAAACGGTTGTGCCACCTGCGGCAGGATTGGTAGTTGCTGAGGTGAACCTGCAGTAAGCCCATATTCTGCTTTCGTAATTAGGGATAAGTAAAGCGCGTGGATTAGTTTACAAGGGACATTGATGGTGAGTTATGCCGTAGGGTTGAAGAGTTGTAACTAACTGTTAACTGACGTTGCCAAAGTTGCGGAATCGAGCCTACTATTGAAAGCGCGCGTAGCGGTGGCTGTTTACGTTCAGGTCGTTATTTGCGTCATTATGATGGTATTCTATTCGCGGTTGCACTGTTCCAAGACAAAGTTTCGCCCGTGATGCGCTAGGTCATTTTCTCCCAGAAAGAATTGCTCGAAACAAATGTTTGATCTCTGCGCGTATCGTGTTTACAGCAAACGATGGCTCTAGGCTGTTTGTACATCTGAGAGCTTTTGTCCGGTAGCCAGACGGAAATATTTCATCAGGGGCGTCCAGCCAATCAACGTCGTAACCTGCTGAAGTGGTGGTTACCCGGAAGTGGTAATTGAATCTGATGCTGTGATGTCTTTGCCCCGGAGTGCGTTCTAGCGGGTAGTGCGTTTGCACGGGGAAGCACTCCGGCTCTTCGTGTTTGGGCACAGGTGGGTGTAACTGTCGTGAGGTAAATGATGCGTTTGGTGTTTGAGTGGATCATGAGAAGGCGCCTGTGTCGAGGCTGAATTATTCCGTGGTCGGGTTCTTGGTATTAATGGCGCCATTGTGTAGTTGTCGCTAGCAGACCTCGACAATCAGTGTGGCAAGCAAGGAGTCAATTACCGCATGGTCTTAACAGGTACCAATTACGAATTGGCGCGCTTGTGCTGGGGGATGGGTGAGATGGGGGGTTAACACAGCGGGCATTCTTGTGTTAAATTAGGCAAGGCTTACCTGAATATATGTGAAATGGAATCGACCTTAGAATCCACGCGTTTATTCAGGTAACTCGCTTATGTAGGCACGTCTTGAACGGACTTTCGTGCACTTAGGCATTTCAATAACTGAAAGGAAACAGTAAACGTGTCAACCAGACGGAGTTTAACGCGGAAAAGCTCTTCCATTATCGCGTTAGCAGCCCTTGTGACCAGCATGGGAGTGTTGCCCGCATACGCGGTAAACACAGCTGCATCTAATGGCGGAGCAGTTGTGACGACAAGCAGTGCGCAGGAGCGTGCAGCCTCAGATAAGAAGACCGTAACGGGCGACCTCAACTGGGCTGTGCGTGACAGTTTCCTGAAATACATTCAGGGCCCCATTGCCCGCGGCAAGGTTGAGGTTTCCGACGGTGCCTCCGCGCTTAAAGGCAGCGACGGTAAGATTAATAACTTCAACTTCAAAGTTGAAGATGGGCAAGAACTTGATATTACGAAGCCGGCTGGCGAAATCAGATTCCACGGTACAGTCCAGATGACTGGGCACGGTGGGATCCTAGAAATGACCATCGCGAACCCAACCATCAAACTAACTGGCGGCGATAAAGCAACTGGCGGCACGCAAAGTGGTGTGCTTTCCGCTGAGGTGAAATCCCGCAAGTTCGTAGACACAACCACCAAGGGGGAAATGGTTGACTACAAACGCGTAGACATCGCGAGCATCCCTCAAATTGACGTTAACACTGAAGGTAATCAGATTACGCTCAAGAGTAAACCGGCTACGCTACTAGAATCTGGGGTTGCAGCCTTCGGGGGGTTCTACGAAGCCGGTAAAGACATGGCGGAAATCGCCGTGACCCTGCAGCAAAATAAGGAAGCTGAAGAAACGCCGGAACCAGAAAACCCGGGTGCAAACAATCCTGGGAAAGACGATCCTGAGGAGCCGAAACCAACTGAGGAGCCAGGGGCAAACAACAACTCCGAGGAAAAGCCCGGCAACAATACCACCGAAAAACCCGGTAACACTTCCACTGAGAAACCTAAGCAGGATAAGCCATCTCCTTCCACGCCGAACAAGAAACCAGCTAAGCAAAACACCTCCAAAGGATCCGAGAAAAAAGAATGCAAGGTTGATGGGAATCGAGTGCGGGTAACGGCTGGGAGCATGAGTTGGCCACTGCGTTCCTCCTTCACGTCTTACATTCGTGGTTCTATCGCTAAAGGTGGTTGGGACCTAAGCAACGGCGCTACCTGGTCTGGTTCCGCATTCGGATTCCAAACGGGCGGCGGCCTGTATGACAAAGCCAAAAAGCAAGGCACCCTCCACTTTAAAGGCACCGTGCACTTTACGGGCCACAAAGGTATCTTGAACACCACGATCTCAAATCCATCGGTACAGATTAACGGCAACAGCGGTGCCATCTACCTCAACATCAGTTCAGCGGGAATGGACGGCAAAGTTGTGAACTACGGGCGGATCCACTTCGCAAACGTAGCACTTTCGAACGTTACAGCAAGTGGGAATCAGTTGAGCGTGTCAGCTTCCTCAGTGAACCTGACGGCAAAGGGAGCTGCTGGATTCGCCGGCTTCTACGAAGTGGGAGAGAAGATGGATAATTTCTCACTTACCGTATCGACCACGCCCGCTTCCGCGTGTGACCCCGAAACTGGAGAGCTCATTGAATACGACGCGTACGGCAACCGCGTAGCTGACGGCCAGCAGGCAGGTGGGTTGGCTGCAACGGGTGCGGACAACATGAGCCTCGTGTACACGAGCATCCTCCTAGCGGTAATTGGAGCAGGCGCACTAGCGCTACGCTACCGCCGCGCCTAACCCAAGCACCTGGTTAATACCTGCTAGGTAACCCTGCAGGTACCAACCAGGTATCAAAAAACCGGAACGCAAGCCAGATTCCAAACTGACCACCGACCACACGGAACTGGCTGCGACACCGACAGGGGGCGGAGGGGAACCTCCGCCCCCAACAGATTGGAAGCATAATGCTAAAAACGAAGAGTCAGATCCGCACCGTCGGCCTGATTGCCGCATTCCTCACCTTCGCACTCATTATCCTCACCGCGTGCGGGAGCGCAGACACCAAACCAGAGAAAACAGCCCCCACACAGTCAGCAAGTGCCTCTGCAGAAACCCCAGACCTACCCGACCCACGCACAATCAAAGGTCTCACAACCGTACCTGAACTCAAGGACCCCGAAGTCATAGACGGAAAGTATGAACAAAAACTTCCCGCAACCGTAAAGGACTTTGAAGGTAAAGAAGTGACTGTCGAAGACACTAGCCGGATCCTCGCGCTAGATCTTTACGGTACCTTATCGCGCACCATCATCGCCCTCGGGTACGGCAAAAACATAGTGGGGAAAACTGTTAGCTCCACCGAAGAGCAACTCAAAGACCTGCCCACGGTAACCGAAAACGGACACCAACTAAACGTAGAAGCAATCCTCGCTCTCAAACCCACACTCATTCTCGTCGACCGCTCCGTAGGGCCCCCAGAAGCGATAGACCAGCTGCGCGCCACAAATGGTGTGTCCGTAGTGCTCATGGATGGTGATCGTAGTTTCGAAAAAACCGGTGAACTCACCAAACACGTGGCGCAAGCACTTGGGGTAGATGAAGCCGGTGACGCCCTCGCAAAACGTACGGACGAGGAGATCAAAGCTGCAGAAGAAAAAATTAAAACCTGGGTGCCAGAAAAACCCCTCGGAGGTGCATTTCTCTACGTGCGGGGTAAACAAGGTATCTTCTTCATCCTCGGATCAATGTCGTCCAGCCTGCTCAAGTCGGTCGGTTTACAAGACCTAGCTGGCGAAAATGGGATCCGCGACCTAGTTCCAGCGAACGCGGAATCGCTTGCGAAACTAAACCCCGAAGTGATCCTCGCGATGACGGGCGGCATAGAATCAGCCGGAGGGATGGAAAGCTTCATGGCCCGCCCCGGCGTTGCCCAAACAGCCGCGGGTAAAAACCAACGCGTAGTCGCAATTCCAGATGGCATCGCCCTCTCATACGGCCCGCAATCCGGGGAAGTGCTACTGAACATCGCGAAAGCAATCTACGGGGTCAAATAAGCCGCATGAACCAAGTTGCGCGCCGAACAAGACGACGCTTCATCACCTTCATCGTACTGGTCGTTGCCCTGATCGCGATCACGCTATTGAACGTCGCGGTAGGGCAATACCCAGTGCCCCTCAAAGAAGTGCTCCACGCAATCACAAACGCGCTTAACATCACCCACGCGCCCCTGGACCCAGTAGTGGAATCCACCCTGTGGAGCATCCGTTTCCCCCGCGTAGCGCTAGGAATAATCGTCGGAGCAGCACTCGCGGTAGCGGGCACCGTGATGCAAGCACTGTTCTCTAACCCCCTGGCCGAACCCGGAGTTGTAGGTGTGTCTTCCGGCGCGTCCGTGGGAGCTGCAGTGGCGATCGTGTTCGCCCCCACCGCCCTGGGTGGCTACTCCGTGCCGATTGCAGCTTTCATAACCGGGCTGCTGGCCTCATTCTTCGTCTACACGCTGTCCCGCGGTAGTGGGGGCACGCGCGTGATCACCCTGGTCCTAACGGGTATCGCCGTCACCGCCGTATGCGGCGCACTTACCGCGATCGCCACTTTCATCGCGCCCACAACCACGCGTGACCAAATTGTGTTCTGGCAAATGGGATCCCTAAACGGTGCATCTTGGACCCAAGTGGGCACCGTGGTGGTTGCCTGCACCATAGGCATAGTCTGGGCCCTATCACTAGCGCAACCACTGGACTCACTAGCACTAGGCGAAGCTGCCGCCGGCCACGTGGGCACCAACGTGCGTTCCCTGCGATTGCAAGCCATAATCGTTACTGCACTGCTCACAGCGTCCGCGGTTGCGTACGTGGGGGTGGTAAGTTTCGTCGGGCTGGTTGTCCCTCACGTGCTGCGGCTAGTCTTGGGGCCAATCAACCGGGTGCTCCTGCCCGCATCAATCCTCGGTGGGGCGCTCCTCATTTCCCTGTCCGACCTGGCGGCCCGCAACCTCATTTCGTTCGCAGACCTACCCATCGGCGTGTTCACCGCCCTCGTAGGCGGCCCCACGTTCTTCATTCTTTTGCGCACGAACCTCAAGGTGAAAGGCCTGTAGAAGTGGAAACGGTTGGCAACGTGGGAAGGCCTGTAGACATGGAAACAGCTGGTGACATGGAAACAGTTGCAAACATGGAAGCAGTTAGTAATGTGAAAATCGTGGAAGCGAACAGGGTGTCGTTTTCGTACGGATCTAACCGGGTGCTAGATAGCGTGGATTTTTATGCGCATGAGGGTGAACTCATCGGGTTGCTGGGCCCCAATGGGACGGGCAAAACGACGCTGCTGAAAACCCTGTGCGGGGACTTGCCGGTGCAACGTGGGCGGGTGCTGCTACGGGGCCGGGAAGTGAGCGACTATGCGCCGAAAGAACTGGCGCGCACCCGGGCTGTGATGCCGCAAACCAGCGCGTTCCCATTCGCCTTCCTAGTGCAAGACATCGTGCAGATGGGCTGCACGCCGTGGGCTGGAACCAAAGAAGAGGTGCGGGCGGTAGTGCAAGACGCGCTTAGAACGGCGGGCGTGGAACACCTCAAAGACCGGGAAGTGACACAACTGTCGGGTGGGGAAACCGCGCGCGTCACGTTCGCCCGCGTGCTCGCGCAGCGAGCCAAACTGATTTTCTTGGACGAACCCACCGCCGCGCTGGACGTAGCGCATCAGGAGCGACTAATGGCGAACTGCTGCGACCTGGTAGAAGAGGGGCGGACCGTGATCGCGGTTATGCACGACATTCAGCTTGCCGCGGCATACTGCACCAAAATAGCCCTCATGAAAAACGGGAAAATCGTGGCGTTCGGGAACCCCGAAACCGTGCTCACCGCACGCGCCTTAGAAGAAGCATACGGTTGGCCGATCCGCGTGGAGCAACTACCGGGCGGCGAACTCGTGTTCTTACCAAAAAAGCAGCGGCTACCAAAAAAGGAGCGTCCACGTACCGGTTCGCTACACTATGGTTCGTGACTGAAAGATTCCCCGGTATCCACCGCCGTACCCGCCCAGAAGTGCTGGCCCCGGCCGGTAATTTAGCGACTTTAAAAACCGCGTTCGACTTCGGAGCGGACGCCGTTTACTTCGGTGGCAGACAGTTCGGCATGCGCAGTGCCCCTAAGAATTTCACGCTTGAGGACGTGGCTGAAGCCGTGCAATACGCTCACGCGCGGGGTGGGCGCGTGTTCGTAACCTGCAATATTCTGCCCAGTTCCGCAGAAGTCGCGTCCATGAACGAGTACATGGGGCAGCTGGGCGACATCGGGGTGGATGCGTTAATCGTAACGGACATTGGGGTGCTCATGGCGGCCCGGGAAGTCGCTCCGAACACGCAGATTCACATCTCCACCCAGGCGGGCGTCACTAACTACCAGGCGGCGAACGCTCTGGCGCAACTAGGTGCCAGCCGCGTGGTTCTGGCGCGGGAGCTGAGCTTGGACGCGATCCGGGAACTGCGGGCACACACCCCACCGGATTTAGAAGTGGAAGCGTTCGTTCACGGCTCTATGTGCATGGCGTTTTCTGGCCGCTGCTTGATCTCCCAGCACACCACGGGGCGGGACGCCAACCACGGGGACTGCGCCCAGTCTTGCCGATACAAGTACCACGTGGTGGAAGAACGCAAACCCGGGGAGTTCATCCCCGTGGAGATCACAGACCAGGGGACGTTCCTGTTTAACTCCAATGACATGAACACCATTGAGCACGTGGATGACATTTTGGATGCCGGGGTCACGTCCCTCAAGATTGAAGGCCGCGCGAAAAGTGCCTATTACGTTGCGGCAATGACGAACGCATACAAAACCGCAGTGAACGAATATATGTGGCAACGCGGGTTCGAAACCGAGGGCGGAGAGCAACTGCAGCCCTTTCACGACCAAGTGCACAAACCACAAACAGGAGCGCGCCCAGCGACTCCGGTTAAGTTCTCCCAATGGCTCGCCCAGGAACCCAACAAAGTGACGCACCGGACCTATTCGACGGGGTTTTACTATCCGGACAACCCGGCGAGTGAAGACGTGAAACGGGGAGGTTACATTAATACGTGGTTGCTGGCCGGAATCGTCACCAAGTTTGACGCGCAGGCCCAACGTCTTTACCTACACGCAAAGAACAAACTAGTTCCGGGTAAAGAGATTGAAATCCTTTTCCCGGGCACAGCTCCGGTGGTTATGCGCGTGCCTTCCTCAGGCCTACAAGATGCCGAGGGGAACGCAGTGAGTGAAATCAACCATCCCGCGCACGTTTTCTCTATGCCCTACAGGGGTAAGCAATCCATCCCGGAAGGGGCGATGGTGCGGGTGCGGGCTAACCTCTACCACGGAGGGTGACATACCTCAGGTGCCCAACTGACGAAAACTATACAAATGGGGGATTACTGTCTCAATAGATGACGCAAAATCTAAATTCAGATTGGAGTTGCAATACTAGAGGCGTGCACTCATTAGTTTTACAATCAGATTTTGGATTAGACGACGGAGCTGTAGCAGCGATGTACGGCGTTGCTATAGACACAAAACCAGATTTACGGATCTTTGACCTCACGCATAACATTCCCCCGTACGACATTTGGGAAGGGTCTTACCGGCTCGCTCAAGCCATAGATTATTGGCCAGAAGGCACCGTATTCGTGTCTGTGGTTGACCCGGGAGTGGGGTCGGATCGCCTCTCCGTCGTGGCGCGCACCAAAACAGGTCACTACGTAGTGACTCCAGACAACGGTACCCTCACGCACGTGGACGCCATCTTTGGGGTAGAGCAACTACGCGAAATCGATGAGCACAGTAACCGCCGCAAAGGCTCCGAAGCCTCGTACACGTTCCACGGGCGCGACATATACGCTTACACCGGAGCCCGCCTAGCTGCCGGCATCATCAACTACGAGCAGGTGGGGCGGGAGTTAAACGTCGAGGACATGGTGCGGTTACCGTGGGACAAACCCTACCGCGACGGCGACACGGTTTACGGTAATATCGACGCGCTCGACGTGCGCTACGGGTCTTTGTGGACGTCGATTCCCCGCACCTTGTTCAACGAAATCAACCCCGAGTTCGGCGAACGGTTCCAACTGCGCGTAATGCACCAAGGCCGGGTTATGCACTCGAACCAAATGATCTACGCCCCCAGCTTCGCAGCCGTAGAAGTAGGGGAGTCGCTAATCTACGTCAACTCCCTAGACCGCATGGCCGCAGCTATCAACCGCGGTTCGTACGCGCGGGCGTTCAATATCGACACCGGTAGCGCCTGGCACGTTTCCCTCACACACGTTAAATAACAGCGAGTTATTTCCCAGATAAGACACCCCAGATGAAACCTCGAAAGGAAACCGATGAATAAGGTATCGCCCATCACCCAGGTGGTTGCAATCGGGATTGGAGCGGCCATCTTCTTCGTACTCGGCCGGTTCCTCATAATCCCCGCCCCAATTCCCAACACGTCCATCAACATTCAATACGCAGTGCTGGCACTGTTCGCCACGCTCTACGGCCCCGTTTCTGGCCTCGCAATCGGCGCTATCGGGCACGTGCTAATAGACGCCACCGGCTACGGAATCTGGGCGTCGTGGGAGATCGCGTCAGTAGTATTCGGCTTGATTGTAGGTGCCGCGATGCTGCACAACAAAGTGCGGGAGGGAGAGCTTGGGAAGAAAACCCTGGTGAGGTTCAACGTGTCGGTAGTGATCGCACACGCTCTCGCGTGGATCCTGGTTGCCCCACTTGGAGACATCCTCATCTACTCGGAACCAGCCAGTAAAGTATTCACCCAAGGCGCGCTCGCGTTCGTGTCAAACTCCATCACCACCTGCGTGATAGGTTCACTAATCCTCATCGTGTACGCCCGCACCCGCACCAAGAGCGGATCGCTCAAACTAGAGGATTAACCACGGGGCTGCGCGAAAGTTAACGAGCTAGAGGAATAAATGGCGACCAAGCGAGCACACGAACCAATAATCGAGCTCGAAAACTATTCATTCACCTACCGCGAACAGTCAACACCGACCCTCAACGACATAAACCTGCGGGTTAACGCGGGCGAAAAAATCGCGATCGTCGGCCCATCTGGATGCGGTAAATCCACACTGCTACACGCCCTCAACGGGCTAATCCCACACCACTACAAAGGTAAACACACGGGCCAGATCCAAGTGGCGGGCATGGACCCGAACCGGGCAAGTCTGGTGCAGGTAGCAACCCACGTGGGTACCGTACTGCAAGACAGCTCAAACCAGTTCGTGTCCTTGACGGTCGCGGAAGATATCGCGTTCTCACTGGAGAACCAGGCGGTGCCTCACGCGGACATGCCCCCGCGCGTACAGCACGCCGCGCGGACAGTGGACATGGAACCGTACCTGGACGCGTCCCCTCAGGATTTATCTGGCGGGCAAAAACAACGCGTCGCCATGGCCGGTGTGCTCGTGGATGACGTGGACATCCTCCTGTTCGATGAACCACTCGCGATGCTGGACCCAGCGTCTGGGCGGCAAACCATTGAACTGATCGACCGCCTACACAACCAAGGTGGACGCACCATAGTTATTGTGGAGCACCGCATTGAAGACGTGCTGCACCGCGATGTGGACCGCCTGATCCTCATGGACAATGGGCAGATCGTGGCGGACACTACTCCCGACCAACTGGTGGCATCCGGTTTACTCGAAGAACATGGGATTCGCCCGCCCTTGCACGTGACTGCGCTGCGGTACGCGGGGGTGGACGTGGACGCCGCTGCCCACCCCGCGAACGTGCGCCGCATGAACCTCACTAAAACGCAAAAACAAGCGGTGCGACAGTGGGTAAACGATGGCAACCAAACTCGCTGTGAAACTGCTGCGACGCAAACTCCGGCGCTGCGCTTGAAGCAGGTGCACGCTACTTACGAACGCAGTGGGGAGCAGGCTGACGTAGTAGCTTTGGAAGACGTTTCCGTCGACATTCCCCACGGGGCGATGGTGGGGATTGTGGGTTCAAACGGGGCGGGTAAATCCACGCTCGCCCGCGTCGTGTGCGGATTCATTCCCCTCGCCGGGGGGACCGTTTCGATTAATGGTGAGGACGCGTCCAACTGGTCGCTTACAAAACGCGGGCAACACGTGGGCTTCGTCTTGCAAGAACCCGGGCAGATGCTGTCGTGCCCCATGATTCGCGACGAAGTGCAACTGGGATTAAAAGCCCGAGGGATCACCGGTAGTGACGCGCACCGGCGAGTCGAAAACGCCCTCAAGACGTGTGGTTTGTGGCCGTACCGGTCCTGGCCAATCTCGGCGCTGAGCCACGGGCAGAAAAAACGCGTCACCATCGCCGCGATTCTCGCGATGGAACCCTCCGTGCTGATCCTTGACGAACCCACCGCCGGACAAGACTTCGCGCACTACACCGAGTTTATGGACTTCCTCGCTCGCGTGAACCAGCAGGGAACCACGGTTATCCTCATTACCCACGACATGCACCTCGCGGTGGAGTACACCGACCGGGTACTCGTGGTGAGTGACGGCGCGATCATTGCCGACGACCACCCCTCAAAAGTATTAACCGACGAAAACATCACCAAGCGAGCGGACCTGGTGACTACGGGCCTGTACGAACTAGCGAAAACCTGCGCGGTTGCGGATCCATCGCAACTGGTGCGGCGATTCATCGAAGTGGACCGGCAGAAACGGGGGGTGCACGCGTGAGCACACCAATCCTGGGATACGTGAACCGGCCGGGGCTGCTGCACCGCTTAGCCGGGACATCCAAACTAGTTTTCGTGGCGGCCCTGGTGGTGGCTGCGATGATCACTTTCGACGTTCGCCTGCTCGCCACCCTAGCCGCTATCAACTTAGTGGCGTGGGCGCTGTCGCGCATAAAACTAGCGGACCTAAAGCTGGTGCTTGGCATTATCACTGGGTTCATGCTGCTGAACATCGTGCTGATCTACGTGTTCGCCCCAGAGTATGGGGTGGAACTGTTCGGCACGCGCCACGCGATTTGGGATGGGCCCGGACGGTGGTCGCTCACGTGGGAGCAGATCTTTTACGAAGCAGCGGTAGCCCTGAAGTACTTCGCGGTGCTGCCCAGCGTGCTGCTGTTCATCACCACCACCCGGCCACCCGAGTTCGCGTCGTCCTTGAACTCCGTTGGCGTGCCGTACCGGTTTGCATACGCCGTGTCCTTATCGATGCGCTATATTCCCGACGTGCAAAGAGACTTCAACACCATTTCTAAAGCACAGCAGGCCCGCGGCATGGACACGTCCTCTGACGCGCCTTTGAGGAAGCGCGTGCGCAACCTCGTGTCAATCCTCATGCCTCTACTGCTCAGTTCCCTAGACCGCATTGAATCCGTTGCGTCCGCGATGGAACTGCGCGGATTCGGCCGGGAAAAGCGCCGTACCTGGTATGCCCGCAGGCAACTGCGATTCCCCGATTGGCTGCTAATCGGCTTCTCCGCGCTGCTGCTGGCCGGCACGATCGCCCTGTGGTTCGTAAACCACGGGCGGTTCTGGAACCCATTCATTTAGTAGCCAAAGCCCGCCCGGCCGGAGCTTATTCGACTGTGCTGAGCGCGCTGAGCGTGAAACTGAACTCCGTTGCGACGGGCCGCAGGGCGTACTGCGGGCGCGTATCCGGGCCGCAAGAACGCGTGCCAATCCCATGCTGGGCCGCGTCGATCCACAAGTATGTCCGCTCCGACTGGGGGAGCTGGTCCCAGTGCGTACACTCATCGAGCGTGCGCGCAGAGTGCGGCGACACGGAAAACGACATGTCTTGCGCCCTAACCGCTAGCCCCGCATTCTGGCTGGTTGAAGCAACCGCCTCACCACCCGCAGTGGTATCGGCCGCGTTCGCTCCTCGTGAGCGGGTTAACTTCAGCCACGTAAATGGCCCCCTATTGCCCGCTTCTTGAGGTCTGACGTGTCGCTCCACCATCTGGCTCACCGGCGCGGTGAATACGCCCTGCCAGTTTGCGTGCGCAAGGTCGGGGTAGTTAACGCCCGGCCCGGCGCCCTGCCACCGCACCTGCCAGTCGGTGTCCGGCAGCCAGGTGTAAACGCCCAGCCGGCTGATCGCTGCGGGCCACGGGCCAACGGGGTTGAACCGGTAGGTGACGCGCACGCCGTTTTGCGCCGGCTCGTAACGGACCATGGCGTAGGCCCCAAAGTCGGTTGCTGGGGGAGCCCAGTATTCGCGCACCACCACTGCGTCGTCTTCCTTTGTGAGCTCCAGGAACTTGCGGGTTATCTGGTGCAGCCGCGCTGCCTGCCAGCGGTCTGCGTTAGACGGGCCCGCCTGGTTCAACCCGCCGCCCAACTGGCCCGGTTCACGCAATCCCCAGTAGTCACTGGGCCCATGTCCCCGGTCGTTATCCGTTGGTGCCCGCCAAACAGCCAGGCTCAACCCGGGTAGTTCCACGTTTCCTACCCGCTTGAGGAGGCCGCGTTCATCTACACTAAACCCGCCCGGCGACGTCGCAGCCGGCTCGGTATCAACGGGGGAGGGCCGGCTTGAGGATTGCGTGAACGTGACCGTGCGGTCTCCGTCGCTGTCGCAATACCCCACTGGCGCGGGCCGGTAACCGGCCACTGGCTCCACCTGCGGCCCCGCGTACGTGCCTAGCCCCGGCAGGCGCGTATCCATTATGGCAACGCGCAACCGAGCGCCCTCAGGCAAATCTAGTTCTTGCACGAAATCTAAGGGGACGGTTTGCCCTACCGCAACCTCCGGCAAAGGCACCTTCCCTGTTTGCTGCGGTGTGCCCGGCAGCGTATTCCAACGAATGTACAGTTCGGAAAGGGAACGGCGGCACCAGTTGTTACGCACCTGCCAGCGCCCATCAGTTTCTTCTAGGGTAAATGGCGCATACAGGTTCGCCCAGTTCAGCGCCCCAGAATCGGGAATCGTCTCTAAATCAACCAGGCCGTCGCACACAAAGTTGCCGTCGTGAACCGCCTCGTCAAAGTCCCCGCCGTAACACCATTTACCGTCGGCAAGTAGCGTGTGGTCGCGCCACTCCCACACGAACCCACCGGCGAACCGGGGGCGGTTAAAGAACTTGCGGTAGTCGATTGCCCCGCCCGGCCCGGTGCCCATGGCATGCAAGTATTCGCACAAAAGTACTGGGCTGGCGTGCACGCGCTGCACATCCGTATCCGTTATGCGTGCCGCCGGGTGGTTCGGCACCGCAATGGGGGCACCGTGGGAGATGTCCAAAGCCGCCTCCACCTCTTCCACAGTCGCGTACATACGCGAATAAAAGTCCGAGTACCGCAGCCCGTAGTCACCTTCATAATGGATGAGGCAGTGCGGATCCCGGTGGCGTAACCACTGACTCATTGCCCGCAGGTTCTGGCCGGTACCGGATTCGTTACCCAGGGACCAGCAGAATATTGAGGGGTGGTTCTTATCGCGCTCAAACGTGCGTTCGATTCGGTTTAGGAACGCGGCGCGCCACTGCGGGTCATCTGAGGGGTTTTGCCGCCACGACCCGTCGGAGCCTTCAAACCCGTGGGTTTCCACGTCGCATTCGAGCATCACCCAAAAACCCAGTTCGTCACACAGGTCTAAAAACCGTGGGTGCGGCGGGTAGTGGGAAGTGCGGATAGCGTTAATTCCCAGCGCTTTCATAGCTTGCAGGTCGCGGCGGGCAAAGGCTTCGTCGAACACCCGCCCGGCGGTGGAACGCACTTCGTGGCGGTTCACCCCCACGAGTTTCAACGGGTGACCGTTTGCTTTCAACACCCCATGGTCGATGTTCACGCGGCGGAACCCGACCGGTAGCTCGCAGGTTTGCGTACCGACCGTAACGAAGCAAGGGTAGAGCACCGGCTGGTCCGCTTCCCATGGCTGCACTGCGCCAATGCTGACCCAGTTGGAATCCAACCACTTGCCGTCGCGCCGCCACGACACCGCGAGTGCCGTGTCGTTCACGCGCGCAGCAGCGTCGTTCGCGTCCGTGCGCACGCGCAGGCGGATACGCCCCTGACCGTCGGTGTAATCGGTGTTTACCCACACGTCCTCAATGGCATCTACGTACTGCACCGACACGTCCCGGAAGATTCCCGGTAGCCACCACTGGTCTTGATCCTCCAGGTAAGAACCGCGGGAAAACTGCTGTACCCGCACTTGCAGAAGATTAGTACCGGGCTTGATCAGGTCGGAAATGTCGAACTCAACCGCGAGCCGCGAACCGGTGGAAAACCCTAAGTAGGTACCGTTCAGCCACGCGTGCAGCATGGATTCAACCCCGTCGAAACGCAACCGCACCTGCCGCGTTCCACCCTGGTCTTCTGGGAGGACGCGGTGTTCTTCATCTGTTTGCGCGGCGTCGCCCGGTAAAGAACCGGTGGGGGTGAACGTCGTCCAGTAATCTGCCGTTGGATTCTCGTCGGGCGGTAGGGGCGGCAGCACGGGGAACGGGAAGTTCACGTTCGTGTACTGCGGCGTGCCAAAAGTGCCGGGTGGCAGCACCCAGTGCCCCGGCACCGGCATTGGGCGGGCGTCCGCGGCCTGCTCAGGCGCGGGCACGCTCACTTTTGAATCCGCCGCGAAGTTAGTTGGCGTGGGATCCGTTTTGTGAAGCTTAAAGTTCCACACCCCGTTGAGGGATTGGCTCGCGTGTGCGGGCGGATACGACCGCGGTGGGCACACCCGCCCACCCTGCGGGGCGAAGAGGGCGTCGTCAAACCGTTGATCTGCAGCGTTGCATTCAAAAGTACTCACCTGATCACTTTAACATTGACGCAATTAGGACCTCGAGAGCATCAAAAAACGCAGCGAAAGATGACATAATCAACTCAGGTTAATGCTTGGCAAGCGCCGAACCGGGCGATGACGGCTGCGAAGAAAGCGCCTTGTTAAGCAACGTTCCGGAACCGTTTTTGAACGCGTCCACGCGCAGAGACTTGTGCGTGGGTAACCCCAGGCGGTTCGTACAACCCAAATAATGTCAGTTACAAAGAGGTAAACAGAATGCGTAAAACGCGACTACTGGCCATACTGGGGGCATCATCATTGCTCCTAGCCGCTTGTGGATCCGGCTCAGGTGGCGGCTCTGACTCCGGAGCATCCGACAACAAGAAACCTTGGGAAGGGGACGCTTCCGAGGTTGCGGTAGCTACCTGGTGGGAAGCCGGTTCCGAGAAGTTAGGGCTTGAGGCCCTGACGAAGGTGTTCGAAGAGCAGAACCCTAAAACCAAGTTCGTGAACGCAGCCATCGCCGGTGGCGGTGGGAGCCAAGCGAAACAAAAGCTCGCGGCGGACCTCGCGGCAGGTAGTCCCCCAGACACGTTCCAAGCCCACGCGGGTGCGGAACTGTCGGACTACATTGATGCGGATCAGATTGAGGACCTAACGGGGCTTTACGACGAGCTGGGCCTCAAAGACGCGTTCCCAGAAACCCTTATTGACCAGCTCAAGGTTGATGGGAAGCTGTACTCAGTTCCATCTAACGTGCACCGCGCGAACGTGGTGTGGGCAAACCCGAAGGTCTTGGAAGAAGCTGGTGTGGACGCGAAGACCCCACCGAAGGATATTGACGCGTGGATTGCCGACATGGAGAAAATCAAAGCCGCTGGCAAAACCCCAATCACCGTGGGGATGGCATGGACCCAAACGGAGCTGCTAGAAACAATCCTTATCGCAGACCTCGGGCCGGAAGAATACAACGGCTTGTTTGATGGTAAAACCAAGTGGGATTCAGACGGGGTAAAGAAGGCTCTGGCGCACTTTGAGAAGATCATATCTTTTACCGACAAGTCTTTGATTTCTGAGGACTGGGAGCCGGCCATGCAACCGGTGGTAGACGGTAAGGCGGCGTACCACGTGATGGGTGACTGGGCGGTGGCCTCGTTCGACACGCAGAAGAAGAAAGCTGGTGAAGACTACGTTTACTTCCCCGTGCCCGGCACTGATGGGGTGTTTGACTTCCTCGCGGACTCCTTCACGCTTCCCAAGGGTGCGAAACACCCCGGTGGGACTAAAGCGTGGTTAACCACGATTTCCTCAAAGGACGGGCAGATCGCGTTCAGCACCGTTAAAGGTTCCATTCCGGCGCGCGCAGACCTGACGGATGAGGAGAAAGGTAAGTTCTCTGAGTACCAGCAAAACGCGATGGAATCGTTTGGTAAAGACACGATCGTGTCGTCCATCGCACACGGCGCAGCCCTGCCCGTTAAGGTCTCTAACGACATTAACGACGCGGTCTCCAAGTTCGTCGAAGGCGGATCGGATTTGGATGCGTTCCAGCAGGCGCTCGTGAAAGCCACAGATTCCGTAGGTAAATAACGAACCGGGTTTTCGCTTACGAACCGGGTCGAGTTAGCGAGTCGGATTCGCGCTAGCGAACCAGGTTCAGGTTAACGAACCGGAATCAAGTTGAGGTGGGGTGGGGCCGGTGCGGCACTCACCCCACCCGCAACAAATGGCACCGCCCGAACTCAGTATTCACGAGCGGGTCTGCAAACTAGGCCCACTTATTAGCCCGATAAAACGGGTGACTCAAGGAAAAACGTATGACACATACAGCTAAGACCAAGGCAACCAAGACGCGTCCGCGCGCTCGCCACCGCATCACATTTTCGCAGTGGATCCGCAAGTTTGGCCCACCCATCCTGCTGATCCTCCCGTCGATACTGCTGGTGGGTTTCTTCGTCTACGGGTTGATTGGACACAACTTCTACATGTCCATGATCGATGCGCACACCGTAGCGCAGTCCACGGGAGCGAAAGCCAGTTCTTTCATCGGTTTTGAAAACTACAAAGAGCTGTTCGCAGATGCGGACTTCCGCCACTCCCTGAAGAACCTCGTGCTGTTAACCGTCGCGTTCCTGGCGGGCACGCTGATTCTCGGTTTCCTGTGGGCGTGGATCTTAGAAAAACCGATTAAAGGCGAGGGCATTTTCCGCTCCATCTTCTTGTTCCCCATGGCTGTGTCCTTCATCGCTTCTGGCGTGGTGTGGAAGTGGTTACTGAACTCCGGGCAGGGCGAGCAGGCCTCAGGGCTTAACCGCCTGTTCCAAATACTGGGGCTTGATTTCTTACAAAACCAGTGGACCGCGAACATTTCCTTTGGGATTCTAGCGATCGCAATCCCCGCGATCTGGCAGCTATCGGGTTACGTAATGGCCTTATTCCTAGCTGGATTTAGGGGCATTCCAGATGATTTGCGTGAGGCCGCGCGCGTGGACGGTGCGTCCGAGTGGCAGATTTACAAGCAGATCATTTTCCCGCAACTGGCGCCCGTGGCGCTTTCGGCAGTGATCATTATCGGACACATGTCGCTAAAATCATTCGACCTGATCATGTCCATAACCGACCAGCGCACGTTCTCAACCAAAGTGCCGGCAATCGACATGTTTAACTACATGACGGACGGTGACTACTCCATGTCTGCCGCCGTTGGTGCGGTGCTGCTGATCCTGGTGGCGCTCGCGATTATTCCCTACCTGATTCACGATGCAAGGAGTGACCGGTGAGCACTGTAACTCTAAAACAGGGCCCTACGGTAAAAGCAGCCGGTGAGAACCACCGGGTAAACGTGGGGAAGGCCTTTCGCTACCTGGCCCTCATCGTGTCTTTAGCACTCGTGCTGATCCCCGTGTATGTCCTGTTCGTCACCTCGTTCAAAGGGGCAGGGGATGCGGACCCATCGCGCACGTGGATGCTGCCGCAACAGTGGAATTTTGGTAACTGGGCGAAAGCCTGGCACGCTCTAGCGCCCGCGCTTGCGCGCACATTCGCACTGGTGATTCCCTCATCAATTATTTCCGCAATGCTGGGATCCATGAACGGATTCGTGCTTTCGCGCTGGCGGTTCCCTGGCGCAAACGTGGTGTTTACTCTGATCCTGTTCGGCATGTTCGTGCCCTACCAGGCGCTCATGATCCCGCTGCTGAAAATGCTTTTGGCGATGGAGGTGCCGCAGGGGATTCCCGCCCTGATTCTGTGCCACGTGGTCTACGGCATTCCAATCACCACGCTGATTTTCCGTAACTACTACGAGTCCGTGCCCAGCGAACTGATTGAGGCTGCGCGGGTAGACGGTGCGGGCATGCTGCGTACCTACTGGTCGGTTGTATTGCCTATTTCCCTGCCTTCGTTTGTGGTGGTGTTGATCTGGCAGTTCACTGCCGCGTGGAACGACTTCCTGTTCGCCTTGTTCTTCGGTGGGGGAACGCAACGCGGCCCAGTGACGCTTGCGCTCAACAACCTCGCTAACGGGGCGATAATGACGGAGTACGGGGCGTCAATGGCGGGTGCGTTAATCGTGTCGCTCCCCACGCTGATCGTCTACATCGCGCTGGGCAAATACTTCGTCGGTGGGCTAATGAGCGGCTCTGTGAAAGGTTAAGTCGCGGGCTACTCGGTTATGGTTCGGCCGACGGCTGACCGGTGGGGCACTGGTGTCTGTGTAGTGGTGCACCGGGGTGTTGGGGAGGGGGTGGTTGCCGGCCCAGCGGCGGCTTGCTGACACATTGACACTTAACTCGGGCTCGAGTTAGGCTACCCTTAGTTATCGTGCCGTTTGTTGTACACAGGTAAGGGGATCATGGGCGTAATATCCATGGTTAAAGCTCAGAACCGAGCTGCCAAACAGAGCAAAAAGCTCCTCATAACCGAGGGGGCCCGCCGGGCTAACAGGTTGGTCATCGCGCTAACTTGGGTCAGTACCGCCGCCACCTGCGTGGTTCTGGTCTGCGTGGGGAAAGGCGTGGATGCGCTGCACAGCGCTACCGCGATAACGGGTTTCACATGGGGGTTCGCGGGCCTGGCGGTTGCCTGCATCGGAGTTGCAAATATTTGTAAACAGATTGTGCTGCACCGGAGCCAAACCGTTGAGGAGGCGCGAGTGCAGGCACGCATCCAAACGGCCACTTTTGCGCACGCGCGCGGTGGGTGCGACCAGCAGGCGGGTCGAGTGGTTAGTTTAGCCACCCAGTCAGCAGAAAAACTCATGGCTTACCGCCAGGGGTTCCTACCGGAAATCATCGCTTCCTTCACCGCGCCAGTACTAGTGTTAGTCGCCATGGGGGTAGCTGTTTCCCCACTATCGGGAATCGTAATGGCCGTGTTCGTGCCCCTCGTCCCGCTCGCAGTAGTTGGGTTCGAAAAGTTCTTCTCTAAAACTTCGCACCGCTCCCGCCGGGCCCGCGGCACATTAGCAGCCGAGTATTTAGATGCCATTGCCGGGCTCGTTACCCTCAGGCTACTGGGGGCGGCAGAGCGCGTAGCAAAGTATCTAAAACGCGTTGGGGAGAACAATCGTCGGTCTACCATGCGGTTGCTGCGGGGGAACCAGGTTCTGATTTTCGTGGTCGATATCGCTTTTTCCCTGTCAATCGTCACGATGGCAACCATGCTGGCGGCGGTGCAGCTAACCCACGGGACCATCAGTTTGGGGCAAGGCGTAACCATGCTCGGGCTTGCGATGCTGCTGCTGGAACCCATCGACCACGTCGGCGCGTTCTTTTACATCGGCATGGCCGGCATGGCAGCGCAAAAAGCGATTGGACGATACCTGTACGAGCGGCAAAACCTGTACGAGCGGCAAGCTGCAGATAAAGCAATTTCAGACAAAAACGCGGACGACGACCGGGACGCAAACATGGTGCGTGGTGCTGGCCGCTTTCACAACCCAGGCGACCCAAGCGCAGATGCGGCGGCTCCTGCGGTTGTGCTCGACCACGTTTCTTACACGTACCCGGGTCGAGACAGCGGAGTTAGTGATGTAAGTGTCACTATCGAAACGGGGCAGCGGGTCGCGTTCGTGGGGCCGTCCGGCGGTGGGAAAACCACTGTGCTGCGTTTGATTGCAAACGAAGTCACGCCACAATCCGGTCGCGTGGCAGTGCAGCACGCAACCGCGTCCGCCAACGGTGCTAACAGCGGAATTCGCGCGGCATACGTAGATCAAGTCACCTGGCTTTTCACTGGCACCATCGGCTACAACCTAAAGCTCGCTAACCCTCAGGCAACAACAAACCAGATGCTGAGCGCTCTGGAAACCGTGGGGCTCACAGGCGAACTCGCGGCGCGCACGGAGGCGGATACGGTCCTGGATATTCGCCTGGGTGAAGGTGGGCTAGGGCTGTCCTCAGGGCAAGCGCAACGCCTATCACTCGCGCGCGCAATCGTGTCCGAATGCCCACTAATACTGCTGGATGAACCCACCTCCCAAGTGGATTTGGAATCGGAACGCAAACTCTTAGAAGCGATCCAGGCGCTAACCGGTGAGTACACGATCATCATGGCGACGCACCGGCCTCAAACCCTAGAAATCATGGATTGCATCTACCAAGTTGAAAATGGGCGGGTCGAAAAAAGCCGCGTCGCAGCAAGCCGAGGAGCTGGAAAATGAGCCAAACGCAACCCGCGTCCCGCCGCCAGATCGCACGCTGGCTCCTGGCGGTAACTCGCCCCGTACTATCACCCCTTTGGGGGTCTACGCTAGCGCGTTTTTTTGACCAAGTTTGCGCACTCGCCCTATTCGCTCTCCCGGTGCACGCGGTGTTCACCCTCGCGAAAAACCCGGGTGGTAGCAGCACCTACTTGTGGAAACTGGGCGGCATAATGGTGGCGCTCTCGGTGGCGAAAGCGTTGCTGCGGTACCTGGAGCAGTTCCTCGGGCACTACGTGGCTTTCAAAGCACTAGAACTGCTGCGCGCGGACGCGTTCGAACGGCTCTACCCGCAGGCACCAGCCATCATGTACGCCTCCCATTCCGGGCAGCTGCTGAGCCGACTCACGCGCGACATTGACCACATCGAAGTGTTTTTTGCCCACACAATTGCGCCCACAATCACCGCGGTTTTGATTCCACTGCTGATCGTCATTGTTAGTGCTTTGGTGAATCCACTGGTCGTAACCGTTCTTGTTGTCGTCATCCTGGTGGTAGCAGCGCTAGTGGTACCGATGCTAGGCAACAAACGAAGCTACGAACTCACCGGCAAGATGCTGCGCACCCGCGCGCACGCCACCACCTTCCTCACGGATTCCATCAACGGGGCCCGCGAAGTGGCCGGTTACGGACGCGAAGCAGCGCGCGAGCAAGAACTGCAAGCAATTACCGCGCGCATGCTGCCACTCATGACGCGCGCGGGAGCGTGGGAAGGCATCCGTAAAGCCCTCAGTTTATGCCTGAGGTTCGGGGCGCCTGTGCTGCTACTAGCGGTGGGCTCCGGATACGTACTCACCGGGCAAATGCCGCTAGAGAACCTACTGGTGCTTACGTTTGCGGTGCTGCGAGCCTGGGGAGTGATCGATGACGTGTCTGCACTGTCCGTGGAACTCAACTCGGCACTCGCGAGCGCCAGCCGCGTTTTTGCCCTCCGGTCGCGCACCATGGAGCTAGAAGACGGGGAAGACGAACTGCCCACCGGGCCACTTGACCTACGCTTCGACGATGTCACTTTCGCCTACCCTCAGGCGCAAACCGGTTCAGATGCAACGAAAACCGGTATGGAAGCCGCGACGATTCGCGAGGTTAGCTTGCGGGCAAGTGCGCGGGAGTGGACCGCGATAATTGGGGCAACTGGGTCAGGTAAGTCTACGTTGGCCCGCTTAGCGCTGCGGTATTTTGATCCGCAAGCGGGGCAGATCCGCTTGGGTGGGGTCGATGTGCGGGATGTGCCGGTGGATGATCTGCGTGGCACGATTGCGTTAGTAACGTCTGATATTCGACTTTTCAACCACTCTATTGCCTACAACTTGCGGTTAGCGAATCCGCATGCGTCTGACGAGGAGTTGTGGCAGGCGCTTTCGGATGCCTGTATTGCCGATGAGGTCCGGGCTCTGCCTAACGGTTTAGAAACCTCGGTGGGTGAGCGCGGCCAGTCTCTGTCCGGTGGGCAGCGGCAACGCGTGTCGCTGGCGCAGGCGTTGTTGCGCAATTCCAAGGTCTTGTTCCTCGATGAGTTCACCGCTCACCTGGACCCCGCGTTGGCTGCGCGCGTGCGGCGGAAACTGCTGGAACGCCACCCGGGGGTCACGATCGTTGAGATCACTCACCAGCTCGACCACCTCACCCGCGTGGATCAGGTGGTGGTGTTGGACCGCGGCCGGGTCGTCGCGCACGGCAGTCCTCAGGCAGTGTTAAAGAACCTGGATGAACAGGCGGGGGATTCAGCGTTTGCGGTACAGGCTCTTGCGAGCAAAATCCGGTTCTGACGTCACCAGTACCCCGAGGTTTCGGAAGATCCCCTCATCCACACTGCCTAAAATGGTCGTGGTGTGCACGTCGCAGCCCCGCAGCGCGTGAATCTGATCGAGTGCTTTGCGGGCATTCTCGTCCCGCGCGGCAGAGGTAGAGAGGGCGATTAGTACCTCATCGGTGTGCAAACGCGGGTTGCGTGAGCCCAGGTGCGTAACTTTAAGAGTCTGGATAGGTTCGATCGCTTCGGGGGACAGCAGGCGTACTTCGTCGTCAATGCCCGCTAAATACTTCAGTGCGTTCAGCAGCATTGCCGCCGAGCAGCCCAGCAGCGCGGAGGTTTTACCCGTAATAATCGCTCCGTCTTTCAGTTCAATGGCCGAAGCGGGCCCGTCGGTTTGCTGTGCGCGAGTCAGGGCGGGTTCAACGACTTTGCGGTATTGCTTCTGCACCCCCATTTTCGCCATGGTGGTGCGGATGCGCGTGGACTCAACCGGGTCGCGTCCGTTCACCTTTTCCGCCACCAGTGCTTTGTAGTAGCGGCGTACCGCCTCTTGTTTTGCGGCGTCACGGCACACCGCGTCGTCACTGATGCACATGCCGACCATGTTCACGCCCATGTCCGTTGGGGAGGCGTAGGGGCATTTTCCGTTTAAGCGTTCCAGTAGGGCGGCGAGCAATGGGAATACTTCCACATCCCGGTTGTAGTTAACTGCCTGTTTGCCGTAGGCACTTAAGTGGAAGGGGTCTATTAGGTTGACGTCGTTCAGGTCAGCAGTTGCGGTTTCGTACGCCAGGTTCACCGGGTGGTCCAGTGGCAGGTTCCAGATGGGGAAAGTTTCAAATTTTGCGTATGAGGACGTGATTCCGCGGATGTGGTCGTGGTAAATCTGCGATAGGCAGGTCGCGAGCTTACCTGACCCAGGCCCCGGGGCGGTCACCACCACTAGGTTGCGTTCTGTTTGCACGTACTCGTTTTGCCCAAACCCTTGCTCGGATACGATCAGGTCGGTATCCGCCGGGTAGCCGGGAATTGTCCGGTGGATTTTTACCGTTAACCCCAGGTTTTCTAGGCGGTGTTTGAACTCTTGGGCCTTTTGCGAACGTTCACTCATCCGGGTGATCACCACCGTTTTTGCGAGGAACCCGCGTTCGCGGAACGCGTCAATGAGCCTGAGCACGTCATCCTCGTAAGAAATCCCGAAGTCCGCACGCACCTTCTCGCGCTCTAGGTCGTGTGCATTAACTGCGACCAGGATTTCCACTTCATCTTTGATTCGTTCCAGCATGACGATCTTATTGTCGGGCGTGAAACCGGGCAGCACCCGCGACGCGTGCAGGTCATCGAACAGCTTGCCCCCCATTTCCAAATACAGTTTGCCCCCGAGGTCGTGGCGTCGCTGCTCAATATGCTCAGACTGCAAAGCGATGTAACGCTCGCGGTCAAACCCGGTCTGACTAACTGTCATGCCTAACTCCCGTGACTGCTCTGGAAT
Source organism: Gleimia hominis (assembly GCF_002871945.2). Taxonomy (NCBI): domain Bacteria; kingdom Bacillati; phylum Actinomycetota; class Actinomycetes; order Actinomycetales; family Actinomycetaceae; genus Gleimia; species Gleimia hominis. The sequence continues at coordinate 1,223,188 of NZ_CP126963.1, read as the reverse complement.
GAATCGTGCACGCCGTGCCAATAGGTGTGTGCGCTTCTAAGTGAAACCGTACCTGATGCCTGCGCGCACTTAGTGTATTGCTTGCGCGCCTCAAGTTTATAACGCTTAGTTGCGGCTTATAACGCTTAGTTGTGGCATTCACTTCCGGCTTCGACCTGCTCTTGAGGCTCGAAACCCCTCTAAAATGCCCGCATAAAAGCCGCGGAATAAAACCTGTAAAGGCTGTGGGGTAAACCCTGCTAAACCTGTGGAGCAAACCCTGCTAAACCTGTGGAGCAACTGCGCTAATCCCTCTCAAACAACCCCGAAAAATCAATGTGTTACGACTCACTCAACCCGAGCTTGACGTGGTTAGACGTCATCAGTAAAGTTTATATCTGTCGCCGCGAGCGAGGCGCGAAACGGAGAGTTTCAAACCGACTCGCTGGTGGGGTTGTTTGTGAACTTGATAGTGTGTTTTCTTGGCTTTTTTTGCTTTTTGTTTTTGTTTTTTCTTTTGTTTTTTGGTTGGGGTTGGCTGCTGCTGGCTGGCTTTTTTGGTTGGTTGGTGGTGGTTTGCTTTCTGAATGTTTTTGTTTTTGTTTGGAGAGTTTGATCCTGGCTCAGGACGAACGCTGGCGGCGTGCTTTACACATGCAAGTCGAACGGGATCCATCTTGATTCTTTTTGTTTCTTGGTGGTGAGAGTGGCGAACGGGTGAGTAACACGTGAGTAACCTGCCCTTTTCTTTTGGATAACCGCATGAAAGTGTGGCTAATACGGGATATTCTGCTTCCTTCGCATGGGGGTGGTGGGAAAGGCTTCAATGTTTTTGTTGTTGTGGATTGGGATGGGCTCGCGGCTTATCAGCTTGTTGGTGGGGTGATGGCTTACCAAGGCTTTGACGGGTAGCCGGCCTGAGAGGGTGGGCGGTCACATTGGGACTGAGATACGGCCCAGACTCCTACGGGAGGCAGCAGTGGGGGATTTTGCACAATGGACGCAAGTCTGATGCAGTGACGCCGCGTGAGGGATGACGGCCTTCGGGTTGTAAACCTTTTTCGCTGGGTTGAAAGGCCGCTTTTGTGGTGGTTGATTGATACTGGTAAAGAAGTACCGGCTAACTACGTGCCAGCAGCCGCGGTAATACGTAGGGTACTAGCGTTGTCCGGTTTTATTGGGCGTAAAGGGCTTGTAGGTGGTTTGTCGCGTCTGTCGTGAAATCCCATGGCTTAACTGTGGGCTTGCGGTGGGTACGGGCAGGCTTGAGTGCGGTAGGGGAGACTGGAATTCCTGGTGTAGCGGTGGAATGCGCAGATATCAGGAGGAACACCGGTGGCGAAGGCGGGTCTCTGGGCCGTTACTGACGCTGAGGAGCGAAAGCGTGGGGAGCGAACAGGATTAGATACCCTGGTAGTCCATGCTGTAAACGTTGGGCACTAGGTGTGGGGGGCCGTTTTGGTTTTCTGCGCCGTAGCTAACGCATTAAGTGCCCCGCCTGGGGAGTACGGCCGCAAGGCTAAAACTCAAAGGAATTGACGGGGACCCGCACAAGCGGCGGAGCATGCGGATTAATTCGATGCAACGCGAAGAACCTTACCAAGGCTTGACATGCACCGGGCGGGGTTTTAATCGACTCTTCTTTTTGCTGGTGTGCAGGTGGTGCATGGTTGTCGTCAGCTCGTGTCGTGAGATGTTGGGTTAAGTCCCGCAACGAGCGCAACCCTTGTCTAGTGTTGCCAGCAACATTTTTTATGGTTGGGGACTCTCTAGGGACTGCCGGGGTTAACTCGGAGGAAGGTGGGGATGACGTCAAATCATCATGCCCCTTATGTCTTGGGCTTCACGCATGCTACAATGGATGGTACAGAGGGTTGCGATACTGTGAGGTGGAGCTAATCTCTTAAAGTTGTTCTAAGTTCGGATAGTAGTCTGCAATTCGACTGCTTGAAGGTGGAGTCGCTAGTAATCGCAGATCAGCATTGCTGCGGTGAATACGTTCTCGGGTCTTGTACACACCGCCCGTCACGTCACGAAAGTTGGTAACGCCCGAAGCCCGTGGCCTTATGGGGAGCGGTCGAAGGTGGGATTGGCGATTGGGACGAAGTCGTAACAAGGTAGGCGTACCGGAAGGTGCGGCTGGATCACCTCCTTTCTAAGGATTTTTGCTTTTTGCTTGCTGGCTTGGTTTGTTCCTGCTGTGTTTGGGTGGGGGCTGGGTTGGTGAGTTTCCTTGGTTTTGGATTTTTTTGAGGGATTAAACAGGGGCTTTGAGTGTTTTTACTGCTTGGTGGGTGTGAGTGTTTTGCTTGCTCTGCTGGGTTGGGCTGGGATTTGCTTGCTGGTGCTGCGCGTGTTTTTGTGTGTGGTGTTGGTGGGGCATGCTATCGGGTTTAGGGTCAATTCCTTTTGTGGCCTTTGGCTTCATGTTTCTTGCTGCTGGTTTTTGCTGGTGGTGGGGGGTGTGGTGGTTGGGTTGTTGGTGAACTGTATAGTGGTTGCGAGCATCTTTTTTGTTTGTTTGTTTGTATTGTGTTTTGTTGTTGTTTTTTGTTTGTGTTCTTGTTTGTTTTTTGGGTTTGGTTTGTTTTTTGTTTTGGGGCGTTCGGTGGATGCCTTGGTGCTTGGAGCTGATGAAGGACGTGGTGGTCTGCGATATGCCTTGGGGAGTTGACGAGCGAGCTGTGATCCAGGGGTTTCCGAATGGGGTAACCTGACTGGGCTTTGGCCTGGTTACCAGCCTTTGAATGTATAGGGGGTTGGGGGGAACGTGGGGAAGTGAAACATCTTAGTACCTGCTGGAAGAGATATTCTGTGAGTAGTGGTGAGCGAAAGTGGATGATGGCTAAACTGTGTGCGTGTCAAGGCGGCAGCTGTTGCGCATGTGGGGTTGTGGGATATGTTTTTTGGTTCTTCTGCCGGGGGGCCGGGTAGTGATAAATGCAAGTGGGGAGCTGAATAGTTTGGGATGGCTGACCGTAGTGCGTGATAGTCGTGTAGGTGGTTCCTGTTTGCCTGCCTTGAGTGTGTCCCGAGTAGCAGTGGGCTCGTGGAATCTGCTGTGAATCTGCCCAGACCACTGGGTAAGCCTGAATACTACCAAGTGTCCGATAGTGGATAGTACCGTGAGGGAATGGTGAAAAGTACCCCGGGAGGGGAGTGAAATAGTGCCTGAAACCGTGCGCTTTTAATCCGTCAGAGCCAGTCGACCATGTTTTTTTGTGGTTGTGGTGATGGCGTGCCTATTGAAGAATGAGCCTGCGAGTTAGTGGTGCGTGGCTTGGTTAACCCTTTGTGGGGTAGTCGTAGCGAAAGCGAGTCTTAAATGTTTTTGGGCGTTTGTGGTTGCGTGCTCTAGACCCGAAGCGGGGTGATCTACCCATGGCCAGGTTGAAGCGATTGTAGTAGGTCGTGGAGGACCGTACCCACCTAGGTTGAAAACTGGGGGGATGAGTTGTGGGTAGGGGTGAAAGGCTAATCAAACTCCGTGATAGCTGGTTCTCCCCGAAATGCATTTTGGTGCAGCGTTGCGTGGGCCGGGTGGTGGTAGAGCTACTGGTTGGTTGAGGGGCCGTTTGGTTACTGACGTCAGCTAAACTCCGAATGCCGTCTTGGTTTTTGCGTGGCAGTGAGACTGTGGGGGATAAGCTTCATAGTCGAGAGGGAAACAGCCCAGATCATCGGTTAAGGCCCCTAAGGGTGTGCTGAGTGGGAAAGGATGTGCAGTTGCATTGACAATCAGGAGGTTGGCTTAGAAGCAGCTATCCTTGAAAGAGTGCGTAATAGCTCACTGGTCGAGTGATTGTGCGCCGACAATTTAGCGGGGCTTAAGCACGCCGCCGAAGCCGTGGCAGCATAATGGTTTTTTGTTGTGTTGGGTAGGGGAGCGTCCTGCGTGTGGTGAAGCTGGCACGTGAGTGTTGGTGGAGTGCGTGGGAGTGAGAATGCAGGCATGAGTAGCGTTTGACGGGTGGGAATCCCGTCCGCCGATTGACTAAGGGTTCCAGGGCTAGGTTTATCCGCCCTGGGTTAGTCGGGTCCTAAGGCGAGGCCGACAGGCGTAGTTGATGGATGACCAGTTGATATTCTGGTACCGGTGTTGTTTCGATCGTGCTGACAAAGTTGTGCTAACCATCATCCACAATGCGACCGTGCTCTTTCGGGAGTGTGGTTGCGGGTGGGTTTTGGGGTCCCTTCTTGGGTAGGCAAGCGCGTTAACAGGGGTGACGCATTGAGGTAGCCTGCGCTGGCCGGTGGTTGTGCCAGTCTAAGGTTGTGGCCTGCTGTCTTGGTAAATCCGGGTGGCTGCACTTATTGTGCGAAGGTGAGGGCTGATGGGCCTGCGCGCGTTGGCGTGTGGGTGTGGGTGATCCTGTGGTGTCTAGAAAAGCCTCGGCGTTAGAAGCAATACTGCCCGTACCCATAACCGACTCTGGTGGTCAGGTAGAGTATACCGAGGCGGCGAGTTAATCATGGTTAAGGAACTCGGCAAAATGCCCCCGTAACTTTGGGATAAGGGGGGCCAAACCCGGACATGGCTTTTTCAGGGTTGTGGTTTGGGTTTGGTCGCAGTGATTTGGCAGAAGCGACTGTTTATCAAAAACATAGGTGTGTGCGAAGCCGTAAGGCGATGTATACGCACTGACGCCTGCCCGGTGCTGGAAGGTTAAGCGGAAGGCTTAGCCACTCTTTTGGGTGGCGAGGGTTTGAAGTTAAGCCCCAGTAAACGGCGGTGGTAACTATAACCATCCTAAGGTAGCGAAATTCCTTGTCGGGTAAGTTCCGACCTGCACGAATGGCGTAACGACTTCTGCGCTGTCTCGACCATGAACTCGGTGAAATTGCAGTACGAGTAAAGATGCTCGTTTCGCGCAGCAGGACGGAGAGACCCCGGGACCTTTACTATAGCTTGGTATTGGTGGTTGGGTGTGTTTGTGTAGGATAGGTGGGAGACTTTGAAGCGCTCATGCTAGTGGGTGTGGAGTCGTTGTTGAAATACCACTCTGATACTTCTGATTGTCTAACTTTCGCCCGTGATCCGGGTGGGGGACAGTGCCTGGTGGGTAGTTTAACTGGGGCGGTTGCCTCCTAAATGGTAACGGAGGCGCTCAATGGTCTTCTCAGCCTGGTTGGTAATCAGGTGTTGAGTGTAAGTGTAGAAGAAGGCTTGACTGTGACACTGACGGGTGGAGCAGGTACGAAAGTAGGAACTAGTGATCCGGCAGTTGCTTGTGGAAGCGCTGTCGCTCAACGGATAAAAGGTACCCCGGGGATAACAGGCTGATCTTGCCCAAGAGTTCATATCGACGGCATGGTTTGGCACCTCGATGTCGGCTCGTCGCATCCTGGGGCTGGAGTTGGTCCCAAGGGTTGGGCTGTTCGCCCATTAAAGCGGTACGCGAGCTGGGTTCAGAACGTCGTGAGACAGTTCGGTCCCTATCCGCTGCGCGCGTTTGGAAACTTGTGAAGGCCTGTCCCTAGTACGAGAGGACCGGGACGGACGAACCTCTGGTGTGCCAGTTGTACTGCCAGGTGCATGGCTGGTTGGCTACGTTCGGTATTTTTGGATAACCGCTGAAAGCATCTAAGCGGGAAGCCGGCTTCGAGATAAGGTTTCCCACCCACGCTTGTGGGGTGAGACTCCCAGTAGATGACTGGGTTGATAGGCCAGGTGTGTAAGCCTTGTGAGGGGTTTAGCTTACTGGTACTAATAGTCGAACAGGAAAAACAAGCTCATAACAGACCCAAGGAACAACGGGGACGCGAGTGCAGGAAACAACCCCCCACCGCGCGACGACACTAGTTAGTGACGTAGTGTTAACTGGAGGGGAGCACAATAAAGAGAACGAGCAAACATTAAGGTTTTGCACGCATACCACTATACGGTTCACCACCAACCCACCAACCAACCAAAACACATGGGGGGGGTTGACACGCATAGTTTTGTGTGGTGGTCATAGCCTAGGGGAAACGCCCAGTAACCATTCCGAACCTGGAAGCTAAGCCCTAGCACGCTGATGGTACTGCAACCGGGGGGTTGTGGGAGAGTAAGACACCGCCACACACAAAACACCAAAAAAAGGGGGGCCAACACACTAACGTGTGTTGGCCCCCCAAAACACGTATCCAAACCACACTGTTTTACTTACGCGCTTACTTACTGTCTCACTTGTTTATTCACACGTTTACTCACTCACTTACACTCTGTCTTACTTACTGACTGACTTGCTCATACGCCTGTGAGTAAGAGCGGCAAGAACACACAACCACACCAAACAGATCAATTGGTCTGCAGCGTCGCTATTTTTGAGCATGCGTATCCCAGTTTGTGTCTCGGTTTTAAAGCAGGCTCCGGCATATTGGCGCTTGCTACGTGCGTTCGCTCATTTTTTGGCTAACGAGTTCGTATGTCGGGCAGGTTGCCGGTCCATGCTGTTCAGTAGAGAGCGCTGCAGCACAGTTCGCCCATATGAGAGCCTCCTGCATGCTCGCGCCTTGTAGCAGTTTAGCGGCCAGTACCCCGCAGTGCGTATCCCCGGCGCCATTGGTATCTACAGGGGACACGGGAACGGGGCTAATATGTTGCAATACGTTCTCCGTTTGGTCGCAGAAAAAAGATCCTTGGTGCCCCGCACGCAAAACTACAGGGGCGTGCAATGAGTCTGCTAGAGCTTTCGCTCGGACAGCGAGGTTGCGATCTCGTGGCAGAGCGAGGCGTCCAGCAAGAATCCGCGACTCGCGTTCATTCACGCTCCACAGCGGGTGTGCCTGCGTTAAAGAGTGCAAGACCTCCAAAGGTATTTTGTCTACTACCGGTGATGTGTCGAAAACATACAAAGGGGGATCCGCTTGATGGCGCTCTAAGAGTCGTAAAATGGCAGCAGTACTCTTTTCGGATACAAACGAGTACCCGGAAATGTACACGATGTCCGAGGGGCCGATAGGTAGGTTGTCGTACGCGTTTTCTGTCGGCATGGTTTCCGCGCCTGCCGTAGAGACGAAAGTGCGTTCCCCATCATCCTCCGTTAATGCTACGCAAAAGCCCGTATCGACGTTCTTTAAGCGCGGACCCAGGCATGACACACCAATCTTACTGAGAGATGACAACACCTCCGTCGCGTGTAACCCGGTGCCTATAGGCCCGCAATAGTAGACGGGAGCGTTCATCTGGCGGGCAGCGAATAGAACATTGAAACCACCGCCAGCATGGCTTGCGAAACCTCGTGCAAAAATATCCTCACCCTTCCCAGGCAAATGGTCAATCTGCATAGTAAGGTCAACAAGAACCTGTCCACAATGAAATAGGGCTGGTGAATCTAACATCTCAATTATTCCCCTTCGCCCTTGGTCGTAGTTTGGCCTAAGCGGCTCACCAGAATTCGCTCATCCATCGGGCGAAGAAGAGCGTATAGAACAGTGGCGACTAGAAGACAAGCTAGCCAAGCTAAACCGTTTCGCCCCAACCAAGTATCAGCGAAAGGTCCGGCAAACCAGGTTACATCTGCGCTCACTTGCGCCCGATAGAACAGGTACCCGAAAACTGTGCCAGCCAACCACGCGCAGCTTGCTCCCGGGGCGAACCCACCTAGAAAATAGAAAAGTCCGGAACGTGAAGTGTCTAGCAAACTGTCTTCGCGGTAGGTCTTCCGTTTACTAAGATCCCACAGGAAAATCCCAGTCCAGGCACTGAGCGGTACTGCTAAAAGTGAAATAAACGTAATGAAAGGGCCGTAAAAAGTATCGGACCCCAAGAGGAACCACGCCGCTCCGATGGTTATGACAATAACGTCTACGATTACAGCGTAATACCGGGGAATCCGTACGCCCAACGTGATTAGAGTTAGCCCTGCAGAATAGACCGAGAGGTTATTGGACATAACAAGCCCTGCGAAAGCAGCGATTAGATACGCGACCGCAACCCATGTCGGCAGAGCTTCTCTTACAACGGAAATTGGGTCAGCAGCTTGAGTAAGCGTCGCGTTACTAGCGCCCAGTACTGAACCGATACCGATTACTATAATTAAGGGAATTCCCGCGCCAAAAGCTGCAGACGCAATGAGGCTACTAGAGGAGACCTTAGGGTGCTGGTAGCGAGCCATATCCGCCCCCGAGTTCACCCACCCTAGTCCAGTTCCGCCGGCTATGATCCCAACTCCTATAAGCACCGCGCTTAAAGAGCCTCCGGGCTTGTTTAACACCATCTGCCAGTCCACAGTTGACGCCAAATAGAAAACCACGATCAGCGTTAGCAATCCGAATACCCAGGTAGAGTACTTTTGAACTTTCAAGATCAAATGGTGGCCAAATCCAGAGACAAGAACTGTAAGCAAAACAAAAATAAGGATTGAAATAACTACCACCGGGGTGCGATGATGCACAATAGTTTTTTCGCTTACTATTGCCACAAGCGACATTAACGCCAAAGCACCAGTCACGGTGTTAACTGTCTCCCAACCCAGCCGACTTAGCATAGCTACCAGTGTCGGTACGCGGTTTCCGCTAGTTCCGAAAATGGATCGTGAAAGTGTTAACGAGGGGGCTCCACCGATTCGTCCAGCGACTGACACCGCGCCTACTAAGGCAAATGATCCTACCGCCCCAACAACTGTAGCGAAGACCGCTTGCCACAGATTCAACCCCAGTGCTACTAAAGACGCTCCAAGAGGAATGCCAAGAATCGAAATGTTCGCGGCAAACCAAACCCAAAAGAGATCCTTCGGATTTCCATTTCTATCTGCGAGGGGAACTGGTTCAATACCTCTTTCCTCGACACTCGAGAAGAAACTCTTGATACTCATTTTTTCACCTCAAATAATAACCGCCGCTTACGGGGATGCGGCTTCTACTTAATCTTGTGGCTCGTCTGCTTCCTCGCCGGTATCCACTAGATAAAACTAATTTTTGTAATCGGTTAGTTCTAAACGCTCATGCGTGGTTCATCCTAAGCTCTACCAAAGATTGTGCTAAATCCAAAAAGTTGATACCCGATACGTTTTCTACCAAAGAAACCTCATCGTGTGGAAATACTGTACTTCCACACGTCGCACCTATAATAGCTCCGACTATTGCGCCGATGGTGTCGGTATCCCCACCAATATTTGTTGCGGCAATTAGTGCCTGATACGGGTTTTCTCGGTAGTAGTGAAGCAGCGCAAACGCAGCCGGGATTGACTCATTGGCTTCCACTGACGTACCGATTTCTTTTTGTACAGAAGTGATAAAACTCGACTCGCTCCCATTGTGGAGCTGGGAAACTTCTAGGGCGTACTCAATCCGACTGGCGACAAGTGCTTGCGGGTTCCATACTCCACCAAGTTCACGGTCTGTTATTTGTCCCAAGGAGTACTGGATTGCGTCTGTTATGGAATAACCCTCAATCCCGGCACTGACTGATAAGGCAACTACAGTTGCTGCTTGAATTCCATTTACCGTGCGATGAGTTAAACGGCAAGAGTCAAAAACAAGGTCAAACAAGCGCGGTGACTCTAGGGCGCAAGCGACACCAATCGGAGCTACACGCATCGCAGCTCCATTCGTGGTGCCGGTTGTTCCCAAGTTCTCCATGGGAACGCCATCTCTTAACTGTTGCAAAGCCAGCTTGGTTGAGGGACCCAACAAGTCCAGTGAACCATTTGTCTCCATCTTCGCTTCCCAGTCAAGTAGCCGGCGGGCCAATTTGGGCGGATCAATTCTTCCCTTATCTTCAATCAGTAGCTCAGCTAAGAGAACTGCTTGTTCTGTGTCGTCGGTCACCGATCCGGCCTGCATTAAAGGCGCGATGGGCTGGTCTTCACCTGAAGACCGCAAACCTGAAACTGGCCCTCCATAGGAATCGCGGATTTGGTTGGGGCTCATAGATTGCGTAGGCATCCCGAGTGCATCACCTAACGCTAACCCTGCAAGTGTGGCATATGCACGCTGTAGTTTATCCACGTTGTTTCCCTTTCGTGAATGCAGAATGAACAGAAAAATATTGGGGGTGTAGATAAGAGATAACGTATTCAGCAGGGTGACCATTGGCGTCATAAGTTATCCGCTTGGTCTCTACTTGCGTTTCGAGACCAACGCTCTTACGGTTAAACGACCGTCCGCTTGTATTATCAAGCGGGTATCCGTGGTAAGAGACGAATATACCGACCCCGGGTTTGTTCGGTATCACATTGTCTTCTTCCAAAATGGCTAATGCCCCGCGAGTTGTTCCGCCCGCAAAACTAAAAGTGGCAGCAAGCACCGCTTCTGGCGCTAGATGCTCGCCTTGCGCGTAGTTGCCACCGCGGATTACCTGCCCCAAAGTATCCGCTCGCACCTGTGCGAGAAATGTTGACTTCAAGGCTGAATTCTTTATCATATCTTAAATATAGCTGAGGGCAGTGGACCTATCTACTACCTGTATAGCACTATTGTTCTTCTTGGTCGATGCTACAGGTACTTGTCGGTCGGTTCACGATAAGGCGCGCAGCTTTACAGTTCGCCCCAGACTAAAGTCTGCGCATAGTTGCGGGTATGGCTTGGGCAAAAACGCGCCAGTTATTATTCTCGAAGCCGTGCCTAAAATACTTGACCTACGCATGCGCGTGGCCCATACACTGGAGTATGGAACAATTCTTAGAGGTCAGGCCCAACGAAAGTATTTGTTTTGAGCGCATTGGTAACCCCGATGGCGCGCTCATAATAAACTTGGAGGGGCATAGTGCTCAGCGGATCGCGGTGCCCACAGGTTACCTAACTGGATTGACAGAAGCTGGGTACGACGTAGTTTCATTTGACAACCGGGACGTCGGCCGATCATTGCGCGCAACCAGTCGGTACACGCTTTTCGACATGGTGGAAGACACGCACGCCCTCATAAAGCATTTTGGGAAACCAGCGGTACTTACGGGCCGGTCAATGGGTGGAATGATCTCCCAACTACTCGCAATAAAATACCCAGAAGAAGTGCTTGGACTCGGCCTGTTCTACACGCGCGCAAAACACACTCCAGCTACTGAAATGTCGATTAACCCGCAAGCACCATTCGAAAACGAGGAAAGTTACGTGCAATACCGCGAAAAGAGTATGCCGCGTCTTGCGGGCAGTAAATACCCATACCCGGAAGGTCACATTGAGAAACTAGCCCGACAAATGTGGGAACGCGGCGTGTCATTCGTCGGCAACGAACGCCAAAGTGCAGCAATGGCTGCTACCGAGCCGTGGGCGGAGGAAACCAAAGGAATCAAAGTGCCCACCATCATAGTGCATGGGGACGAAGATGGGGTGATCGACGTGGAAGAAGCGCACCTGCTGCACGAACTGATTCCAGATAGCAAGCTCGAAATCGTACAAGGTATGGGCCATCAACAACCCGCTCAACTAAATGACTTTTTCATTGAGGCAACCGCGTCTGTTGCCCCCAAAGTGCGCTAGGCAGTTCGCTACACCCATGAGGGTAGCCACATGCGTAAATGCCAAGCGTCATAAGAAATGGTTTGGCCTGTCCAAATAGGCATAAAGAACAGGGCCGCAGCCACTACCAGGGTGAAAACAAGCGCAACCACAAGCAATGCAAGCACGGGGGAACGTGGGAACACGAGTGCGGCGACTTCCCGAACTGCCCAAGTTAACGTCAACGCGACGAACGGGGCAAGCACTACTGTGTAAAAGTTGAATGTGGTGCGATCTAGATATAGGAACCACGGTAAATAGGTAGCCGCGTAACCAGTTAGCAGAACGCCTTCAACAAAGACGTTTTTGCGCGTCCAAACCCGGTGCACGAACAAGACCAAGAGCAGCCCCAAGGCAGCTGCTCCCAGCCACCACAGTAGAGGATTCCCCAGTGCCAGCACCGCCTGCACGCATTCGGAGGAACCACAGTTACCCCCTGGTTTTTGGTAGGCAAACGAGGTTGGGCGCAGCTGCAGTAACCACTGCGGTGCCGACGACATGTAACTGTGGTGCGAACCTAGGCCGCGGTGGAACTCATACATTTGCAAGTGGTACTGCCACCAGTCAGATAACGTTCCCAACACGCCGCTGTGTACGCGCCCCCACGCACGCGGATGCGTAAACCAGGACCACCACGAGAGCACGTAAACAACCGCAGCCGTGGGTACTAACGTGACGAATGCGGGCAATCCCTCACCGATAACAGCAGTGAAAAACGGGTGGGGCTCACGTTTGCGGCGCCGGCCGAACTCAAATAACACCACAAAAACCCCCAGGGCCGCCAGCACGTACAAGCCAGACCACTTAACAGAAATGGCGAGCCCCGCGAACACTCCCGCCGCGAACATCCACGGACGCCGACCCGCAGACGGGCCGAGCCAAGCCACGCCACCCCTAGGCGAGCGCGGCGACGCTGCGTTGCGTTTCGGCACACCTAACCAAGCCCCCGCACCAGCGGGCGGTGCTAACCAAGGCGCGCTCCCAGCCGTCGTACCTGACTGGGGTGCGGTACTGGCAGCCCCGGTAGAGCTACTCGGATCCTGTGAGCCTGCACGGATGCGGTGGTCTAGCAAATGTGGAGGATTTGTGGTTTCCAAATACTTTTTACGCAACACGGCGCTGGAAGTGCGGTAATCCAAAACAATACACAAAAAAGCAGCGAGCGTGAACAAGGCCAGAAATACATCTAGCAATCCCGTGCGTGACAGCACGATGCTCACACCGTCTAACGCCACGAAACTGCCCGCAAGCGCCACGGCAATGCGCGAGTAAAACAAGTGCCACGCCAGCCGGCAAACCAGCATGACGCACAAGACTCCAGCGACCGCAGCGGCAATCCGCCACCCCAGGGGATTCGACTGGCCAAACAGACGCATCCCCATCCCGATCAGCCACTTACCTGTCTGCGGGTGCACCACGTACGCTGCCTCAGTGCTAAGCCCCGAGGTGTCGCCGCGTGCGAACGCTTTGTTAATCGCATCGCGTTCCGCCCCCGGATCCCCCTGAGCAACCGCGCTCGCATCCGCCGTTTCCCACTTACCCTCATATCCAAATTGCGTGAGGGACCACCCGTCTTTTACATAATAGGTTTCGTCAAAAACTATGGTTGGTATGGCGCTCAACCCCAGGATCCGGATTAACGCAGCGACCCCCATTATCACGAGCGTCAACACCCAGGCTTTAGAGCGTAACGGGTGGATTAGTGGTAGTTCGTGCACAGCCCTCATGTTACTTAAAATGCGCCTGTGGTTGTTGCACCCGCTGCTATAGGGGCGGGACGGGGATGCCCCGCGGGGTGTATGTGTGCGATGCTATTGCACGTGGAGCACAATAACTACGTTCAATCACCCGGAACGATCCTGCTGGCGGCAACCCCGATTGGGAAAACAGATGATGCCTCAACACGGCTCGTGCGTGCTATCGAGCAGGCGAATGTGATCGCTGCGGAAGATACGCGCAGGCTCCGCGGGTTATGCTCCCGGCTCGGAATTGAACCCGGTGGCCGCGTACTGGCACTGCATGAACACAATGAGAACCACAAGGCGCGGGCACTGGTGGAAACCGCAGCAACTGGCCAACGCGTGCTACTCGTGTCAGATGCGGGAATGCCCACCGTTTCGGACCCCGGTTACCGCGTGGTCCAAACCGCTATCGCAGCAGGCGTGCGGGTTAGTGCACTCCCCGGTCCCTCAGCGGTACTTACCGCACTAGCCGTTTCGGGTCTGCCCACCGACCGGTTTTGCTTTGAGGGATTCCTCCCTCGGAAAGGAAAAGAACGTAAGCACGCGATTGCGCAACTGGTAACGGAAGAACGCACCACAATATTTTTTGAATCCCCCCGTCGTCTGCACACAACTTTGGTGGATTTGGCGGCTGTGTGCGGGAAAGACCGGCAGGCGGTGGTGTGCCGGGAGCTGACAAAAACGCATGAGGAAATCTTGCGGGGCACACTACAAGAGTTAGCGCGGGCAACTGCGGGGGAGGTTCTGGGGGAAATCACGATCGTCATGGCGGGTGCGGCGCCGCAGGTGGCGGACCCTCAAGATCACGTGCAGACGGTACTGGAGTTAATGCAAGAGGGAATGCGGTTAAAAGACGCGGCCGCGCAAGTGGCTCGCGCGACGGGTCTGCGTAAAAACGAGCTTTACGATGCCGCGCTGGCAGCGAAATAGGTAGGGCGCTCGCTGCCAAATAAGAGGCGGTTCCAAAGGCGGAATAGGTAGCTGCAGTCGCTACGAATAAGAACCAGCGCTAGAAGCAAAAAAACTGCCAATGTAGGGGCGGGGCGCAAAGTAGTAAACGACGAGCGGAAAATAATAGACTGGGCGCATGAGTCGTATACTTTCAGCAGTTGCCTGGCCCTACGCGAACGGGCCGCGTCATATCGGACACGTAGCGGGTTTCGGAGTTCCCTCCGACGTATTCTCACGCTACATGCGCATGCGGGGCCACGACGTGCTGATGGTGTCGGGCACAGATGAACATGGCACCCCAATTTTAGTGGCTGCTGACCAGCAGGGAATGAAGCCGCGGGAACTGGCGGACAAGAACAACCGGATGATCGTTGAAGACCTGGTGGCGCTCGGCCTGTCGTATGACCTGTTCACCCGCACCACCACGGGTAACCACTACCGGGTGGTTCAGGCGATGTTTGAGGTTGTGCGCGACAACGGTTACATGATGGTGCAAACTACGCGCGGTGCCGTATCCCCGTCAACCGGACGGACGCTGCCGGACCGGTACATTGAGGGCACCTGCCCGATTTGTGGTACGGAAGGGGCGCGTGGGGACCAGTGTGATACCTGTGGGAACCAGCTGGACCCAACTGACCTGATTGATCCGCGGTCAAAGATTAATGGTGAGGTCCCGAAGTTCGTGGAGACTGACCATTATTTCTTAGACCTTCCCGCGTTGGCGCGGGCGTTGTCCGCGTGGTTGGATGACCGGGAGGAGTCCGGCAGGTGGCGTCCGAACGTGATCCGGTTTTCGAAGAATTTCTTGAGGATATCCGCCCGCGCGCAATGACTCGTGATATTGACTGGGGTATCCCCGTGCCGGGGTGGGAGGATCAGCCTAGTAAACGTCTGTACGTGTGGTTCGACGCGGTAGTGGGTTACCTGTCGGCCAGCATTGAGTGGGCGCGCCGCACCGGGGATCCGCAGGCGTGGCGGAAATGGTGGAACGATCCAGAGGCGTTGTCGTACTACTTCATGGGGAAGGATAATATCGTGTTCCATTCCCAGATTTGGCCCGCGGAACTGCTGGGTTATAACGGTGAGGGCGACAAGGGTGGAGAGCCCGGTGATTTTGGGAAACTGAACTTGCCGACCGAAGTGGTTTCCAGCGAGTTCCTCACGATGGAGGGGCGCAAATTCGCTTCTTCTAGAGGGATTGTTATCTACGTGCGGGACATGCTGGAGAGGTACCAGGCGGACGCGTTGCGGTACTTCATTTCCGCTGCGGGCCCGGAAACGTCTGACGCGGACTTCACGTGGGCGGAGTTTGTGCGCCGCACTAACGATGAGTTGGTCGCGGGGTGGGGGAACCTGGTGAACCGCACGGCTTCGATGATTGCGAAACGGTTCGGACAGATCCCAGCACCCGCGCAGCTGCAAGACATTGATAGTGCATTGCTGGCGGAAGTGCAGAGCGGTTTTGAAACCGTTGGTGGTTTGATTGAGCGCCACCACCAGAAAGCTGCGTTGGCAGCGATCATGAAGCTGGTGGCGAAGGCTAATAAATACGTGACGGAAACGGAACCATTTAAACTTAAGGCCGATGATGAGCGGGAGCGGTTGGGCACAATCTTATGGACGCTAGCGCAAGTGGTGGCGGATTTGAACCTCATGTTAAGCCCGTTCCTACCACATTCGGCGAACGCGGTGGACCAGGTGATGGGCGGCGCGGGGCAAGTGGCGCCGATGCCGCGGATTGAAGAAGTCACAGACCTGGATGCGAAAGCAGATGATGGGGCGGAACTTTCTTACCCTATAATCACCGGTGACTACACGAACGTCCCCAAGTGGGAGCGGCGCGAGGTTTCGGTGGGCACGCCTGTGTCCAAACCAAAACCGGTGTTCGTGAAGCTAGACCCGTCCGTGGTGGAAGAAGAGCTGGAGCGCTACGCGAACCTCGGGAAATAACGCGCGAACTTCGGGAAGTAAAACGCGGACGCTGCGGCGCTATTTTCGTCGGCGTGAACTGAAGAACGTGAACCCGGCGATAACTAGCATCACTACGCCTGCCGTGCCGAAGAATACGGTCGGTAACAACGCGGGGTTATACATTTGCAGGTTCGGGATAAACGGGAGTATCACGCACGCAAGCCCGATTAGAATGCACAAGATCGCCCAGGTTAACAGCCCGAAATGAATCGGCCGGTCCGGTGGTAGCGAACTGGTGCGCTCACCAGAATCCGCCTTGTACAAAGGCGTGCCCGCATCTGTTGCCTGCGTTTGCGCACCATAATCCCCGTGCGGGGCTTGTTCGCCCGTGGCCTCGGGGGAGAAAGCTGTGGTTGCCTCCGAGGCATCTGTCGGGTCAATCTCGGGTGAGTCTGTTGTGGCTTCCTCGGGTGAGTCTGTTTGGTCCCCCTCGGGGGGTTCTACCTTAGGAGCCTTTACCTCGGGTGCGTCTATTTGCGGGTTAAGAAACTCAGTCGTCGGCGTCTCGGCCTCGGCCGTGGCTTGTTGCTCGACTGGGGAAACCGGCGGTTCTTCGCTCTGCTGGTCTTGCGGAAGGATTTGCGTATCATCTTCAGGCTTCGTGTTGTCAGTGGTCATGTCTAATCCCTAGAACGGTCTTGGGTGTACAGATTATTAGTGTGCGCGAGGTGAACGCTGCAGTGCACCTGCGGCATAAAATACTTAGGCGCCGGTGAGTGCGATCAGTAGTGGAACTGGCACGAGGACCGCGCAGAATACGGTGAGGGCCGTCAGCCACGTACCGGGGAGGCCTTTCAATGCGCGGTACCCCAACGTGGAACCTGCCAAAATGAAACCGGAACCAGCCAGGATCGGCAGGTTGAACGGAGAAGTAATGTCGTACCCATCCACGCTGAAGTAAAACTGTGCTGCAAGCACAACCAGGAGCGCACCCGTTATCGCTAAAAACGTGGCTAAACCAGGGCCTTTCCGCGCGCGAACCGGCGGGTAATAAGGTGCGTCGGCGTATCTGTTGGCAGCGGTGTAACCGTTAGTGTCAGCGTGCGCGTTGGCAACAGTGTTGTGACCAGCCGCAGAATCAGTGGCCGCGTGGAAGCCCGCGATGTAGTCACCGTCCGCGTTCGTACGGGCAGCATCCGCATCCCCCGCAGGGACATTGCTAGCCTGCTGGCCCTCAGGTGAAAAAGCAGAATCTGGGCCGTTGAAACCGGTTTGGTTAGGTGCAAAACGGTCCCCATGCTGGCTGCCTGCATATGGCTGAGCGTGGGCACGCGTAAAGTCGCGACCATAGTTAGGAGTAGAACCGCGACGTTTCTTGGAACGGTGCTCCATCACCAGAATAAATACGATAATCGCGCCAATCGGCACCAGCGCGAACCCTAGAAGTCGGAACTGGAAAACCGGGGCGAAAGAATCAGACCCGGTAAAAGAAATGTTCAGGGGCGGCAAAATCAGTAGCGCTACGATCCCTAACAGCGCCACGTCCGCATTCCCACGCAGCAGTTCTTGAGCATGAATCCGCCCATCCACCTCCTCGGGTAAAAGGGCCCACGCCGCCGCGTACAACGTGCAAATCGCGGGCGCGAAAAACAAGGTAAGAACCACGCAAACGCCGCGCACAAGGGTCAGGTCCCAACCGTAACGCGCTGAAATGGCGGCACAAACTCCACCAATCCAACGATCATTCGGCCGACACCAACCCGTGCGCCGCACGGAGTTGAAAAACGCCTCACCGGCAGTGGGCCGATCTTGCTCAAACTCATTACTGCTGTCCATACACTCAATAATGCCCGCAAGCAGGTCATGAAACCATGGGGGAACCCCCTGAATAAACCCTGATTAACCACTAACAACTTCAGCTCCACCCGGAAAACTTGGCATGATAGACCTGTGAACAAAACCAGACCACCCCTACTGCGAACGCGGCGCACCGACCTGAATCGGCCCAAGCCGTGGATAGCGGGGGTGGCGTCTGGGCTATCCATACATTTAGGTGTTTCCGTCAAATCCCTGAGGCTGATTTTCACGCTCCTTGGAATAACCGGCGCGGGGGTTATGCTCTACCTCTGGCTGTGGCTTGGGCTGCCCCGCACCGGAAGTCTCGCCCCCGACCCGTCGCAGCGGATCGCTAAACCACCAGTAGAACAACTCAAACAAAAACGCGTTTCCACCTCCCGGTTGGCGCTGATAGTTGGTGGCGCATTCCTGCTCGTAGCGTTCATAACCGGGGTTGGACCACTGCTCGGACTCCAGCTGGTCAGTGGCCGGAATGCCGCGATCCTCGCGATCCTAGCGGGCCTCATGCTCATCTGGACGCAAAGCGAACACGTGCGCGCATGGCGGAAAAACCCGCAAGCGGCTGTGCTGGTGGGCCTCGGACTACTACTGCTACTGAGCGGCACCGTGGGGCTCGTCAACGTGTCCGCGTCCCGCTCCGAACTACTGTTCGGCATGGGCGTCGGCGTGGTGATTATCCTGGCGCTCGTGCTGGCATTCTTACCACCGTGGATAAAAATGAACCGCGAACTCACAGACACGTCCGTGGCCCGGGCAAAAGAAACACAACGCGCAGACATTGCCGCGCACCTGCACGACTCGGTGCTGCAAACCCTCACGCTCATAAAAACGCATGCGGACGAACCCGCGCGGGTGCGCGGGCTAGCGTTAGAACAAGAACGGGCCCTGCGGTCCTGGCTGTACACTGGGCGGGGCAAACCGGGGGATTCAACTCAGCAACTACTGCGCAGCGAAGTTGAAAAAATCGAAACCACGTACGGTTGCGAAGTGGAACTGGTGCAAGTGTCCGACGCGAAACCCACCTCAGGGTACCTAGCGGCGGTGTCCGCAGCTGCGGAAGCGGTGAAGAACGCGGTGCGTCACGGGCAACCCCCGATCTCGGTGTACTGCGAGGTTTCTTCTGGCGCCATGGCCGTGTACGTGCGCGACCGGGGCACCGGCTTTGACCTCGAAACAGTCCCAGCGGACCGGCACGGAGTACGCGAATCCATAATTGGCCGCGTGCGCCGCGCGGGGGGACGCGCTTCACTGCGCACCCTCACCCCGGGAACCGAAGTGAACATTTCAATGCCGAAGGAGGGCGCGTGAGCTTACGCGTAGTGATCATCGACGACCACCCATTGGTACGAGCCGGAGTGCTAAGTGAGCTGCAAAAACACCCCCAGCAGGTGGAGGTCGTGGGGGAAGCTGAAGACGTCGACTCGGGCGTGCGGTGCGTAACTGACTTAGAACCAGACGTGGCGTTACTAGACGTGCACATGCCCGATGGTAACGGAGGTGGAGGCGCTGAGGTGGCGCGCCGATGCGCAGATGGGCCCACGCGGTTCCTCGCTCTCTCGGTTTCAGACGCCCCGGAGGATGTGGTGGCAGTGATCCGCGCGGGCGCTCGCGGGTATGTCACCAAATCCATCGCTACCGCAGACCTGGTGCAGGCAATCGAACGCGTCGGTTCGGGCGACGCGGCTTTTTCCCGCGCCTAGCCGGATTCGTGCTAGACGCATTCGGAACCGCGCAAGTGTCGCAAACAGATGAGGAACTGGACCTGCTGTCGAAACGTGAGCAGGAAGTGATGCGGCTGATCGCCCGCGGTTTCACCTACAAGGAAGTGGCCAGTGAACTGTTCATTTCAATCAAAACGGTAGAAACCCACGTGTCGGCGGTGCTGCGGAAACTACAGTTATCCAACCGCAACGAACTAACCCGGTGGGCGGCCCGCCGGGGCGTGGTGTGAGCATCGCGGTGTCGTAAGGTAGAGCCGTGATGAATAACGACCGTACTTTCGCTTCGCAACTACCGGGTCTACCGGCCTTGACCGACCAGATGCTCGCCGGGCAGGTTCCCGCGGGTTCACCGGGCCAGTTTTCACCAGCGGCCCCCCAGTTTTCCCCTGAGGCAAATGGGCCGGGCGGGGGGAGCGGAACCGCTTTCGGTGGGCCAAGCGGGGGAGCGGCGGACCCGGCGGAACTGTTAGAAGGGTTGAACGCCCAGCAGCGCGAGGCCGTGGAGTACGCCGGGGGACCACTTTTGGTTGTGGCAGGCGCGGGGTCGGGGAAAACCCGGGTGCTCACCCACCGGATCGCGTACCTGCTGCGCACCGGGCGGGCCCAGCCCGGGCAGATCCTCGCGATCACCTTCACCAACAAGGCTGCGGCGGAAATGCGCGAACGCGTGACCCAACTCGTTGGTCCCAACGCGGCACGCATGTGGGTGTTCACCTTCCACGCGGCGTGCGTGAGGATTCTCCGGGAATCTCACGAGGCCGCTGGCCTGCGGTCTACGTTCAGTATCTACGACACGCAAGACTCGCAGCAGCTGTTGAACGTGATCTTAAAAGATAAGCAGGTGGACACCAAACGGTTCGCCGCAAAAATGCTACGCGGACGCATCTCGGACCTCAAGAACGAACTCATCACAGCCCAGCAGTACGCCAAAACCGCGCCCAACGACCCGATTTCACGAGTTGTCGAAGAAGTGTATCCGGAATACCAGCGTCGGCTAGAGAACGCGAACGCACTAGATTTTGACGACCTCATAATGCGTACGGTGCAGATGCTGCAATCAAAACCCGCGGTGGCGCAGCATTACCGGCGCCGCTTCCAACACGTGCTGGTTGACGAATACCAGGACACGAACCACGCGCAATACGTGCTGATCCGCGAACTCATTGGGGCAGATGAGCAGCAGCAGGGTGAACTCACCGTGGTGGGGGATTCGGACCAGTCAATCTACGCGTTCCGCGGCGCCACAATCCGCAACATTGAGGAGTTTGAAAAAGACTTCCCCGGCGCGCACACCGTGCTGCTAGAACAGAACTACCGGTCTACCCAAAACATTCTGAGCGCCGCTAACGCGGTGATTGCTGCGAATAAGGGGCGGCGGGCGAAAAACCTGTGGACCGGCCGGGGCGATGGAGCGCCCGTAGTGTATGACGCCGCTAATTCCGAACACGACGAAGCCCGGTTCGTGATCGCAGAAATCGACAAGCTCACCGATTCAACCTACCACTACGGTGATATCGCCGTGTTTTACCGCACTAACGCGCAGTCGCGGGCTCTGGAGGAAATGCTCGTGCGGTCCGGCATTCCCTACCGCGTGGTGGGCGGCACCAAGTTCTATGAACGCAAAGAAATCAAAGATGCGCTCGCCTACCTCGCGTCCGTGTCCAACCCCGACGACACGGTAGCGCTGCGCCGCATCCTCAACACACCCCGCCGCGGTCTGGGCGCCAAAGCGGAACAAACTCTCGTGGCCCACGCCGCTGCCCTCAACGCGAACCTGGGGGATGCGCTGCGTGACGCGTGGGTACAGGCGGGGTGTCCGCGCGGTGAAGGTAGTGAGATTGACCTGGAGGAAACCGCGTGGGCGGATGCGGTGGCGCAAGAAAAAGCGCGTGCTTCCGGGCGGGAAATATCACTTACCTCGCGCGCATTAAAACAGGCCGCGGGTTTCTACGGGCTCCTGGTTTCCCTGCGCACGTATGCGGATGCGGGCGCCTCTATCGCCGAGTTGCTGGACGAGGCGATGGAAGCCACCGGGTACCTGGTGCAACTTCGAGAATCCGAAGACCCTCAGGACGCATCTAGGGTAGAAAACCTGGCGGAACTACATGCAGTGGCGGCAGATTTTAAGAAAACTAACCCACAGGGGTCGCTCGCGGACTTTTTGGAACGCGTGTCCTTGGTGGCGGATTCGGACCAGGTTGCGGGCGCGGAAGACAGCGGGGAGGTCACCTTGATGACCGTGCACACTGCGAAAGGACTCGAGTTCCCCGTCGTGTTCGTAACCGGTATGGAAGATGGCACGTTCCCCCACCAACGGTCCCTGTTGGACGAGTGGGAATTGTCTGAGGAACGGCGCCTCGCGTACGTGGCGTTCACGCGGGCGCGGGAGAAACTGTATTTGACGCGCGCGGCTGTGCGAACCACGTGGGGAACCCCTTCTGATTTACCGCCCTCGCGTTTTCTTGACGACGTTCCCCTTGAGGTACTGGAGGTTCGCCGTGGTTCCACGCAGATGGATAGTTACCGAACCGGGGGTTCGGGTGGGTCCTTCGGCGGGTTCTCTAACGCCGTCCGCGGGCGCGGCAGCTTTGGCGGTAGTAGCACTGACCCGTGGGAGGATGATTTTGCCCCTGCGATCGGTTCCGGAGGGGGCCTGTCCGCCCGGGGATTCAAACGCACCGGTAGTCGCGGGCCGCGCGCTGGGATGACGAGTGGAACTGCAGGAGGCGGATTGAAACGCCTGGGGGTGTCGAAAAAAGACGCGGATAAACCCAAGGTCGCATTGAAGATTGGGGATCGGGTGAAGCACGGTTCCTACGGTGAAGGCACGGTAGTTGGCTTGGAGGGGGCGGGTGCGTCGCAAGTGGCAAAAGTGGATTTCGGTGACGCCAAACCACGGCGCTTACTGTTGCGTTACGCGCCGATTAAGAAGATCTGACGGGGCCAAAACCTCAAACTGACTATTGTGCTCTAGGCGATACAGATGATTCCCGTTTCTCGTGTGCGAGTCCGATTGGGACGTTAATCTAGTACTAGATGTCTCGATGTCGAGGTTTTAAGTGACCTGAGGCACATCGTGGTCGCGACACAGAACAGCCCATCCCGGGCAGAAAGGTGAACGGAGTGGATCTCTACGAATACCAGGCTCGTGAGCTATTCAAAAAGCACGCAGTGCCCGTTTTAGATGGCGTTGTCGTGCAAACGCCCCCTGAGGCCGAGCAGGCGTGGTCAACGTTAGGCACCCCCCTGCAGGTTGTGAAAGCGCAGGTGAAAACGGGTGGGCGTGGTAAAGCCGGCGGGGTAAAACTTGCCCACAGCGCAGATGAAGCCCGCGAGTACGCCGAGCAGATCCTCGGGATGGACATTAAAGGCCACACCGTCCACCGGGTCATGATCGCAGCGGGAGCGGATATTGCACAGGAGTATTACTTCTCAATCCTTCTTGACCGGGCGAACCGCCGGCACCTCGCCATGTGCTCTAAAGAAGGTGGGATGGATATTGAAACGCTCGCGAAGGAACGGCCCGAAGCACTGGCGAAAGTCCCGCTGGATCCCGCGGTTGGGATTGACGAAGCCAAGGCACTTCAGATTGCTGGTGAAGCCGGATTCACTGACGAGCAGGCCCGTGAACTAGCGCCCGTGCTGATTAAACTGTGGGAAGCGTACGCTGAAGAAGACGCCACGCTCGTCGAGGTGAACCCGCTGGTGAAAACTGAGCAGGGTGAGGTGATCGCGTTGGATGCCAAAGTGTCGTTGGATGACAATGCGGCGTTCCGCCACCCCGAGCACAGTGAGTACAAAGACACTTCAGCGCAGGACCCGCGTGAACTCATGGCGAAAGAAGCGGGTTTGAACTACGTGCGGCTCGAAGGTGAAGTCGGGATCATTGGCAACGGAGCTGGCCTGGTTATGTCCACGCTCGACGTGGTGGCTTACGCGGGCGAAAGCTTCGGTGTGCGGCCCGCGAACTTCCTCGATATTGGCGGGGGTGCGTCCGCGGAAGTGATGGCTAAAGGCCTGGAAGTGATCTTGGGTGATGAGCAGGTTAAGTCCGTTCTCGTGAACGTATTCGGTGGGATCACGGCTTGCGACCAGGTTGCTAACGGGATCGTGGGCGCACTCGACATGCTGGGGGAGTCGGCGACTAAACCAATAGTGGTGCGGCTCGATGGTAACCGCGTGGAAGAGGGACGCAAGATTTTACAAGAAGCGAACCACCCGCTGGTGACGATGATTGACACGATGGATGGCGCGGCTGCGAAGGCCGCTGAACTGGCTAAGTAGGAGAGGCGCAGATGTCGATTTTTTTGAGTAAAGAAGACCGCGTGATCGTGCAGGGCATGACGGGTTCGGAAGGTATGAAGCACACGACCCGTATGCTCGCCGCAGGCACCCAAGTGGTGGGTGGAGTGAACCCGCGTAAAGCCGGGCAGATCGTGAAGTTCAATATTGAACCGTACGGGCCGATGGCGGACCAGGTTGAAGCTGGGGAGCATGAAGTTGAGGTGTTCGGCACTGTGGCCGAGGCGAAGGCTGCGACGGGCGCGCAGGTGTCCGTAGTTTTTGTGCCTCCGCGGTTCGCGAAAGACGCGGTAATTGAGGCGATTGATGCGCAAATGCGCTTAGTTGTGGTGATTACCGAGGGTATCCCGGTGAAGGACGCGGTGGAGTTCCGCCAGCGCGCCGCAGACGCGGGCGTGCAGATCATCGGTCCGAACTGCCCGGGCATTATTTCACCAGAGCAGTCAAACGTGGGGATCACCCCGGCTGACATTACGGCTGCTGGCCCGCTCGGACTCGTGTCGAAGTCGGGTACTTTGACGTATCAGCTGATGTACGAGCTGTCCGACCTGGGCTTCACCACGTGCATTGGTATTGGGGGCGACCCGATTATTGGCACCACGCACATTGATGCGTTGCGGGCGTTTGAGGAGGACCCAAACACTAAAGCGATTGTGATGATCGGTGAGATCGGTGGGGATGCGGAAGAACGCGCCGCCGAGTTCATTAAGGAGCACGTGAGCAAACCCGTGGTGGCGTACGTCGCGGGATTCACCGCTCCGGAAGGGAAAACCATGGGGCACGCGGGAGCGATTGTCTCTGGTTCTTCCGGCACCGCGCAGGCGAAAAAAGAAGCGCTCGAGGCCGTGGGCGTGAAAGTGGGGAAGACCCCCACGCAGACCGCGCAGCTGGCACGTGAACTTTTGAAATAATCTAGAACGCGTTAGGTAAGTGGGCGCGGGGAGCGATCCTCGCGCCCACACGCATACCCGCGCTTGCCCTTTTGTTTGGTGGTGGATCCCATTTTCCGCAGCGCGGGATTTTACTTGCGCCCGGTCCGGGGCCGTGCCAGCCAGGCTGGGCCGCAGTTCACACGGTGGGTTTCGAAGTGCCTCGGAGCGCCTTGGGTGCAAAAGCTTGGTGAAAAGGCAAAAATGGAGGAGATGTTTGAAACCACCCGCACTCGTCTACGCCAGTTACGCCAACGCGTCTGGCGCCCTCAGGATCCCAAAAAATCAACCGAAACCGCATCTAAACAAAACGAGGATTCGGCGGTGCAAACGGAAACTGAACCGGTCGAGCTGAAAACTGAACTGCTAGAGCCAGAAACTGAGCCGGTACGGAAGCGGGAAGACAATGTGGGCGCGGCGTTCGAAACCACAGTGAATTTGCAGCGGCCCGAATACGTGATCTCGCTACCTAAAGGGTGGGCGCGCGTGATGGTGGCAGCAATTGAGGCATCGTTGTTCACGTGGGCACTGGGAGCGGGGTTGACGCTGGTCGCGTTCTTGCTCACCGCTAACAACTCGTGGGTGCTGTCGGTGGATTGGAACACGGCAATGAGCACCGGGGCGGACATCGTGGCCCTGGGCTACTTGTCGCCCCTGCGGTTCGCGGGCGTGAACCTCTCGTTCTACCCACTGGGGCTAACGCTCTTGTTCATCCTAATGGGCGTGGTTGGAGTGCGGTATTCGAACGCGATTTCCTCGCGGGTGAGCGCGCTGTTCATCCCGTTCTACACCGTGACGTCCGCCGTGGTGGCGTTCTTCGCCGCCCACCACGCGCAGGTGTGGCGGGTTGCGTTAGGCGCGGCCCTGGTATCCACAATCGCGTGGGCGTGGACGGCACGCAAGTCGTTGAGGTCCCTGCGTAGCCCGCGGAGCAAACTACTGGTCCGGGCACTGCGAGATAGCGCGATTGCGTTAGGTGCGACGACCCTGCTGGGCTTGGGATTAGTTTTGTATGCGACGGTCTCCTCGTGGAGCCAGATCGAGGACATTTCTGCCCTGCTGGGGGCAGCGGGGTGGGACCAGGTGTTCGTGTGGCTCGCACAGATCTTGTATGTGCCGAATGCCATCGCGGCAGCCCTGTCGTGGCTGGCGGGCCCGGGATTCGTGACGTCTGTAGGCGCTGTGCATGCGCCGTCGAAAGTGGTGTCCGCACCGATTCCGGCGATTCCTTGGTTGGGGGCCGTACCTCATGGCACTGTTACCGCGTGGGTAGTAGCGGTACTGATTGTTCTGGGGCTAGTTCTGGGTCTGGTGCACGTTTGGAAGTGCCGCGAATCGTCCCTGGGGGCGCACGCAACCCGGTTGGCAGTGGGGCTGGGGGTGTATGCGGCAGTGATGTTCGCGTGGATGTATGCATCGAACGGGGCATTGTGGAACGGGCAGATGGCTGATTTTGGCCCCCGATCCCTGCTCGGAGCTTTATTCGTGACGCTAGAAGTGGGGGGTGTTGGCGCCGCCGTTTCACTATTGCTGCACCCCGTTTGTTTAGCGCTTTACCGCCGGGGAGCGCAGGCTGCTGCAGCAAGTTTGCGTGTTGGGTCCAGTAATTTGAAGGATGAGGTTCGCGCTCGCGTGCAGGCTCGGCGCGCCAAGTCCGCGCCGCGGTCAGAAACCAGTGCTGTCCCTCAGGAAGCGAATCCTGTTAGTGAACAGGAGGTGAACCCGTCGCCTGATACGCAACTGCAGTCGCAAGACCAGGGCAGTGCCGCCGCGCACCCAGAATCGGGCTTGGAGGCCAACCCGAGGCAGGTGCCACAGCCAGAAACGGAGCCGGATCAGGCCCTTGAGGATCTGGGGGAGCAGCGGGGCGAACGGAAGGGGAAAGCAGGTCAACCGGCGGGCTCAGGAAGCGACCAGGCGGGGAAATCCCAGGCAGCCGCACCAAAGAGCGATCGGACCGAGGAAGACCAACCTGAAGCACGGGAAAGCGATCAGATTGGGGACGCCTAGCTCTTGGCGGAAAACCCCCAGGTGAATAAGAGTTGGACAATGGGGGTAAGGCGGTCGTGGAGTTCGCTCGCGGGGATGGAGGCGAGCGGTTCAATCCGTGCGACGTACCGCATCATCAGCACTCCCACTAGAGATCCGGCTACGAGTTCAGCTAGAAGCGCCGAATCTTCCCCTAGGGACGCTTCCACTTGCGACAGGATCTGCTCGCGAAAATACTGGTCGAACGTGCGTTGCGTATCCGCATCGTGCATCACCATACGCAGAAGAGTCGCTAAAGTACCGGCTGTAGATGCTTGCTCCCAGTTCTCTAATGCGGCGGCTATCAGCCGTGAAGCTAACCCGTCCACTCCCGGTTCGAGGATTTCCCTCACCTGCTGCGCCGGGTCTTCCGGCAAAGACATGGCTTCTCGGAACAACGCTGCTTTGCTTGGGAAATAATAGGAAGTCATCGCGGGGTCCACACCGGCCTCCCGGGCAATTTTGCGCATCGACGCCCGCTGATAATCGTGGGTAGAAAACACGCGGTGTGCGGCCCGCACAATTTCGTCCCTCACCTGGCCCCGAGCCGCCCGCGGCCCCCTTCCAGCCCGATTTTCTCTAGGCATACGTGGGCTCCGCCCAGCCTGAGCCGTTTGAGGTTCTCGCCTAGCCTGAGGTGCCCTGGTGGTCCCAGGTTCACGCTCCCTGCCCTCATTTTTCGAAACATGTTTCGTTTCATAATTAGGAGGGGTAGTTTCAACATTCGACATCTCTAATCTCGCTATCTATGCAGCTCAACCACTGTCGGGTAAAGAATAAAACCCTTAATTTCATCATGATTGAAAATAGATGTGTGCCTCCATAGTGTCACAGTAGGCAACCAGAGGGGCGAAAACGATGGCGAATTCCTTGACCACGAGCAGCAAAACAATCCCGAACGCCTTGCATATCGGCATCGACGTGGGGTCGACAACTGTCAAAGCGGTGGCGATGAGCAATACTGGCAAACGCGTGTTCGCAGACTACCGGCGTCACAACGCAGACGTGCGCCGCGAACTTGTGAAACTCCTGCGCGACGTCCTGCAGGACGTGGGGAATACGCCCGCACTAATGGCAGTTACCGGCTCGGGTGGATTCGCAGTTGCCCAAGCGATGGGCGTTCCCTTTGTGCAAGAGGTAATCGCTGAAACAGAAGCCACCCGCGTGTTCCACCCCGACACGGATGTGATCATCGAGCTTGGCGGTGAGGACGCCAAACTCACCTACCTGCACCCCACCCCGGAACAGCGCATGAACGGCACGTGCGCCGGGGGAACGGGCGCGTTCATCGACCAGATGGCCACCCTGCTGGACACCGACGCGTCCGGCCTAAACGAGCTGGCTGCCCAGGCGAAAACCCAGTACCCGATCGCCAGCCGCTGCGGTGTGTTCGCTAAATCTGACGTGCAGCCCCTGCTGAACCAAGGAGCTGCCCATGCTGACATCGCCGCGTCCGTATTCACCGCTGTAGCCACGCAAACCATCGCGGGCCTGGCTTGTGGGCGGCCGATCCGGGGCAACGTCATGCTCCTGGGTGGCCCCCTGCACTTCCTCCCTGAATTGCGGGAAGCGTACCGCGCGCTGCTACCTAAAGTGGAGAGCTTCATAACCCCACCGGATGCACAACTGTACGTCGCCCTCGGCGCAGCCCTCATGGCAACGCACACCAAACCCGGGCAAGATCCGCAAACCCCGCGTCCCCTCAAAGACCTCATCAAAGACCTGGTAGAAGCCGAAGTCGTAGCCGAATCCACGCGCATGCGGCCACTGTTCAAAGACACGGCAGAACGCCAGGCGTTCGACACCCGCCACGCACAAGAAACCATCGAACAAATCCCCGCTTCCCAAGCTCACGGGCGCTGCTGGTTAGGGATCGACGCGGGGTCCACTACCATCAAGGCGGTAGTTATAGACGAGCGCGACCGCATCGTGTTCACCCACTACGCTTCCAACGAAGGGGATCCACTGCGTGCCGCCATTGAAATCGTTAAACAAGTGCGGACGCAACTGCCAGAGGACGTGGTGATTGGCCGGTGCTGCTCAACCGGATACGGCGAAGGGCTCGTCAAAACCGCGTTGACCATGGATGAAGGCGAAGTGGAAACCATGGCGCACTTTAGGGCTGCGAACTACATGTCGCCCGGCGTTTCCTCCGTAATCGACATCGGTGGGCAAGACATGAAGTACATCCGGATCAAAGACGGCGTGGTGGATTCAATTTCCGTAAACGAGGCCTGCTCCGCCGGATGCGGCTCGTTCCTGCAAACCTTCGCCGCCTCCATGGGGGTCAGCGTAGAAGAGTTCGCTAACCTCGCCACGCAATCACCCGCCCCCGTAGATTTGGGGACGCGCTGCACCGTGTTCATGAACTCCTCGGTTAAACAAGCACAAAAAGAGGGGGCGGACACGGGAGCGATCGCCTCCGGCCTATCCTATTCCGTAGTGCGCAACGCACTGTACAAAGTTATAAAACTAAAATCCCCCGAAGATCTGGGCGAAAAAGTAGTTGTTCAAGGCGGCACCTTCCTCAACGACGCCGTGCTGCGCGCCTTCGAACTGCTCACCGGCCGGCAAGTAGTTAGGCCCAACATAGCGGGCCTCATGGGGGCGTACGGGGCGGCCCTCACGGCAAAAAACCACGACGACGGCACGGGCGTGTCCTCACTGGTGCAGTTAGAGGACCTCAAGAACTTCCAAGTGGAAACCACCCGCAAAACCTGCCGACTGTGCCAAAACCACTGCAACATGACGATCTCAACGTTCTCAAATGGGGAACGGCACGTGTCTGGGAACCGGTGTGAACGCGGTGCCTCCCTAGAGCGGATCCCAAAGAAATCCGAACTTCCGAACCTGTACGAATGGAAGTACAAACGCATGTTTGGGTACCGGCGGCTGCGTGAAAAAGACGCGTACCGCGGCGACATGGGGGTGCCGCGCGTGCTGGGAATGTACGAAGACTACCCACTGTGGTTCACCGTGCTCACTAAACTCGGGTTCCGCGTAATGATTTCGGGACGGTCAAACCACGAACTGTTCGAACGCGGGATGGAATCCATTCCGTCCGAGAACGTGTGCTACCCCGCTAAACTTGCGCACGGGCATATCGAAAGCCTGCTCGATAAGGGGCTGAAGAACATCTTCTACCCGTGCGTGAACTACAACCAGAAAAAAGACAGCCACGACGCGAACTTCAACTGCCCCATCGTTGCCACCTACCCGGAAGTGCTGCGGCACAACATGGAATCGCTCGCGGACGGACGGGCGAATTTCATTAGTCCGTATATGAATCTAGATAACCGTGAGGCCATGGCCCGGCAACTAGTGAAAGCGCTCGCGCCGTGGGATGTGGAACTAGAAGAAGCACTGGCCGCAATTGAAGCGGGGTTTGAGGAACAAGAGGCGGTGCGCGCCGAAATCGCGCAGAAGGGGCGCGAAACGCTCGCGTGGATGCGTGAACACGACACGCGCGGCATCGTTCTCGCGGGCCGCCCCTACCACTTGGACCCGGAGATTAACCATGGGATACCCGAGGTCATCGTGGGCTTGGGGATGGCGGTGCTCACCGAGGATTCAGTTATGGACCAGCGGTTAGCACGCCCTATTCGGGTGCGAGACCAGTGGACGTACCACTCGCGGTTGTACGAAGCGTCCGCCACCGTGTCCATGAGCCCGGATCTGCAGCTGGTTCAACTAACCAGTTTCGGCTGCGGCCTAGACGCGGTTACTGCCGAGCAAGTGCTAGAGATCTTGCAGCAAAACGGTGATATCTTCACCCAGCTGAAGATCGACGAAGTGTCCAACCTGGGGGCGGCAAAGATCCGGTTGCGTTCCCTAGACGCAGCCGCGGCCGAACGCGCCACCTCCTCCCAGGTGCTGGCCACGTATCCGGCTGGGAAAGGACGTGAGGACGGGGTTCCCTCCCCACTGGTACACACTGACTACGACCCGGTTGAGTTCACGAAGCGTATGCGCGACGAAAAGTGGGAAGTCCTGGTACCCCAAATGGCACCCATCCAGTTCCGACTCGCCGAAGTGGCGTTACGCAAAGCCGGGTATAACGTGCGGCTCTTAGAGCAAACCACCCCGGAGTCGAACGAACTGGGGTTGAAGTTCGTTAACAACGACGCCTGCTACCCCGCGATCGTGGTGATTGGACAACTGATCGACGAACTGGAGTCCGGGCGGGTAGATCCCAACCGGGTTGCGGTTGCGATCTCACAAACGGGGGGCATGTGCCGCGCCACCAACTACGCGTCACTGCTACGCAAAGGGTTGCGCGACGCCGGTTACGGGCAAGTGCCCGTCCTGCCCGTCTCACTGCAGTCAGTGGAGAAGGCCTCCGGGTTCTCCCTCACGCCAGCGATTGTGCACTCCGTTATCCAATCGATCGTCATGGGTGATGCGCTGCAGACCATGGTGTTACGCACCCGTCCATACGAAGTGGAACCCGGATCCGTGATGGCCCTTTACGAACGGTGGAACACGCTGATGCGCTCTTGGCTTGCTTCTGGCCGCGCCGGTGAGTTTGGACGCATTCGCTATAGCCGCCTAATCGCCCAGTGCGTAAGCGAGTTCGACAACCTCCCGATCGCCGGGCCGCGCAAACCACGAGTCGGCTTAGTGGGCGAGATCCTCGTGAAATTCCACCCCTACGCGAACAACCACGCGGTCGGCACCATTGAAGACGAAGGCTGCGAAGCCGTCCTCCCCGGACTGCTGCAGTTCTTCCAATCCGCCATGTCAGACGGCGATTGGCGGGCAGAAAACATGGGGGAGACCGGTGGGCGCCGCCTGAAAAAACTCGTACTCGCAGCCCTGTCACTGTACGAACGCCCGGTGCGCAAAGCGTTTGCGAAAACCAACGGGAAGTTCGAAGCCTCCACCCCAATCGACCAGATGGCTAAACGCGCCGCCGATATCGCGCCTCAAGGTCTGCAGGCGGGGGAGGGCTGGTACCTGGTCGGAGAAATGATGGACATGATCGAAAACGGGTGCCCCAATATTATTTGTGCGCAACCGTTCGCGTGTCTTCCGAACCACGTGGTGGGGAAAGGGATGTTCCGTCCGCTGCGGAAGAAGTATCCGCAAGCAAACATTGTGGGGATAGATTATGACCCGGGCGCGTCCGCAGTGAACCAACTGAACCGCATTAAACTCATGATTTCGACGGCGCTCATGGCCGACGGGTCGCTGCAGTGGGATGAAGCGGCGGTGGAAGCTCAGCCTGCGACTAAACCTGGAGCGGTGCCCGCATGTGGGGCCGCGTGCGGATGCGCTCCAGCGGGCCGTGCGGCCGGCCCGGTGGCAATTGGGATGCCGCGTGTGCGCAGCGCCCGCTAGTGGTTCAAAACCCCAAAAAGTATCTTGATGTCGAGTAATCTTGAGGTGTGTCCGAATGTGTTGCTGACGGCTTACCCGCAGTAACACGTGATGCCTAGTTAGGGATGCTGGAGTTAGGAGAGCCATGTCGAAGATCAAGGTAGCAGGCCCAGTAGTGGAGCTTGACGGCGACGAAATGACGCGCATCATGTGGCAGTTCATCAAAGACCGCATGATCCACCCGTACCTCGATATCGATCTGAAATACTACGACCTCGGGATTGAAAACCGCGACGCCACGAACGACCAGGTGACGATCGATGCGGCGAACGCGATCAAAGAACACGGGGTGGGCGTCAAATGCGCCACCATCACGCCGGACGAGGCGCGCGTCAAGGAGTTCAACCTCAAGGAAATGTGGAAGAGCCCGAATGGAACTATCCGCAACATCCTCGGGGGCGTGGTGTTCCGCGAGCCCATCATCATTTCGAACGTACCCCGCCTCGTTCCGAACTGGACGAAACCCATTGTGATTGGCCGTCACGCGCACGGCGACCAGTACAAGGCCACTGATTTTAAAGTTCCCGGCGCGGGCAGCGTGACTTTGACGTTCACCCCAGAAGATGGCAGTGAACCGATTCAGCATGAGGTAGTGAAGATGCCTGAGGGCGGTGGCGTCACAATGGGCATGTACAACTTCAACGAGTCAATCAAAGACTTCGCCCGCGCATCCTTCACCTACGGTCTGCAGCGCGGCTACCCCGTGTTCTTGTCGACGAAGAACACGATCCTCAAGGCCTACGATGGGGCGTTCAAAGATATTTTCCAGGATATCTACGACTCCGAGTTCAAAGAGGAGTTTGAAAAAGCGGGGTTAACGTACGAGCACCGGCTGATTGACGACATGGTGGCCTCGTCCCTCAGGTGGGAAGGTGGCTACGTGTGGGCATGTAAGAACTACGATGGCGACGTGCAGTCCGACACAGTAGCTCAAGGGTTCGGGTCGCTGGGGCTGATGACGTCCGTGCTGATGACGCCCGATGGGAAAACTGTGGAAGCGGAAGCGGCGCACGGCACGGTTACCCGCCACTACCGTCGTCACCAAAAAGGGGAACCTACCTCCACTAACCCAATCGCGTCGATTTTCGCTTGGACCGGAGGGTTGAAGCACCGCGGTAAACTCGACAATACTCCGGAGGTAACTGGTTTCGCCCAAACCCTGGAAGACGTGATTATAAAAACCGTTGAGGGTGGGCAGATGACGAAAGACTTGGCGCGACTCATCGGGCCGGACCAGGAGTGGTTAACGACCGAGCAGTTCCTGCAGGCGCTAGACGAGAACTTGCAGGCGCGGTTGAAGTAAAGCGCAGCAAAACGAGGTTGCATCGCCACCCGCGAACCATCATCTAAGATGGAGCGGGTGGCGTTCGCGTGGGCCAACGGGGTGCGGCGCCCCGCGGGAGTAAACGAGCGTGGCACCCTCTGGGTGTGCGGGCACGGTTTTGTAAGCACCAAGCTGGCAGCGCGGGCACGGTTTTGTAAGTACCAAGCTGGCAGCGCGGGCACCGCAGGTGCAGGCGAACGAAAAAGTAACTTATGGAAGGGCGGACTTGTTCAAGTACTTAGGGTCAAAGCGGCGGCTTGTGCCCGCACTGGCACAGATTGCGCAGACCTTGGGTGCCGAAACAGCGGTGGACCTTTTCACTGGAACCACGCGGGTTGCGCAAGCGTTTAAAAAACTCGGGATCCACACCACCGCTTGTGACATTGCCACCTATTCGCACGTGCTGGCGCAAACATACGTGCAAACAGATGCTCGCGAACTCGACATGCGGGCGTTAGAAAAAGCCGTGGAGCAACTCAATGCCCTCGAGGGTAAAGACGGGTACGTGACTGACACGTTTTGTAAAAAGGCGCGGTATTTTCAACCCAAAAACGGGCGGCGAATAGATGCGATTCGCGACCAGATTGAACACCGGTACGCCGGCAGCGCGCTGTACCCGATCTTGCTGACCTCCCTGATGGAAGCTGCGGACCGGGTGGATTCCACAACGGGGGTGCAGATGGCGTACTTGAAACAGTGGGCGGCGCGGGCTTACCGCGATATGCATCTGCGGATCCCACATTTGCTGCCCGGTGGGGGCCGAGCCGTGCGAGGTGACGCCATGCGGCTGGTGGACGAACTGGAACCGGTGGACCTCATGTACCTGGATCCGCCGTACAACCAACACCGGTACTTCACGAACTACCACATTTGGGAAACACTGGTGCGCTGGGATGCGCCGCAAACCTACGGGATTGCGATGAAACGCGTGGACGCGCGCGAAGACGCCACGAAATCTGTGTTCAACTCAAAACCGCGGATGAAACGCGCGTTCTTCGATCTCTTAGGCCGCGCTCGCGCGCGCACACTCGTGGTGTCATACAACGACGAATCTTGGATTGAAGCAGATGAAATGCGCACGCACCTAAAAACCGTGGGCTTCGAAGACGTTGCCATGCTCGCGTTCGACTACAACCGGTACGTGGGGGCGAAAATCGGGATCCACAGCCCCACTGGTAAGCGGGTGGGGAAAGTGTCGCATACGCGCTGTAAAGAATGGGTTTTTGTGGCGGGGCCGCGCCAGCAGGTGAGCCGCATCCGTAACCTAAAAGAGATCGTGCCAGCAGGCGAGCCGCATCCGTAACCTCAAAGGAATCGTGGCAACAGGTGCGCCGCATCCGTAACCGCAACGAATAGTGAGGGACGTTAGCCCGAAATCCAGCGTGAGTACACCACAGGATTATTTTGAAACCTAAGAATTCTGTGTTGGGGATCGCGCATGAGGCACTGGGTTCGACATAATGGTGTGGGGCGCCTGGAAGGTAGCCGGGCGCATAACCGAAGGGGTGCTATGTCGAAGGTTCAAACACGCGCAGCAAAACCAGACGGGAAGAAACGCATTGGGATCCTCACTTCGGGTGGGGATGCGCAAGGCATGAATGCCGCGGTGCGGGCTGTTACCCGCACTACCCTCGAACTTGGTGGGCAGCCGTACGCGATCCTCGAAGGGTGGCAGGGCGCCGTGGATGGGGGCGATGGGATCCGGCAGATGCACTGGTCGGACGTGTCCTCGATCCTCAACGAAGGTGGCACTGTCATCGGCACTGCGCGGTGCGCTGCGTTTCGGCAACGCGAAGGGCTGCGGGCGGCGTGCAAGAACTTGATTGAACGCGGCATTGACCGACTCGTGGTGATCGGTGGAGACGGGACCCTCACGGGTACGAACGAGTTCCGGGAAGAATGGCCATCACTCGTGCAGGAACTGGTGGTGGATGGGCAGATCACAGAGCAGACCGCGCAGGCCCACCCGCAGCTGATGATCGTGGGGCTCGTGGGGTCGATTGATAATGACCTCGTTGGATCCGACATGACGATCGGAACCGACTCGGCGTTAACTCGGATCTTGGAGGCCATGGACGATATCGCTTCCACCGCTGCCTCCCACCAGCGCACATTCGTTATTGAGGTGATGGGGCGGCACTGCGGGTACCTCCCCCTCATGGCCGCGGTTGCGGGGGGCGCCGACTACGTGTTTACCCCCGAGAATCCCCCTTCCTCAGAATGGGCGGCAGACTTAGCGCAAAAACTACGGAAAGGCCGGGCGGCGGGCCGGCGCGATTCCATAGTGATCGTTGCCGAAGGAGCTCAGGACGCGGACGGGAACCGCATCACGTCCCGCGATGTGGCGCAGGCAATCAAAGATGAACTGCAACTGGAAGCGCGCATCACCATTTTGGGGCACGTGCAACGCGGTGGTACCCCATCGGCGTACGACCGGTGGATGCCCACCCTAATGGGGTACGGGGCGGCCCAAGAACTCATGGACGCTAACCCGAATGATCCGGCTTACATAATTGGGGTGCGGCACAACCGGCTCACCCGCATTCCCCTCATGGAAGCGGTAGAGGCAACCCGTAACGTTTCCGCCCTCGTGAAAGACAAGCAGTTCGACCAGGCCATTCGCGCACGCGGAGTTTCGTTCACCCAAATGGTGCGCGTTAATGAAGTGCTTTCCACACCTCCTCAAGATCTTGAGGGCGTGCCGGAGGGGGCGAAACGCGTGGGGATTTTGCACGTCGGTGGGCTTGCACCAGGGATGAACACGGCGGCTCGGACGGCGGTGCGTGCTGGGTTGGAAGCCGGGATGGAGATGGTAGGAATCCACGGTTCATTCCAGGGCCTCATGGATTCTAACGTGCAGACTCTTAAGTGGTCG
Source organism: Gleimia hominis (assembly GCF_002871945.2). Taxonomy (NCBI): domain Bacteria; kingdom Bacillati; phylum Actinomycetota; class Actinomycetes; order Actinomycetales; family Actinomycetaceae; genus Gleimia; species Gleimia hominis. Next base: position 1,186,769 of record NZ_CP126963.1, on the reverse strand, counting down.
GATGTGGAAGGTTGGGCATTCAAAGGGGGTGCGCAGCTGGGAACGCGCCGGCACATTCCGAAACTGGAGGAGTTCTACGCGCTGGGGCGTGCGATAGAGAATAACCGCATTGACGCCCTGCTGGTAATCGGTGGTTTCAACGCGTACCTGGCAGTGTACAACATGGTGTCGGAACGCGACCGGTACCCCGCGTTCAACATTCCGATGATGCTGGTGCCCGCCACGATCGATAACAACCTGCCGGGTTCAGAACTGTCAATCGGGGCGGACACGGCGTTGAACAACGCGGTGTGGGCACTGGATCGGATTAAAGAATCGGCGGCCGCGTCTAAACGCTGCTTTGTGGCGGACACGATGGGGCGCCGCTGCGGGTACTTGGCTTTAATGGCAGGCCTGGCCAGTGGGGCCGAGAAAGTGTATTTGAATGAGCAGCCGCAGGATTTAGCGTCGATTAGTGAAGACGCGCAGAATCTGAAAGAGAGCTTCCAAAATGGACGCCGCCTGTTCCTTGCGGTGCGGAATGAGGACGCGCACCCGCGGTACAACCGGGAGTTTTTAGCGCGCGTGTTCCTGTCTGAAGGGGAGGGGCTTTACGACGTGCGCCATTCCGCGTTGGGACACATGCAGCAGGGTGGGGCCCCGTCTGCGTTCGACCGGATTTTAGCGACTCGCCTGGTGTTCAATGCGATTGGTGAACTAGCGCAGCTGCTGGTGCGGGGAGAGAAGCAGGCGCTTTATATTGGGCAGAGTGGGGGGACGATTCGTTCCCACCCGGTTACGCACATGTTAGATGAGATAGATTTAGAGGCGAGGAGACCCATTAGCCAATGGTGGATGGGTTTGGCACCGGTTGTGCCCGTGGTGTCGATGCCGGGGGTTAAACGTAAACCCGCGCGCATTCCGATTGGTGACCCGGTTTCGTTAACGCAATATTAGAGAGGATATTGATCGTGAACATTGTGGATCCCACGAAGTTGGAGGCGTGGCAGGCCCTGAAGCAGAAGGCAGCGCAGTTTACGCCGAACTTGCGGGAGTGGTTCGAGCAGGACCCGCAGCGGTACCAGAAGTTCAGTTTTGATGCTGCTGATTTGCATGTGGATTTGTCGAAGAACCTGGTGGATGACGAGCTGGTGGAGTTGCTGACGGATTTGGCGCGCCAAGTGGATTTGGAAGGCCATCGGGAAGCGATGCTGCGTGGGGAGCACATTAATGTGACGGAGGACCGCGCAGTTTTACACACGGCGTTGCGCCTTCCAGCGGATGCGCAGTTGCGGGTGGATGGTCAGGACGTGGTTTCGGATGTTCATGAGGAATTGGCGCGGATCTACGCGTTTGCTAACCAGATCCGCAATGGGGAACGCAAGGGTGTTACGGGTAAGTTAATTAAGACGGTTGTGAACATCGGGATCGGTGGTTCAGACCTGGGGCCCGTGATGGTGTATGAGGCGTTGAAACCCTATGCGAGCAAGGGGATGGATGCGCGTTACATTTCTAATATTGATCCGCAGGACGCCGCGGAGAAGCTGGCGGATTTGAATCCGGAAACCACGTTGGTGCTGGTGGCCTCGAAGACGTTCACGACATTGGAGACGCTGACGAACGCGCGGGTGGTGCGCGGCTGGCTGTTGGATTCGTTGCGGAAGGTGGATCCGGAGGTTGATGAGGCGCAGGCGGTGCGGTCGCATTTCGCGGCGGTTTCCACGGCGCTGGATAAGGTGGAGGCCTTTGGGATTGACCCGCAGAACGCGTTTGGGTTCTGGGATTGGGTTGGCGGCCGCTACTCGGTGGACTCGGCTGTGGGCACGTCCTTGGCGATCGTGTTTGGGCCGGATGTGTTCCGTGAGTTCTTGGCGGGTTTCCACGCGATGGATGAGCATTTCAAGTCCGCACCGCTGGAACAGAACGTGCCCGCACTCATGGGGCTGTTGAATGTTTGGTACACCAACTTTTTGGGGGCGCATTCGCATGCCGTGCTGCCGTACTCGCAGTACCTGCATCGGTTCCCCGGGTATTTGCAGCAGCTCACCATGGAGTCGAACGGTAAGGGCGTGCGGGCAGATGGAAGCCCGGTTACCTACGATACGGGGGAAGTGTTCTGGGGGGAGCCAGGTACTAACGGTCAGCACGCGTTCTTCCAGTTGATTCACCAGGGGACGCGGCTGATTCCGGCGGACTTCATTGCGTTTGCGAACACGAAGGCGCCGTACCGTGATGGGGAAGCAGACATGCACGAACTATTCTTGTCGAACTTCTTCGCGCAGACCCGGGCGTTGGCGTTCGGCAAGACTGCGAGCGAGGTGCGGGCAGAAGGCACGGATGAGGCGATTGTGCCGGCCCGGGTGTTCGCGGGTAACCGGCCGACAACGTCCATTATGGCGCGGCGTTTGGATGCGCGGACGCTGGGAGAGTTGATCGCACTTTACGAGCACATCACGTTCACGCAAGGAGTTGTGTGGGGCATTGATTCGTTCGACCAATGGGGCGTGGAGCTGGGTAAGCAGCTTGCCAAAGAGCTTACACCTGCGGTTGGGGGCGATAAGTCGGTGATTGACCAGCAGGATAGTTCCACTGCCGGGCTGATTCAGTACTACTTGGAGAAGCGGGATAACTAGGACCACTTTCGCGCTCTCGAAGTAGGGGAGCGCACTAATATTAGTAATGAGACAGAGACAACAACGTTGAAGGAGTTTTTGGTATGTCTGAACCTCGCGTCGTTACGGTAACGGGTGCGGCCGGTAATATCGGTTACGCTCTTTTGTTCCGCATCGCTTCGGGCCAGGTGTTTGGCCCGGATACGCCTGTGAAGTTGAATTTGTTGGAGATCCCACAGGCAGTAAAAGCCGCTGAGGGCACTGCGATGGAGTTGGATGACTGCGCGTTCCCACTGCTGTCTGGGGTGGATATTTACGATGATGCTGCGAAGGCTTTTGAGGGCACGAACGCGGCGTTCCTGGTGGGTGCGCGTCCACGCACGAAGGGGATGGAGCGTGCTGACCTGCTGGCTGCAAACGGTGGTATTTTTGGCCCGCAGGGCAAGGCGATCAACGATGGTGCGGCTGATGACGTGCGTGTGCTGGTTGTGGGTAACCCCGCGAATACGAACGCGTTGATCGCTGCTTCGGCGGCACCGGATGTACCGGCTTCGCGGTTCACCGCGATGATGCGTCTGGATCACAACCGGGCTTTGTCGCAGCTTGCACACAAGACGGGGAAACCGGTTTCAACTATTAAAGACATGGTGGTGTGGGGCAACCACTCCGCAGACCAGTACCCGGACGTGTCTTATGCAACTGTGGATGGTCAGCCGGCGGCGAGCCTGGTGGACGAAGCTTGGCTTGATGACTACTTCGTCCCCACGGTTGCGAAGCGGGGCGCTGCGATCATTGAGGCGCGTGGCGCATCGTCCGCGGCTTCCGCTGCGGGCGCGGCGATTGACCACATGCACGACTGGGTGCAGGGCACGCCCGAGCACACGTGGGTGACCGCGGGGATCGCGTCCGACGGGTCGTACGGTGTTCCGGAAGGTCTGATCTTCGGGTTCCCGGTGCGTTCCAACGGTGGTGAGTGGGAGGTCGTGAAGGACCTCGAGATCTCCGACCTTACCCGCGCTGGGATTGAACGGAACGTGAAGGCACTGGAGGAAGAACGCGACGCCGTGCGTGAACTCGGGTTCGTTAAGTAACCACGAGATTACAGCTGCTAACACTAAGCGCGCCTGGGGAGTGGCCAATTGGCCCCCCAGGCGCGCACTCTTATGCCGCTGGAAGTGCAGGTGATAGAGAACTGCTGTCTCGACGCACAATAAGCTGGCGCTCAAAACCACTTTCTTTCAAGAAGCCTGCACTTATGAGCAGAATTGGCGTTCGTGTACACATGTGCGCACTCGTGTGGCATGCTGGAGGTGAGCTTGCAGATATATGCAAAAAGCCGCGGGCTATATGCGGCGGGCTTTATGCACAAATCCGCGGGCGTCACAGCTTAGCTGCGAAGCGACGATTTTGCCGGAGGAGGCGGGTAATCCGATGCGCGAAGACGACATGGTGACCGCCGCCGAACTTTATTACTTTGAGGGACAAACCCAGTCTGCGATTGGGAAAAAACTCGGCTGCACCCGCTGGACCGTCGGGCGATTGCTGGAGCAAGCCCGCGCGAGCGGCTTAGTGACGATCACGATTAATCACCCGCGGGCCCGTAACCGGGAGCTGGAACAAGGGCTGGAACAGGGCTTCCACCTGGAGCGTGCGATCGTGGTGGCGTCCCCTGACGCGGGGAATGTGGCGCAAGTGGCGGCGCGTTACCTGGCGGATCTGGAGCCAACACCAAAACGCGTGGCGGTGTCGTGGGGGCGAACAGTCGGACGGGTGGCGGAGGAACTACCGCAAGGCTGGGCACCTAACGCGAAGATTTACCAAACCAACGGCGGCCCCGTGCAAACGGGGGACGAAGCGGTGTCCCGTTCAATCGGGGTGATGGCCCGCCGCGCCCCCGGGGTGGGGTACTCCCTACCGGCCCCGGCCATCACGGCAAATAAAACACTTGGGGACGCGCTGCGCGGCGAACCGAGTATTGCCCGCACCCTGGTGAACGCCGCGGAAGCTGAGCACATCATCTACTCACCCGGAGCCGTGTCCGTAGATTCGGTGCTGGTTGAATCCGGCTACTTGGACGCCAGCGCAATTGAAGCAATTCAAAACCGTCAGGGCGTCGCAGACGTGCTGTCGCACTACGTGGATGCAAACGGTGTGCCCCTTTCGCAATCCCTTGAGAACCGCACGATTTCAATTTCACTGCAGCAGCTGCGGCAAGCCCACGCGATAGCCATTGTCGATGAGGTTGAGAAAGCACCGGCACTCAGCGCCGTTTTAGCCGGTGGGTATGCCCGCGTGGTGATCACCGACGCCACCGTGGCGCGCCGCGTACTGGATGGCTGTGCAAACACTCCGCAGGGGGCACGGGATTTAGATGTAGCGACCCCCTCAAGCAAAAATAGGTTTCAAAAACAGTAATTAAAAGGAGAATGAATATGGCGAAAATAGCGATCCTCGGTGCGGGCATCATGGCGACCGCGTTGACATTTCCACTGACTGAAAATGGGCACGAAGTTCACCTGGTGGGTACGCACCTGGACCAAGATATAATCGCATCTATCCAAAAGGATGGGACCCACCCGAATCTGGGGTTGAAGGTGAACGACGGGGTCACGGCCTACCAGCTGGAAGACGCGGATGAAGCGTTTGAAGGTGCGGACGTGGCAATGTCGGGAGTGAACTCGTTCGGCGTGCATTTTGCGGGCAAACACCTGTCGCAACTGGTTAAACCAGGTATGCGCGTGCTGTCGATCACCAAGGGAATGGAAGCGGACGAAGACGGTACGCTGCACATGCTGCCGGACGTGCTGAAAACCTACTTTACGCCCGAGCTGCGCGATTCCGTGTCGTGGTCAGCGATTGTGGGGCCTTCCATTGCGGGGGAACTGGCGGTGCATCACGATACGTGCGTAGTTTTTTGCGGTGAGGACCAGGCGGCACTCGACTACTTAGCAGGCCTGTTCCGCACGGATTACTACCACGTGTGGACGTCAACAGACTTCTTGGGCCACGAAATCGGGGCGTGCATGAAGAACATTTACGCGTTCGCCGCAGGGCTTGGGCAGGGCCTGACAATTAAAGAAGGTAAGCAGGACGACCGGTACATTCGTTACAACTACAACGCAGCCGTTTTTGCGCAGGGGCAGAAGGAACTGCGCCAGTTCATGCAGCTGCTGGGCGGGGTGCCAGAAACCTCCGATGGCCTAGGCGGGGTTGGGGACATGTTCGTAACCTCCATGGGCGGGCGCAACGTGCGCGCTGGTGAATTCGTGGGGCAGGGGCGCCCGTTCTCGGAGGTCCGCGATTCGCTCATGAAAGGCGTGACCCTGGAAGGTGTTAACGCGATCCGCGTGGTTGGGGGCGCGTTGAAACCACTGACGGAACGAGGTGTGGTGAAACCACAGGACTTCCCCCTGTGCCGCTACCTGTACTCAATCATTGAAGAGGACGCGCCCCTGGACATGCCGTGGTCCAAATTCTTCGGAGGCGAAAAGTAGCCTGAGGGCACACGTGCCCGGGCCGGCTCCGATGCGGGTCAGTTCAACTCGATAATCGGACGCGTCCGGGCTTAACACCCGACGCAACAGTGCGGACGCGTGGGCGTGGAGAGCGCGAAGTGTCCTATGGTTAGGGCTATGGAATCTAACGATGACGCTTTCGTGCTGACCCTTTCTTGCTCCGACCGTCCCGGTATCGTAGCTAGAGTGACGGGACTGATCGCAGCTGCGGGTGGGAACATTATTCAATCCCAGCAGTTCGGTGATCCGCATACGCACCTGTTCTTCATGCGCGTGGAGCTTTCGATTGAGGCGGGCCGCCACCGGATTGAGCAGGCCATGGCTGAGTTCGCTGCGGAGTTTGAGGCCCGGTGGGAACTGCACGGGTTGGGAGAGCAGCTGCGTACCCTAATTATGGTGTCGCGGGAAGGGCATTGCCTGTCCGATCTGCTGTACCGCCATCGGGAGGGGCAGCTGCCGATCAACGTGGTGGCGGTTGTGGGGAACCATCCGGATTTGGCACCGCTCGCCCAGTTCTACGGCGTGCCTTTTCTATGCATTCCCGTTACGCCAGAGTCTAAACCGAAAGCGGAGCGGGAACTACTGAACCTAGTGCATTCCGAACGCGTGGAACTCGTGGTTTTGGCGCGGTACATGCAGATTCTTTCCGAACAGCTGTGCCGGGAATTAGAGGGCAACGTGATTAATATTCACCACTCGTTCCTACCGTCTTTTAAAGGCGCGAGGCCGTATGCGCAGGCACACGATCGGGGCGTGAAACTGATAGGGGCAACCGCTCATTACGTGACTGCGGATTTGGATGAGGGGCCGATAATTGAACAGGACGTCACGCGGGTAACGCATCGGGATACGACGCAGGACCTGGTGGCGCGCGGGCAAGATGTGGAGCGGCGGGTCCTAGCTCAGGCGGTGAGGTGGCACAGTGAGCACCGGGTGCTGCTTAACGGAGACCGCACCGTAGTTTTCGACTAGTCGGATTCTGGAAAAGCGTGATTGCGTTACACTAAATCTGGACTTCAGGAGGTTTACGTGACAAAACTTAATGATCTGCCCTTGGCGGAACTTGATCCTCAAATCGCACAGGTTCTAGATGGTGAGCTTGAGCGTCAACGCGGAACTTTGGAAATGATCGCGTCGGAAAACTTCGTGCCCCGAGCCGTGCTGCAGGCACAGGGGTCGGTGCTGACGAATAAGTACGCGGAAGGCTACCCTGGGCGCCGTTACTACGGTGGTTGTGAGCAGGTGGATATCGCGGAGAACTTGGCGATCGAACGCGCTAAGGAAGTGTTCGACGCGCAGTACGCAAACGTGCAACCCCATTCGGGTTCGCAAGCGAACGCGGCGGTTTTAGCTGCGCTCGCTAAACCTGGGGACACGATTCTGGGGCTCGCGTTAGATAACGGGGGGCACCTGTCGCACGGGATGCGGCTGAACTTTTCGGGCAAACTGTACGACGCCCAGTTTTACCACGTGAACGAGAAGTCCATGCGTATTGAAATGGATGAGGTTCGAGCCGCTGCCATCGAGCATAAGCCGAAGGTGATTATTGCCGGCTGGTCCGCTTACCCACGAGTGTTGGATTTCCAAGCGTTCCGCGAGATTGCCGATGAGGTGGGAGCTTACCTGTGGGTGGATATGGCGCATTTTGCTGGCTTAGTGGCTGCGGGTTTGCATCCAAACCCGGTGCCGTACGCGGACGTGGTGACCACCACGGTGCACAAGACGATTGGTGGGCCGCGGTCCGGAATGATCCTTTCGCGCGACCCGGAGCTGGGGAAGAAACTGAACTCCGCGGTGTTTCCCGGTCAGCAGGGCGGGCCGCTCATGCATGTGGTGGCTGCGAAAGCGGTGTCTATGAAGGTGGCGCAAACCGAGGAGTTTAAAGACCGGCAGCGCCGCACTGTTGAGGGGGCGCGCATCATTGCGGGCCGGTTGTTGCAAGATGATGTGAAACGTGCGGGCATTACCCTGGTTACCGGGGGGACGGACGTGCACTTGGTGCTAGTGGACATGCGCAATTCTAAGTTGAATGGGCAAGAAGGTGAGGATGCGTTGCACGCAGTTGGGATCACCGTGAATCGTAACGCAGTGCCGTTTGACCCGCGCCCACCCCGCGTTACTTCGGGTTTGCGTCTTGGCACGCCGGCGCTTGCAACCCGTGGGTTTGGCGCCGCCGAGTTTGAAGAAGTTGCCGATATTATTGCGCAGACCCTGGTGCAAGCGGCGGCCGGCCAGGTGGACACCGAACGGTTGCGTGGCCGCGTGAAAGCGTTGACGGACGCGTTCCCACTGTACGAAGGGTTGCAGCAATGAGGTATCCGTGGGCAGGAGCGGCGAAGCCTTTAGATGGGAAGCGTTGCGCCGCGCAGATTAAGAACGAACTGAAGGCCCGGGTGCAGGACCTCAAGAATAAAGGTATAACCCCAGGTTTGGGAACGATTTTGGTGGGGCAGGATCCAGCTTCGCAAGCGTACGTGGCGGGCAAACACCGGGACTGTAAGGAAGTGGGGATCGAATCGTTCCGCATTGACTTACCGCAGTCCGCCACGCAGGAGCAGATTTTGCGTTCGATTGAGGCGTTTAATCGCAATCCGGCGCTCACGGGCTACATTGTGCAGTTGCCGTTGCCACCGCAGGTGGATACGAATTTGTTGCTTGAGGCGGTGGATCCAGCTAAAGACGTGGACGGGCTCCACCCTACGAACTTGGGGCGGATGCTGCTGTCGGTAGATGGGTTGATTGATAATCCGCTGCCATGTACGCCCCGGGCGGTGGTGGAACTGCTGCGGCGCAATAACTTGTATCTGAACGGTAAGCACGTGTGCGTCATCGGGCGTGGGACCACGGTTGGCAGGACGATCGGGTCGCTGTTGACCACGCGGGAGGTAAACGCGACGGTGACTTTGTGCCATACGGGGACGCGGGATCTGAACCGGCACGTGCGGGCTGCGGACGTGGTTGTGTCTGCTGCGGGGGTCGCGGGGATCGTTACTGCGGACATGGTGAAACCCGGAGCGATTGTGTTGGACGTGGGGGTGTCGCGTGAAACGCATGAGGGGAAAACCCGGATTGCCGGCGATGTTGCGGACGGTGTCGACGCGGTGGCCGGGTGGATCACCCCGAATCCCGGTGGGGTGGGGCCAATGACGCGGGCGATGCTGCTGGCCAACGTTGTGGAAGCTGCGGAACGCACAGCTTAACTGGCTCGACCCCGCCTAGCGGTGGCGGGGAGCGCTGCGGCTAACCGACCCAACTGGCAAGCCGCGTTGAAGCTGCGGAACGCCGCAGCTAACCGACCCGACCGATAATCGGTGGAACGCCGCGGCGGATCGGCCCGGTCTGGATGCATGGGATAATCGTGGTATGAGTATTGAGATTTCGACCTTTAATGTGAATGGTATCCGTGCGGCTTCCCGCAAAGGATTTGCCGAACTCATGGACGTAACTGGCCCGGACGTGGTTGCGTTGCAGGAAGTGCGCGCGTCTGACGAGATTGTCGACAAGCTTTTGGGGGAGCAGTGGGAGGTAGTTAATTTTCCCTGTGAGGTCAAGGGCCGCGCCGGGGTAGCACTCGCGGTTCGTAAGGAAGGGCGGGTGCAGATTGACCGCCAGAGCGTACGGTTCGGAGCGCAGCCCGATGGGGTTGATGCGGTAGCGGTTGACACGGGCCGGTGGCTAGAAGCCAACGTTCGTGCAGGTGATGAGGTTGTGCGCGTGGTCAGTGCGTACCTGCATTCCGGCCAGGTGGGTACCGAGAAAATGGATCAAAAATACGCGCACTTAGAGTTGGTTACCCGGCGGATGCAAGAGCTGCTGGATGCAAACGTACCCACTGTGGTGTGCGGTGACCTAAACATTGTGCACACGGAGCGGGATATTAAGAACTGGAAGGGGAACCACAATAAGTCCGCGGGCGTGCTGGATGAGGAGATCGCGTATGTGGACGCGTGGTTAAACCAGGGATGGCGTGACGTGGTACGAGACCTGGTGGGGGAGGAGCAGGGCCCGTATACGTGGTGGTCTTACCGGGGAAAAGCGTTTGATAACAATGCGGGCTGGAGAATTGACTACCAGTTAGCGTCCCCAACGCTAGCTAAGCGGGCGCAGGCGTGGCACGTGGACAGTGCGGATGCGTATGACGCGAGGGTGTCAGATCACGCTCCGCTACGTATCGCTTATGAAGTGTAGTTTCAACGAACCACTTATATAAGCAGTGTCTCTTCGTATTCCTCCAGATGAGAGCGGTTGCGGTGAGTGATATTTTCGAGTTGTCATTGCCGACAATCGTTTAGGAGAGATTATGAGGTTAGAAAAGTGGTCGGCTAGTTCACCCAGGGCGCTGCGGCGGTCTTGGCGCGCAGTGCTGTCCGCGTTCGCGGTGGGTGGTTTAGTGGTTGCGGGTGGAGCAGGTGTATCTGCGACCGCGTTCGCCCAAGAAAGTACTGGTACCCCCGCAGCTGTGGATAGGGCAGAGGATCCCGCGTCCAAGCAGGCAGCCTTGGATGTGGTTGATTCGTATCAGGTGAATGCTGGGCAGAAGATTTGGAACATTGGACTGGTAAAAACTGCGCAGTACGCGGACGGTAGTGATGCGAAGAAGGCTGTGGAGATCGTCAAGGACCCGGCCTTGGAGGGGAAGATTGAGTTTTCTAGTCCCAGCCAAATTGTCGCCCAGGTACCGGGTGACTATCAGCTGAAACTACGGCTCACTTTGAAGACCGGGAACCCGATTGAACGCACGGTAGCGCTGAAAGTATGGCCTGAGTACACGATAGCGCCGACGCTCATGAAATACATTACGGTGGACGACGTGACTTTGAAGTCCGATCAGACCCCCGCGTTGAATGAGAAGTTTAAGAATGTGGCGTTGAATCTGACTTCCGAGGATGGGCAGAGTAAGTACACGTTCGATAATCTGTTCGCAAACGTTGGTACTTACAAGGACTTTGAGTCTGAAAGGCAGATTATTCGTTTAGATAAGGGCTACACCAGCGCTGCGGCGAATATTCCTGAAGGGTACTTCTTTGCTGGGTTGCTTCGAACCGGTTGGGATGGAGCCACTAGAACTCCACGGAAGGTGCTGCGGTTTAGTGCGAATACGATTGGCGTACCGTATATCCGCCCCTTGTTCTACAGTCAGCTTTCGTATGCGGATTTGAATTTAAGTGAATCCGATGAGGGGAAGAAGACCGTAACGCCGAAGCTGGCGCATGAGGATGCGGGAATTGCGTTAAAGTTTATTGCCAGCAACTTCCCGAAGTGGGCGTCACTCGACGAGGCGACGGGTGCGGTGACGGTGGATGCGAAGTCGGTTCCGGCTGGCACGCGAGAGCTGAGTGTGATCACGAAGTATGGGGATCACGAGGTCACTCGCGTGACGAAGCTGAAGGTTCGTAAGACCGTGGATGCGGGGGTAGTTACTCCGGTCCCACAGATTTCTAAAGATCAGATTGTGCCTGCGGTGATTCACAAGGGTGATGATTTAACCCTTGGGGCGGCTAATATTAAAGATTTGCCTGAGGGTGCGAAAGCGGAGGATGTTACCGCGGATGGCGCTGTAAATACCGCTAAGCCAGGTGAGTACACGGGGAAGATTAAGGTTACGTTTAAGGATGGTTCTTCTCGTGTGGTTGAGGTACCCGTGACTGTTAAAGACCGCGTTCCCGCAGCAACCTTAGAGCCTGCACAACCGATTAACCCCAGCGAGCAACCCGGAAATGGTGGTAACTCGAGTGAGACTCCAGGTTCTGAACCGGGTACGCCAGGGAAACAGCCCGGAATCGGTGAATCTAGTAGTAACTCTGGGCAGCAAGCGGGTGGTGCAAACACTTCGAGCACGCCGGAAGGGAATAAACAGCTAGCTAAGACTGGTGTCGCTGCCGGTGCTATCGGTTTAGCTGCAATCGCGGTTACCGGTGCTGGGGTTGGACTCGCTAGGCGCCGTTAAGTAACGGAAATATTTGTCGCACAACTTTATGCGATTAGTTTTTAAGAGGAAAACATACGTATTCGAAACATTAATTGAGTAGTTAATGGAAGGAGCGCATAGTGAACACCGCAGTTTTCTTTTCCGTACTTACGATTGTTCTTTATATAGTGATTGCCGTTGCTGTTGTTGCCTTGTTTATTGCGGTTTGGCGGTATATTCACCGAACCAAACAATAGGAGCTATACGCAAATAGCAGGAGCAAGCAAGCTAGAAACCGGATCAAGATAGCTAGAAAAACCGTGGGGCTGCGGAAATGAATCCGCAGCCCCACGAAGTTTGCCTATCTGCACCTACTTTTTGTTTCGGCGTTGAATCTTTCCCAGCGTCCATAGTTGCCGGCGGTAGCGGTCCGCTTTTCCGGTGTGCACGTCTATGCGCTGACGTAACCGGCGTGCCTGCGGTGAATGCCAAGTAGCGGAATCCAAAACAATTTCCGTAGTGTTCGGGTCCATCAAAGGGTCGGGTTCCAGGTCGCCCGTCATGGTGTGATGCGGCCACTGCAATGTGCGCCGGTCCGAGTCAGTAACGTAGTTAGGGGACTCGTACCCATGCATGTGCTGCACTGATTCCGGTGTCGGAGCAATCGGCGGATTCGCCATCCAAGCAGCAGACATTAAAACAATCCGCGCCAACAAGTTCACCCACAGGAGCACCGTCACAATCGCCACGGACGCGCCTGTAAGGGCACTATCCGCCGACCCCAACGCGGAAGTACCTAAGAAACGCACTACCGAGGAACCTACCCCAGCGATCAACGCTCCGAGCCACAAATCCTTCGCGGGCGCCCTCATTCCCGCGATCAGCCGGATCAGCCCAGCAATCACCAGCGTGTCAACCAGCAACCCCACCAGGATCGACAGGATCCGAAGTAGCACCTGTCCCAGCGTCCCAGAAATCCCAAGCCACTCCAGTACCTGAGAGCCGAGAGTGGATGAAACAATGCCCAGCACCGCGGTGAGTAGCACCCCTCCGGCAATTAAAACGAAACCAAACAGGTCGCGCGCCTTAATCCACACTGCGTTCTCCGGGATCTTAACGATCCCAAACATGGACCACAACGACTTCTTCAACGCATCCATAACCCTAGATGCAGAAAACAAAAACAACACTAGAGCAATGAACCCAGTCAAAGTGAACGGAGAATCTGCCACTAAAGAATCGGGATTAACTAGACCCTCGGGGTGGCCGGATGTTTGAATCAAACCGGGCATAGAAGAATCGATCGCGTCCAACACCGCGTTGCGAAGCTCCGCGTTAGAACCTAAAACCGCCATAAAAATCGTCCACCCCACGGTTAAGGCCGCGGTGATAGAGAAAATCGCTACGTAAGAAATGCCCCCAGCCAGCAGGTTCCCGCGTTTAACACTGTAGCGGTCTAAACCACGTGCCACGCGCGTGTGCTTCCACCACGACAGCGCTAACTTAGCTTTCTCTCCCCACGTCTTCGCAGCCCAAGCTGCTTTCAAGGAAGGGCCTTGCACGTGGTGATGCTCCGCCTGGCGGGGAGCGTAAAGGTGATGAACCGGTTCAACATCAATCTCATTCGCCGGTTTCGAATGCGCAACCAGTGGTGTCTGTGAAGATTTCGGCATACTGAAAACCTACCTGATTTCGCTCGCTTCTGCCGTGTCAACCACGATTGCAACCCGGCCAAGCGATGGCGCAATCTCGCTGATCAACAACACCTCTTGGGCCTCCCCCCAAAATCTGCACAGGCGGATTCTCTAAGAGTTCAGTTCAAAAAGTGCCCTCGACTCGTACGCCCCACCCGCACTGACCGTATCTAAATGAAGCGACCGAGCTACCCAGGACGCCTCAAAATCCGCGCATTCTTGCGCCGCAAAATCCAACTGTTCCGGTGGCACAGACTGGGCAATAGTCACATGAGGGTGGTACGGAAACCGCGTGGGCCTATCCAGAACTCCACTGCGAATGTCACTCTCTAACGCCACCAGCTCATGCACCCCACCCACAACTTGAATGTAAACAACGGGGGACACGGGTTGGAACGTTCCGGTTCCATGCAACGTGATTTGGAAAGGTACGCTCCCTGCCGCCGCTTTTTGCAAGTGCTGCCGAACGCGCACGCGGTCCGCCACTTTCACCACAGTCGGTGGCAGCAACGTAATGTGCGGCACAACCTGGTTTGCTAGCGGGTCACCGAACTGTAGACGCCAGTTAGTTAGCTGACTTCGCCACGGTTCTGGTACGGGGATCAGCACACCAATGACCTCCTCATCGGGGCCTGGTTGCGGCAAATACATGCAAATCCCTCATACAGAAACGAACAAAAGAACGTAACTATTGTTCCCCGTTGTCACTCTAGGTGCAAATACCAGCGTCGCGGTAAGATTCCGGTTAGGACCTAGAGGGAAAAAGAAACTCAGGAGGGAACGTGGCTAACAGTGGGCCGTGGCTAATCGTCGGACTGGGCAACCCGGGTGAAAAATACGCGCGGAACCGGCACAACATCGGCCACCAGGTTGTGCAGTACCTGGCAGAAAGTAACAGTGGCACGTTCACTCACCACAAGGCGGGAGCGTGCGCCGCGCAAGTGCGTCTTGGTATGCTCCCGGGTGGTCGCCCCGGCCCGGCTGCGATAGTGGCATACCTTGACAGCTACATGAACGTGTCGGGTAGGCCAACGGCTGCCCTCATGAAATTCTTTAAAATCCCCACCGACCGCCTGCTGGTAGTACACGACGAACTGGACCTAGACGAACACGTACTCCGGCTGAAAAAGAACGGTGGGGAAGGGGGCCACAACGGGTTGAAATCCATTTCCGCAGCCATCGGCACCCGCGATTACGCGCGTTTACGAGTCGGGATTGGGCGGCCACCCGGGCGTATGAACCCCGCGGACTACGTGCTCAGCGACTTCCCACAACGCGACCAAGTGGAATGGGAAATAACCGTTCGGGAAGCAGCGGATGCAATCACGGACGTGGTGAGCACAGACCTTCCGGCCGCGCAGCAGCGCCTCCACACCCGGTAATACCGCGCTCATTTGAGCCACGCAGTTATGAATCGGGGGCGGATGGGGCGCACTCAGGTGGTGTGGGTTTGAAATCCACCTGGGCGGACGGTCCGCACTCGGGCGGTTGCGGATGGAAAGCGGCGTGCGCAGACGGTTCGCACTCGGGTGGTGCGAGTGGAAATCGGCGTGGCGCCAATGCGTCCTCGGTGGGCAAGGGCTTAAGTGACGGGCGGTGGGGAACGCTATGTAGGCGCGATAGACTGTGGCGGTGGAGAGCATGAAACTAACGGGTTTACTTGAAGAAATAAAGACGGACCCCGCGGCGGTGCAGGCGGCGCAAAGTATCAATGAGGGCGTCACCGCCACGGTCGTGGCACCCACGGGGGTACGCGCCTCCCTCGCTGCGCTGGCTGCCGCACATTCGCGCGCTCGCAAACAAGTCATCATTACAGCCACCGGCCGTGAAGCCGAACAATTAGCCGCAGCGTTGCGATGCTACACCGACGGCGTGGCGGTGCTGCCCAGTTGGGAAACGTTGCCGCACGAGAGGCTCTCTCCGCAGGCAGACACGATGGCTCAGCGGGTTGCTGTAATGCGCCGCTTAACCCATCCGGAACCGCGCGGGCGAGCGGGTGCCATCCAAATCCTAGTTGTGCCCCTGCGCGCATTCTTGCAACCCATTATCGGTGGGCTCGGAGAGCTAGAACCACTGCGCGTTCACGAAGGTAACATCGTGGACCTAGACCACCTGGTTGAGCAGCTGAAAAACCTGGGGTACGAAACCACGGATATGGTTCGCTCTCGCGGGCAGATGGCGGTGCGCGGCGGAATCCTCGACGTTTTCGCTCCTATCGACCCCCACCCAATCCGCGTGGAACTATTTGGCGATGAAGTCGACGACATCCGCTACTTTTCTGTATCCGACCAGCGAGCCGTAGGGAAAGCCCCGGATGGCCTGTGGGCACCCGCTGCCCGCGAGCTTCTGCTAACCCCAAAAGTTAAAGAACGCGCCGCAAAGCTCGTAGGACAATTGCCGGGATCCGAAGAAACTCTGGAACTCATTGCCCAGGGCATCGCGGTTCAAGGAATGGAATCGTTAAGCCCCGTTCTGGTCGACCAAATGGTGACGCTACTTGACCTGGTGGATAGTAACACCACCGTGGTGCTGTCCGACCCCGAACGCATCGCCGCACGCTCAGAAGACCTCGTGGCCACAACCGAAGAATTCCTCTCTGCCGCCTGGAGCGCAGCCGCCGCCGGAGGGGACATCCCCGTACAAGCCGGCGCGGCATCCTTCAAAACACTCGAAGAAATGCACACTCAAGCCGATGATCAACAACTCGGCTGGGTGCAACTAACCGCCCTGCCACCGGCTGCACTCGCAGGCGCGATTCAAAATCAAGTTGAAACCCAACAATCCGACGGGCAGCACGGACCCATTGTCGTGTCCAAGCATCTAATGCAGGTGGGGGCTCGTGCCGTAGTGCCATACCGCGGCAACATCGAAGCAGCCACAAAAGACCTCGCAGATTTAGAACAACAAGGCTGGCGCCTGGTCCTCACCACAGCCGGCCCTGGCCCGGCGAAACGGTTGCGCGACGTGCTGGCCGACAAAGATGTAGCAGCCCGGCTCGTAGACGCGATCCCGCAGGCCGTGGAACCAGGGGTGGTGCACGTCCTCGCCGCCAGCGCACACGTGGGATTCGTGCTCGAACAACACCGCCTCGCGGTCATCACCGAATCCGACCTCACCGGCCGATCGGGCCCATCCACCGCGGACATGCGGAAAATGCCGTCCCGGCGCAAACGCGGCCTCGACCCCCTCACATTAAAAAAAGGCGACTTCGTGGTCCACGAGCACCACGGGATCGGCCGGTTCATTGAAATGGTGTCGCGCACCATGGGTAGTGGAAAGCAGGCAGTGACGCGCGACTACCTCCTAATTGAATACGCGCCCACGCGGCGCGGACAGCCGGGAGACCGCCTCTACGTGCCCACCGACCAGCTCGACCAAGTTTCCAAATACTCAGGTTCCGACGCTCCCTCCCTGTCAAAAATGGGCGGGGCCGAATGGGCGAAAACTAAAGCCCGAGCCCGCAAAGCCGTGCGGGAAATCGCGGGTGAACTCGTGCGTCTCTACGCGGCTCGGCAAGCCACGAAAGGCCACGCATTCAGCCCGGACACCCCGTGGCAACGCGAACTGGAAGACGCGTTCGAACACGTGGAAACCCCCGATCAGCTGGTGACGATCGACGAAGTTAAATCCGACATGGAAAAACCCGTGCCGATGGACCGGCTGCTGTGCGGCGACGTGGGGTATGGGAAAACGGAGATCGCAGTGCGCGCGGCGTTCAAAGCCGTGATGGACGGTAAACAAGTTGCCGTGCTCGTCCCCACCACGCTGCTCGTTCAGCAGCACATGGAAACGTTCACGCAGCGTTATGCCGGGTTCCCGATCGAAGTGGCGTCCCTATCGCGGTTTTCAACCCGCAAGGAATCGCAGGAGGTTCAGCAACGTCTCCTCGACGGACAGATTGACATTGTGATTGGCACCCACTCCCTTCTGACCGGTGCGGTCCGGTTCAAAGATCTGGGGTTGGTAATTATTGATGAGGAACAGCGTTTCGGCGTGGAGCACAAAGAAACCCTCAAACAATTACGTACCAACGCGGATGTACTTTCTATGTCTGCAACCCCGATTCCACGCACCTTAGAGATGGCGGTTACGGGCCTGAGGGAAATGTCTTTGCTGCAAACCCCACCGGAGGATCGCCATCCGATTTTGACGTTTGTGGGGGCGTATACGGATCAGCAGGTCAGTGCCGCCATTAAACGGGAACTCCTGCGCGACGGGCAGGTGTTCTACGTGCACAACCGGGTGAATGATATCGATAAGGTGGCGGCGCACCTACAGGAGCTAGTGCCGCAAGCACGCGTGCGGGTTGCGCATGGGAAGCTGTCTGAATCCCAGCTTGAGGCCGTGATCGTGGACTTTTGGAATCGGGAATTCGACGTCCTCGTGTGCACCACGATTGTCGAAACCGGATTGGACATTTCAAACGCGAACACGCTGATTGTGGATCGGGCGGACGCCATGGGCCTTTCGCAACTCCACCAACTGCGTGGCCGCGTGGGACGGGGCCGGGAACGAGCCTACGCGTACTTCCTCTACCCGGGGGACAAGGCACTCACAGAAACGGCGCACGAACGTTTAAGCACAATCGCGGCGAACACGGATTTGGGGGCGGGTCTGGCGGTAGCGCAAAAAGATTTGGAGATCCGCGGGGCCGGTAACCTGCTTGGCGGAGAACAGTCCGGGCATATCGCGGGCGTCGGATTCGACCTGTACGTGCGGATGGTGGCCGACGCGGTAACCGCCTTCCGAGGTGGGGAAGAGGAGAAACGGGAGGACTGCCGGATCGAACTACCAATCGATGCGCACATTCCAGTTGAGTACATAAAGGGCGAGCAACTGCGGCTCGAAACGTATGCAAAAATCGCCGCTCTCACGTCCGCACAAGACGCGGCGGACGTGCGCGACGAACTCACCGACCGGTACGGGCCGATCCCAGAGCAGGTGCAACTGCTGTTCGCCCTGTCTGGCTTGCGTGCTCACGCCCGGGCGGAAGGGATTGAGGAGGTCGTGGCGCAAGGCAAATATATTCGCTTCGCCTCCGCAGAACTGTCAGATTCAGCTGCAATGCGCCTCAAGCGCCTGTACCCAGGGGCGATTCAAAAAGCGGCGGTTCGACAAGTGCTGGTACCCGCCCCCACTACCTCGCGCATAGGCGGGAACCCGCTGGTGGACCAAGAACTCATCGACTGGGTCGACCAGTTCATTGACTCCATCGTTGCTTACAAACCCGCCCAGAGCCACTGAATGGGTACCATAGGGTGCAGCGGGTAGCATAGAAGCGGTGAGAAAACTTTTGGGAGGATTAGTGAAAAAGCGGTTTTTAGCAGCAGGTTTGCTAGCAGCCACACTGGGAGTATCAGCCTGTGGCACACACCCCGGGGCAGCGGTTATTGTGAACGGGACGCAGTACTCGCAGGCAGATGTGAGTGAAGCTTCGCAGCAACTGTCGCAGGCGCTGCAGAATAATATAACGCCCGCAATGGTGGTGAACTACCTGTCGTACAAAGATGCGTTCGAGCAGGTAGCGAAAGATCACAACGTGGCAGTAGCCGTGGGGGATGTGCGCAACCAGTTCACTGAGCAAGAGAAACACTTGGGGGTAAAGTTCACTCCCACAACGGTTGACCTACTGCATTTCTTCAGCAACAACCAAGCCGTGCAGCAAGTTGCGCAAGACCCGAAGAGCGGGGGTGCAGACCAGCTCAACGCGGAGTTAGCGCAGGCGCAGGAGAAGCAGCACCTCAACGTGAACCCGCGGTACGGGCAGTTAGCCCCCGGGAACGTGCTGACGGCCTCCACACTGCCCGGGGTGCTGGCGCAAAATGTGCCCGCTCAAATGTCCGGTGATAACTAAGCTCGAGGAAACACGCCCTTTAGGCCGTGGGCGGGATCGATTGTAGGCACACCCACCAGGGTGAGGTGACTGCACTTGAACGAGATAGTGGGTTGCCCTATTGGAATCTGAGACGGATCTACCGGTTAGTAATGTCACGTTAAATCCGAGTTGAGCTGGGACCATGGGCTTTAGTTACCCAGCGCACCTTTAACCTCGGTTGGGCTGGCGCGGGGAAAACCTTGCCTATGCTTTCACCGCGGCCAGAAACGTAATAACGTATAAGTAGTGCGACGATATCGCAAACCAAAAGAAGGAGATAGACTGTGGCACTTATTGAAGCAATCGGCGCTCGTGAAATCCTAGATTCACGCGGCAACCCCACTGTTGAAGTTGAAGTGGAGCTTGAGGACGGTACCACGGCCCGCGCGGACGTGCCTTCGGGCGCATCCACCGGTGCTTTCGAGGCAGTTGAACACCGCGACGGTGACAAGGAACGCTACCAGGGCAAAGGCGTTCAGGAAGCTGTGGACGCTGTCATTGAGGTGATTGCTCCTGAGCTGATTGATGAGGATGCTGCTGAGCAGCGCCGCATCGACGAAATCATGATCGACCTCGACGGAACGGACAACAAAGGCAAACTGGGGGCCAACGCAATCCTCGGGGTTTCGCTCGCGGTTGCGAAAGCTGCGGCTAACTCCGCTGGCTTGCCACTGTACCGCTACCTGGGTGGGCCAAACGGCCACGTGCTTCCCGTTCCGATGATGAACATCCTCAACGGTGGTGAGCACGCAGACACGAACGTGGACATTCAAGAGTTCATGATCGCACCGGTGGGTGCTCCCACTTTCCGCGAAGCACTGCGCTGGGGCGCGGAGGTTTACCACCAGCTGAAAGCGGTACTCGGTGAACGCGGGCTCGCTACCGGCCTGGGCGATGAGGGTGGTTTCGCCCCGAACCTCGATTCGAACTCCGCTGCGTTGGACTTGATTATTGAAGCGATCGAGAAGGCTGGTTACAAGCCGGGTTCGGACGTGGCGTTGGCACTCGACGTGGCCTCCACCGAGTTCTTTAAGGACGGTGCCTACCAGTTTGAGGGCGCTGCTAAGACCACGGATGAAATGGTGAAGTACTACGAGGAACTAGTTTCCAAGTACCCGCTGGTTTCCATTGAAGATCCGCTCTCTGAGGATGAGTGGGACGCCTGGGCTTCGCTGAACAAGGAGCTCGGCGACCGTGTGCAGCTGGTGGGTGACGACCTGTTCGTAACGAACCCGGCGCGGTTGAAGAAGGGCATTGAGATGGGAGCGGCGAACGCTCTGCTCGTCAAGGTGAACCAGATTGGTTCGCTAACTGAAACCCTCGCCGCCATCGACATGGCTCACCGCGCGGGCTACCACACGATGACGTCGCACCGCAGTGGTGAAACTGAGGACACGACGATCGCGGACCTGGCTGTGGCAACGAACTCCGGTCAGATCAAGACGGGCGCTCCTGCTCGTTCTGAGCGCGTAGCTAAATACAACCAGCTGCTACGCATTGAGGGCCAGCTCGGTGACGCAGCGCAGTACGCGGGACACACCGCGTTCCCCCGCGCGAAGTTCTAAGCACAAACCTGCGTTTGGTTTAAGAGCGTCGTCTAGCGACGCTGGGCGCGCCGTCTCCGAGTGAGGCGGCGCGCCTGCTTGCGCGTGGCGATCATCTCAGAAGCCTATCTTCTGATCCGAGCGCGCGCCGCCTAGAGGGACCGCAGTGGAAGGTGAGACACTACCGGTATGTCTGAGTACTCGAGGCAGTCGGCACGCCGCCCCCGCACCCCACGGCCGCGTGCACCTCGTGCGCAAACGGGGCGACCAGCGTCTATCAGTGCCCCCACGCGCGGGTGGAAACGCGCGAAGGCGGGTAAAAAACCGGGCCCACCGGTTGGGAAACAGCGCGTCAAAGCGGTCAACAGCCTCAAGGTACCGCGGGTTGAGCGGGAGAAACCGAAACCGGATCCGACGAAGGTTCCGTTCAAAAACCTGGGGGTGGCGCTGCTGGTGATTCTCGCGCTGTTGGCGGTAGTTGATCCCATTCACCTGCGGTGGGAGCAGCTGCGGGAAAAGAAGAATGTGCAACTGCAGATTGAGCAGGCGACGCACGATAATGCGCAGCTGCGTTCGCAACTTGAGCAGTGGAAAGACAAGAACTACATTGCCGCGCAGGCACGAGCCCGCCTGGGGTACGTGCAGCCGGGGGAAACGCAGTATTCCGTGGTGGATGCGGGGGAGGATCTGAACAAGCCGTTTGAAGCCACCCGCCCAGCTGCGAAGGATGGACCTGCGAAACCCTGGTACTTGGTGGTCAGTGACACCGTGAAGATGGCGGCCGAACCAGACCAGTTGACCGTGCCGCCTCCCACCGTGATGCCAAAAATCAAGAAGGATGCCGCAGATGAGCAGTAATCGCCCTCCAGTTAATGCTATTAATAATGAGGACCAGGGCAGGCCTCCAGCGCAAGCACAGAAGCGAACCGCGGGGGTAGCATCGGGGCAAATCAGTGCGGCAGACTTAGAAGCTGTGCGTGAGCAGTTGGGGCGCGAACCTCGGGGAGTGCTGAAGGTGGCTGCCCGGTGTGCGTGCGGGGCTCCGGCGGTTGTGGCGACAGCGCCGCGTTTAGACGATGGGACGCCGTTCCCAACCATGTTTTACCTAGCTCACCCGGCAGCGGTGAAAGCCTGTTCAGTGCTAGAAGCCGAGCATTGGATGGACGAGTTAAACGAACAGTTGCGGGCGGACGAAGGTTTGCAAGCTAAGTACCGCCGGGCGCACGAGCAGTACTTGCAGGCTCGAGATGCAGTGCAGGTAGTACCGGAGATAAGTGGTGTTTCTGCAGGTGGGATGCCTACGCGGGTAAAGTGTTTGCACGCGCTGGTGGGCCACGCACTCGCAGCGGGCCCGGGAGTTAACCCGATTGGGGACATGGCGTTAAAACGCATGGAAGAGCGGGGCCTGTGGAACCCAAATCAGTGCGCGGACAAGTAGCGTTGCACGTTAAAACCTTGGGGGTAGAGATTGAGTAAGCCAATCCCGGTGGCAGCGGTGGATTGTGGGACTAATACGATCCGACTGCTCGTGGGGTACGAACAGCGAGGTAAGTGGCACGACCTGGAACGTACGATGCAAATCGTGCGGTTGGGTGAAGGTGTGGACCGAACCGGGTATTTGAGTGAGGCCGCAATTGAGCGCACAGTTGCTGCCGCACGCCAGTACGCACACACCTGCCGGCAGTACGGGGTGGATTCGGAGCATATCCGGTGTGTCGCCACGTCCGCGAGTAGGGATGCGAAAAATGCAGCCGAGTTCAAATCCAAAATGCGTGAGGTACTGGGCGTCACCCCTGAGGTAATAAAAGGCCAAGAGGAAGCGCGGCTGTCTTACGCAGGTGCGCTTTCTACTTTGAGGGACGCGGCCGAACCAGCGTTGGTGGTGGATATCGGTGGGGGATCGACCGAGTTTGTGGTTGGTGACCACGGGCAGGTTCAAGCGGTTTCAACGAATATGGGTTCCGTGCGAGTAACGGAACGTCTTGCAGCTGGCAGTGGGATTGAGTTCGTGGATGATTTACTGCGTGAGGCCGATGACGAACTGGATTTCTCGCGGGTACGCACCGTGATTGGGGTTGCGGGAACGGTAACGACAATTGCGGCGCACGCGTTAGACCTGAGTGAGTATGAACCGCAGAAAATACACGGTTCCGTGCACAGCGTTGAGCAAATGCTGCGTTCGTGCGCGTACATGATCGACACGCCTGTCGAGCAGAAAGCACAGCTGGGTTACATGGCGAAAGGCCGCGCCGACGTGATCGGGGGTGGCGCACTGATTTGGCGTGCGATTGTGCGTCGGCTCGAAACCCGTGCGGGCACTCAGAAGATCATCGTTTCAGAAAACGATATTCTCGACGGCGTCGCCCTCTCGTTAGTTCACGCGGATTCCTCGCGGTAAACCCGTCCCCTCACAAGCTCAGCCGGCATATTCCGGGCTGTGTCGCTTAGGTTGTGCTGAACCGTGCCGCTCGGGTTACCGAACCGTGCCCCGCGCATATGCGGCTGGGCCACGGGCGTGTAGCTTGGCGCGCCGGTGTACTGCGTACCCACCGAAGATTGCGGCGGATGCGGTACCGAGCATGACGCCCAGTTTTGCGTGTGGAATGTGCGTGCTGCCCTCTGGGAATGCCAGCCCGGCCACCAGCAGAGCGACTGTGAAGCCAATGCCCGCCAGTAGCGCAATCGCGTTAATGTCACCCTGGTCCACGCCCGCGCCCAAACGTAGGCGAGTAAATTTCGTGAGGATGAACACGGAACCTGCGATTCCGAGTAGTTTACCGATGGGGAGGCCGAACAAGACCCCCAGTGCAACCGGATCAACCAGAGTTTCGTGGATCCCACCGGAAGAACGTATGTCTACCCCAGCGGCGAAGAACGCGAAGATCGGAACCACGATCCCCGCGGAAATCGGGTTCAGTTTTTCCGCCAGGTGATGCGACCACTGGGGTTCGCGCCTGCGCCGCGCCGCCGGAACCAGCAGGCCCATCGCAACCCCGGAAATGGTGGCGTGCACACCGGATACGTGCATGAATCCCCACGCGATCACCGCAATCGGGATGAGCGCCCACCAGTGCATGAAGCGTTTTTGTACCAGCACGCCAAACAGGACGATTGCCAGAAGGGCGCAGCCGAGGGCGATGAAGTTCAGTCCGGTCGAGTAGGCAACTGCGATCACGATGATGGCGAGCAGATCGTCCACCACCGCGAGGGTAAGTAGGAACGTGCGGGCCGCGGGCTGTAGGCCCTTACCGAATAAGCCCAGTAGGGCAACTGCAAACGCAATGTCTGTTGCCGCGGGAATCGCCCACCCGTGGTACGCCTCGGAACCAGTGAGCACTTGCGTTAGTAAGTACACGGATGCGGGCCCCACCATGCCGAAGAACGCGGCGAGCATCGGCAGGGCAGCTTCGCGAATGTCCCGCAACGCACCGGTTACGAACTCGGTTTTCAACTCGAGCCCTACTACGAAGAAGAAGATGGTCAGAATCCCATCGGCAGCCCACGAGTTTAGCGGCAAGTGCATGTGCAACGAAGCGGGCCCGATTTCGTAGTTGGCGATTGCCTCATATATCCCAGAAAAAGGTGAGTTTGCCCACGCCAAAGCCAGTAGTGCGGCGGCAACTAAAAGTAACCCAACTTTCGTTTCGTCCTTCGTGGCCTGTGTGAACGCATTGGGGATCGAACGGATCCGCTCGCCAAAACTAAGTTCGCGGCGCGGGTCGGTTGTGAACCGGTGGCGGCGCGCAGCTGCTGACATGTAGGGGCGTTGCGTTTTGCGTAAAACCCCTTGATTGTGTCGAGAAGCTCGGATTATTGAGGGGTCCGCTTCGAATCTCCAGTGTCGTTTCCCGTCGGACCACATGGTGCTAACCCCTCCGTCAATATTTGCGCTCGTTAAAATCTACCCACTAATACTAATGGTTCTTGCCCTTTGACGCGCCGTCCACTCAGAGCGTAATCACGAATGAGACTTATAGGCCTCAAATTTGTACAATAGAAACCACGCCCCCATAGCCCAATTGGTAGAGGCAATCGGCTTAAACCCGATCCAGTGCCGGTTCGAACCCGGCTGGGGGTACTGTCTTTAGCGGTTTTCCAGGTTGGATTTGTATATTTCTCGTAGATGCTTGAAAGATTTTGTTCTCGAGGGAAAGGGCAGTGATGGCAAACCCGGTAATGAACTCGCTCGAAAAAACGTTTACGTCCCGCACTCCGGCGGGGTATCCGACGATGCCAGGATACGAACCTGGAGGTTCGGGCCAGCAGAATCAGACGTCGGGTCAGGGGCGATTTGGGCGGCGAGCCCAGGCGGAACCGTCGGCGGGATACTCGGAGGAAGATTTCGAGCAGGTCCAGAGCGCGTACTACGCTCCATCTGCGGATGCGGTGGATCGCGGGGTCATGACGTATGACGACGTGATCGTAAAAACTGGTTCTATGCTTGCGATAGTGGTTGCTGCTGCGGCGGTCACGTGGCTGGTTGCAGCTGCGAACCTGGGCGCAGGTATGGCCATGTTGGCGGTGGGTGCGATCGCAGGTTTTGTGCTTGCGATGGTGAACATTTTTAAGCAGAAGATCTCCCCGATTCTCATCTGCCTCTATGCCGCGGCAGAAGGGATGAGTTTGGGTGGGGTTTCATTTGTTTTTGAAACCACTTACCCCGGGATTGTGGTGCAAGCAGTACTGGCTTCATTTGTGGTTACCGCGGTGACGCTGGTTCTGTTTAAGTCTGGGCGCGTGCGCAATAGTGCCAAGCTCAGCCGGATTGCCCTCATCGGTCTGCTCAGTTTAATTGGCTACCGTGTGCTCTCGCTGATCTTGACGGCCACGAACGTTATTTCGGAACCGATCTCGAATCAAACCGTGTTTGGCATCCCAATTGGGGTGTTCGTAGGGGTGGTCGCAGTCGTGCTTGGGGCGATTTGCCTGATTGGTGATTTCGACGTGGCCCAGCGCGGCGTTGAGGCGGGGGCTCCGAAAGTGTATGCATGGCGGGTTGCGTTCGGCATTATGGTGACCCTCGTGTGGTTGTACTTAGAGATCTTGCGGCTGCTTTCGTACCTGCGCGATAACTAGGGCCACGCGCCTGCTCGATAACTAGACCTATATAAACCGATAAACGAGGGGAGTTCCCATGAGTGAAATTGTGAATGTATCTGACAACTTCATGCGCAAACCAACTGTTGAGTTCTTAGTGGACGAGGCTCCGGACGTGCTGGTTGTGGATGTGATCCGCGAGGGTGCGGGCCCAGAGGTCACCGCGGGCTCGCAGATTTCCGCGCACTACCTGGGCCAGGTTTTTGGCGGTGAGGTGTTTGATAACTCGTACGATCGCGGGCAAACCCTAGATTTCACCGTCGGTGTCGGAATGGTGATCCCCGGTTGGGATCAGGGCCTGTTGGGAGTGCGGGAAGGCTCCCGAGTTGTCCTCTCGATCCCATCGGAGATGGGCTACGGTGACGCCGGGGTACCTCAGGCTGGTATTAAAGGAGGGGACACGCTCCTGTTCGTAACGGACGTGGTGAAAGTAAACCAGCGGTAGGTTAACCAAAATCTGCGCGGATTAAATGATGCCGATTGGGCACGTCATTCCATTTGGTCCGTGGTTACAGTACCCACCGGGTACGTGATGCAAATATGCCTGATGTGAGCCCTCTGCAAGGTAGAACGGGCCCGCTTCAGTAGCTGTCGTAATTTCGGTTGTGATTTGCCCGTGGCCCGCGTCCGCCAGAACTTTCTGGAATGCGTCGCGGGTCTTCTGCGCGGCCTGTAGCTGCCCGTCAGTTGTGCAGAACACGCATGAGCGATACTGACCGCCAATGTCGTTTCCCTGCCGATCTGCTTGCGTGGGGTCGTGGTTTTCCCAAAACACCTTCATCAACTGGGCGGCACTGACCTGGGTCGGGTCGTACACCACGCGCACAACTTCCGCATGGCCCGTAGCGCCCGTGCAAACCTCTCGGTAAGTTGGATTCTTCGTGGTTCCACCCATGTAGCCCGCAGCGGTGGCAATCACCCCGTCGACGTTCCAAAAGATGCGTTCCACACCCCAAAAACACCCCATCCCGACGTACAGGATTTCGTGCGGATCCGCCCACGGACCGTCGATAGGGGTACCCAGCACGGGGTGGTTACCGGGCGCGGCGTTCACCGGCCGGTCAGTCCCCGGAATTGATCCCTCGCGTGTGGCCATTTCGAACCTCCAAAAATTGATGGTTAAACGACGTGGCTTAAGACTACCGCTAAATCCCCGCTTCCGGTTACTTGGAACAGGCCGAGGCGGAACCCTGCGGGTGCTAGCAACAGGCGCAGACGGTACAAGCCGAGACGGTACCGGGCGAGTGCATGAACGGGTCTAGTCGGAATTGGAGTGTGTGGTTCATCTAATTTGCTGGCGGAACCCGTCTCAAATGTAAATCTGTACTTAGCGGCTACGGTAACGCCGCTATACTTGACTAGAGTTAATGACCAGTCAATACGGAGGCGTTGTGCAAGAACCACAGTCCAAACCGACTCTTGCGGAGTTTCTTCAGCCCTTCAAAAAAAAGTATGCGGACCTGCGTGAGCGCAGACAAGAACCGCGGGTTGTGCAGCGAGTTGTTTACGAGGGTGAACTCGCGGAACCGGAAGAGACAGTACCGCGGTCACTGCGGATGAGCGCCGAGTGGGCGTGGCGTTTCCTAGTGGTTATCGCGGCGGTCGCTGTCGGTGGGTACCTGCTGTCGTACCTCACGCAGATCGTTATTCCCGTTCTGTTGGCATTACTGTTCGCGGTGCTTTTGGACCCGGTGAACCGGTTCTTACAGCACTACCTGCATTTCCCCCGAACCCTGTCGGCAGCCGTAAGTTTGCTGCTTGGTATCGGGTTCGTAGGCGGGTTGATTTCGGTTGCATCCACGCAGATTATTCTGCAGGTGGGTACGCTCGCCCAGCGCGCACAGCAGGGCGTGCGGGAGATCCTGGATTGGCTGGCGCAAAGCAATCTGGGGCTTAATGCAGACATTATTCACAGTTATGTTGCGCAGGCCACTGACGAGATTACGCAGTGGGTACAGGCGAACACATCTCAACTCGCATCCGGTGCCCTGTCGGTAACGGCGTCGATTGGGACCGTTCTGTCGGGGTTGTTGATCGCCCTGTTCTGCCTGTTCTTCTTCCTCAAAGAAGGCCGTCGGATTTGGTTGTGGTTCGTCCGCATTCTTCCTGAGGGGGCGCGCGTGCCCGTACACGAATCCGCGATCCGAGGGTGGATAACGCTGGGCTCTTACGCGCGCACGCAGATTCTGGTGGCAGCAATCGACGCGGTCGGTATCGGGTTGGGCGCCTACTTCTTGAACGTACCGCTGGTGATTCCCCTGGCTGTGCTCGTGTTCGTCGGTGCGTTCATCCCGATTGTGGGTGCGATTTCTACGGGGGCGATCGCGGTGATGGTTGCTCTTGTGGACCAGGGGTTGCAAACCGCTGTGATCATGTTCGTGGTGATTTTGCTGGTCCAGCAGATTGAGGGGAACTTCCTCCATCCTCTGCTGATGTCAAACGCGGTGTCTTTGCACCCGATTGCGGTTTTGCTGGCGGTGGCTGCCGGTGGCTTCATGTTCGGTATTCCCGGGGCGTTGTTCGCAGTGCCGATCTTGGCGTTTGTCAACACGTCCGTGCTGTACCTGCATGGTTACGACAAGTTCCCGGAGGTCGCTACCCAAGAGGACCGGCCCGGGGGTAAGCCCGGTGAGCTCGACGACCTGGTACGGGGGACATACGATCCGAAGATGATGAAGGTGGATCCGGAAACGGAAGAAGCGGATGCGAAACCTGTGAACCCGCAGGCCTATGAGGAAGCAACGAAAGAAGAATAGCCGGTAAGAGTACGGTCGTTTTCAAAACACGCACAGAAAACGCTCTTAAAATGAGCATAGAAATGAGGCGGAGATTTAATCTCCGCCTCATTTACTTGTATTTTTGGCTTTTAAGCGGCCAATGAGCAGCCTTTCAGCTGCCCGCAAGCCGATACTTGCTTTAGCCTTTGAACGGGACGGCGTTGATGATCTTCACTGAGATTTCTTTACCGTTCGGGGCGTAGTAGCTAACTTCGTCTCCCTTCTTGGCGCCAATTATGGCTTGCCCAAGAGGTGCGTCAGGGGAGTACGTTTCCACGCCCAGGCCGGTGCCGGCCATGCGGGTGGCCAGTAGGAACTCGTTCTTTTGCCCAGCTATTTCTGCGGTGACCATCATGCCGGGTTCTACGACGCCATCATCCGCAGGAGTTTCCCCAACTTCTGCTTCCCGCAAGAGCGTGTCCAGCTGCTGGATGCGGGTCTCGTTCATGGACTGTTCATCCCGAGCCGCGTGGTAACCACCATTTTCCTTCAGATCACCCTCTTGCCGGGCGTTATCAATTTTCTTCGTAATCTCGTTACGCAAGGTCGTGGAGCGGTATTCCAGTTCCTCTTTCAAATGCTCGTACGCATCTTGAGTGAGCCACGTCTTGTCTGCCATCAAGACCTCCTAATACTTCTAACAGGGCAATCAGAGATCAGCTCCGTGCCGTGCGTCATTTTCCCTAGTGGGTGGTTTGACTTATTGGTGATTAAAAGCGAGGCCCCAACGGGACCTCGCGTTTAGTAACGGTCAATACCTTAGCAGGTTTACCCGGGCGGTGTTGACACCCACCGCCTCTTGAGGTGGTTTAAACAGCGGTGAGTACCGCCAGGTAAGCAGCAACACAGTGGCACACCCAGCCGGCGACCGTGAATGCGTGAAAAATCTCGTGAAAACCGAACGCGCGAGGCGAGGGATTGGGCCACTTGAACCCGTACACGAGCGCCCCCACGGTGTAGGAAAGCCCTCCGGCAATAAGAAGCCAAACGATTGCGGCGCCTCCGGTGTGCCACAAGGCGGGTAGGTACCACAATGCAACCCAGCCGAGCACCACGTAAATGGGGGTGACGAACCAGCGTGGCGCGCTCGGCCAAAACACGGCGGTGCCGATGCCTAAAGCAGCGCCGATCCACACGATGCTCAGCACGCGTGTAGCCGCTCCGGCTTCTAGTAGCGCAACACAGATGGGGGTGTAAGTGCCAGCAATGAGTAAGAAAATGTTGGAGTGGTCAAAACGCCGCAGCAGCTGCTGCGCTTTCGGCCCCCAGTACAAACGGTGGTAAAGAGCGGACACGCCGAACAGCAGGAGGGTGGAGGCCAGGTAAACAACGGAAGCCCACCGCGTGGGAGTGGTGGGCGCGAGGATCAGCAGGACGAGCGCCGCTGCGAACGCCAGTGGGGTGGCAACTAGGTGGATCCAGCCGCGCAGTAAAGGTTTTGCCGTTACACGAGCGCGCGCCGCTGTGAAGTGCGGTCGCCACGGGTGGCGGTAGGTTGTCATGAAACACCTGCTTTCTGGTTCGTTTTGACCTCAAGAATCGTGTCTTCGGATCCAGCACAGACCCATAACTTACGGTACCGTAACTTAGGTTCAGTTTCGAGACCTCAGATATATTTTGATCCTCCAGTAAAATAAGGGTGAGTAACCGATCAAGTTTGGGGGAAGCGTGAAGAATCATCTGCTGTACCGCATTTACGAACGCCGGCTGGTGAAGCAACTGGCGAGTGATAGCATCCCCAAACACATCGGCATCATTTTGGATGGGAACCGGCGTTGGGCAAAACAGGCAGGTAACGCGGCTACTTACGGGCACCGCAAAGGGGCGGATAAAGTAACGGAAGTGCTTCAGTGGGCAGAAGAAACCGGGGTGAAAATAGTTACCCTGTGGATGCTTTCGACGGACAATCTGGAACGGGACCATAAAGAGCTGGAACCGTTGCTCGCGATTATTTCGGACACGCTCGCGAACTTAGCTGCGGATGGGCGGTGGCATTTACGCGTGGTAGGGGACATGTCTTTGCTGCCCGAATCGGTGGCGCAGTCCCTGTGCGAAACGGTGGAATCGAATCAGATTGAAGGTCAGGATAACCGGATGACGGTGAATGTAGCTATTGGTTACGGTGGCCGGCACGAGATCACGGACGCAGTCCGGTCGTTACTGCGTGATCAGTCTGCAAAGGGAATGACGATCGACCAGGTGGCGGATGTGCTCACGGTTGACGACATTGCGGACCACCTGTACACGCGGGGCCTACCGGATCCGGACCTGGTGATCCGCACGTCGGGGGAGCAGCGTTTGTCGGGGTTCCTGCTGTGGCAGTCCGTCCATTCGGAATACTATTTCTGCGAGGTGTACTGGCCAGATTTTCGTCGCGTTGATTTCTTGAGGGCCCTGCGCGATTACGCGCAGCGGGAACGACGCATGGGTAAGTAGGTATTCCCCGCGGGACTGTGTCGGCGCACTAGCGCGGGGCGAGTTCGGGGCTGCGGTGGCGAGGAACGGCAGTCAGTATTGCAATTGGGTCGTCGCTGCTAGCTCGGTGTGGACACGCAGCGAGTACTGCAATTGGGTCGTCGCTGCTACTGTTGTGCGGGCTCGGGCTCTGTGGTTGGTTGCGGGGTGTCCGCTTTTGTTGCCGCTTCCATGCGGGTTTGTGCACTGTCGAGGATGGATTCGCAGTGGCGCGCTAGTGCTTCCCCGCGTTCCCACAGCGCCAGGGTCTGTTCGAGGGGGGCTTGTCCCCCTTCTAGTTTGCGAACAATGCTTACTAGTTCGTCGCGCGCAGCTTCGTACGATAGCTGCTCCACTTCGGGTGCTTGGTTGTTGTCAGTCATGAATGTCCTCTTTCGTATCCGTATTTTTATTTGTCGCTAAAGCCTGCGGGCCCGGGTCAGATTCTGCGCCGGGGTTGGTGCCGAACACTGTGACGATCATTGATCCGCGAGCCAGTGTCGCTTGCAGAATCTCCCCCTTTTTCACTTGCGCCGCGTCCGTGAGCACACCCTTTCCGGGGGCTTTCAAAATTGAGTATCCGCGTTCCAAAGTCGCTTGAGGGCTCATGGCTCGCAGTGATGCCAGGGCGGAAGCTAACTGGGTGCGGGCGGCAGACAGGCGTTGGCCCGCGGTGTTGCGCAGGCCAGTTAGCGCTTGCTCAAGGGTGGCGCGGTGGCCTTGCAGGGAGGCGGTTGGGGAAGTGAAAACTGGACGGGAGGTCAGCAGGTCGAGGTGGTTGCGTTCCACCCCGATGCGTCCCAGTACTGCTTGACGCAGTCGCGCGCGTGCCTGCGCCAGCCCGTCACCTTCCGCCTCCAGGTCAGGTACCGTTTTTTTCGCCGCATCCGTTGGGGTGGACGCGCGCAGGTCCGCCGCCAGGTCCAGTAGTGGTGCGTCACCTTCGTGGCCGATCGCGGACACGATCGGGGTGTGCGCGTCCGCCGCGGCCCGCACCACAACCTCCTCCGAAAACGGCAGTAGGTCTTCCACGGAGCCGCCGCCGCGCGCCACAATAATCACATCCACGTGTTCCAGCCCGTCTAGTTCCGTGATCGCACGGCTCACCTGCGCAGCAGATTGCGGGCCCTGCACCAGAACTTCACGAATCTCAAACTTGGTTGCGGGCCAACGCAGTCGCGCGTTAACAATCACGTCGTCTTTCGCTTTCGCGTTCCGCCCGCAAATGAGGCCCACGGTGCGTGGTAGAAACGGAAGTGGTTTCTTGCGGGAGGCTGCGAATAATCCTTCTGCGTCGAGTTTTTTGCGTAACTGTTCGATTTGCGCCAGTAGGTTGCCAACGCCCACCGGGTGAATCTCTTTTGCCTGCAGGTTGAGCCGCCCAGAGCGG
Organism: Gleimia hominis; assembly: GCF_002871945.2. Lineage (NCBI taxonomy): Bacteria > Bacillati > Actinomycetota > Actinomycetes > Actinomycetales > Actinomycetaceae > Gleimia > Gleimia hominis. The sequence continues at coordinate 1,153,924 of NZ_CP126963.1, read as the reverse complement.
GTCCAGAACACTGGTTTTACGCGCGCCACAATCCGCGACCCCGCGGTCAAGTTGCCTTGGGTTTGCGCGATCACCGTGCCAAATGCGGTCATGTCCATAGACACGTCGGCGTCCACGTCGCGGATAGTTAGAAACGACATTTTTGTGGGCGGACGTTCGTTGAACTGCACCACTTGCCCCTCGACCCACAGTTCCGACATGCGCTCCACATACGCTTTAATATTCTCGCTCAGCAAATGCAGGGGCCACGGATTATCCCGCGTCGTGTCGCGCGCCATTTTCGCCAACGGTTTCATTTCTGCCACGCCTCCCACTATCTCACACGCGCATTACCTATGTTGCCTGTGCTGTGGATATCGGCTGGCTGCTTTACGGTTGTTGTGAGGTTAATGGTCAGACGGATGTGGGGCAGAGAAAAACTGTGTCGGAAGGTAGATTAAGAGGCGTGAGTGAAACGACTGGGAAGAAAATTCTGCTGGCCTCTCCGCGTGGCTACTGTGCGGGCGTGGACCGAGCGGTGGATGCGGTAGAGAAAGCATTGGATCTTTACGGCCCACCGATTTACGTGCGTAAAGAGATCGTTCACAACCGCTATGTGGTCGAGACCCTCAGTGAACGGGGCGCGGTTTTTGTAGACAAGACTGATGAAGTGCCTGAGGGCGCGCGCGTGGTGTTCTCAGCCCACGGGGTGTCTCCCGCGGTGCGCAGCGAAGCCACGGCCAGGAACCTGAGTACGATCGATGCCACGTGTCCTCTCGTGTCTAAAGTGCACAAGGAAGCTATTCGCTTCGCGAAGAATGATTACGACATCATTTTGGTCGGCCACCAGGGGCACGAAGAGGTGGAAGGCACGCAGGGAGAAGCACCTGAACGCATACAGGTGGTTGGTACCCCTCAGGAAGTAGATCAGGTGCAGGTGCGGGACCCTGATCGGGTGGTGTGGCTGTCGCAAACTACGCTGAGTGTGGACGAAACGAAAGAAACGGTGGCGCGGTTGCGCCAGCGGTTCCCGAACCTGATTGACCCGCCCAGTGACGATATTTGTTACGCCACGCAGAACCGGCAGGAAGTGGTTAAGAGAATCGCCCCGAACGTGGATGTGATGATCGTGGTGGGGTCTGCGAACTCGTCTAACTCGGTGCGGCTCGTGGAGGTGGCGCTCGACGCGGGTGCCCCTGCGGCCCATCGGATTGATAAGGCCAGCGAGTTAGATGCGGATTGGCTTGCCGACGCCCGCTGCGTGGGGGTGACGTCCGGGGCTTCTGTCCCTGAGATCCTGGTGCGCGACGTAATCAAGAAACTACAGGGCTTAGGCTACCCGCAGGTGGAAGAGGTAAAGACCCGTACGGAAACCATTACGTTCCAGTTACCGCGCAACCTCCGGACAAAACTGCAAACTGCAGGGAAAACCGGGGCTGGGGCGAAACGCGTGCCGGGCCCCGACCACACCTGCTAAACAAGCAGCCACACCTGGGGGCGGGCTGGTTAGTTGTCGGTTTGCGGTTTCGGTTGGCGCAACGGCTCGTCCACATTCGGGGGAGTATCCGCAACCCGGTCTGAGACTGCTCGGATGCTGCGGGCGGTGACCAGTAGGCGACCTTCAAGCGACCCGATGGTTGCGTTGTAGTGTTTGGTGACGGCGCGGATACTGTCGCCTAGGCTCACCAGGTGGTTCGTCACCACATTTAAACGGTCAACGAGTGTGTTGCCGAGCTCGAGTAGAGCCTGCGCGTCGTCGTTAACTTCTTGTCGGGCCCATAGGCTACCTACTGAACGCAGCAAAATCATGAGGGAAGCGGGCCCGGCGATAATCACGCCGGCGCTCAGTGCTTGTTCAAACAGCGTGGGGTCTTCGTCGAAAGAGGCGGCGACAAGCGCTTCGGAGGGCAGGAACATGATGGTGGAATCCACGCTGCCTTCCACTAGTTGCGGGTAGGTGCGGCGCGCGAGTTCTTGCACGTGCCGGCGCACTGCCCGCACGTGTTCGCGCATGTAGGTGCCGGATTGCTCGTCGTCTTCACGGGCTTTCAGGTAGGCGTCTAGGGGGACTTTCGCGTCGATTACCAAGCTTGATTTTGCGGGGAGTTGCACCACCACGTCGGGGCGTTTCCCACCTGCAGAGACCTGCTGTTCGAAATCTATGTGGCGGGTTAAACCGGAAGCTTCCAGCACGCGCCGCAAACTAACTTCACCCCACGTGCCCCGTTTGGGGGATTGTCGCAATGCGGAGTCCAGCCCGCTGGTTGCCTCTAGGATCATCCGGTTGAGGTTCTGGGTTTGACGCAGTTGTTCCCCAAATGTGCCCATGCTCTGTCCTTGCGTGACTTCCATGTGTTGCACGTGTTGGCCAAGGGTGCGAATGGAGTCGTGAAGCGGGCCCAGGTCAACGGGTGGGGTTGGGGTGGTGTCGGTGTGGGGGCGGGAGCGTCCGAGCGCGTAGCCGACTGCACTGCCGATTAGCAGGCATATTAGGGCGATTATCCACGTTGCAGTTTCCATATGGTTATTGAATCAAGTTGGTCTAGTGGTGCCAAATAGGGGGGGTGGTTTGACGGCTGTTCCCAGTTTGGGGTGGGGGCGTTATTCGTGTTTTCTTATGTGGAGGGTAGACTGTTCGCGTGGCTTTAACGATTGGTATTGCAGGATTGCCTAACGTAGGCAAGTCGACGTTGTTCAATGCGCTCACCCGCGCAACCGTGTTGGCGGCGAACTACCCGTTCGCAACGATTGAACCGAACGTGGGGGTAGTGCCTTTGCCTGACGCGCGGCTCAGCCGGCTAGCGGAGATTTTTGATTCCGAACGGATCCTGCCAGCCACCGTGTCTTTCGTGGACATTGCGGGGATTGTGAAGGGCGCTTCCGAAGGTGAGGGGATGGGCAACCAGTTCCTTGCTAATATTCGTGAGGCACAGGCAATCTGCATGGTGACTCGTGCGTTCCAGGATGCTGACGTGACCCACGTGGACGGCAAGATTGATCCGAAGTCTGATATTGAGACGATTGAGACGGAACTGATTTTGGCGGATATGCAGACGTTGGAGCGGCAGATTCCGCGTCTTGAAAAAGAAGTGCGGGGCCACAAGACGGATGCGGCGGTGCTGTCGACGGCGCAGAAAGCCTTGCAGATCCTTGAGGATGGACAGTTAATTTCGCGGGCGCTACCGGGTTCGGATTTGGATCCGGAGGTTGTGGCCACGTTCCAGTTGATGACCGCGAAACCGTTCATTTACGTGTTCAACATGGATGCGGCCGGCATGGACGATGAGGCTGCGCAGGCGCAGTTGCGCGACCTAGTGGCCCCGGCAGAAGCAGTTTTCTTGGATGCTGAGTTCGAAGCGGAACTGGTGGAGCTCGACGAGGATGAGGCGCGGGAGATGCTACTCGAATCCGGGCAGGAAGAGTCTGGGCTAGACAAGTTGGCGCGCGTTGGGTTCGACACGCTGGGTTTGCAAACCTACTTGACTGCTGGGCCCAAAGAAGCACGGGCGTGGACGATTCACAAGGGGTGGACAGCACCTCAGGCAGCTGGTGTGATTCACACAGATTTTGAACGCGGCTTCATTAAAGCGGAAGTGGTTTCGTTTGAGGATCTGGATGAGCTCGGTTCGACCGCGCAGGCGCGTGCGGCTGGGAAGATCCGGCTCGAAGGTAAAGACTACGTGATGCAAGATGGGGACGTGGTCGAGTTCAAGTTCAACGTCTGAGCCGAACTTAACTACCCACGTTTTATCAACTCGATTATCCTCATTAACGCTCCCAGCGCGGTCGGCTGACGCAAGTAGCTTCACTAATGCGACCAGTGCGGCCGGCTAGCGCTGTTATGTCGTGATGCGGTTTGCACATACTTGCGCGTTAATCCCGCACGGGCTCATGCGCAAACTTGGGCACGCGTTAAACCTCCACTGACGCGCCCACTACGATGGTGCGGTCCAGTGGTAGTTTGAAACTTTGGGTTCGGTTCGCGCCCATGCGCTCTAACCAGCGGAACAGTTCACTGCGCGCGTACCTCACGCCCTTGTCCTTGCCCGGTTCAATCCGGTAGGTGGACAGCACGTACTGGGCAATCGTTGGGTCGATTCCGAACTCCGGGTGAGCACTACACATGAGCTGCACCGCGGCAGGTACGTTCTGAGAATCGTTGAAGCCCACCCGGTAGTTCATGTGGATAATCCCGTAGGTCTGGTCGCCGCGAGTCGTCACTTCCACTCGGCGGGTGTGGCGCACATGCGGAACCCCAATGTGTTTAATCGTCACAATCACAATGTGGTCGTGTAGCACGCGGTTGAACAGCACGCTTGAACGCAACGCTAAAGGCGCTGTGGTGGGGTTGCCGTGCGGGTAAATGGCGACGCCAGATACGCGTCGCACACCCCGGGCTTTAACGGTCGAAATGAAATCCGATAGGGGGCCTTCCAGTTCGGCGCGGCGGCTAAATACAATCTTGGAGCCCTTCTTCCAGGTCGTCATGATGATCACCATCATGATCGCCACCATGAGTGGGAGCCACCCGCCGGTCGCTAGTTTTGCGATATTCGCAAGGAAGATCGCAACCTCAACAGATCCAATTGCGAGCGCAACCAGGGCGATGCGCCAGATGGGCCAATGCCAGATTGTGCGTGCCATCAGCAGGAACAAGCTCATCTCTAAAATCAGTGTGCCAGACACCGAGAAACCGTATGCGGATGCCAAGTTCTGGGAACTTTGGAAGATCAAAACCAGGGCCATTACAGCGATCCACAGCATGTGGTTTACGGCCGGTAAGTAAATCTGCCCACCCATGCTCTTGCTGGTTTGCAGTACCTTTAAACGTGGCAGGAACGACAGGCGCGACGCCTGTCGGGACACAGAGAATGCCCCCGAGATCACGGCTTGTGATGCGATGACTGTGGCGAGGGTAGCGAGGATGACGAGTGGCAGCTGGCCCCAGCGGGGCGCGAGCTCAAAGAACGGGTTATTCAGCGCCTCGGGGTGTCGCAAAAGGTTCGCACCTTGCCCCAGGTAGTTCAAAATGAGCATGGGGAACGCGAGGGTGAACCACGCGATCACAATTGGGCGCCGCCCAAAATGCCCCATGTCGGCGTAAAGGGCTTCCACACCGGTCACAGTCAGCACCACGGCGCCAAGAGCTAAGAACGTGATAAACGGGTGCGAAACCGCCAGTCGAAGCCCCGGCATTGGGGAGAGTGCCCATAAAATCGATGGATTGTCAAGGATTGGGCCCAGGCCGAGCCCACCGAGGGTGAGGAACCAGCAGCACATGATGGGTCCAAACGCCACTCCAATGCGGCCCGTTCCCCAGCGTTGCACAAAAAACAGGAGCGAAAGAATCACGATCGACGCGGGGATCACCCAGTGGGAAAACTCCGGGTTCGCCACCTCGAGCCCCTCCACCGCACTCATTACGGAAACCGCAGGGGTAATCAGGGAATCACCATAAAATAATCCCGCTCCCATAATCGCTATGAACGTTGCAACTACGGCGCGGGGATCAGCTTTTCCAAGTCGATGTCGAATCAAAGAAACGAGCGAGAGAATACCGCCCTCACCTTTGTTATCGGCGCGCATAATAAAGGTCGCGTAACCAACCGACACGATAATAATTAAGCACCAAATAATCAGCGAAAGTACGGCAAGAATATCTTCTTCGGTAGGTTTTAAAGCCCCATTATGTAACGTAAATACTGCATGTAGGGAGTACAGAGGGCTCGTGCCCAAGTCTCCGAAGACTACGCCAAGAGCGCCTACCACCAGCAAGGGAAGAGGAGTTGACCCCTTTTTACTCAGCATGGAACAAAACTATACACCTGTGCCTGTAGAAAACATAGTGTGTAAATCATATGCAGAACTATCCGATTAATGGGAGTAAAAGGCGCGCCGTCCAATCGTGTGCTAGTCTGCAAAAAAACATCTGAAGAAGAGATGGATTCTTCTATAGATGTGCTTAGACAAGAAATGAAAATCCGTTGGTGCCCACGCACTCTCCCTTATACAATGTGGTGTTGCCAGGGGTGGCATATTTGAAGGACGGGCTTATGTTCTTCTATTTACTAAGAAGAATAGCGAACTATGCGGTGTTGCTTTTCGTTGCCGTGTCGCTCGCATACCTCATCGCGGCTGTTTCAATGGACCCGAAAGCAGCGTACGACCTGTCCAATCCCAACCTGGATTGGGCGTTAATTGAACGCACTTTGACTTCCTACAACCTTTCGGACAGCATCCCACTGACAGACCGCTACATGCACTGGCTGCAATCCATTGTGACCAGCTGGGACTGGGGGAAAACCCCGAAAGGAGAGTCGGTTAACGAGATCATTTCGATCCGCATTTGGGTGTCGGTTCGCCTCATCGTAATCGGATCGCTAATCGGCATGGTCGGTGGCGTGGCGGTTGGTGCGTGGACGGCTACGAAGCAGTACTCATTCGCGGACCGGTTGATCTCACTGCTTTCACTGGTGGTCATCTCCACTCCCGTGATTGTGCTCGCAACCCTACTGCAGGTGGGGGCCACACAAATCAACGCCGCTACCGGCACGCAGTTCTTCGAGTTCGTGGGGGAAACAGGGCAGATAGGCAGTTATCCGGGAGCGGCGATAGTAGATCGGCTCCAGCACCTGTTACTGCCCACCATCTCCATGTCCCTCACCGGTATTGCCAGCTATTCGCGGTATCAACGTAACCTCATGCTTGACACGCTGGGGGCCGACTACGTTCGCACTGCCCGCGCAAAAGGCCTGTTTAAAACGAAAGCGGTTATCCGCCACGCGCTGCGCACCTCCATGGTGCCGATGGCCACGTACTTCGCGTTCGCGGTTGCCACCCTGTTCCTGGGGGCCACGGTTACGGAAACGATTTTCGGCTGGCACGGCCTGGGCCAGTACTCGGTTGAATCAATTATGAAACAAGACATTAATGGGACGGCAGCGGTCGTGGCCTTCTCTGGGGTTTGTACGCTAACCGGTGCCATCCTCTCCGACGTGCTTGTAGTGCTCGTTGATCCGCGAGTGAGAGTGAGCTAAACATGTCCGAACAAGTAACTAGCGCAGCGCACGCGCAGCCCCCTTCAGCGGTGGAAGACGAGGCCGCTCAGGTAGTGGACCCCTCCACCCAAGAAGGCAAGCAGATGACCCGGCGGGCTCTGGTGATGCGGCGGTTCGCCAGGTCAAAAACAGCGGTGGTGGGCTTAATCGGGTTCTTCCTGATTGTCCTCCTAGCCATTATCGGCCCCTTCCTCAGCCCGTGGAACTTCGCGGATGTCGACAACGTCTCTTTCTTGCAACCCCCGTCGGGTGAGCACCTGTTTGGAACCACACAAGGGGGACGTGACGTGCTCGCACTAACCCTGGAGGGGCTGCGCAAATCCCTCCTAATTGGCGTGTGCGTATGTCTGATCCAAACCGTGGTCGCAGCCCTCGTTGGGTCCGCTGCGGCGTATTTCGGCAAAGTGGTTGACAAAGTCCTGCTATGGGTCGTGGACTTGCTGCTGGTGATCCCCTCGTTCCTGCTGATCGCTGTGATCTCGCAGCGCGGCGGCGCCTCGAAAGGTTCGATCGTGACGTTCATTATTCTGCTCGCCGCATTCGGGTGGATGCTCACCGCCCGCGTGGTGCGGTCGATGACGCTTGCGGTGAAAGATTTGGAGTACGTGCGGGCCGCGAAGTTCATGTCCGTCCCCTCGTGGGTGATTATCACGAAACACATTATCCCCAACGTGGCGTCCTACTTGATTATTGACTGTGCCCTGGGGTTCGTAACCGCTGTTATGAGTGAGACCGTCCTGTCTTACTTCGGTTTCGGGGTTCAGGCGCCAAACACGTCTTTGGGAAAGTTAATTGCTGAGGGTCAGGCGTCCGCCACGACGACCCCCTGGGTGTTCCTCGCGCCCGCCACAATCTTGGTGTGCACACTTATTTGTGTGAACTTCATTGGGGATGGGTTACGCGACGCCCTCGATCCCTCATCCAAATCAGGAGGTCATGCAGCATGAGCAGTAAAACTAAGCAGCAGGCCGCGACGGAAGCGGTTCCGCAGCGGCAAGAGGGCGTGCCTGTCCTCGAGATTGAAAACTTGAACGTAACTTTCCCCTCAGAAGACGGTAACGTGCACGCGGTGCGGGGGGTAAACCTGCACGTGAACGCCGGGGAAGTGCTCGGCATTGTTGGGGAATCCGGCTCGGGTAAGTCCGTGACGTCGATGGCGGTGATGGGCTTGCTGGAGGAGTCCGCGCGAGTTAAAGGCAGTGTCCGACTGCACGGAACGGAACTGTTAGGTAAGTCGGACCGGTGGATGTCGGATGTGCGCGGCAAGAAAGTGGCGATGGTGTTCCAAGATCCGCTGTCGGCCCTCACGCCCGTGTACACGATTGGTGACCAGATTGTGGAAGCCTTGCGGATCCACCAGAACATGACGAAGGCGCAGGCGGAAGAACGCGCGGTTGAGCTATTGGACCTGGTGGGGATTCCGAATCCGAAGGGGCGGGTGAAGTCGTTCCCGCACGAGTTTTCCGGGGGGATGCGCCAGCGCGTAGTGATCGCAATGGCAATTGCGAACGATCCGGATTTGATTATTGCGGACGAGCCGACCACGGCGTTGGATGTGACGATTCAGGCGCAGATTCTTGAGGTTCTAAAAACCGCGCAGCAAGAAACGGGTGCGGCGATCATTCTGATTACCCACGACCTGGGGGTTGTTGCGGGCTTGGCGGACCGGGTGGCGGTTATGTACGCGGGCCGGTGCGTGGAGTCGGGGACGGTGAATGACATTTTCTACCGTTCTTCGATGCCGTACACGATTGGTCTTCTGGGTTCTTTGCCGCGGCCGGATATGACGCGGGATGAGGCTTTGGTGCCGGTTGAAGGTAACCCGCCGTCTATGTTGACACCCCCTACGGCGTGCCCGTTTGTGCCGCGCTGCCCGTTGGCGAACGACGAGTGCCGCAAGGAGGAACCACCGTTGAAGGTGGCGCCGGAGGTGCCGGCGGAGCAGGCTGGGGAGCAGGACGTGCATCGGTTGGCGTGCGTGCGTGCCCCGGAAATTAGTGAGCACAACTGGCAGTACCGCGAGATTTTCCCGGTGCCGGAGGCGTACACTCCCTCTTCGCTCGATGAGGACCGTAATAAGCGTGAGGAAGTGCTGCGGTTAGAGAACGTCCGCAAGTACTTCCCCCTCATGAAGGGCGCGGTGTTTAAGAGGCGCGTGGGTACTGTGCATGCGGTGGATGGGATTTCGCTGGATATTAAGGCCGGGGAAACGCTGGGGCTCGTGGGTGAGTCCGGGTGTGGGAAGACCACCACGCTGCTTGAAATTCTGGATTTGAAGGCCCCGGAGGATGGTCGGATCGTGGTGCTCGGTAAGGATACGGGGCAGATGGACCGTTCGGAACGCAAGCGCGTGCGCCGGGATCTGCAGGTTGTGTTCCAAGATCCGATGGCTTCGTTGGATCCGCGGATGCCGATTTACGACATTATTGCGGAGCCACTTAAGTACAACGGGTGGAAGAAGAAGGATATTGACGAGCGGGTACACACACTGATTGAAACCGTTGGTTTGGAACCGTCGCACCTGAACCGGTATCCGCGCCACTTCTCAGGTGGGCAGCGTCAACGCGTGGGGATTGCCCGTGCGTTAGCGTTGCGTCCTAAGCTGCTGGTGTTGGATGAGCCCGTATCGGCCCTGGATGTGTCGATTCAGGCTGGGGTCATTAATTTGCTTGAGGAATTGCGGGCGAAACTGGATTTGTCGTACCTGTTTGTCGCCCACGACCTCTCGGTGGTGCGGCATATTGCGAACCGGGTGGCGGTTATGTACTTGGGACAGATTGTGGAGATCGGGGATGTGGATGAGGTCTTTGACCATCCGCGCCACCCGTATACGCAGGCGTTGCTGTCTGCGATTCCGATTCCGGATCCGAAGAAGGAACGGAGCCGTGACCGGGTGTTGCTGAAGGGAGATTTGCCTTCGCCTGCGAATCCGCCGTCGGGTTGCCGGTTCCGCACGAGGTGCCCCAAGTTCGCGGCTATGACGGATGAGCAGAGGCGGCCTTGCTTGGAGCAGATGCCGCAACTGAAATCTGTGGATCAGGCGGATAGTGCGAACGCGTGCCACTATCCGCAGACCGCGGATGTGTTCTAGCCGCAGTGCCGGTGGTGGGGAGCCACCGGCGCGTGAGGTTACATTTAGGTAAATTTCGATCAAAGAATGAGACAACGGCTTACAGGTGGCTGAACATTCTATACATTGCACCTAACGCGTTCCATCAACCCGGTGGGGTGCAGACGTGATTCATCGGTATGGAGGAGGTACTACGGTGAAACGAGTGACACGGGTACTGGCAGCAGCCGCAGCGGCGGGTGCGCTGGTACTGACGGGCTGCGCTAGCGGCGGTGGTTCTGGCAGCGGTAAAGGTTCCGGTGACGCCCCGGCAGCTAGTGATATTAACGCAATGGATCGCAGTAAGTTGAAGGAAGGCGGCAAACTGCGTCTTGAGATTGGCACGTTCCCCGCTAACTTCAACTACAACCAGGCGACGGGGAACACCGCTGATTACGGCACGATTCACGATTTCACGATGCCGACGAACTTTGATAACAGTGCGGACAATAAGCGGACCCCGAATCCGAACTTCATTAAGGATGTGAAGGTGGAGGACGGGCCGCCCCAGGTGGTGACGTTAACGCTGAATCCGGATGCGAAATGGGGCAACGGTGATCCCATTACCGCGAAAGATTACATTGCCACCTGGAAGGCGCTGAATGGTGAGAATGAGGGCTTTGAAGTCTCTAGTACGGACGGCTACCGCGAGGTTAAAGAAGTAAAACAAGGTAAGGACGAGTTTGAAGTAGTCACTACCTTCAAATCAACCTACCCGGACTGGCAAGCAATGTGGTCCACGGTAGAGAACGCGGAGGCTGTGAAGGACCCAGAGACGTTCAACACTGCCCGTCAGAAGGAGCCGCACCCGGAGTGGACTGCCGGCCCGTTCAAAATCTCTAAAGTGGATCAAGCGCAGAAGATGATTACGCTGGTGCCGAACGAGAACTGGTGGGGCGATAAACCACTACTGGATGAGATGACGTTCAAGGCCATGACGCCGGACCTGCGGGGGAATGCGTTTGCGAACAACGAAATTGACGTTGTGACCGCGATTGTCACGAAAGATGAGTTCGACAAGGTGCAGCAACGCAGTGGGGCGCAAGTGCGTGCAGCGAGTGGTTTGCAGTGGCGTCATATTACGTTTAATAACAATGCTGGGAACCTGAGGGACAAGAACGTGCGTCAAGCAATCGTGAAGGGCACGAACCGGAAGGCGATTGCCGCTTCCGACTTGGCGGGGCTTCCCGTTGACGTTGACAAACTGATGGTGGGCAACCACTTCTTCGCTCCCACCGACTCGGAGTACGCGGATAACTCCACGGACTTCAAGTACGATCCGAAAGCGGCCGAGAAGCAGCTTGACGACGCCGGGTGGAAGAAAGAGAACGGCAAAGATTACCGGATGAAAGACGGTAAGGAACTGGAGATTAAATACTCCATGCTGGTTGGGATCCCCACTTCGGAAAACGAAGGGAAACTCTTCCAAGACGACATGAAGAAGATTGGCGTTAAGGTCAACTTGGTGAACACGTCGCAAGAAGAGTGGCAGAATGTGCTGCAGAATCGGCAGTTTGAATCCGTGTCGTTCGCGTGGCAGTCCACGGTGTTCCCAATGAATAACATTACGCAGCTGTATGGCTGCGAGGCGCCTCAGAACTACTCGGATGCGTGCAATGAAACGATTAAGGAACCTCACACCGAAAGCAGATACTGAGCTGGATCAGAAGAAGCGTGCGGAAATTGTGAACGAGATCGATAAGGCAATTTGGGATGAAGTGATGGTTATGCCGCTGTACCGCCGCATGGACTTCACCGCTGTCCCATCTGACCTAGCGAACTTCGGTTCATTCGGGCTCGCTAGCCCGCGTGCAGAGAACATCGGGTTTGTTAAATAGGCCTGTTGTATAGGTTTGTTTATACAGGTTTGTTGAATGAACCCTAGGTTCATTTAGGTGCCCCGGGGTGCACAACTTGGTTTGCGATACTGCAGCCGGTTGAGTGCTCACCGGGGCACTTTTATTGCGCTAAGCATGGCACTGATTGAAAATCCATCGGGCCACCAGCTTAGATGAACCACAGGGAAGCCCAAAGAGCCGCCAGGGCAAGGCAGGCAAATAATGTGGGATAGTTTAAGCGCCGGCTCACGATGAATGGTGCGGGCGACCCAGGCTGGGAGTAACCCGCTTGTTCCGAGCGGGCGCGTTGTTGTTCATGCTCTTGCGTGCAGCGGATCTGCAACTGCTCGTGCTCACGCCTATACTGCAGGGTCGTCAGCAATTCCCGCCCCTGGTTCGCATCCAAATCGCACGTAAACTGTGGGCGTGATTCGTCAATATGAGGCACTGGCAGCGGAGTGCGATCCCCAATGCGGCGCAGGGAACTGGGAGGCTGGCAGGCAGACAAACGGTAGTGCTGACCGCTGGCGACAAGGACTAAGCCAAGCCGTACCTCTACTCCCTCAAGCGCATCCCAAGGAATAAACACGCGGGTCCAGACATTACGGGCCCACACGCCCTGCCCATCTACGACTAGCAGCGGAACCCACCACAGTAACCACGCGACAACTAAGACGGTGGCGATCACTGGAATGGAACGCCAGCCTTGACGAAACCCATCAGAAAACAAGAAAAACCCGCCGGCGAGCAGGCCAAAAGCAGCGAGCACCAGCACACCTATACGCGGCGTGCGCGCACGTGAAACAATGACGGGGAACATGCCAAGAGCATACCTATCGCGCCTGGCACGTGTCGAACGTCGCATCACAGTGGTTTCGGCATGACGCTGGCGAAAGACTAGAGTTATAACTGATTTTTAAGACAATGAGGAGCCCTGAGGAGATCCGTATGCACAGCCGTGAAGATATCCGTAACGTCGCTATCGTTGCCCACGTGGATCACGGTAAAACAACGCTGGTGGACGCGCTTTTGCGTCAGGCCGGTGCTTTCTCCGCCCACGAGGAGTCGAAACAAGAAGATCGGGTGATGGACTCTGGGGATCTGGAACGGGAAAAGGGCATCACGATTCTGGCGAAAAACACGTCGGTACACTACCGGGGGCATGCCGCGCAAAAACGTGGTTTGACCGATGGGGTGACCATCAACGTGATCGACACCCCGGGCCACGCGGATTTCGGTGGGGAAGTGGAGCGCGGCTTGTCAATGGTAGACGGCGTACTCCTGCTCGTCGATGCGTCCGAGGGGCCGCTGCCGCAAACCCGGTTCGTGCTGCGCAAAGCGCTAGAAGCGCGCATGCCCGTCGTGGTGGTAGTGAACAAAGTGGACCGGCCCGATCAGCGCATTAACGAAGTGGTGGACGAGACCACGGACCTGTTGCTTTCCCTCGCGGAAGACCTGGTTAATGAGGGGGTGGAGCTGGACCTGGATCGGCTGCTGGACGTGCCGGTAATCTACGCGTCCGCGAAACTGGGACGGGCCTCCCTGACGCAGCCGGAACCCGGCGAGGTGCCCGATTCAGACTTAGAGCCCCTGTTTGAAACCCTGCTTGAAACGATTCCGGGGCCGGTGGTGGACACGGATGCACCGCTGCAGGCGCACGTGACGAACTTGGATGCGTCTCCATTTTTGGGCAGGATTGCGCTGCTGCGCATCCACGCGGGCAAGCTAACTAAAGGGCAGAACGTGGCGTTAGCGCGCCGCGACGGCAGCATTGAAAACGTGCACATCACTGAGCTGTTGCGCACCGAAGGTCTGGAGCGGGTCCCAGCGCAAAGCGCGACCGCCGGTGACATTGTGGCGGTAGCTGGGGTTGACGACATCATGATCGGGGAGACGCTGGTGGATCCGGAGGATCCGCGGCCACTTCCGCTGATTCACGTGGACGATCCTTCCATTTCGATGACGATCGGTATTAACACGTCCCCCATGGCTGGGCGTGTGCGGGGAGCGAAGGTAACTGCTCGGCAGGTGAAAGACCGGTTACAGCGCGAACTAGTGGGCAACGTGTCGCTGCAGGTGCTGCCTACCGACCGTCCGGATGCGTGGGAGGTGCGGGGCCGGGGTGAACTGGCGCTCGCGATTCTCGTTGAGCAGATGCGGCGCGAAGGGTTTGAACTCACGGTTGGGAAACCGCAGGTGGTTACCCGCGAGATTGACGGGGTATTGAGCGAACCAATGGATGCGCTCACGGTTGACGTTCCGGAAGACTACCTGGGGGATGTGACCCAGCTTCTCGCGGCCCGCAAAGGCCGGATGGAAACAATGGCGAATCACGGAACCGGGTGGGTGCGCATGGAGTTCACCGTGCCGGTGCGCGGTCTGATTGGTTTCCGTACCGCGTTCCTCACGATCACGCGTGGCACCGGGATTGCGGCGTCGATCAGTGCGGGCTACGAACCGTGGCACGGGGTGATTGAATCGCGCAAAACCGGGTCTTTAGTTGCTGACCGGGCGGGGCAAGCGACCCCGTACGCCATGGTTAACTTGCAGGAACGGGCCACGTTCATCATTGAGGCCGGCTCCGAAGTTTACGAGGGGCAAGTGGTGGGGGAGAACCCGCGCAATGAGGACATGGACGTGAACGTGTGTCGCGAGAAGAAGCAGACGAACACGCGGGCTGCGTCTGCGGATAACTTCGAGGGCCTGGTGCCGCCGCGTCGGTTGACGCTGGAGGAGTCACTGGAGTTCGCCTCGAACGACGAATGCGTTGAGGTGACACCACACGACATACGGATCCGCAAGAACGTGCTTTCCGCCCAGGAGCGTTTCAAGATCGCAGCGCGGATCCGCCGGGGCGCACGCGGCTAGACAAAACGCGGGTCGGAACTCGGGCAGTAGGAGCTTGTACTACCACGCCGGTTTCCGCTGAACGCCATGGTTGCCTAAATACTGGCTGCGGCTAAGCCGCAGCCGGTGGGTTCACTGCCGCTGAGTGGGAGGCGCCGGTGGCACTCGTTTTCCTGTCACCATTGTTTGTGCCGGTACTGTAACTGGGCCGCGTTTAGTTTCAACGGTCACGGAGTGCGCATTTACGTCCGTTAGGTGCCCGAGTGCGTCGTGCAGACCGTCGGGCAGCCGGTAGCGCACCACTACGCGTTCGCCTACCTGCCACGCCATCCACGGTAATTGCGGGGCGGTCGCGTGATGTTCGCGCTGGGGCTTGGCTGCGCTGCGTTCTCTGCGGGGTCCAGTTGCGTTATGTTCGTTCATAAGTGAGATAATAGTAGACGCCGATTGAAGTGCTTTTTCTCCCGGTGCTTACGGCACCCGAAGTGCTTGGATCGATCGAGTAAGGAGTGGAGTTTTGACCTACATTATCGCCCAACCGTGCGTAGACGTTAAAGACCGCGCGTGTGTAGACGAATGTCCAGTGGACTGTATTTACGAAGGTAACCGTAGCTTATATATCCATCCTGAGGAGTGCGTTGACTGCGGTGCGTGCGAACCAGTGTGCCCGGTTGAAGCGATCTTCTACGAAGATGATGTGCCAGACGAATGGTCTGATTACTACCGCGCGAACGTGGATTTCTTCAAGGACTTGGGATCCCCCGGCGGTGCCATGGCGGTAGGCAAACAAGACTTCGACGATGAGATGATCGAGAACCTTCCACCTCAGAATCAAGATTAAGAAAAGAAGCGGCCTCGAACTATCGAAAAAACCTCGATTTCGAGATATTCTCACTATGAGGAGTGCCACAGCGGATCGTTGTGGCAACGATTTAGATGGGAGAGGCGTCATGGCTGACAAGAAGGTAGCTGACAAGGTGTCAGAAAAGAAATCTGATGCCCCAGTGGATGGCAAACTCATAGATGGGAAACAAGAGGTTCCTTTAACTCGGGTCCGTGGGAAGCGCGGCTCGGATGGTTTGAGTGTCGGTAAAGTACTGTCCACCACCGGTGATGTCGTGTACGACCCCGGGTTCACCAACACAGCTGCTTGTTCCTCAGCCGTCACTTATATTGACGGTGGTGCCGGCGTGTTGCAGTACCGCGGTTACCCCATCGAGCAGTTGGCGAAAAACTCAAGCTTCTTGGAGACCGCGTACTTACTGATCTATAAGGAGCTGCCTAAGGCGGCTACGCTCGAAGCGTTTTTGCGCAGAATTAAACGCCACCGGATGCTGCACGAAGATTTCAAAGCGTTCTTTACCGCGTTCCCACACAATGGGCATCCGATGGCTATCTTGCAAGCTGGGGTAGCGGGTTTAGCTACTTACTACCAAGAGACCTTGGATCCGGCGGACGATGAGGCTTTGGATTTAGCGTCGGTGCTGCTATTGGCGAAAATGCCGACCATGATTTCTTACATCCACAAGCGTGCAGTCGGCTTGCCACTGCTGTACCCGGACGCGCGTCGTTCGTACACGGAAGACTTCATCCGGATGACATTCGGCCTGCCTTACCAGTCCTACGATATTGATCCCACGATCGTTCGGGCCCTGGATATGCTGTTCATCCTGCATGCGGACCACGAGCAGAACTGCTCCACATCTACGGTGAGGGTGGTTGGTTCCTCGCACGCGAACTTGTACGCGTCTGTGGCGGCGGGGATTGGGGCCCTGTCTGGCCCGCTCCACGGCGGTGCGAACGAAGCCGTGTTGCGCATGCTCCAGCGGATTCGCGATTCGAAGCACGACGTTAAAGACTTCGTGAACCGCGTCAAAGACAAGGATACGAACGAGCGGCTGATGGGTTTTGGTCACCGCGTGTACAAGAACTACGATCCGCGTGCAGCGATTGTGAAGGATGTAGCGCACGACGTGCTGGATCGTTTGGGTCGATCCGATGAGTTACTTGAGATTGCCATGCAGCTTGAGGAGATTGCGCTTAACGACGATTACTTTATTGAACGCAAACTGTATCCAAACGTTGACTTCTACACTGGGTTAATCTACTCTGCGATGGGTTTCCCGATGAAGATGTTCACCCCCCTGTTTGCACTTGGACGCCTCCCCGGGTGGATCGCGCAGTACCACGAGATGGCGCGTGACCCGGAGACCCGGATTGGCCGGCCCCGCCAGGTGTACACGGGGGAGTTGGATCGCGAGTACGTGCCGCTGCGTCAGCGCACGATCCGCCCCGGCCAGGAATAAACTGATTCGCTCGCGGGCTAGTGCTTGTTATAAGGCGCTAGCCCGCGAGCTGATGTCAAGAGCCCATAGGCCGCTGGGCAAGTACGGACATGAGTGCTATCGACGCTCCGCTGCGAGTCTGGCTGCCCACAGTGAGGGCCAGGCTACCCCTAGTTGTCTCGCCATGGACCTCAAAAGTGGTAGGGAAAGGCCGACCACCGCATGGGGGTCACCTTCTACCCCGCGGATAAATGGGCCACCTAAACCGTCGATTGTGAAGGCGCCGGCAACTTCCAGCGGCTCACCCGTGTTGACGTATGCGCGGGCTTCCGCTTCGCTGATGTCCCCGAAATGCACCACAGTTTCCGCTTGCGCCACCACGTGGTCAACGGTTGAGACGCTGCCACTGGCGTGGTCAATGGACACCAGGTAAGCCGCGTGCCCCGTGTGCAGGCACGTGGATTTACCAGACTGCGCCCGGATCCGCTCGAGGGCAAGTTTAGGCGTATGCGGTTTTCCTACCAGCGCCCCATCGGTTTCCAACATAGAATCGCACCCAACCACCAGACCGCGGCTGGCTTTGGTCTGTGAAAAATCTATGCTCGTCAGTTCTGCCACCACCGCGCGAGCTTTTGCCTGCGCCAGCGCACACACTTTCTGCGCGGCCTGCTGAGCCCCATGCGGGTTCACGAACTGTTTTAGAATCGCCTCCTCATCCACGTGAGAGACGCGGACAATCGGGTCCAACCCAGCGCTGCGCGCCACCTGAGCCCGCCCGGGCGACTGCGACGCTAAAACAAACGCGACCGGGCCACTGAATGGGTTACTCATCGTTGTTCAACGCCCGGTCTAGTACGGATAGGGGTAAGCCACCCAAAGCGAGGGCCTCATCGTGGAACTGCCGTAAACTGCGGCGTTCACCCGTGACGGGGTCGGGCTGGGCCAAGTAGTGGTCGCGGGTTAGTTCCCACTGGTGTTGCCCCACCTTGTACGCCGACGCTTGCCCCGGCCACCCGAGGTAACGCGTAGTTTCGAACTGTAAGAACGCCGGTTGCATTGCGACGTTACTAGCCATGAACGCCCACAGGTGGTTGCGGTCCCACCCACCCGGCTGCGCGTCCACCTGCCCCAGGTTGCGGTACGGGGAGTCTTGCAAATGCGCCTCATATTCCCGTTCAGTTATCCCAATTTCTTGCAAATATGAGGTACTGGGCCGGCGCAGTTCGCAATGCAAGCCAATGTCGACCACCACCCGGGCCGCACGAAGACGCTGCGAATCGAGCATCCCCATGCGCTCACCGGGGTCCGTTAGGTACCCTAACTGGTCCATGAGCGCTTCCGCGTACAGGGCCCATCCCTCCCCGTGGCCGGGATACCAGCACACGTTTGCCCGCCACGTATTCAACCGGCCTTGCAGAGCGGTCGCTCGCCCCAGCTGCATGTGGTGGCCGGGCATGCCCTCGTGGTAAACGGTAGTTTTTTCTTGCCACGTGTGGAACACTTCTTGCCCAGGTGGAACCGACCACCACATCTGACCCGGCCGCGAAAAGTCCGCCGACGGTGCCGTGTAGTAGATCCCCCCGTCCGCAGACGACGCAATCATGCATTCAATGTGCCGGATCGGTTCAGTGACCGTGAAGTGCTTGCCCGCTAAATCTTCTATCGCTTGGTCCGCCACCTGCTGCATCCATTTCTTGAGGGCATCGGTGCCCCGCAGCTGATAGCGTTCCTCTTTGTCCAAGTTCGCCAGCGCCTGCGTCACAGTTGTGTTTGCGCCGTACAGTTCGCGCGCAATTTCTACCTGTTGCGCGTGGATGCGGCGCAATTCTTCTAAGGCCCAATCGTAAGTCTCCTCCGGGTCAATGCGCATTCCCAGAAACTCCATGGAATGCAGCCGGTAGTTTTGCCGCCCCACCGCATCCTGGTTCACCGCCACGGGCCGCACGCGCTCTTTAATCCACTGCGCGAACCCCGCGGTCGCTTCCGTAGCAGCAAGGCTTGCCTGCTGCAGCTGCGCATTCATGGGAGCGGGCGAGTTCGGGGTTTCAACCACTTTTTTGTACGGGTTAGAGTCACTTATTTGCGCCCTGAGGTCCTCTAGCAGAGCTTCGGTCTGCGTGCGGGTCGGCGCGTGGCCGTTGTCAATCGCAGTTTCAATCCCAGCGCGGTAGGTATCCAGCGCTTCAGGAACCGCGTGTAAGCGCCGCGAAATGTCCTCCCAGTCGCGCGTTGAAACAGTTGGCATTAGCGCGAAGGCGTCGCGGATACTCTGCATCGGGGTAGCTATGTTACCCACGTTCCCCACTGAAAGCCCGGCCTCATGCATAGCCAGTTCCCCGTTGAGGGACTGCACCAACGCCATCTTCGTCACCACATCGGTCGCGTCAGCGGTGGAAGTGTTCTGCACTTTCGACAGAGTGCGTTTGGCTAAGGTGGCGCGCTGCTCGGCTCCGAAGGCAGAATAATCCGCGAACGCCCGCTCTACCAGGCGATGGCCTAACCCGATCGCCAAGTCGGGTTCTAACTGTTGCAGCTGCTCCACGTACTGATCTGCAAGCTGGTCCAACGCGGACGGTTTACGACGACTCATAGCGCCCCTCAAGTACCTCAAGAATTAACCAAGTTATCACCGCCAGTTTAACCACCTACTTCTATCGCGGGAAACGCACGGAAAAACCGAGTGACATGGCGAGATTATGAGGAAAGGCTGGGGATAATAACAGAAAATGGGCGGCAACAGAATAAGCGCGTAGAAAAAGTTGCAATTTCTAACAAAAAGGCCACAGATTGAGCCTTAAACCTGACAACGAGCGCGAAAAGCTCTAATGTAACGGATGTGAGACGCGTTAAGCGTTCTTTCCCGATATTTAGATATCGTCTAATCGAAAGGTCTTTTCATGTCCGTTAACCGCACACAGCTCGTAGCTCAGATCGCAGAGAAAGCAAACCTCACCAAGGTGCAGGCTGACGCCGCCCTGGCTGCTTTCCAGGACACGCTCATTGAATCCCTGTCTGAAGGGGAGCCCGTAAAGGTAACTGGTCTTTTCTCGGTGGAGCGTGTTTCTCGTGCCGCCCGCACGGGCCGTAATCCGCAGACCGGTGAGAAAATCCAGATTCCCGCTGGCTACGGTGTGAAGATCTCCGCTGGCTCCACGTTGAAGAAAGCGGTTTCAAACAAGTAACACGGGTTTGAACTTGAACGCCTCGGGGTAATCCCCGGGGCGTTTTTGCGCGCCCAGCGCAGTGAGGCCGCCCGCAAGTGGTGCACCTGCAGGTGGTGCGCCCGCAAGTGATGCGTAGCCCCGGGGGTTGCCTCTGAGACAGCCTGCTTTAGGATGGAGGTATGTATGCCTCAGATAATCTCGACTCACCCGCCGCACCCGGTGGGCCAGACACCCCCGGTGCACCGCCGGTAGCGCCGCAAGGCGCCCCTCAGGGCGGTACATCCGTACTGGAACGCACGGAAACGAAAGAACAAAAAGACCCTGGTGACCGCGATCGGTTCGCTCATTTTGTGCGTAAAGACCGGGTTGGGCAGTCGATGATTTCTGGCCAACCCGTGATCGCCCTGTGCGGTAAGGTGTGGGTGCCGATGCGCGACCCCAGTAAGTACCCGGTGTGTCCGCGCTGTAAAGCGCTGCGCGACCAAATGGGGAAGTTCGGTAAGAACTGGCCGTACTCAGATGGAAACTCGGGGGATAAGTGAACGAAGGGGAGAACAAGCCCCACAGCTCCTACCCGCAACAAGCTTCAACTGCTGCTGCGCAGCAGCTACCACCCGCGTTCCCCGCGCGAGCCGCATGGGGGACTGCGGGTAATCTTCGTGCGTGGCAGGCACAGGCGCTGGCGCAGTATTTAGAATCTGGCGCAACCGATTTCTTGGCGGTAGCTACCCCCGGCGCGGGGAAGACAACGTTTGCGCTGCGCGTAGCGGTGGAGCTAATGGGCCGGGGCGTCGTTCGGAAAGTGACGGTGGTGTGC
Source organism: Gleimia hominis (assembly GCF_002871945.2). Classification (NCBI taxonomy): domain Bacteria; kingdom Bacillati; phylum Actinomycetota; class Actinomycetes; order Actinomycetales; family Actinomycetaceae; genus Gleimia; species Gleimia hominis. The sequence goes on along the minus strand of NZ_CP126963.1, from coordinate 1,132,827 downwards.
CCCACTGAGCATTTGAAAAGCCAGTGGGCGGATGCGGCGGCGCGTGTGGGCATCCACATTGACCCCGCTTTCACGAACTCGCAGGGTAGAGCCGGCGCTCATTTTGACGGCGTGGCCGTAACCTACGCGCAAGTGGCTGCGAACCCGCCGTTGCACGAGTTACGCACCCGCCAGTTCCCCACGCTGGTCATTTTGGATGAGGTTCACCATGCGGGGGACGCACTGTCTTGGGGTGATGGGATCGCGAAAGCATTCGGCCCCGCGGTGCGGCGCCTGTCCCTCACGGGCACGCCATTTCGATCGGACACCGCAGCAATCCCGTTTGTGCGCTACGAACGTGACGAGCAGGGAGTGCGCCGATCTAAAGCGGACTACGAGTACGGGTACACGCAAGCGCTAAAAGACGGGGTGGTGCGCCCGGTACTGTTCCACTCTTATTCGGGGCAGATGCAGTGGCGGACGCGACACGGTGACGAGGTCAGTGCTCGGCTGGGCCAGCCGCTGACCAAAGACATGATGAAGCAGGCGTGGCGCACCGCGTTGGATCCAAAAGGGGAGTGGGTTGCGTCCGTGCTGGCGGCCGCAGATCAGCGCCTATCCCAAGTGCGCCAGTCCGTGCCCGATGCGGGCGGGTTAGTGATTGCGTCCGATCAGAATGCGGCGCGGGCGTATGCGCGTCACCTGCGGATGATCACAGGTAGTCCCGCCACCGTAGTCATTTCTGACGACGAGGGAGCCTCCGACCGCATCGACGCGTTCGCTAACTCAACGGACCGGTGGATGGTTGCGGTTCGGATGGTGTCCGAAGGTGTGGACGTGCCCCGCTTGTCCGTGGGAGTGTATGCGACGAACGCGGCAACCCCTTTGTTTTTCGCGCAGGTGGTAGGCCGGTTTGTGCGCGCTAGGCGGCGAGGTGAAACCGCGTCTGTGTTCATCCCCTCGGTGATGGATCTGCTTGAACTGGCGGAGCAGATGGAGGTGCAGCGCGACCACGCGTTGGACCGGCCTGAGAAACAGGAAATGTTCGACGACGAAGTGGCGTTGCAGCAGGCTCAGAAAGAGGAACGAGCCAGTGAAGAACTACTGCCCGGCTTTGAGGCCCTGGGCGCGCAAGCGGAGTTCGACCGGGTGCTGTTCGACGGTGCCTCGTTCGGAGAAACCGCGGACGTGGGGTCTGTTGAAGAGCAGGACTACCTGGGGATACCGGGGCTGTTGGAGCCCGATCAGGTGACGCAGCTGCTGCGCGCCCACCAGGCGGAGCAGGCGCGGACGAAACGTCGTGAAGCCCGCAGTGCGCAAAAGCGAGCAGAGAACTCGGGGATGTCACTGCACCGGCAGCGGGCTGCTAAACGCAAGGAGCTTTCGCGTCTCGTGTCCACGTGGGCCCGCCGCTCCGGGCAGGCACACGCGAAAATCCACAACGAGCTGCGCCGCCGATGCGGTGGGCCAGAAGTACCTCAAGCGAGTGTGGAGCAGATTGATGCGCGCATAAACCTGCTGCGCTCCTGGTTCGTGGGCGGAAAGTAGGGCCTCACACGCGTTGGTAGCGGGTGGTGACGGCGGGTTCGCCCTGCGACAGTCGCCACCCCTGGTACGGCAGTTCGTTGCGGGCTTTAACGTGGCGTTCTTTCGCGGCTTGTAACGATTCTTTCGAACAGTACTCCGTTTGGATCTCACCGTCGATTACGAGCGGTACCTGCAGTGGACGCGCCCCCGCTTCTTTTAACGCCGCCATGGCCGCATCGCGCGGGCCCATCACGAGGAGTTCCTCGGTGGCGTACCCGTCTGCCCCGTAGACCCGACCGGCGTATTTACGGCCTCCCACAGTGGATTTTGAAGTGGAGTGCTTCGCTACGTCAACGCAGTTACCGTGCTCATCCCCACGAGCCACCATCTTGTAGACCAGTGCCGCAGTGGGCACCCCCGATCCCGTTACCAACCGGGTTCCCACCCCATAGGAATCGACGGGTGCCGCACCGAGTGCGGCAATGGAGTACTCATCCAGATCACACGTAACCGTGATCTTTGTTGACTTAGCGCCCAGAGAATCCAACAGGCCCCGCACTTTGAAGGCTTGTGCCACCAGGTCACCGGAATCAATGCGGACCGCTCCGAGTTCACCACCGGCCTCACGGGCAATACGAACAGCCCGCTCCACTCCCTCGTACACGTCGTAAGTATCTACCAGCAAAGTTGTGGAGGTGCCGAGCGCATCAACTTGTACTTTGAACGCGTCATCTTCTGTGTCGTGCAGCAAAGTGAACGCGTGCGCGGACGTGCCGATAGTGGGGATCCCGTAGCGGATCCCGGCTTCCAGGTCGGAGGTGCCCCCAAACCCACCGATCACTGCGGAACGGGCGGCAGAAACTGCGGCGCGCTCATGGGTGCGCCGCGCTCCCATGTCCATACACGGACGGCCGTGCGCGGCAATCGTCATGCGTGACGCAGCGGAAGCCACCGCGCAGTCGTGGTTAAAAACAGATAGCGCTAGAGTTTCGAGCATCACCGCTTCAGCGAACGTGCCCTCAACAGTGAGGATGGGTGACCCCTCAAAATAACACTCACCTTCCGCATACCCGTCAATGCGACCGCGGAACCGAAAATCTTTCAAGAAGTCTAGGCAATCGTCAGAAACAATGTGTTTTTCTGCGAGCCAATCGATCATCCTGGGGGTGAACTCGAAACGCTGCAGCGCTTCCAACACGCGTGCGGTACCGGCAACGACGCCGAAACGGCGGGTAGCGGGAAGCCTGCGGCCAAAAAGTTCGAATACACTACGACGTTCGTGGTGGCCGGATTTCAACGCGGCGTCCACCATCGTCAGCTCGTACATATCGGTTAGTAATGCAGTTGATTCTGAAGCAGCCATATATAAAGTATAGGCCGAAAGTGCCATAAATTGGTGATCCATTGCATAAGCTGAGATTATGCAGGTCGGTCCCCTTATCGATGAACAAAAACGCGAACAACCCGCAACCTCAGCATTCGAGCATGAGCAATGTGTAACTGTGGTGTGGGATGATCCGGTGAACCTAATGTCGTACGTAACCCGCGTGTTCCAACGCCACTTCGGGTATTCACCGCAGCGTGCCGAATCCCTCATGCTGCTAGTTCATAACGAGGGCAGAGCAGTGGTGGCGCGGGGCCTGCGCGAACACATGGAAGCGGATGCGCTGGCAATGCATGGGTACGGTCTGCAAGCAACGGTGGAACCTGCGGCCTCACGCGAATCTTAGAAAGACGCGCATTGACGAATCCGGCACGAGTAGATAGGTAGCGAAACGGGCAGTGTATATCAGCGTGTTTGAACGAGACGAACAGGGCTACCGGGCTGGGTTCGACGCGGATGTTGAAGCGATCTTCACCCAGCTTCTCGGCGAGGCACTGCAGGTATTAGACGCGCCGGTGGATCCGGTTACCAGCGTGCTGACCGCCACGGTGGAAGAAGAAGTGACTCGCCCTGAACCTCAAGATCCGGCGTTGCGAAAGCTGATTCCACCGCTCAGCTCGGACCCTCAAGAAGCGCAAAAACTTCGGGCTCTAACGGAAGAATCACTGCGGTACGACAAGAGCCAACGGCTCCACGCGCTCCTAGAGTGCCTGCAAGAGCGGGAATCACCAGACGAAATCTGGATCCCGCTGGGGCAAGAGTGGGAGTGGTTGGCTGCGCTGAATGACTTGCGGCTCGTGCTGTCCGCTCAACTGCCCGTGGATGACGCCGAGGTGATGGGCATTTTAACTACCCGGGCGGAGCAAATCCTCTTTGCGGGCGGGCCACCAAAGGCATCAGAGAATTCGGGGACGTGGTTGGATCAGGATCCGGATGCGCCGCAGCTTCAGTTCACCACCGTCATCTATGTCATGGTGTCTTGGTGGCAGGATTCACTCATTCAGATACTGCCCCAATGAGGTGCTTAACAGTACTCTAAGAGCATGGGGAACGCGCCGATTGGGATTTTTGATTCAGGCCTTGGGGGCCTTACTGTGGCGCGTTCTGTGATAGATAAACTTCCGCGCGAATCCATTGTTTACCTGGGAGACACTCGGCACACCCCGTATGGGGATAAGTCGCTTGAGGACGTGCGGTCACTAACGTTAAAGGCCCTGGATGAACTGGTTGAACGGGGCATAAAGATGCTCGTCATCGCGTGTAACACTGGGTCTGCAGCGGCTTTGCCGCAGGCTCGGGATCGCTATGACATTCCCGTTGTGGAAGTGGTGCAGCCGGCTGCGCGGCGCGCGGGCGCACTGACCCGCAACGGCCACGTTGGGGTATTAGCCACGGCCGCGACTGTGCGTTCCGGGGCGTACGAACGAGCGTTCTCAGCTTTCCCCGGGGTGTCCCTAACCCAGCAGGCATGCCCGCAGTTCGTGCCGTTTGTGGAACGAGGGGAAACGACCGGTGGGCGAATCCTACAGATAGCACGTGAGTATTTAGCGCCCGTGCAGGCAGCGGACGTGGACACCGTGATTTTGGGGTGCACGCACTACCCGCTGCTCACAGGGGTGCTGTCTTACGTGCTAGGGGAGGGCGTGAACCTCGTGTCCTCCTCCGAAGCCAGTGCCGACGAGGTGTATCACGTGTTGACGAACCGAGAAATGCTGCGCACCGAGCTGGACGCTCCCTCGTACGAGTTTTATGCCACTGGGCAAAGTGAAAGTTTTGAACCGTTGGCGCGCCGCTTTTTGGGGCCCGTTGTCTCTCACGTAAAACACTTGGAGGTACGTGAATGAAACTGACAGTTGTGGGATGCACTGGGTCGATGTCCGGCCCGTCCGCCCCCGCGTCGTGCTACCTGGTGCAGGCGCGCGGGATAGATGAGGTTTCGGGTAAAGACCGCACGTTCTCGGTGGTGCTCGACTTGGGGCCGGGTGCGTTTGGGCAGTTGTGGCGCTACATGGACGTGCGCAAGATCGATGCGCTCCTGCTTTCGCACACGCACGCCGATCACATGGGAGACATCATCTCAATGCACGTGCACCGCAAGTGGCATCCGGATGGGCCGCTTGGCCCGGTTATGCTCGCGGCCCCCGATGGGGTGTTAGATCGCGTGCGGGGCATTGATGGGGCCAGGCCCGAAGAGGAGTATGAGGGCGAGTTCGCGCCGTTCACCTTGGAAAATGAAGGGTCTTTTCAGGTTGGTCCGCTGAGGATAACGCCGTACTCGGCGCGCCACACGGTACCGGCGTTCGGGTTCCGCATCGAAGGGCCAGCCGAGGACGATCAGAATACTCGCGTCAGCCTCGCTTACACGGGCGACACGGACACGTGCAGCACGATTACGCAGATGGCGCGCGGCGTTGACCTACTGTTGTCCGAAGCGGGGTTCACCGACGCGGATGAGCCGCGGGGGATTCATCTAACCGGCGAACGCGCAGGGCAGCTGGCGCGTGAGGCGCAGGTGAAAACCATGGTCCTTACACATATTCAACCCTGGACTGAAGGCACCGTGGTGCTCGCGGAAGCGCGCCGGGCGTGGGACGGCCCCCTGTCCGTCGCCTATGCCGGCGCCACCTACGAACTGTAAGTACCCACGCGTTATTAGCCACTGAGGCAGTGGGAACGCTAAATATACTTCGCAATCGTTTTTGCTAACGCCCGGAATGCTTTCCCGCGGTGGGAGAGCTCGTTTTTGCGGGCCGCGCTGATTTGCGCTGAAGTTTGCTCGAGCCCCTCCGGCACAAAAATCGGGTCGTATCCAAACCCACCTTCCCCACGTGGCCGCTCGATTAGGTGACCGCGCATAATCCCGTGCTCCACTACCTCAACCGCACCTGACGGCTGGGCTTCCAACGGGTTTTGGGGCCCGTGTTGTGACCCTGGTTCCGTTATATCCTGAGGTTCGGTTATCTCTAGTTGTTTTGGTTTCTGAGCTGCGTTTGCCTCTAGTTTTTTTGGTTCCTGAGGCTCGGGTCGTCTCGGAACGACGAGTGCGGCTGCACAGTGGAACTGCGCGCCCCGGTGCGCTGGCGCAATGTCCGCGAGTTGGGCGAGCAGCAACTCCAGATTCGCCCCGTCGTCCCCGTGGGTGCCCGACCAGCGGGCAGAAAAAATCCCGGGCGCACCGCCGAGCACGTCCACGCACAACCCCGAGTCGTCCGCAACGGCCGCCAGTCCAGAAGCATTCGCCGCGGCCCGCGCTTTAATCAAAGCGTTCTGCTCAAACGTTAATCCGTCTTCCACAGGTTCTGGGTAACCAAAATCAGCGGACGTAACAATGTCCTCACGCGCTAAATCGGGAATCAACGGTTCCAAAATCGCGTGCAGCTCATCTGCCTTATGCGCATTATGCGTCGCCAGTATTAGCCGCGCCACTACTGCACCTGCTCCGCGGCAGCGTCATGCTGGGGAAAGCCGGACTCGGCCAGGGCCTGTGTTTGCAAACGCGTGAGCTCCGCACACCCCGTTTCCGCCAAATCCAACAGTGCCCCCAGCTCAGCACGGTTAAACGGCGCGTGCTCGGCCGTGCCCTGAACCTCAACAAAAGCACCCGAACCAGTCATAACCACGTTCATGTCCGTCTGCGCCCGCACGTCCTCTTCATACGGCAAATCCAAACGTGGCTGCCCATCAATAATCCCAACGGAAATCGCCGCAACAGAATCCTTGAGCACTTTCCGAGAAGCCGTATCGCGGCGAATCCACTTCTTCTTCTGCCCAAACGCAACCGCATCAGCTAATGCAACGTACGCGCCCGTAATCGCTGCGGTGCGCGTACCCCCATCGGCTTGAAGCACGTCGCAATCGAGCACAATCGTGTTCTCACCGAGCGCCCGCATATCTACCACCGCGCGCAGTGAGCGGCCCACTAAACGTGAAATCTCATGGGTCCGCCCACCGATTTTGCCCTTCACTGACTCGCGTGCGCTCCGGGTAGCAGTGGCCCGAGGCAGCATCGCGTACTCTCCCGTGACCCAGCCTTCACCACTGTCCTTACGCCACCGCGGCACCCCCTCGGTTAGCGACGCCACACACAAAACCCGCGTGCGGCCGAACTCAATCAACACCGAGCCTTCCGCATTGTCAATCCAGTTACGCGTAATCCTAACGGGGCGCAGCTGATCCACCTGACGGCCATCGGCCCGCACCGTTTTCTTTCCCTCATCTTGTTTAGCCATATGTTAAGACTATCGTTTTCCACTAGCGTGGTAAGTATGAGACTACAACTGCCGCTAGCGAGCGGAGAGTGGGAACCCTGTACCTACGCACGCGAGTACCTGGACCCCCGTGCGCTCGCCCAGAACCTCACGCAAAATAACGACCCGGAAGTCGAAACCGCGTTCCTGAACACGATTCGCACGCACTGCCCCGGACAGAACCCGCAACGCATCCGCGCGATCATAACCGCGGACAGTCACCGCTTCGCCATGGCGGGCCACGGGGTGCGTCACCGCGTACCAGACGTGGACTTGCGTTCAATCGCGCACGTGTTCTTCCTAGGCGTCGAACGAGACACCGCTATTTTGGGCATGGCGATGCGGCCGGGGAACACGGACGGATATTCGGATATTCGCCGCATGGGCCCCGACATGGATCCAACGGATGCGCAGCTGGTTGCAACCTGCTCCGGGCTGGCCTCCTGGCACGACCGCGCCCAGTTTTGCGCCCGCTGCGGAGGGCCCACGCGGTTCGAATTCTCCGGCTGGCAACGCACCTGCCGAAGCTGCGGTGCAACTGAATACCCGCGCACCGACCCGTCGATAATCACCGCTATAACCGACGCCTCAGACCGACTTCTAGTAGCCCACAACACGCTGTGGCGCCCCGGCTACGCATCTTTAGTGGCGGGGTTCATGGAAATGGGGGAAGCGCCCGAACAAACCGTGCGCCGCGAAACCAAAGAAGAAGTGGGGCTAGAGGTGGATCAGGTGCGTTACGTGGGGGCGCAAGCCTGGCCTTTCCCGCGTTCACTCATGCTCGGATTTACCGCGCGCACGACCACGAGCCAACCGGCCGTGCGGGTTGACGGCGTAGAAATCGACTGGGCCCGGTTCTACACCCGCGAAGAATACGCGGCTGCTCTAACCGCAGGGGAAGTGGGGGCTCCCGGCGCAATCTCAATCGCCCACGCGATGATCCGCCAGTGGTTCGGCGGGCCTTTGCCGCATGCGCACTAGTCTTGGCCTGCTACACGCGGCCTGTAAGGCGTGCGCTACCTCGATGCTCATCCGTGCAAGGGGCCGTGCCATAGTATTGGTTGGCGCTAAGTTTTGAACACCATCGCTCGAGCAGCATTTGAAAAGGAGTGGAAGTGGAAGCACAGCAGCTGCTGGAAGCCCTCGACGATCAGCAAAGGGCGGTGGCCCAGCAAGTAACTGGCCCCCTGTCGGTTCTCGCGGGCGCGGGCACGGGGAAAACCCGGGCGATCACGTACCGCGTGGCTTATGGCGTTGCAACCGGGGCGTTCGACCCCCACTCCGTCCTCGCGGTCACATTCACCACCCGTGCCGCCACCGAAATGCGTGCTCGCCTGCGCACACTCGGAGTGGGTGGGGCGCAAGCCCGCACGTTCCACTCCGCCGCGCTGCGGCAACTTCGGTACTTCTGGCCCCAAACCATTGGCGGGAACCTTCCGAGGATAATGGAACACAAAGCTCAGATAGTGGCGTCTGCAGCAGCGCGCCTAGGGATAAGGGTAGATAAAGTATCGGTGCGCGACATTGCTGCGGAAATCGAATGGGCAAAAGTCTCGATGATAAGCCCCGCCCAGTACGCACAGCAGCTTACCCGCCACCGCCGGGAACCACCCGCCGACCTGGATGCAACGACAGTGGCGGACCTGCTCACCGTGTACGAAGACGCCAAAAACGAGCAGGGAGTTATTGACTTTGAGGACGTCCTGCTGCTAATGGTCGGAATCTTGCAAGATAGCGAATGGGCTGCCCGCACCGTCCGGGCACAGTATCAGCATTTTGTGGTCGACGAGTTCCAAGACGTATCTAAACTTCAACACGAACTGTTGAACCTGTGGCTCGGAGGCCGCCACGACATCTGCGTGGTCGGTGACGTCGCGCAAACGATCTACTCGTTTACTGGGGCGAGTCCAAGGTACCTCGTGCACTTTGAAAAAGACCATCCCGGCGCGCGCCGCGTGGAACTTTACCGTAACTACAGATCCACGCCACAGATTGTCTCTATGGCGAACTCTGTGCTGCGGGGGCGGCGCGGCGCACTGCCCGATGGGGCGGTGAAACTGGAGTCTCAACGAAAATCCGGCAAAGCCGTGGCATTCAACACGTTCGACGACGTGACCGCGGAAGCTCGCGGCGTTGCCCGGCAGATCAAAGGTCTCCTCGAAACCGGGGTGGCCGCTCAAGACATCGCCATCCTGTTTCGCACAAACGCGCAGTCAGAAGCGTTTGAGGAAGCGCTCGCGGACGCGCAAGTTCCTTTCCAACTGCGCGGTGGGAAACAGTTTTTTGACCGTGACGAAATTAAGAAGGCAATTGTGCTGCTGCGCCAAATTGCCCGCACCACCGGTGATGCAGAAGACGCGCCCGTGGTGCAGATTGTGGAAGATATTGCCTCTGATCTGGGGTGGAGTGCGAAACCGCCGCAGACTCACGGGGCGGTGCGAGAGAAGTGGGATAACCTCGATGCCCTGGTGAGTTTGGCACACGATCGGGCAGAGCTGTCGCTTACGCAGTTCGCAGCGGAAATGCAAGATCGGCAGCAGACCCAGACGGCCCCCCAGATTTCGTCGGTAACGCTGTGTTCGCTTCATGCGGCGAAGGGGCTGGAATGGGATCACGTGTTCCTAACCGGGGTGTGTGAGGGGTTGATTCCAATTACGTACGCCAAATCTGCGGATGCACTTGAGGAGGAGCGGCGCCTGCTTTACGTGGGTGTCACCCGTGCCCGCGACCAACTGGTGATTTCTTACTCTCGGGCTCGTGGCCAGGGGCGGGCTGCGAATCAGAAGCCGTCCCGATTCTTGGAGCACGTGTGGCCGAATGCGCACACTAAGACGCGGTCGAAACCGCGGCGGCAACGCAAACGCGAAGAGATAGAAGAATTACCCGCCGATGCGAAACGCGTGTTTGACGCTTTGCGGCAGTGGCGCCTCATGGTAGCTAAAATCCGGTCCGTGCCCGCCTTCAAGGTGTTCACCGACAAGGTGCTGATCGAGATTGCGGTTGTGAAGCCGAAAACCATGACTCAACTGGGAACTGTCCGAGGGGTGGGGGCGACGAAACTAGACCGGTACGGTGGTGACGTGCTCGCCGTAATCCGCGAAACCGCAGCCGAATCCGAACCTTAAGACCGGCCGTATCTATCCGAACACCCGGATGGTCCGGCTGAACCGGAGCGCTAAGACCGGCCGGATCGATCCGAACACTATGACAGGGGCGTTAGGACACTAGGGTTTGGGCGCATTCGCAATCGGGGTTAGCGGGCCAGGCGAATACTTCCCACAGCAGGTCGCGACGCAGAAACCGAACTTGCCCCGGGGCAAGCCCACCACCATCAATCGCGTCCGTGCACGCGCGGGTCACTACAATGCGGGTGATTGCCTCTAACTGTGCTCCCGGACTGGGGAATGGCTGCGCGCTAATTTGCAGTAATAGCTGCGGCCAAGCGGAATCTACCGACGTGCAGTAAGCGTCAATACATTTCAAGCAGGGCCCGCGGTCGGGCTCCACCAGGGGGCCCACTTCTACGCCTTCCGATTGGAAGACCACCAACAGGTGGGGGACCACGGGTGGTTTCCAGTTGCATGCAGACGCCGCGTGCGCGAAGAAGGCAATCACAAAATCTGGCGCGTACACCCGGTCCCACTTCGCCGCCCCGCGCTCTCGTTCAGTCTCGGTAGGGGCGTCTGACGAACCTGCAAGTTCACCCAGGGCACTCAGTGGGAACCCGGGAATCTCCAGGCCCACCTGCCCGATCCCAGCGGCGCGTAAGTCATAGCGCAACCCCTCCAGAAAACCACGCAGTGCAACGGTTTCGCGCCTTGACTGCGACGGCTGTAGGTATAACTGCACGGCAAAAGCAGATCGCGCCCCCAAGGCCCGGTCTGTGCCAACGTCGCGTTGCAAACGCGCGCCCTCCTCAGACGGGCTCGGTACCTCATCAATGCGCAGCAAACCAGCATTGTGCAGGCGCGAGCGCAACGATTCTAAACGTTCCGCATCAATTCCCAGCCGTTTGGCGCGCGCAGCGAACCCAGCGGGGGAGCGTTCAGTGCGCAAGTCCAGCAGAATATCCCGTTCCTTCTCGGTTAATCCCGTGAAGTTAAGGCGAGAGTTAATCCCAAATTGAACTTCCCCATCGGGGCGGGTAAACACGGGAATCCCGGGGCGCAACTGCATGTGGGCTCCTAAGGTAAAACAGTCAGATTACGCAGGTTGGTTAGACAACTTCTACTGTGCCAAATCTGCGCGCTGCCCAAAAGAGCTCCCCAAGAGCTGTGGAAAACTACTCGTCGTCAGAATCGCTGGGTGGATGCGGATCCTGTTTCGCATCCCCCTCAGAATCCTGCCCGGGCTGCAGCCCCTCAGCCCACCCCAATGTGCCTTCCAGCAGCTGATTGAGCGCGTCATCGATCTCTTGATCTTCCGCATTGCGCTGCTCGCGCCGATCCAAGAACGCGGTGGGTTCCTCCAGGTCTTTTGCAGTCGGGGCCATATCCGGATGCTGCCACAGTGCATCCCGCGCTTCTTTCCCTTCCTTTTCGGCCACGTGCTGCCACAAGATCGCTGCGTTACGCGCCTGGCGGGGGCGCATCTGCAGGCCGATTAGTTCCCCCAGAATCTGTTCCGCAGGGGACCCGTCAATGCGACGCCGCCGCATAATCTCCCGCAACTGGTCCACGTGCGGTAGGTACGGACGCGCGGCCTCATGCGTTACGGTTTCCACCCAACCTTCCACGAGGGCCAGCAGGGTCTCTAAGTGCTCCAGCGCCTCGTTCTGCTTATCCGAACGCTGCCCGGCGAACAGGTTCGTGCTCATCGCGATCTCTAACTCATCGGGGTTAGTGGGGTTAACTGACATAGCGGCGTCCCGCATCGCTTCTTCATCAATCGTGATCTCACTGGCGTATTTGCGCACTGCCCCCAGGATTTCAACGCGCAACCAGGGGACGGAAGCGAACAGGCGCGCGTGCGCATCTTCTCGCAGCGCGAGGAACTGGCGGACCTCATCGGTTGGAATGTCGAACTCGTCCGCGAACCCATCCACGTTCGGAACCACCAGCGCCGTGCAGCCGCTGCGGCCGGGCACCCCCACGTCCGTGGCGCCCAACGCGGCGTGCGAAAGTTCACCCAGCGCTTTCCCCACTTGGGAACCAAACACGGCTGCCGACATTTTCTCAATCATCGGCCCAGCCTGGCCCATCAAAGAAGCCAGTCCCTCAGGCAAATCCGCCATTCCCGCGTTCGACATTTGATCCATCTGATCGTGCAACGTTTGCGTCAGCGCGTTCGCCAGATTTGACGCCACCGGTTCCACCATTTGCTTGAGGGTCTCGAGCGACTCATCCAACCAATCGCTGCGCCGCCACGCGTGGCGCTCACTCTTGGTCGGCTCCACGGTGGTTACCGCATCCAACCACAAGTCTGCGATCTGTAAGCTCTGCCGCACTTGCTCGCCTTGTGCGGAGTTGATTTGTGGATCCCCTTCACCCCACGCTTTCTGCCGCGCAATCTCGTGCGCCATCTTCCAGTTAACCGGGCCACTGTCGGTGCTCATGAAGTACTTGAACTGCGACATCATCTGCTGCATCTGGGCCGGATCCGTGGGGATAACCGCGCCCGACATCTGTGTCGGATCAATCCCCTGAGCCCGCATGGACGCCAACAGTTCATCAGCTGCCGCGTCACCGAGCAGTTCGCGGAGCATTTGTTCCCATTCAGGCTGCTTATTTTCACTCATAACCTCTAAACTACCGTGTTGCACCTTGGCGCGGGAAGTAGAACTGTCCGACAATAGGGGAGTGCACACGGAAGAACCTTTACAATCAGCCTCAACAGAGGGAACTGCCGGCGAATCTGACGCAGCAAATTCGCTAACCGCTAACCGCCTGCCCAACCAAGCCCCACGCCAATCGTTTCTGCGTAGGTGGCGCGGCGCACTCATCGCCACGGCAATAGTGTTCCTCGTTGTCGTCCTTGGGGTTGCGATCCCCATGCCGTACGTTGTGGAATCGCCCGGCCCCACGTTCGACGTGCTCGCCTCACGCGATAATGTCCCCATGATCGAACTGCAAACTAAAAATGTCGCGCCAAAATCAAATGGACAACTACGCATGGTGACAGTGTCTTCACACGGCGGACCCGGCCAGCACGTAACGGCCGCGGAAGTGCTGTGGGGGTGGTTGTCGCCCAAAGAAACCGTTACCCCCGTTTCCGAAATCTACCCGAGCGACATTACGCAACAGCAGGTAGAAGAACTAGCGAAAGCGCAGATGGTGAACTCCCAGTCCACAGCGGCAGCCGCAGCGCTGGAATACCTGGGGTACGACGTGCCTGCAAAAATCACCATCCGCGGGCCGGTTGCGGGCACCAAGTCGGAGGGCAAAGTGGAGGACGGAGACGTGCTCCAAGCAATCACCACACCAGATGGGGTGCGTCACCCGGTTAACCGCGCGTCCGTGCCATTCCAACTAAATCGCGAACTAAAACCCGGGCAAACCGTAACTATGCACGTGTTGCGAAACGGAAAAACTAAGGATGTGCGGATTGAAACTTATAAGCCCGACAATGTGCCGTCCGACTTTGTGGGCTCAAAGTTCGGCATGTACCTCACGGCGGATGTGAAACTTCCGTTCCCAGTGAAGATTCATTTGGAAAAAGTGGGTGGCCCCTCCGCTGGGACCATGTTTGCCCTCGGCATCATTGACCGGTTGACGGGCGGAAAAATGGTGGGGGACCACGTGGTGGCTGGTACCGGCACGATCTCCTACGCGGGTGAGGTGGGGCCGATTGGCGGGATCGTACAGAAAATGTACGGGTCCCGCGCCGATGGTGCCCAATGGTTTTTAGCGCCGCGATCCAACTGCGATGAAGTAGTTGGGAACGTGCCGGACGGCCTACAAGTTTGGCCTGTTTCCACGTTGGATGAGGCTGTGGATGCGGTCGCTAAGATCCGTACCGGTGACGTTGCGGGTCACCCGCAGTGCGCCCGGTAGGAAACTGATTCGCGGCGAGGCAGCTAGGTACAGCGTCGCGCTCGCCGTAGCGTGGATCGTTCTTCCCTAGAGGTGTAGTTCTAGCAGCCGCAGCCACCCGAACCGCAGCCGCAGCCACCGCCGCCGGAACCACAGCCACACCCGCCGGCGGCAGGCACGTCCCGGGCCTGCGCGGGAGCGAACGTGGCGAGTAGGGCGTCTACCAGGCCGGGCACCAGGTTCATGCCCTGGGCAACTTCGTCGTCCTCATCGTGCGAACGGGTGCGTACCGCACACCAGCTCTCCCCAGAACGCAGCACCCCGGTGACGATCCGCACTTCGTCGCGGTCCGGGTGGTTCGCAAAATACTCCACGGCCTCCTGCGGGTCCTCAGGTGCGGAATCTTGCACCTCAGGTGGCACCATTACCCGCTCGGTGCACACGGCGGCCCCCAAAACGGATTCGGGCCAGCCTAGTTGGGCGAGGGTTTCTTCAAGATCCGTTCCCGGCAGGTCCTCTTGAATCACGGCGGTGAGCGTGTGTGGTGAGTGATCCCACGTTGACTCCAACTGGTTGCGCATGTCTGCGGGGAGTTCGTCTAGTTCAAGTAGTTCCCCGGTCGGCACCAGGGCGTAAACCGTGCTGGCACGGTCCCATCCCAGTTGCGCGGCGGAACGTTCAATTTCTGTTACGGCAACTGTCAGGCCCTCTTCGGGGCTCGAAGCACCTAGTTGATTATCGTCCATGGTCGTATTGTTACCCCTTTAGCATTGGGTGCGCCAATCGGTAGAATAGAACGGTATAGGTGCAAGACCTCAAAGTTAGAAAGGTCTAACGTGACATTTTTTTCGTCTTTCCCACGTCCACCAGCCGGTGGGAGACCACCTTCTGGGCCGCGTAAACCCAGTGGTGGCAACCGTAAACGCAAGGGGCTCACGCCACTGCGACTCACCCTGCTGATTCTCGCGGTGGTGGCGGGGCTACTGTATTTAGCTTCCACGCTGGGGACGGAAGTGCTGTGGTTTAACCAGCTCCGTTCCGCGCGCGTGCTGTGGACTAAATGGTTATCAGTAGCCGCGATTGTGGTGGTGGCCACGGCGTGTATTGCCACGATCGTGGGTGTGAATATGACGTGGGCTTATCGCAAACGACCCCAGTCCACCCGCGGTGGGGTGGGGGCGTCACTGCGCGAGTACCAGCAGGTAATTGAACCGGCTCGGCGCGTGATCTTTTGGGGGATTCCCCTGGTTATCGGCCTGTTCACCGGCCTTGGGTTGGCGGTTGACTGGCGTCGGATCCTCATGTTTATTAACGGCACGTCGTTTGGACAAAAAGATCCACAGTTCGGGTTTGACCTTTCTTTCTACGTGTTCACTTTGCCGATTGTGCAGATGCTGCTGTCGCTGCTCACCACCGTCTTCGTTGTGAGTTTGATTGCGGTTGCAGTTGTGCATTACCTCTACGGTGCAGTTACGTTTACGCCGAAACTTTCGGTGACCGTGCCGGCCCGTCGGCAACTGGGGATTAATGCTGCGATTTTGTCGCTTATTGTGGCGTTGAGGTACTGGGTGGCTCGCTACGCTCTGCTGGTGGCGGAGGGGCGGCCTAACGACGGCGCGATGTTCACGGATGTGCATGCGCAACTGCCGGCACAGACGATCCTTGCGGTCACGTCCGTGCTGGTTGCGGTGCTGTTCTTGGTGGCAGCTTTCCGGGGGACGTGGCACCTGCCGGCCGCGGGAGTTGCGGTGACGGTTGTGTCCGCACTGGTGTTTGGGATGGCTTACCCTGCGTTGATTCAGCAGTTCAAGGTGAAACCGAACGAACGGGCGTTGCAGGCTCCGTACATTCAGCGCAATATTGACGCCACGTTGCAGGCGTATGGGATTGATGACGTGGATTCCACTACGTATGCGGCGCGGACGGATACGGAACCGGGGCAGTTGCGTGGGGACGCGGAGTCTACTCAGCAGATCCGCCTCATTGACCCGGATATTATTTCGCCCGCCGTGCGGCAGTTGAAGCAGTCGCGTTCGTACTACACGTTTGAGGACATGCTGAACGTGGACCGCTACGAGATTGACGGTGAAAAGCGCGATACCGTGATTGCGGTTCGGGAGTTGAACCTCGATGGGTTGGATGACCGGGAGCAGAACTGGGTTAACCACCACACGATTTTCACGCATGGTTACGGGGTGGTTGCCGCGTACGGTAACCGCGTTGGGCCGCGTGGTGAGCCACAGTGGTGGGAAGAAGGGATCCCATCTTCTGGCGATATGGGCAAGTACGAGCAGCGAGTCTACTTCTCACCTGAATCCCCGGAGTATTCGATTGTGGGGGCGCCCGAAGGTAGCGACCCGTTGGAGTTGGATTACCCCGATGAGCAG
The DNA here is from genome assembly GCF_002871945.2 of Gleimia hominis. Classification (NCBI taxonomy): domain Bacteria; kingdom Bacillati; phylum Actinomycetota; class Actinomycetes; order Actinomycetales; family Actinomycetaceae; genus Gleimia; species Gleimia hominis. The sequence goes on along the minus strand of NZ_CP126963.1, from coordinate 1,116,332 downwards.
CATGATGGACACCAGGTGCCCACCACGTTCTCGGGTGATGGGGGTCCGAATGTGGGCTCGATTTTGAACAAGATCTTGTACGCCATTAAGTTCCAAGAGACGAATATTCTGTTTGCCTCGCAGATCAACCCGAAGTCGCAGATCCTGTACGATCGTGATCCGGCGCTGCGGGTTTCTAAGATTGCCCCGTACCTGACGTTGGATCGCCGGCCGTACCCGGCGGTGGTGGATACGGATGGGAATCCGAAGACGCCGAAGCGGCTGGTGTGGATTGTGGATGGGTACACGACGTCGAACCAGTTCCCGTATTCGCAGCATTTGGATGTGAATGAGGAAACGCGCGACGCGACCACGGCGAATACGCAGCAGTATGCGGCGAATGACAAGATTAACTACATTCGTAACTCGGTTAAGGCCGTGGTGGATGCTTACGATGGTTCGGTTCAGCTGTACCAGTGGGATAAGCAGGATCCGATTTTGAAGACGTGGATGAAAACGTTCCCCGGGCAGGTTAAGCCGCTGGAGGACATTTCGGGTGATTTGATGGCCCACATGCGTTATCCGCAAGACCTGTTTAAGGTGCAGCGTTCGATGCTGTCGGCGTACCACGTGACGAAGGCGGAGGATTTCTACACTGGTGGTGACCGGTGGCGTTTGGCAGAGAACCCGACTTCGAAGAAGGGCCCTGAGGGGGTTGCTCCCGCTCAGCCGCCGTATTATTTGACGATGAAGATGCCGGACCAGGACAGCGCGGAGTTCTCGCTAACGTCTGTGTTTGTGCCCGGTGGTAAAGCTGACCGCGAGCCCATGTCTGGGTTCTTAGCGGTGGATTCTGAGACGGGCAACGAGCCTGGGAAGATCCGGGAGGGTTACGGCAAGCTCAGACTGTTGGCCCTACCGTCTTCGACGACGGTACCGGGGCCGGGGCAAGCGCAGAACGACTTCAACTCGGATACTACGATTGGGCCGGCGTTGAACCTGTTGAACCAGGAGGGGTCGGAAGTTATTCTCGGTAACTTGCTGACATTGCCTGTTGGTGGTGGCTTGTTGTACGTGCAACCGGTTTATGTGCAAGGTACGGGTTCCACCAAGTACCCGGTGCTCGGTAAAGTACTGACGTCGTTTGGTGATTCGCGTGGATTCGCAGATTCGCTCGAGGAATCTTTGGACGCTACGTTCAAGGGTGACTCCGCAGCTCACCTGGCGGGTAATACCGGTGCTGAAGGTGGTGAGGCCATCGCTGGTGGTGAAGCTAAAGGCGAGGGCAAGTCGGATGCTCAGCGTTTAGCTGCTGCTCTTGAGGCGGCGGATAAGGCCATTAAGGATGGCCAGGAAGCCCTCAAGAACGGAGACTGGCAGACCTACGGGAAGAAGCAGGCGGAACTGCAAAAGCACATTTCGGAAGCCATGCAGGCGGATAAGAGTGTGAAGGAAGGCCAGCAGGCTGACGGTGACGCGAAGAAAAACACTGAGAAGAAAACTGAATAACCACTTCGATTACGCTCGCGCAGGCTTGCATTATTCTAGGTAGCTGCGGGGCAAGGAAGTAAAGTGGTAGTAAATGAGGGGCGCATCCGGGTTGTGGATGCGCCCCTCGAGTTTAATCAGTTCTACTTCAGCATTTTCATCATCTGAGCTGGTTCCAATATTTGAAGCATTTCCATCATCTGAACCGTGCGGTTGCGCTACTTATTGGAGTGGTTGGCGTCGCCTTTGCGCCGCTTGCGGTGCCGGCGGATTACACTCACGATTTCGGGAGCGATCGGAATTGGGCTAGAAGACCACTTGGTTCGCTGCTGCCCAGCGCCGTCCTCAAGGTCTTGGGTAACTTGTTCCGAAATGGTTTCAACCAGCATCTTGCGGCGCAGTTCTTTCATTTGCCGCTCGTGGAACCTGTGTTCAGCAGAAAGTGATTTCCACAGGCCCTGGCACATTCCGATCATTACGAAGCTGAATGGAAGGGCCGACAGGATCGCAAGGGATTGCAGAGCGGCCATACCGGTTTCAGAATCCGAGGTGCCCAGCAGGGTAGCGGTAACCAGACCAGCCATGGTCGCCCAGGTGAGGCGTACGTACAGCGGTGGGTTCGGGTTACCGGCGGTGGAAAGCATGGACAGCACGTATGAGCCGGAGTCGGAAGAGGTGATGAAGAAGATGGTCACGAGGATCATGGCGACGCCCGACAGGATGGGTGCCCCGGGGAGTGCTTCAAAGGAGTGGAAAAGGACGGTGTTGATGTCCACGCCGTCGGGGCCAATTAGGGAGTTGCCGCTGAACAGTTCTTGTGCGAGCGCGTTGCCACCCATTACGGCGAACCACAGGAACGTGACGAGTGTGGGCACAGCGATAACGCCGATTATGAACTCGCGGATCGTACGGCCCTTGGAGATACGGGCGATGAAGATACCAACGAAGGGGGACCAGGACATCCACCAGCCCCAGTAGTACGTGGTCCAGGACGTCAGCCAAGTACTGCCGTCGACGCCTTGGAAGGGGAGGGTTTGGAACGCCATTTCAAGGAAGTTCGACAGGTACATGCCTATCGTTTGGACGAATTCGGAGAGGATGAACACGGTGGGGCCCAGTGCGGCAACTGAGAATGCGAGTAGTGCTGCGAGAATCAAGTTGGTGTTCGACAGCAGGCGAATCCCATTGTCGAGGCCTGAGGCGACGGAGAGTGCGGCGAGTCCGGAGATTACGATCACGAGGATCACCAGCACAGTGCGGGTTGCGTTGAAACCCCACAGGTATTCCATGCCCGCAGCCACTTGGTTCACACCAAAACCTAGGGAGGTGGCGATACCGAGGATGGTGCCGATGGAGGCGACCGTGTCGATCACGTCACCGAATGTGCCCCGCACTCGTTTTTCGCCCATGACTGGTTCTAGGGTCCAGCGGATGGAAACGGGGCGGTTGCGGCGGAAGTGGGCGTAGGCGATGGCTAGTCCGACGATCACGTAGATAGACCACGCGTGCAAACCCCAGTGAAGGTAAGTTGCGGAAACTGCTTCGCGTGCCAAGATTGCGGGGCTGCCTGTCACGCCTGGGCGTGGGGCAGCGAAGTGCGATAGGGGCTCACCGGCACCGTAGAACACGAGGCCGATTCCCATTCCTGCTGCGAAAAGCATTGAGAACCAGGCGCCTCGGGAGTATTCGGGTTCCTCATCGTCACGCCCGAGCTTAATGTCACCGAAACGGGAGAATGCCAGGACTGCGGCGAAACCGACGAAACCGGTGGCGACTAGTACGTAGTACCACGAAAGGTTGTTAATAACGTGGGTCGACAGCCACGAGATTGCGGTGTTGAATCCCGTTGGAATAATGAGTGCGAGCGCGACGAGTGCCACCAGGATAATTACAGATGGATAGAAAACGCGTTTGGAGATGCCTTCTGGAATCTCATTCTCCACCTTACGTTTTGAGGCTTCGATGATCTCTGCGGCCTCTTGGGTTTCCTGTTCGGTGGGTTCAAACTCGTTAGCTAAAATAGTCTTGTCTTCTTCAGACAGCGACATAATATTACTTTCATTTTGCTTATAGGGACCTTCTAACTTTCTCTGAAAACCCGTTTGTATTCCACTTTTACCGGTTCAATCCTGGTTCCTTATGAGGCGTTTCACCAGTTACGTACCAGTGCTTTGGCTTAGTTTGGTGTTGCCAGGTGCGGGGCGCTCGAGGAGAGGGGGGCTGGGGAACAGGCGAGGACCGCGCACCAAGCAAAAAATCGATAGGTACACGGCAGACCGCGCGAGCGAGCGTTAGGCCGATGGGGGCAGACGCGCGAGCGAGCGTTAGGCCGATGGGGGCAGACCGCGCGAGCGTCATGCGTTACGCAGAGACTACGAGTTGGGAGATGCGTAATATAATTACCGCAGGCGCTCTAGCAGAAGTTCCTTCTGATGGAATATGTGGGGATAATCACTACGCGTGCTTTGTCTTGTCTTTACGCTGCAAACCGGGCGTTCGGAGTTGGTTTTAGGACGCGCGGGTCTTAGGTGGCAGAGAAAACGAATTCTTTTCAGTACTATATATAGTGTTGCAAAGATGTAAGGAGCACAATATGTGGGTTGAGTCGCCAGTTCGCACGCACGTGGAGACCGTGGTCACCAAACGCGATGGGCGCACCGTCAGTTTTGACGCGGCAAAGATATACAACGCTATTACCTTGGCCATGGAAGACCAGGGGATTGACGATGCGGATTTCGCCCTGGACCTCACGCGCGAAGTGGTGGACAACCTACCGGAAACAGATCTGGACATCCCCACGATTCAGCGGGTAGTGGAAGACCGGCTGATGGCGTCCCGCTATCCGGAAGTGGCGCGGGCTTACATTGAATACCGTCATGACCGCGATAAAGAACGTGAACTGGCGATGGATATTCCCACCGCTTTGCACCGCTTGATTGCGCGCGACAAAACTGTGGTGAACGAGAATGCGAATAAAGACGCCACGGTGTTTAACACGCAGCGGGACTTGACGGCCGGGGCGGTTGCGAAGGCATACGCCCTCAAGCACATGATGCCGCCAGCGGTGGCTAACGCGCATATTAAAGGGGAAATCCACTTCCACGACCTGGATTACAACCCATTCCAACCGATGACTAACTGCTGTCTGATCGACATTGCGGGGATGCTGCGCGACGGCTTCCAAATTGGGAACGCGCGAGTGGAATCACCGCGTTCAATCCAAACCGCAACAGCGCAGATCGCGCAGATCATCGCGAACGTGGCTTCCAGCCAATACGGGGGCTGCTCGGTAGATCGAGCGGATGAAGTGCTCGCCCCGTATGCGCAAATAAACTACGAGAAACACATGGCAGACGCGAAACGCTGGGTCCCTCAAGAAAAATGGGAAGATTACGCGCGCACCAAGACCAGTAAAGATATTTACGACGCCATGCAATCGCTGGAGTATGAGATCAACACGCTCTACTCCTCGAATGGGCAAACCCCGTTTGTGACCCTCGGGTTCGGTTTAGGCACGGGGGAACTGGAGAGGGAGATTCAGAAGGCGATTTTGAAGGTCCGGATTAAGGGGATCGGTAAGGATCACTACACGGCGATCTTTCCGAAACTCGTGTTTGGGCTACGCAGGGGCGTGAACTTGGAGCCGCAAGACCCGAACTACGATGTGAAGCAGTTAGCATTGGAATGCTCCACTAAACGCATGTACCCGGACGTGTTGTCCTACGATAAGCTCACTGAAATTGAGGGTGACTACAAGGTGCCGATGGGGTGCCGTTCCTTCCTGCCTAAATGGGTGGATCCAGAAACTGGCGAGGCCGTGAATGCTGGGCGAATGAACCTGGGTGTGTGCACGTTGAACTTGCCGCGCATCGCGATTGAAGCGCGTGGAGATGTAGCGAAGTTTTGGAAGCTTTTTCACGAGCGAATCCAGATTGTGCGTGAAGCTTTGATGTTCCGCGCTGGGCGCTGTGAGGAAGCGGTGGCGGATAACGCACCTATTTTGTATCGCCACGGTGCGTTCGGTAAGCGGGCGCCGCAGGGGGTGAATTCTGTTCACGAGTTTTTCGCCAGCCAGCGGGCAACCGTTTCGGTGGGGTACATCGGGTTGTATGAGACCGCTACCGCGTTCTTTGGGCCGAAGTGGGAGACAAACCGGGAGGCGAAGGAGTTCACGCTCGACATCGTTCGTGCTTTGACGGATTATGCAAATAAGTGGACGAGTGAAACCCCGTATTGGTTCTCTGTGTATTCCACGCCTTCGGAGTCTTTGACGGACCGGTTCGCGCGGATGGATCGGCAGAAGTTTGGGGCGATTAAGGATATTACGGATAAGGAGTACTATACGAACTCGTTCCACTATGACGTGCGGAAGAAGGTCACGCCGTTTGAGAAGATCGAGTTTGAATCGGAGTATGAACCGTTCACGAAGGGCGGGTTCATTCACTACTGTGAGTATCCGAAGTTGACGCATAACCCCGAGGCGTTGGAAGCGGTGTGGGATTACGCGTACGACCGGGTGGCGTATTTGGGGACGAACACGCCGATTGATCGTTGTTACGAGTGTGATTTTGAGGGCGAGTTTTTGCCGACGGAGGATGGGTTTAAGTGCCCTCAGTGTGGCAATACGGATCCGGATACGTGTGACGTGGTGAAGCGTACGTGTGGTTATTTGGGTAATCCGCAGAAGCGTCCGATGGTGCATGGGCGCCACGTGGAGATTTCTTCGCGGGTTAAGCACATGGATTTGAATGAGTAGGGTTGCTGGTGCCGCGTGAGTGCAGTGGCTGATTCGGTGGTGAACGTGGATGCCCGGGCGGAGGGTGTTCACGTTCCTTCTCCGTGCCAGTGGGACGGGCGGCGTTTGTCCGCAGGGTATGTTGCGGATTATAAGCCGTTCAATTTTGTGGATGGTGAGGGGGTGCGCTGCTCTGTGTATGTTGCTGGGTGCCCGTTCCGATGCCCGGGGTGTTATAACGTGGCGGCGCAGTCTTTTCGTTACGGGACGCCGTATTCGCATGACTTGGAGAATCAGATTCTTGAGGATCTGGCGCAGCCATATGTGGCGGGGCTGTCTCTGGTGGGTGGGGAACCGATGTTGAACACCCCGGTTTTGAATCCTTTGGTGGCGCGTGTGCGCGCAGAGTTTGGGCCGGCGAAAACTGTGTGGTGTTGGACGGGCTACACGTGGGAGCAGTTGCAGCATGAGACGGATGACAAGCAGGCGTTGCTGCGAGGTGTGGATGTGTTGGTGGATGGGCCGTTTATTCAGCGTCTTTTTGATTCGTCTTTGGCGTTCCGAGGGTCTTCGAATCAGCGGATCATCGATGTGGCGGCGTCCCAGCAGGCTGGTGAAGTGGTGTTTTACCGGCATTACCGGTAGGTGTCGGCGCGGTTCGCGGCGGATCTGGTTGCGGGCGAGTGTGGTGATGAAACACACTCTGAACTGGTTTGATCTTGCTGTGTGAACGCATTAAAGTAGATGTGTCGACGCGGGGTGGAGCAGTTCGGTAGCTCGCCGGGCTCATAACCCGGAGGTCGTTGGTTCAAATCCAGCCCCCGCTACTACTTCCCCGGTACCAACAGGTGCCGGGCTTTTTTCATACCCGGGCTGATTTCGTATGGGAGTGTGTCAACTCCTATTTCGGGTTGTGCATTTAAACGTGCTTGGTTACGTTTGTCAAAACGCGAGGAAGCATTCCAGATCCAGTGCTCTTTTTTTGCTGAGGAGGGGCATGAGTTCTTTCAATAAGGCGTCTAGAACGCTGCGTAAAGCGCGTCGCTTCATGGTTGTCGGCTTAATTGCTTCGGTGTTTGGAAACCATGTAATTGAATCGGGGTTCAGTGCTCTCACGGCTTCTGGGATGATTGCGGTTTCTTCTCTAGTTGTTTTGAAAACCGTTGAGCAGATAATCGTTTTTGCGTTTCCACTTTACGCTCGTGTAGTTGGACGTTTCAGCCCTGATAAGGCGCTTATCACTGTCGACCTGTTGGAAGCTAGTGTGAGTACTCTGTGCCTTGTGTTGGCGCTTATAAAACCGGGTTATGCCGCGGGGTTACTGTTTGTTTACATGGTGTTTGATACGTTCGTTGCTCCTGTGAGTGATCTTGCGGATGAGTTCTATGGAGCGGTGCTGGCGACGGTGGATGCGAAAGCTGCGTTAGCTTTTAACGCAACGTTATACTCCGCACTCGCGTGTTTGGGATTCGTAGTTGGGGGTCCGCTCGGTTCTTTTTTCGCATCAATATCTGTTGAGGCGCTGCTACTAATCAATATCTTCTTGTCGTTGTGCGGTGCTGCAGTGCGGTTCTTTGCTCGCACAAAGTTCGCTGCAAAGCCTCCGTTGGAAGTTGATGAGGAAGAGTATGAAGTTACTGGAGCAAAGTTGCCTTTGAAGAGGTTCGTGCGGGACTTGTTCGCCTCCGGTCCGGCGTCACCTCTTTTATCTCTAGTGATTCGCATTGCTAGTGCGATGACGGGTGAGCTCTTTCTACTTTGGGTCGCGGGTGCCTCAGCAAAAAGAGACACTGATTTGAGTGCTTTCTCTGGAATGGGACTCGTCCTTGCCGTTTTTGGATTCGGAGCAACGTTTGGGCCAATGTTAGGCCGTTGGGTTAGTAGAGCTCATTCGACTAGGACAACACTTTTCGCTTCTGCAGTGCTTTCGGGCGTAATCGTGTTGTTATTTGCGGCGTATGAAGCAGTGGTTGGTAGTCCACTGTTCTTGTCGCTGACGTTGGTTTTTCTTATAACCACGCTTAATAGGGCTCGGATAGTGATTCTAGAAACCTATCGGCAAACACAATTTAGGGGAACGCGGTTCGTTCGCATCATGAGCTGGTCATACTCCTTTGGTGCGATAGGAACAATTCTCGGTCTCCAAATTGGATACTGGTTAAAATTAAGTTCAAACCCACTGCCGTGCTTAGTGATTGGTGGAATTCTGTGGATCTTTATAGGTGCAATAGTTACTCGGCAGATAAAAGACAAAAACTGAAGTGGTCCAGATTTTCTTCGGTTTGATTTGGTTGGATTGTTTAGGTTATGCCGTTGATGTTTGATCAGTCCGAGAGGATCGTGTGGCCGGCTTGGTTGGGGGTTGGATCCGTTCGGAGGGGGTATCGATATAGGCTGCGTGATACGAACGAGCTGTTGAAAGCAACGTCGGCTTTTTTCGCCTCCTGTATCGGCCCCCGAGGTCGGAAATGATCGCTGTTACCAGTAAGTATTGTGATCGTTTTGGTGCCCGTGTTCATCTGCGCGACATTAAGTAAGGAGCGTGAGGGAGGTTTCATCTCCTCGCGTAGATACCCTCGCGTGTATACCGCGACGTAAAAAGGACGAGGGCCTTATACGTGTCTGTGGCTTACCATGAACGTCTAACCGCTGCTGGGATTAGTGAATCGACCGGGACTGTAGGAGACTCCATGCGCTAATGCGCTAGCCGAGAACGTCAACGGATCGTGTAAGAATGAGCTGATCCACACGCGCAGGTGGAATGACGTGCTTGAGGTCGAGATCGCGACCTTCGAATGGGTGACCTGGTGGAACACCGGCCGCCTCCACAACAAGCTCGACTACCGTACACCTTGCGAGGTTGAGAATGAATACTGGCAACAACACAAGCCAGCGGGAATAATAAGAAACAAGGTAAAAACCAAGGAAGGAAACCCACACCATTTCGTAGGTAGTTCCGACTGGTCCTTACCGTGTTTCTAATTACTTACTGATGGGACCCTTGGGGATCTGCCCCGGCCCAAGCGGAGAACCCACATCAGTGGTACTACTGGTTTCTTCATTAAGCGCGTTCCATTTCCACCTGCTACCCGTAGGGCCCACGCTTTTTGCTCAAAAAGTAGGAGCTTCTAAATATCGCTTTTGTTTAATAATTTTAGGAATATTTTTTTACGCACTTGTAGAGGAACTGGTAGAAATAGTTTAAAAATAGTGCCTCGTATAGACCGGTATTACCCTTGGAACGCGGTTGCTAAAACAGGGCTTTACCTGCAAAAAGACCATATTGTGGCGGAAGATTTCATTCGGGTTACATTGCGTACGATTGCATGCAATAATCCTCAAGTACCGCCAATGTTGCAGGTGCAACCGGTCGTTTCTAATGCCACGCAAGAAGGTGGCGAAAGAGAGGGGACATAGATGTCAGAACATCGCGCCAGTCCGTACGAGGACGCGAAGAAGCAGCTGAAGGAGGCTCAGAAGATCCTTGGTTTCACCGACGCGGAATACGAGATGCTCGCTGCCGCTCGGCGCGAACTGAGCGTGTCAATACCATTCCGCCGCGACGACGGCAGCGAGGAAGTACTTCACGGCTACCGCGTACAACACAACCTCACCCGGGGCCCCGCAAAAGGCGGTATCCGGTTTGATACCCACGTAGACATCGATGAGGTTCGCGCCCTCGCAATGTGGATGACGTGGAAGTGTGCGCTCGTGGGCCTACCCTACGGTGGTGCGAAAGGTGGGGTCACGATCGACCCCAGCAAGTACTCGCAAGCGGAACTGGAACGCGTAACCCGCCGCTACACCTCAGAAATCCTCCCCATAATCGGGCCAGAACAAGATGTACCCGCCCCAGATGTCGGCACTAACGAGCAGACCATGGCGTGGATAATGGACACGTACTCGCAGTTCAAAGGCTACACAGTCCCCGGGATCTGCACGGGCAAACCAGTCTCCCTAGGTGGTTCCCTAGGGCGCGCGCAATCAACCTCCCTGGGCGTAGTGATCATGGTTGAGGCCGCTCTCAAACAGGCGGGCCACAGCATGGAAGGTGCTTCACTTGCCGTGCAAGGATTCGGGAAAGTCGGTCGGGGAGTAGCGCATATCGCGCACGAACGCGGCGCAAAGATCGTGGCGGTCTCCGACATTTTTGGTGGCCTCTACAACGAAGATGGCATTGACATTCCTGCCCTCGAAAAACACGTGGACAATACCGGTAAGGTAGTTGAATTTGACGGAGCAGAACCGCGCGACGGCGACGAACTCTTAACGTTAGACGTCGACGTGCTCGTACCTGCAGCTGTCGAAGGGGTCCTCCATAAAGGGAACGCCGGCAAAGTACGCGCCCCCATTATCGTGGAAGGTGCTAATGGGCCCACCGACGGGGACGCAGACAAGATTTTTGAAGAAAATGGGGTCACCGTTGTGCCTGATATTCTGGCGAACTCCGGTGGCGTGATCGTGTCTTACTACGAATGGGTGCAGGGGCGCGACAACTTCTTCTGGCCACTAGAGCGGGTAGAAAGCGAACAGCGTGAACGCATGATGGCCTCGTGGGAAGACGTTAACCGCTATGCGAAAGAAAAGGACGTCACCCTCCGCGTGGCAGCAACCGTACTAGCTGTGGAACGCGTGTTGGACGCACACAAACTACGCGGCCTCTACCCGTGATCGCGCTCGCGGTGATGTAAAACGCGTCTACTTCGATTAGAGGCAGCGCAAGCACCGTGAAATTGTATGTCAAAACCCCAGTTGCACGCACATAACATGCGCGTTATCGTTTCTTCAACGAAAACTTTTGCGCACAAACCGCGTGTAGCTGGGGTTTCGCATTTCTCAATGCAGCCCCTGTGGCACGCAGCGCACAGCGTTAACACCTGGGTTTAGGCACGCGGCCGCTGCCGGCAAGAACAGCGCCAAAGTGCCTGCACAGACGTGGGGCGTGGCGGCGGATTAGATTTTTAAAAGAATCGTCCTAGTTGTATCCCGCCACGTCCCACCTTTTACATCCCACGTTTCACACCCAACCTTCTTGGAGGATACTTATGACGCGGATTCTACTCACCGGATTTGAACCGTTTGCCGGCAACAAAGTGAACCCCACCGAACGAATCGTCGAAGTTTTTGAAGGCCGCCACGAGCTCGTCACCCACGTGCTCCCCGTAGAGTTTGATGGGGCACGCACGCAACTAAAAACAGTGTTGGCGCAAACTAAACCAGACGCAGTCCTCGCTCTGGGCCTAGATGCGCACTCTGAGCAAGTGAAACTAGAACGAGTAGCACTGAACCTCGCGGACAGTACTAAGCCCGATAACGCGGGGGCACAGCCGGTGGATAAACCTTTAGAGGCGGGTGGGCCGGCCGCGCGGTTTTCTTCTTTCGAATGGCGACGCATACTAGAGCAGTTGCATTCGGTTGAAATTCCCGCTGCCGCCTCCTTGTCGGCCGGAACGTACGTGTGCAACGCGGTGCTGTACACGCTGCTGGAATATACAGAAAGCCACCCACACGCAGTGGGTGGCTTCATGCACGTTCCCCCTTTAGAACGCATCAACCTAGATACCCAGGTGCGGGCCACGGAGATCGCCCTGTACGAACTCGACCGCACAATCCACGCGGCCCACACTAACAAGCCGGCCTAGTTAATCTTGGCGGGAGGCCCCGCAACAACAACCTGAACCAGCTGCTTGCCGAGCCGATACACCTAGGCTAACTACTTGCGCGGTTGCTCTTTAGAGTGACCCAGCACTGTCTACTGGTGCCGGCGCCGCATCGCGGTAGCAGCTGCTCCAACGGCTAGGACACCGAAGCTGAGCGTTGCCAACAGGCCAATGCTTGAACCGGTCCGTGCCAGCTTCTTCACCTTGGTCGTTTTCTTCGCAGGCACAGATTTGCCCTGTCTTGCTTTCGATGTGCTGTGCTCGCTTTGCGTACCTGGCTTGGTGCTTGTGCCCGGTGTGGACTCTGCGCCAGGGGTGGTGCCTGCGCCCGGATCCGTGGTTTCGTTCCCCGGGGGAGTAGTGGTCTCCGGGCTAGACGGTTCCGGAGCTGGGTCCGTTGGTTGCGCCTGCTCATTAGCCATCAGTAGGCGCTCATAAGTGGGGTCAAACTTAGAGGAATACCCATCGTTATCACTCCCACCCAGCACGGCCTTGAAAACCTCATACAAATTACTGGCTTTATCTACGTCTGATCGAACATTAGCGGGAACAGGTTTATCGCCTTCGGAGCGTTTAAGAAAATGCTTCGCCGCCGCTTTCGCCTGCTGCAAAGTCATGCCTTGCGACTGCGCAATCGCGGTTTTTGTCCACAATAGGTTAGAAGGAATAATGTGGTTCCAATCGTGCTCATCATACGTGCGGCCATCGCGGTCGAACGCGTACAGGAACATTCCGCCCAGATCGTTTTCATTGACGTAGGTTGACACGCTATTAATGTGCGAGGATTCATACGGCTCCACCGCATCGAGCCAACGGTTAACCGGATCCTGCTCCTCCGGGAACGTTAAGCCCGGCACAATCTTAGAAGCCGGCACGATTTTCGCGAAGGCATCTATCACGTTGCGGGTAGTTGTCGCATCGTAACCATACTGTTGGAAGGCAATGTAATTGAACGCATCCGCAACATTCTCAAGCGGACCGGGGAAGGCCGTGTTCGTGTCATACAGCAGCATCGTGTTATCCGGGTTGTTAGAAAGCGGACCCAAGCGTTTCGCGAGCGCGCGAATAATCTGATCCGACACCTTCACCTCATCCGCATCCGGGTAGGTTTCCATGTCAATATCCAACCCGTCCACGCCAATGGATTCCACCTTGTCAGCAATGAGCTTATCCGCGTACGCTTCGTAATCGGCTGCCTTCGCGTCCGCTGCTTCGACCCCGCGTTCCTTGAGGAAGTCGTAGAACTCCTCAACCATTGAATCGTAGCCAAGACCTCGAACCAGGCGAATGCCCCGCTTGTGCAAGTACGGGCCGTAATCGTTCTTCAACTTGTCGTAGAACGGTTGCGCCTGCTTCTCCTGCCCCGGTGGAACGTAACTGAAAATGTTCACCACATCCACGCCGTAGGGGATGTCGTACATAGAAATCCAGTTCTCGTCCGGCAGATCCGTGTTCACGCCGCGCATCGTCACGTCGCGCCACGCCCGGTAGTACACCTGGAAGTGTTTATCCGCCCCGGGGTTCACGTTGTGGATCTGGTCTACCGGAGTGTCGCCCAGCGCCTGCGCCGTCGGGGCACTGAACCCAAGTACGGCCAACAATCCCACTAGAGCGGTTAGAACTGTTGCGCTCAGCCCCACTCTGCGTTTACTACTTACCGGGCTGCTACTGCTTGCCAGGCCGCTTCTGCTTGCCGGGCCGGGGTGCACCGCCCGCTTCTTTATTTCCATATGTCACCTCATCTTCGAGTGATAAAACTCTAAACTAAAAGGGTTTAGTAATTTGAGGTTACCATTTGCATCGCAGGCATGGGGAGTATTTGCGCGCAAAATGTGGGAAAAACACAGCGGAGATTCATGGAAGGGCTGCAGTTTATTCACTCAATGGGCGTGTTTAGTGATTGTTTAGTAGAGGTGTTCAGGCCCGCTGCCATACACTTTTGGGATGGTTCATTTTCGTTCATTTGAGGATTTCACTGATTCCGCGGTGCCCCTACAGTACCTGCAAGATGCCAAGTGGGGCGCGGGGAAGTTCTTACACAAGTACCTGAAGGCGGGGACGTTCCACGAAAGGTTCGGAGCCTACGCGCAACTGTTCTTTGCGCAAACCGGGCAAGAAGAATCTACGCCCATCATCGGGTTCGGAGCCCTGGTGGATCAAGATTTCATTCCGATTGCGCGCTACCGCCCGTGGGTAGCGTTCATATACGTCGACTCGGCGCACCGCAAGCAGGGGTTGTCTAGGAAAATAGTTTCATTTTTGGAAGCCCACGCAGTTGCGCACGGTTGGGAAGAAGTGTACATAGTTACCCAGCATGAGGGCCTGTATGAGCGCTTCGGGTATTCATTTATCGAACAGGTGGCTGAACCCGTGCATGAACGCGACTACGTGTACCACAAGTCTTTGACGTATGCGCCTCGAAGTCGGTCGGGCGGGCACTGATTTTGTGCGTTCCCTCCGCGGACTACATCCGCGCGCAACCTCCGCGAGCTTCCTCTACTGGTAAGCCCCGGGAGCTTCCTCTACTGGTAAGCCCCGGGAGCTTCCTCTGCTGGTAACCCCCGCGGGCCACTAAGAAGAACTGTTTACCTATCTTTTGCGTGGCCGCGTGGTGCCCGCTAGTCTAAGCAGACTACTTGGCATCGATAGATGGGCAAATAATGATCGAGTTTCGATCGGTTACAAAAAAATTTGAGGGCACCGACAGCCCGGCAGTAGATAACTTTAACCAAACAATAGATTCGCGCACACTCCACGTGTTCCTCGGTTCCTCAGGCTGTGGAAAAACCACGCTACTCAGAATGATTAACCGGATGGAAACGCCCACCGAAGGCACCGTCCTAATCGATAACGCAAATGTGGCGGACGCCAACCCCGTGGAACTGCGTCGCTCCATTGGCTACGTCATGCAAAGCTCCGGGTTGTTGCCGCACCGCACTGTACTCCAAAACGTCACTACAGTACTGCGTTTACAAGGCAAAAAGAAGGCACAGCGGCGCGAACGCGGGTTAGAAATGATGGAACTCGTCGGGCTCGACCCGAACCTCGCAGACCGATACCCCACGCAGCTGTCCGGCGGACAAGCCCAACGCGTTGGGGTGGCGCGGGCACTCGCACCGGAGCCGAATATAGTGCTCATGGACGAACCGTTCGCAGCCGTCGACCCCGTCGTGCGCCGGCAACTGCAAGACCTCACGTTTAATCTGCAACGCGAACTGGGCACCACAATCGTATTCGTAACCCACGACGTAGACGAAGCCCTCCGGCTCGCAACCCGCGTGGTCCTGCTCGCCGAAGGCGCGCACATCCGAGCTGAAGGCAGCCCCGAAGAAATCCTCGCGAACAGTGACGACCAGTTCGTCGACAACTTCCTCGGACTTCACCGCGGCCGGCAGCTACAACGCAAAGGCGACATTGTCCTCGACGACGTCGGTCGTCCGCTCGGGCGGATAAACGGCACCGAAGGAGACCGCGCATGACGTGGATCCGCAACAACTACGAAATCATCCTTCAAGCCTTCACTTCACACCTGTGGCTCGCGATTCCCGCGATTATAGCGACCCTAATCATTTCCGTACCCGTTGCAAAACTGGCGATCACACACCCGCGGATCCGGGAAGTCACACTCACTTCCACCGGGTTACTATACGCAATCCCATCGCTGCCACTATTCATATTTATTCCCCTGATTTTCGGGATTCCCCTGAGGTCCCCAACCAACGTTCACATCGTGCTCACGGTACACGGGTGTGCCCTCATGGTCCGCGCAACCGCAGATGCACTCGGGTCGGTCAACGCCGATCTGCTAGACGCAGCCACGGCCTCGGGTTACTCGAACACCCGCAGGTTCTTCATGGTGCAACTGCCACTAGCTGGGCCAGCCATACTGGCTGGTTTACGGGTGGTAGCTGTGTCCACTATTTCACTCACCACCGTCAGCGCGGTCCTTGGAATCAAATCGCTGGGCACACTTTTTACCGACGGGTTTCAACGCGGTATCGTCATCGAAGTGCTTGCCGGCATTATCCTCACTACTTTGCTGGCGTTTGTCATAGACGCACTGCTCGTGGTCCTAGGGCGAATCATCATGCCCTTCCAAAAACACCTCACGGCGGAGGGTAAAAAATGAACTACTTACTAGAAGCTCTGCAATGGCTCTCCACCGGCGCGAACTGGACGGGAACAGACGGGATCCTCATGCGCACGTTCGAACACGCGTGGTACTCCATGCTGGGTGTGCTGCTGGCAAGCCTTATTGCGATTCCGCTTGGCATATGCATTGGTCATACCGGCCACCTCCGCACCCTCGCGGTGACCCTACTTGGTGGGATGCGATCCCTCCCCACATTGGGTGTGCTCACGATTTTCGGGATCTGGCTCGGCATAGGTTTAGCGGCACCAATGATCTCCTTCGTTGTCCTCGCGATCCCATCTATCTTGGCGGGCACCTACTCGGGAGTTGAAGTGGCGTCCCGCGACATTGTCGATGCCGCCCACGCGCAGGGAATGACAGGCCGGCAAGTGATTACGCAGGTTCAGCTACCGCTGGGAATCCCTTTGATTATTGGTGGTTTAAGGTCCGCATCCCTGCAGGTGATAGCCACCGCAACCCTCGCTGCCTACGTGGGATCCGGAGGGCTCGGACGCTACCTGTTCTTGGGGCTGCGCACCCAAAACTACGCGCTCATGGTGGCGTGCTCGCTGCTGGTCGTCGCGCTCGCAATAGCTTCCGAAATCTTATTCATGGCGATAATGCGGTACTTCACCCACAAGAACCCCGGGCTAGCTGCAATCGCCGCAACCACTCAGAAAGTGGGGTAACCTCATGCGCAAACACAAATCAACCCAGAACACCGCCAGTAACGGAACCGTCTCTAGGCGGACCGCCCTGATGGGCGCGCTACTGTCTCCAGTGGCGCTGGCCGCTTGTTCGAACGCGGACCCGTTCAGACAGACCGATTCAGACAGCGCGAACCCCACGTTAGTGGTGGGATCCTCACAGTATTATTCAGCAGAAATAATCGCGGAAGCCTATGCGCAAGGCCTCGAAAAAATCGGTTTCAAAGTCCGCAGAGAAATGCAGATTGGATCGCGCGAAGTGGTGATGCCAGAAATGGAGGCCGGCGCAATCGACATTTTCCCTGAATACGCGGGAAACTTGCTGCAATACTACGACAAAGATTCGAAGGCGCGGACCTTTGAGGAAATCTGGCAAGACTTGCCGCGGGTGCTACCGAAACAGATCCACGCGTTTTCGTATGCCCAAGCATCTGACCAGGATTCCTACAACGTCACCAGTGAAACTGCCGAAAAACACGGGGTCAAAGCAATCGGTGACCTGAAGAAACTAGGGGGCACGGTAAAGGTTGGGGCGAATGCGGAGTTCAAAGACCGTCCCTACGGCACCGGTGGGTTGAAGCGTGTTTACGGGGTGGAATCTACTCTGGTGCCCATTCAAGACTCCGGTGGGCCCCTCACGGTTAAAGCGCTGCTTGATAAGGACGTGCAGGTGGCGAATACTTTCTCAACCGACCCGGCGATCAAAAAGAACAAGTTCGTCACCTTGGAGGATCCGGAGTCGATGATTTTGCCGCAAAACGTTATGACCCTCGGGTCTGATCGGGTCCCCTTGAAAGCAACCGCGGTGGTGGAGCGTATCAACGCGGCCCTAGATCAGGACACACTGATTAACCTAAACGCCCGCTCCGTCGACGAGCAAGCGGCGGCGTCCACGATTGCACGCGACTGGCTGGAAAGCCTCGAGCTTCTTAAATAACTGCGGGGGCGCGGCGCACAAAAGTAGTGACTTTCCAACGCGCGTCACCCGACTGGGCTCGCCACTGGGAATCTGAACGCTGCGGGTCGGCGCGCCACACATCCAGGTCCACCGCGGGTGCGTACACCCCCTCGGTATGCGCCACTTCTAAGTCCAAGTCGGTGACAACGAGCTCGTCGGCAAACTCCATGCCCTGCTCGTAAACTTGCGCCCCACCGGTAATCCACACGGGCCGGCCCAATCCTTGGGCAACCTCAATGGCTTGCGGAAGCGAATGCGCCAAATACGCGGGGTCCGCTGCATAATCTTGCTGAGAAGTGATTACCACGGATTCACGTCCAGGTAGATTCCGCCGCCCCAATGCTTCCCACGAGCGGCGGCCCATAATTAGCGTGGACCCCATGGTTTCACGTTTAAAATGCGCAAAATCTGCCGGCACGTGCCACGCCATCGCCCGGCCCGTTCCCAGAAAACGGTGTCGGTCCTGCGCCCAAATCATCCTCAGCATGGCCATGTTAAACCGACACTTTAGCTTTGATCGTGGGGTGGTGTTGATAATCCACCACTTCCACGTCCTCAAACTTGTAATCAAATATTGAGGGGGCGTGGTGCAACTTCAGGTGGGGCATGTCGAACGGTTCGCGCGCCAGCTGGGTCTTTACCTGTTCGAAGTGGTCGTTGTAAATATGGCAGTCCCCACCGGTCCACACCAGTTCCCCAACTTCTAAACCAGCTTGCTGGGCGAACATGTGAGTCAGCAGCGCGTACGACGCAATATTGAACGGAACGCCCAGAAACATGTCGGCACTACGCTGATACACCTGCAGGGAAAGCTTGCCTTGCGCCATGTATAGCTGGAAGAACGCGTGGCACGGCATTAACGCCATGTCTGACAACTGGGCGACATTCCAGGCGGACACCAGGTTCCTGCGCGAATCCGGATTTTCCCGCAGTGTCTGCAGGGCGGACGCGATTTGGTCTACGTGTTCGCCACTGGGGGTGGGCCAGCTGCGCCACTGAACCCCGTAAACGGGGCCGAGCTCACCGTTCTCATCTGCCCACTCGTTCCAAATCCGCACCCCGTGCTCTTGCAGCCACCGCACATTCGAATCGCCCGAGAGGAACCACAAAAGCTCGCCCACAACAGATTTCAGGTGCACGCGTTTGGTGGTGACGAGTGGAAAACCTTCCGCCAGGTCGAACCGCATTTGCCGGCCGAACACGGATATTGTTCCCGTTCCGGTGCGGTCATCTTTCGCCACTCCGTTGGTGAATACGTCCCGCAGCAGGTCTTCGTATGCCGTATTAATTGCCACTGTCAGACTCCGCCTTTGCCCGGTCTGTATCTACCACGTCCACCTGCACGTCGACCTGTATGGGCTGCGTAAACTCGGCCGGAGCTTGCCCGAGCGCTGCTTCCGTTCCAGAAATGACGTTGTTAGCCATCGACCGGCCCACGAACCAGCCCACTGCCGCACCAATTCCGAACGGCATTAAGCGGCCCAGTGTTGCGGACGCACCGCGCTTAGCTACCTGGCGTTTAGCCACTTTGGTGAGGGACTTATTGACCCGGCGCAAGGCTTGTCGCTGCAGGTCTGTGGCGTACCCACGCAACGCCGTGAGGGTAGAAATCCCCAGCTGTTTCGAAGCTAACTCGGCGCCGTCCTCGCCCAGTAGCGCCGTCAACACGAGCAGGCGACGCTTGTCCACATCCTCGGTGGGAACGCCGTAAATGTATGCCATTTCTAGCACGTAGTATCCGGCTTGGCTTATGAACGCGGCGAGCTGCGCAGTAGATAACGCCACGCCAGCAACAGTTCCGATGCCGGGGGAGGCCGCGCCCGCACCTACGGCCCCGGAAGAGACCGCGGCAATTCGGCGGAACTGCTTGGTGACGATGTGCGCCAGATCCGCGGGTGTGGCTTGCGGGTTTTGGCTGCGCAGGTCAGCGATCTTTTGTTCAATCGCTTCTTGCGGGACGTCCATCATGATGTCCACCACGTCCGTGAATGAACGCGCGGAGGGCAGCTTCTTGATCGCATTGCCCGCGTTTTTTAGTGTCACGGCTGCTGAAGAACTGGTTTTCTTGTTAAAAAGTGGCACGTTGAAACCTTCTTCCATAACTATTTAGGAGCGGCAACTGTATAGTTTACTGGACGTTTCTTAACCCATTAGTCCGCACGCCCGCGCGCCTGTCTAGCGACGGTTACCACCGGGCGGCTATTACCTACCTGGACGTACTTTTACCACGCCAAGGTTGTGGTCAGAAGTCGGAGGAGAACTGCAAATCAGAGTCCATCCCCTGCGTCAGGGTGTGGCCCACGGTGCACTGCCGGTCAATGGCGGAACGGGTGCGCCGGTGGAGTTGCTCCCGCTCCTCATCAGACAGCTGGGTTGTGTCGGCGACGATTTCAACGTCCATGTGCGTGTAGCGGTTCGACTCTTTATCGTAATCGGAGCTAATCCCAACGGTCGCATCGTAGTCGTCGCCTAAAGCGGCTGCCAAACGCGCGTCCCCAGACATAATGTTGCAGCCGGCGAGCGCAATCTTCAGCAGGTCCCCGGGGCTGAACATGCCCTCGGCCTTACCGATTTTCACTTCCGCACCGTCCGAAGTTTTCCCAACAAACGTGCCCTTGCCTGTACGTTCAACCCAAATTGCTTTACTCATAGCTATATCTTCTCAATGGGCCCGCGAGTTGGCTAGCGGTTTCGCTTAGAACGTATGTCGCGACCACCAGCGCAGCTGGGCCCGGTCAGTTTTGTTGTAAATACTGCTGCGCCGCTTGTTCCTCCGCGCGCATCATTCGCGGCAGGTACTGGCCCGCTTTGCTTTCCAAACTTTTTCCCATGAGGGGCACCGCAATGGTTAGCGTTCCAGTGAGTTTACGCTCCACCTCTTCGCGCGCGCCGTCTGCACGCACTGCAGCGAGCGCGGATTCAACCTGCGCGCGAACTGGCAAGATAGTGTCTATTGTCGTTTTCCCACGCGCGGTCTTGAGGTCCCAGACCTCTCTAACCGTGAGCTCTACCGGGCCGCGTGGCAAGAACCTCAGGAAACTGGAGGGGAGTGGGGACGCTTCAGGATCCCCGGTAAGTTGGACCGCAACCTCTAGCTCGTGAGGAGTGCGGTGGACCTCCACGTCTTCCACAGTCACCGGGGCGGAGGTTAAACGGGTGCGGTGGAACTGCTCATCAGCGAACATATCCCACACGTTCGGCAACGAAGTGGGGTAGTGCAACACCTGGTCGATCTGCATTTTCTGTTTCCTTTTTCTATCCCCACCGCACGCGGGTAGGTAGAGTTATAGCCATGCAGAGCCTTACTGAACTCGCCAAGGGCCCGCTGGGCGATAGCTTGACCCATGAGGACCTCGACTGGCTACACCTGATTCTAGCGGACTGGCAAATGCTGTCGGACCTGGCGGCCGCGGACCTCGTCATGTGGTTACCAACGCGCGATGGTCGCTTCCAAGCGGTAGCGCACGCGCGTCCCTCAACCGCGTCGACGGTGCATATGGATGACGTGGTGGGGCTTTATGTGCAACCAACTCGGGAGGCTTGGCTGCGGCAGGCCATGGAAGCGCAGCAGGTGCTTCATTCCGCCGCTCCCACGTGGTTGGGTACGTATGCGCGCACCGAATTCGTGGTTCCCGTGGTGCGTAAGGGCCGGTCGATCGCAGTTATAACCCGCGAATCTAACCTGTCTTCGCTCGGCTTTCTGGTTGGTGCGGAAACGTGGACTGTGGAGGCCGCGGACACGCTGTGCGACATGATCGCGACCAGTGAGTATCCCTACGATGCGACTCCCACATCTGTTACACACGGGCAGCCGCGCGTGATGGATGGGGCGATCCTGATTGACGCGGAAGGGGTAGTTAAACAACTCACCCCTAACGCGGTGTCTTGCCTGCGTCGGTTAGGTTTGCAAGAGGACCCGATCGGACGGTCCCTCATTGAAGACGTGACGAATATTGTTAAGGAAGACCAGCAGATAGACGAAACCCTCGCGGTTGTGGTGATGGGGAAAGCCAGTTGGCGCAGTGAACTGTCTCATGGGCGTTCAACCATAACGATTCGCGCGGTCCCGTTATTTGAGGACGGCGTGCGGATTGGTGCGGTGCTGCTCACCCGGGACGTGTCGGAGATGCGACGGCGCGAGCTGGAGCTGATGACTAAGGACGCCACTATTCGCGAGATTCACCACCGGGTTAAGAACAACTTGCAGACGGTGTCGGCACTGATCCGGCTGCAGGCACGCCGATCCGATAACCAGGAAGTGCGGGAGGCATTGACGGAAGCGGAGCGGCGCGTAAGTGCGATCGCTACCGTGCACGCAGCACTGTCGCAGAACGTGGATGAGCACGTTGATTTTGATGAGGTTGCGAAAGAAGTGCTGCGGCTCGCCTCGGTTGTAGCTACCCACCACCATGAGGTGTCGGTGGATATTCGCGGTAGTTTTGGTGAGGTAGATGCTGACGCTGCACAAGCCCTAGCGACGGTGCTGACGGAACTGGTCACTAACTCGGTTGAACACGGGTACGTGGACGGCGGTGGGGTAGTGGTTGTGGAAGCACACCGCTTAGGCCGCAAGCTAGAAGTCACTGTTACCGATGATGGGGTTGGGATTGATGAGGGGAGGGCCCGGTCGGGGCTTGGCACTCAGATTGTCGCCACGGTCGTAGCTGGGGAACTGTCGGGCTCTATCGAGTGGGAGCGGCGCAGCCACACGCACGGCACTCGCGTTCGGATCCACGCGCTCCTAGAAGACAAGTGAGCGCGGCAGTAGGTTTCCGGTGCTTGGCGCACCTAGAGTTTCCGTCAAAGTAGACGGATGGTGCTAAGAATTCCCGATTATGCAGCGAGCCTCACAATCTGGTTTAGGGACGTTTAGGCGTTGGTGTCGCTTGTTTCGTATCCGTGTTCGAGGAGGTGCTCGAACTGGTCGGAAGCGAGCACGGGAACCCCTAGTTGCTCCGCTTTCGCCTGTTTTGAACCCGCGCCCGGCCCGGCGACCACGAGGGAAGTTTTTTTCGACACGGACGAAGCGGCTTTAGCGCCCCGCGCAACAATCGCTTCTTTCGCTCCCTGCCGGTCGTAGCCCGGGACTGTACCGGTCACAACGATCGTCAGCCCACTGAGAGTTTGCTCAACTTCAGGCCCGGCTTCGTCTTCCATCCTCACGCCCGCTTGCGCCCACGCTTTCACGATCTCAACGTGCCAATCCACTGCGAACCAGTCGTGGATAGACTGGGCAATAACCGCCCCCACCCCGTCGATTTGGGCGAGCTCTTGTACGCTCGCGTCGCGTATTGCCGCCATGGTGCGGTAGTGTGCCGCCAACGCCTGCGCAGCCGTGGGACCCACGTGTCGGATCGATAGGGCAACCAGGACGCGCCACAGCGGCTGCGTCTTCGCGTTCTCCAACTCTTTGAGCATTGACCGCAGACTCTTGGACGGTTTTGGCTCCCCACCTTTCGCGAAAGTGCCGTCTTTCTTAACCCTGCCTTTCGTCCAAAAAGTAGGAACGGCCTCCCAATGATCTACCGTCGGCTCCGCTCCCGCGCGCTCCCGTGCCATCGCTGGCATCCACGTGTACACGTGTTGTAACCGAGTTTCCGTGAGGTCAAATAGTTCAGCTGCAGATTTAAGCACTGGTTCTTGAGGGGGTGGCAGCAGGGATTGTGCTGCTTGCGCGTACTCCGATGGGTGCAATCCCTCGGTGTCTAAGTGTTTAACTGACCCGTCGCGCAAGTGAACACTGAGGCCGCGGGTGAGTGCCTCAACAACCATGTCCCGCCCCGCTTCCGGCTGGGTTAAAGCAAGCGCGGATTCATCCCCCAACCCCTCAATGTCGAGCGCGGACCGGCCCCCGATATACGCAATGTGCTCCGTGATCTGGGCGGGGCAAGATTCTTGATTCGGACACCGCAAGTCCACGTCCCCCTCTTTCGCGGGGGCTAGGGTGGTTCCACACGACGGGCATTGCGTCGGCATATGCCACGGCTTTTCCGTACCATCCCGCTCACTTTTGACGGGCCCGACAATTTCGGGAATCACATCGCCGGCCTTACGCACAATCACCAGGTCACCCACCAGCACTCCTTTGCGCGCCACCTCCTGCGCATTATGCAATGTAGCGCGAGAAACATGGGAGCCGGCCACCAGCACTTTTTCCATCAGCCCAAACGGCGTCACTCGGCCCGTGCGACCAACCTGCACGTCAATGCTCAGTAACCTGGTTTGCACTTCAATCGGCGGGAACTTGTACGCCGCCGCCCACCGGGGGGCCCGCGACGTGGTCCCTAACTGCGCCTGGTCCGACCGCGAATCAATCTTGAACACCACCCCATCAATCTCGTGGGAAAGCTCGGTGCGATGCGCCGCAAAATACTCGATCGCCTCATCAACCTGCTCGTGAGTTTGCACCAGACGCGTATACGAAGACGTGGGAATACCCCACCCGGCCATGAGCTCATACCACTCGTGTTGACTGTCGGGCAGGTCCGCGCCCTCAAAAACCCCAATCCCGTGCGCCACCATTGCAAGTGGTCGTTTCGCAGTTTCCTGAGGATCTTTCTGCCGTAAAGACCCAGCTGCCGCATTGCGTGGGTTCACAAATCTTTGCTTCCCCAGTTTTTCGCGGCGCGTATTTAACTCCTCAAAAGCGGAAAGAGGGAAGTACACTTCCCCGCGCACTTCAACCCGGTGGGGGATATTCGAACCGGTCAACTGGTGGGGGACGTTCGTAATCGTTGCTACGTTAGCGGTCACGTCCTCACCCACGCGCCCGTCCCCGCGCGTAGCTGCGCGCGTGTAGACCCCATCTACGTAGAGTATGGAAACGGCGAGCCCATCGACTTTAACTTCAGCGGTCAACGTTGGAGCAGCTTCCCCGAGGCTGCGCCGGCACCTGTCTAACCACTGGTGGGTCTCTTCCACACTGAACACGTCATCGAGGCTGAGCATAGGAATGTCATGCTGAACGGGCGCGAACGCTTCGGACGCATACCCACCCACAGTTTGCGTTGGAGAATTGGCAGATACTAGCTGCGGATACTCCGCCTCAAGACTCGTTAGCTCTTGGAAGTACTCGTCGTAGCGCGCATCTGGCATAGTGGGGGCGTCCTGCTGGTAGTACTCCACCCGTGCCTGCTCGATCGTATCGAACAGTTCTTGCCAGCGTTCACGCGCCTGCTCAAAGGTATCTGCCACTTCTTCGCTCATAACAACTATTGTTCCCCATTCACCGGCATTTATGAACTCCTAACTCTAGGTCGATGCGCATCGCGACACTCTAGGTCGATGTGCATCGCGACGGCTGTGCAAATTCACTCGGTACGCGTAGGGCTAGCGAATCGTGTTTCGTGAAGCATGGCAAGCAAACAATTTCGGAGCGTTTATCTAATCTGCTTGTGGACAAGCGCTATCCACAGCGTTCTAGTAACCACAGGAAACAATATCGGGCAGGTATTTAGGCCTCCCAATGCGGTGCAATAGGCCCATGCCAGAAGCTACGTTCCTAACGTGCATTGACGGGCCAGACCGCGGCCTGGTCATCCCCGTGCACGCCAACCACGCACTGACGCTAGGCCGATCCGGAACTCCCATAACAGACCCGCAAGTGTCGCGTGAACACTGCGAAGTCCTAGTTCATCTAACCCGACGGCGAATGCGCATGCAGGTTATCGACAAACAATCAGCCAACGGTACCTATAGCGGCAAACCACTTCGATTCCTCCCCGGATTTGCCTACAACCGGTACTGGTTGCGCCGCCGCACACGCGCACACATAAAAACCGGAGGGGTAATTGGAATCGGCAAAAACCTCTTCCAATGGGAAGTGTCTGGCCTAGAAGTGTCAATCCCCGTGGTCGTTGACGCGCTGCAAGCCCCCAAACGAACGCGTTTCACCTGGCAGAAACTCTTCTACTTCCTCCCCCTGCTGAGCATCGGGTGGCTGCTGTGGCGCTTCATCTCCGCCTGGGGCGCAGCAGCGTTTATCGCTGCCATACTGCTCTCACTCCTCTACTGGTCCCTGGCTCGGCGCAGTCACATCTGGCACGTTCCCCTCCTGGCCACCCACCAAGCACTAGAGCTAAAAGCAGCTGAACACAGCGAGAATCCAAGCAACCTCAAAAACCAACTCCCCCTGAACTTGAACGTTGAACCGGAGTTCAAACGCCGCTACATCTTCACAATCTTGATGTGCCGCAGAAAACGCCCGCGCCGCAGAGACACTCACATCGCCTGGGGTGCGTCGATTTCTGTGTTGGGCGAAAAAATGGAATCGTGGCAGCTGTGGATTGCCCACCAAATCCTCCTGCAAGCCAGGTACCGTGGACTGTGGGACTGCACCGTGACCCACGCGGAACCACAGGAGAGGGAAAGCAAGTGCCTCGTCGTAAAATCCGGTGCGCAAACACTCGCGCGAATAGGGAAAATGCCAAACGCACGCGTGGTTCTAAAACTTGCTGGTCCGCCGCCCATAACCACCGCGAATACGGCGCTCAAACAATCTGCTCGTGAACAGACGCTGCCATCTCGCCTGCAGGTAACAGAACTTCCCACTATCAAGGCTGAACCCGGGTCGCTGGCAGTTCCGATTGGTGCGGGCATCGACACGCTAGATATCGTGCGCGACGGCCCCCACGCGCTCGTAGCTGGCACCACTGGTTCTGGAAAATCTGAGGCACTGCGAACCTGGATCATGCAAATGGCACGGTACTACCCACCCGATCGGCTACAACTCGTCCTATTCGACTACAAGGGCGGCGCCACTTTCAGTAAACTTGCACAGCTACCACACTGCGTCGGGCTCGTCACCGACCTCACCCCACGCCTGGCGATCCGCGCGATCCAAAGCCTGGATTACGAGATTCGGCAAAGAGAAATCCAACTGTCCGAATACGGTTACGCCGATCTCTCGCAATGGGAAAAAGCCGGTTCCGCACCCGCCCGAATCCTCCTGGTCATCGATGAGTTCCACGCCGTTGTGCGTACCCACCCAGAAGTAATGGACAGCCTGGTAGACATGGCTGCGCGCGGCCGGTCCCTGGGAATCCACCTAATCGCCGGTACCCAAAGCCCCGGCGGCGTAATCACCGCGCAAATGCGTGCGAATCTGACGCTACGCATCTGCCTGCGAACCGCTCAAGTGTCACAGTCTCTCGACATCCTCGGGGTCGATGACGCAGCAAAACTACCGCGCATTCCCGGACGCGCCATAATCGACACCGGGCAATTAAAAACAATCCAATGGGCGTACTGCGATGTTGCCCCCACCAGCGTTTCGAAACCTCGCACCCACGCCGGCACCGCACTGTGGAAACCACCTCTCCCCGCGGTAGTGAGCGAACGATTTGTAAAACAAACACTGGCCCTCACGCCCGCAGATGCCGCGGTACCGTTCGCGCTCGCGGACAACCCGCAAGTGCGCGCCTACACGCCGTTAAAGCTGCCCAAGGCGCCCGTAGCGATAGTTGCCGAACCCGACTCAAAGAATGCGGCCATCGCACACATCAACCAGTACCTCCAGGTTCACGCCAGTGATCGCGCCGTGTTGCGCGTAGACGAACGTGAAGACTTAGAAGCCACGCTCTACCAGCTAGAACGAGCCTGGGGTACCGACCGCCCCATAATCATCCCAGACCTGTCCACACTCATTGAAGCCATGGACGACGAATGGGGACACGGCAGTGGGAAAAGTATTTGGAAACGGTGGGCAAAACGAAACAGTGGCATAACCATCGTCGGCCTAGACCCGAGTGATCTACTGACCACCAGAGAATTGCAGTACGTACTAGCCTCAATCACCCCAACCCAAGCGCAACTCGCGGGGTTGGATCGCGACCAAGTGCAGATGTGTGAGGCGCTCAGTGGGGAACAAGACG
This sequence comes from Gleimia hominis, assembly GCF_002871945.2. Taxonomy (NCBI): domain Bacteria; kingdom Bacillati; phylum Actinomycetota; class Actinomycetes; order Actinomycetales; family Actinomycetaceae; genus Gleimia; species Gleimia hominis. The sequence continues at coordinate 1,088,801 of NZ_CP126963.1, read as the reverse complement.
CCAAAGCAGGCGTCTCACTCATGACCCTGCGCTGGAGGCATATACGAACGGTTAGTGTTGCGTTAACCCAAGTGTCACCACCCGTTAAAACACTGCAAGCAGCTGAAAAACCCGAAGAAAGAACCCCGTCACTAACTGTCGATGCGCTCGTGGAAAAGGCAGAAAACACGACTATAGATAGCCTCATAATCTTGGGGTATACCTCGGAAGCAGTGGAGGAAACCGCTCGGGAAGCAACCGAGGAACTGCAAGTTGAACTGCAAAAATACACAGGGCTAGAACTGGGCATGCAAAGTGAGGGGATTGCACGAAAAATGGGGCGTGCGCTCACCATAGTGGGGGAAGTAGAAGGTGCGGCAATGCGGGCGCTTCGGCCACCGCTTTACGCCCGGACCCACGCTCATAATCCCCAGCGCGTGTGGGTCGTTTGCGAACAAAATTGGCTTCGATATTGGACGTAAAATATTAGTGAGTCCCAGGTGAATAATCAACGTGAGGATTTGCACATTAAAAGACATGTGATACAAGCTCAAAACCCTTGCGTCATAAGAGAAGTTCAGTAAAACTTGAGGCGTCGCAAGAAATCAATGATCAGATCGGGACGCGCACGTCTCGATCGTTTTTATTTTGGAGGAGCCATAAACAATGGACTGGCGTACACGTGCCGCTTGCCTGAGCGTTGACCCGGAGCTGTTTTTCCCCATCGGCAATACCGGGCCCGCCATCGCGCAAACAGCTGAAGCAAAAGCTGTGTGTGCAACCTGTGAGGTCAAAGAAATCTGCCTCAAATGGGCGGTCGACAACAACCAGGACGCAGGTGTCTGGGGTGGGATGAGCGAAGACGAACGCCGCACCCTCAAACGCCGCAAAGCACGTGCCCGTCGAGTAGTCTAAGCCCCGCGGTTTAACGCGCGGTTAACAAACCTGAAGCGCCCACACACTCAGCTCGGAGCCGGCAACTGCAACAAGCCGGGGAGCTCACATGAGGGGCGCAAGCGGTTTCAAAATCTTCTCAGCGACTCGTCGTAAGACGGGTCGCTGAGCCCATCTAGCGGCAGTTAAACGCTTCGAGTTGGTCAAGTCATTATCAAAAATGTCTTGCAACACCTTCGCGTAGTCGGTGGAGTGGAACTGCATATTGATCTCAAAGTTCCCGAACATAGATAGGCGATCAATATTCGCGGTGCCCACAGTGGACCAGTGGCCATCAACGGTAGCTGTTTTCGCGTGGATCATAGTGTGCTTGTACTGGTAGATCTCCACGCCCTCGGCTAATAGTTCGTCAAAGAACGCCGATGATACCCAGTCGGCAACCACGTGGTTCGAATGCTCCGGCAAAAGTATGCGCACTTTTACGCCCCGCCGAGCCGCGTTTATGAGGGCGCGGAGAATCTCACCGTCTGGAATAAAATACGCGGAGGTTAGTAACGCCTTTTCACTAGCGCGGTCTAACGCGTCAATGTAAAGCCCGCGCACGGGGTAAAGCATGTGGGAGGGGAGGTTCAACGCAGCGAAGATTCTAGGGTTCCACCGCCGGGCCCCACGGTCTTGCAAGGTGGGTTGATTGCGCTTCTTAAACAGGTTCCAAAAGTCCACGAACCCGTTATCTAACTCCCACACTGCTGGACCGGTAATGCGCACGTGCGTGTCGCGCCATGCGTCCGCGTAGAGTTTACCGATGTTATACCCGCCGACGAAGCCGATGTGACCGTCAACTACGAGTAATTTTCGGTGATCACGCCCCGTTTTTCGCAGGTTCAAAACCAGCAGTCCGGTGCGGATCTCAGGGACGCGAACTACGTGCAGATTCGGGTGTTTCGGAAAGATTTTGAACCGCGGATCCACCACGAGGTTACCGAACCCGTCGTAAATGACGTACACCTGCACCCCGCGGTCTGCCGCTGCGATGAGCGCATCTTTAAAACGTTGTCCCACCCGGTCGGATTTCCACAAGAAGGTTTCGAAAAAGACGTATTTTTCGGCCGTGTTAATCGCGTTGAGCATGTCGCTATACAGGGAGCGCGCTTCCGTGTACGTAGTGATCGTATTGTCGGCAATGCGCGTGTCGATGGGGTCCATGGCTGGGAAGCTGCGCGGACTGGTGCGGCGTTTACGAACCTCGTCAACTACCAGCAGGGATGCGATCAGCGTGGCTTGGACGCCCAGCGCCGACAATCCTACGTATTTTGCCACGCGTAGGGCGCTTTCGGGTTTTGGCAGTCGAGTCAGTTTTGGCAGTCTAGTGAGGACTTTCCCCACTTTGGAACGGAGTCGGCGGTTCATACGTCTACTCTAGCGTTGTTGCCAAGGGGGAATGAATCCGACAAGCGCAGTGCTCAGCGGGTCCACTTTGACCGGTCAGTTACCCACGCGCGTTTCTGGCCAGTTACCCATGCGCGTTTCTGGCCAGTTACCCGCCCTGGTTTGTGAGCTTCTATACTGGAGGACATGTCGACTATTTCTTCAAAAGAGGTGGCTCGCGTTGCTGCGCTAGCCCATATTGCTCTGACCGATGAAGAGATCGATCGTTTCGCTGGTGAACTCGATGTTGTAGCCGAGTCGGTGGCGAAGGTCTCGGAGGTTGCTAAAGATGATATTCCAGCTACATCTCACCCGATTGCGCTAGAGAATGTGTGGCGTGAGGACGAGGTTGGGCCAACTTTGGACCGTGAGGAAACGCTGAAGAGTGCGCCTGAACCTCAAGATGGTATGTTCCGGGTGCCGCAGATTCTAGGGGAGGAATAAGACGTGACGGATGTCCTTTTGAAAACTGCGACGCAGATGGCGCAGATGCTTCGCGACGGGGAAATCACGTCGGAAGAGTTGACGCAGGCGTGTTTGGATCGGATTGAACGTTTTGACGGGAAGATTCACGCGTTTTTGTTTGTTAATCGTGAGGGGGCGTTAGCCACCGCGCGCCAGGTCGATGCCGCCCGCGAACGCGGGGAGGAATTGCCGGCGTTTGCCGGGGTGCCGATTGCGTTGAAGGACAACATTGTTACGCGTGGCATGCCCACGACGTGTGCGTCGAAAATGTTGGAGGGGTGGATTTCTCCGTATGACGCCACGGTGGTGAAACGCGTTCAGGCGGCGATGATGCCGATCCTGGGGAAAACTAATATGGATGAGTTCGCGATGGGGTCCACGACCGCTACGTCCGCGTTTGGGCGTACTGGTAACCCGTGGGACCCGGAGCGGATTCCTGGTGGTTCCGGTGGTGGCAGTGCAGCCGCTGTGGCTGCGTACATGGCGCCGCTTGCGCTGGGGTCGGATACGGGTGGTTCTATTCGCCAGCCCGGTTCGGTAACCGGCACGGTGGGGGCTAAACCAACGTATGGGGCGGTTTCGCGCTACGGTCTGGTGGCGATGGCTTCTTCCTTGGATCAGATTGGGCCGGTCGCTCGGTCTGTGGCGGATGCCGCGGCGCTGCAAGACATTGTGGGTGGGCACGATCCACTAGATTCCACGTCGCTCAACGACATGCCCCAGTCAATGGCTGAAGCGGTCGCGAACCGGAGTGAGGACCTATCGGGTCTGCGCATCGGCGTGGTCAAGCAGATGACTGGCGACGGATATGAACGTGGGGTTATCGAGGCTTTCAACGCCGGAGTTGAAGCACTGAAAGCACGTGGCGCGCAGATTGTTGAAGTTGATTGCACGTCTTTCGAATACGCGTTAGCGGCGTATTACCTGATTATGCCCGCTGAAGCGTCGTCTAACTTAGCGCGTTTTGATGGCGTGCGTTTCGGGTTGCGGGTGTTGCCTGAGGACGGGCCGGTGACGGCCGAACGGATGATGTCAGCCACGCGCGAAGCCGGATTTGGCGATGAGGTGAAGCGGCGCATCATTTTGGGAACCCACGTGCTGTCGGCCGGTTACTTCGATGCCTACTACGGCAACGCACAGAAGGTCCGCACCCTGGTGCAACGCGATTTCGCGGCTGCGTTTAAGCAAGTTGATGTGTTGGTTACTCCCACGTCGCCGACCACGGCGTTCCGGTTTGACGATAAACCACAGGACCTCATGTCTATGTACTTGAATGACATTGCGACGATTCCCGCGAACCTTGCGGGTGTGCCGGGCGTGAGCGTCCCAGTTGGATTGTCAGATGGCCTGCCGGTTGGCTTGCAGGTGTTGGCGCCGGCGCGTAAAGACGAGCTCATGTACAAGGTGGCGTCGTTCGTTGAAGACTTTGCGGACGTGGAGCCACACAACCCAGCGGCGCAGTGGTGAGAGGAACTGTGGATATGACTAAGTTAATGAAGTACCAGGATGCGGTAAAACAGTTCGACCCTGTGCTCGGGCTGGAAGTACACGTGGAGCTGGGGACAAAAACGAAAATGTTCGACGCGGCCCCAAACGTGTTCGGTGGGGAGCCGAATACGAATATCACGGAGGTTTCGCTAGGGCTCCCCGGTTCCCTCCCCGTGGTGAACCACACGGCGGTGGAGTACGCAATCAAGATTGGCCTGGCGCTCAACTGCCAGATCGCGCAGCACTGCCGGTTTGCACGCAAGAACTACTTTTACCCCGACTTGGCGAAGGCGTACCAGACTTCGCAGTCCGACGAACCGATTGCGTTTGACGGGTATTTGGATGTTGAACTTGAGGATGGGGAAATCTTCCGGGTTCAGATTGAAAGAGCCCACATGGAGGAGGACGCGGGGAAGAACACGCACGTCGGTGGTGCTGACGGGCGGATTCAGGGCGCGGACTACTCGCTGGTGGATTACAACCGTGCGGGCGTACCACTTGTAGAGATCGTGACCCGGCCTATTGAGGGAGCGGGGGAGCGCGCTCCGGAGGTGGCAGCGCGGTACGTGCAGACGCTGCGCGATATTTTCCGAGCCCTGGACGTGTCTGAGGCACGGATGGAGCGGGGGAACGTTCGCGCGGACGTCAACGTGTCTTTACGCGAGTCGCCGGATGCTCCGCTGGGCACCCGAACGGAAACGAAGAATGTGAACTCTTTCCGCGCCATCGAGAAAGCGGTTCGTTACGAAATTTCGCGGCAGGCCGCGCGCCTTTCTAGTGGTGAGCAGGTGATCCAAGAGACCCGGCATTATCACGCTGAAGATGGCACTACGTCTGCTGGGCGTGAGAAGTCAGATGCCGAGGATTACCGTTACTTCCCAGAGCCGGACTTGGTGCCGGTAGCGCCCCCGAGGCAGTGGGTGGAGCAGCTACGTGAGGGTCTACCTGAACTACCTGCAGTGCGTCGGCGTCGACTGCGTGAAGAATGGGGCTTTACTGAAATGGAAATGCGCGACGTGGTTTCCGCGGACGCTGTGGACCTCATTGAGGAAACCGTAGCGGAAGGGACCACGCCGGCTGCTGCCCGCAAGTGGTGGATGGGATCACTCTCGCGCACCGCGAAAGAGGCGGACGTGGAACTGTCGGAGCTTGCCGTTACCCCGAAGCAACTCGCGCAGCTACAAGCTTTGGTTGATGACGGTTCTTTGAACGATAAGCTCGCCCGTCAGGCACTTGAAGGGGTTCTTGCCGGGGAAGGTTCCCCCGCGGAAGTCGTGCAAAAGCGTGGTTTGAAAGTTGTTTCGGACGACGGTGCATTAGTTGAAGCGGTTGAACAAGCCATGGACGCTAACCCGGATGTGGTGGAAAAGATCCGGGGTGGAAAGATGGCTGCTGTGGGCGCGTTGATTGGACCGGTCATGAAGGCTACGCGTGGCCAGGCAGATGCTGGGCGCGTGCGTGAACTGATTATGGAACGGATCTAGTCGACGAGTTGGAAAACCTAAGGTCGGGGTGCGAGCAATACCTAGTTCGCACCCCGATTTCATGCAATCTTCATGCAGTCGCAAGAACTATGCAGCTGTTGCGGTGACCGGGAATAACCCGTGTGTTTGCAGCGAATCACCACTGTATGTACGCAGTGGAAACAAGGTGTGGTGCTTGTCACCGCAAGGAAATTTGTGTTGGAAGTAGAACCTGAGTAATGTTGTTTCTCGCCGCCGGTTGCAGCGCTGATGAAATCGGAACTGCGAAGGCGGAAGTCACTGCGATGGCAAACAGGTGTTACAACGCTCATAACGAGCGAAGTTGACTGAAAGAAACTGAGTTGCTAGAGTAAGTGGCCGGGTCGCTCGGAAATGATTAAATATTTCCAACAGCGGCTTTTCCTCAAACGTTGTCTTGAGGATTCTTACCTGCACTGATGCTCCAAACTATTACGCTTGGATCGCATTGTGTGTGGTGGGGTTGTTTGTGAACTTGATAGTGTGTTTTCTTGGCTTTTTTTGCTTTTTGTTTTTGTTTTTTCTTTTGTTTTTTGGTTGGGGTTGGCTGCTGCTGGCTGGTTGATTGGTTTTTTGGCTGGTTGTCTGGTTGGTGGTGGTTTGCTTTCTGAATGTTTTTGTTTTTGTTTGGAGAGTTTGATCCTGGCTCAGGACGAACGCTGGCGGCGTGCTTTACACATGCAAGTCGAACGGGATCCATCTTGATTCTTTTTGTTTCTTGGTGGTGAGAGTGGCGAACGGGTGAGTAACACGTGAGTAACCTGCCCTTTTCTTTTGGATAACCGCATGAAAGTGTGGCTAATACGGGATATTCTGCTTCCTTCGCATGGGGGTGGTGGGAAAGGCTTCAATGTTTTTGTTGTTGTGGATTGGGATGGGCTCGCGGCTTATCAGCTTGTTGGTGGGGTGATGGCTTACCAAGGCTTTGACGGGTAGCCGGCCTGAGAGGGTGGGCGGTCACATTGGGACTGAGATACGGCCCAGACTCCTACGGGAGGCAGCAGTGGGGGATTTTGCACAATGGACGCAAGTCTGATGCAGTGACGCCGCGTGAGGGATGACGGCCTTCGGGTTGTAAACCTTTTTCGCTGGGTTGAAAGGCCGCTTTTGTGGTGGTTGATTGATACTGGTAAAGAAGTACCGGCTAACTACGTGCCAGCAGCCGCGGTAATACGTAGGGTACTAGCGTTGTCCGGTTTTATTGGGCGTAAAGGGCTTGTAGGTGGTTTGTCGCGTCTGTCGTGAAATCCCATGGCTTAACTGTGGGCTTGCGGTGGGTACGGGCAGGCTTGAGTGCGGTAGGGGAGACTGGAATTCCTGGTGTAGCGGTGGAATGCGCAGATATCAGGAGGAACACCGGTGGCGAAGGCGGGTCTCTGGGCCGTTACTGACGCTGAGGAGCGAAAGCGTGGGGAGCGAACAGGATTAGATACCCTGGTAGTCCATGCTGTAAACGTTGGGCACTAGGTGTGGGGGGCCGTTTTGGTTTTCTGCGCCGTAGCTAACGCATTAAGTGCCCCGCCTGGGGAGTACGGCCGCAAGGCTAAAACTCAAAGGAATTGACGGGGACCCGCACAAGCGGCGGAGCATGCGGATTAATTCGATGCAACGCGAAGAACCTTACCAAGGCTTGACATGCACCGGGCGGGGTTTTAATCGACTCTTCTTTTTGCTGGTGTGCAGGTGGTGCATGGTTGTCGTCAGCTCGTGTCGTGAGATGTTGGGTTAAGTCCCGCAACGAGCGCAACCCTTGTCTAGTGTTGCCAGCAACATTTTTTATGGTTGGGGACTCTCTAGGGACTGCCGGGGTTAACTCGGAGGAAGGTGGGGATGACGTCAAATCATCATGCCCCTTATGTCTTGGGCTTCACGCATGCTACAATGGATGGTACAGAGGGTTGCGATACTGTGAGGTGGAGCTAATCTCTTAAAGTTGTTCTAAGTTCGGATAGTAGTCTGCAATTCGACTGCTTGAAGGTGGAGTCGCTAGTAATCGCAGATCAGCATTGCTGCGGTGAATACGTTCTCGGGTCTTGTACACACCGCCCGTCACGTCACGAAAGTTGGTAACGCCCGAAGCCCGTGGCCTTATGGGGAGCGGTCGAAGGTGGGATTGGCGATTGGGACGAAGTCGTAACAAGGTAGGCGTACCGGAAGGTGCGGCTGGATCACCTCCTTTCTAAGGATTTTTGCTTTTTGCTTGCTGGCTTGGTTTGTTCCTGCTGTGTTTGGGTGGGGGCTGGGTTGGTGAGTTTCCTTGGTTTTGGATTTTTTTGAGGGATTAAACAGGGGCTTTGAGTGTTTTTACTGCTTGGTGGGTGTGAGTGTTTTGCTTGCTCTGCTGGGTTGGGCTGGGATTTGCTTGCTGGTGCTGCGCGTGTTTTTGTGTGTGGTGTTGGTGGGGCATGCTATCGGGTTTAGGGTCAATTCCTTTTGTGGCCTTTGGCTTCATGTTTCTTGCTGCTGGTTTTTGCTGGTGGTGGGGGGTGTGGTGGTTGGGTTGTTGGTGAACTGTATAGTGGTTGCGAGCATCTTTTTTGTTTGTTTGTTTGTATTGTGTTTTGTTGTTGTTTTTTGTTTGTGTTCTTGTTTGTTTTTTGGGTTTGGTTTGTTTTTTGTTTTGGGGCGTTCGGTGGATGCCTTGGTGCTTGGAGCTGATGAAGGACGTGGTGGTCTGCGATATGCCTTGGGGAGTTGACGAGCGAGCTGTGATCCAGGGGTTTCCGAATGGGGTAACCTGACTGGGCTTTGGCCTGGTTACCAGCCTTTGAATGTATAGGGGGTTGGGGGGAACGTGGGGAAGTGAAACATCTTAGTACCTGCTGGAAGAGATATTCTGTGAGTAGTGGTGAGCGAAAGTGGATGATGGCTAAACTGTGTGCGTGTCAAGGCGGCAGCTGTTGCGCATGTGGGGTTGTGGGATATGTTTTTTGGTTCTTCTGCCGGGGGGCCGGGTAGTGATAAATGCAAGTGGGGAGCTGAATAGTTTGGGATGGCTGACCGTAGTGCGTGATAGTCGTGTAGGTGGTTCCTGTTTGCCTGCCTTGAGTGTGTCCCGAGTAGCAGTGGGCTCGTGGAATCTGCTGTGAATCTGCCCAGACCACTGGGTAAGCCTGAATACTACCAAGTGTCCGATAGTGGATAGTACCGTGAGGGAATGGTGAAAAGTACCCCGGGAGGGGAGTGAAATAGTGCCTGAAACCGTGCGCTTTTAATCCGTCAGAGCCAGTCGACCATGTTTTTTTGTGGTTGTGGTGATGGCGTGCCTATTGAAGAATGAGCCTGCGAGTTAGTGGTGCGTGGCTTGGTTAACCCTTTGTGGGGTAGTCGTAGCGAAAGCGAGTCTTAAATGTTTTTGGGCGTTTGTGGTTGCGTGCTCTAGACCCGAAGCGGGGTGATCTACCCATGGCCAGGTTGAAGCGATTGTAGTAGGTCGTGGAGGACCGTACCCACCTAGGTTGAAAACTGGGGGGATGAGTTGTGGGTAGGGGTGAAAGGCTAATCAAACTCCGTGATAGCTGGTTCTCCCCGAAATGCATTTTGGTGCAGCGTTGCGTGGGCCGGGTGGTGGTAGAGCTACTGGTTGGTTGAGGGGCCGTTTGGTTACTGACGTCAGCTAAACTCCGAATGCCGTCTTGGTTTTTGCGTGGCAGTGAGACTGTGGGGGATAAGCTTCATAGTCGAGAGGGAAACAGCCCAGATCATCGGTTAAGGCCCCTAAGGGTGTGCTGAGTGGGAAAGGATGTGCAGTTGCATTGACAATCAGGAGGTTGGCTTAGAAGCAGCTATCCTTGAAAGAGTGCGTAATAGCTCACTGGTCGAGTGATTGTGCGCCGACAATTTAGCGGGGCTTAAGCACGCCGCCGAAGCCGTGGCAGCATAATGGTTTTTTGTTGTGTTGGGTAGGGGAGCGTCCTGCGTGTGGTGAAGCTGGCACGTGAGTGTTGGTGGAGTGCGTGGGAGTGAGAATGCAGGCATGAGTAGCGTTTGACGGGTGGGAATCCCGTCCGCCGATTGACTAAGGGTTCCAGGGCTAGGTTTATCCGCCCTGGGTTAGTCGGGTCCTAAGGCGAGGCCGACAGGCGTAGTTGATGGATGACCAGTTGATATTCTGGTACCGGTGTTGTTTCGATCGTGCTGACAAAGTTGTGCTAACCATCATCCACAATGCGACCGTGCTCTTTCGGGAGTGTGGTTGCGGGTGGGTTTTGGGGTCCCTTCTTGGGTAGGCAAGCGCGTTAACAGGGGTGACGCATTGAGGTAGCCTGCGCTGGCCGGTGGTTGTGCCAGTCTAAGGTTGTGGCCTGCTGTCTTGGTAAATCCGGGTGGCTGCACTTATTGTGCGAAGGTGAGGGCTGATGGGCCTGCGCGCGTTGGCGTGTGGGTGTGGGTGATCCTGTGGTGTCTAGAAAAGCCTCGGCGTTAGAAGCAATACTGCCCGTACCCATAACCGACTCTGGTGGTCAGGTAGAGTATACCGAGGCGGCGAGTTAATCATGGTTAAGGAACTCGGCAAAATGCCCCCGTAACTTTGGGATAAGGGGGGCCAAACCCGGACATGGCTTTTTCAGGGTTGTGGTTTGGGTTTGGTCGCAGTGATTTGGCAGAAGCGACTGTTTATCAAAAACATAGGTGTGTGCGAAGCCGTAAGGCGATGTATACGCACTGACGCCTGCCCGGTGCTGGAAGGTTAAGCGGAAGGCTTAGCCACTCTTTTGGGTGGCGAGGGTTTGAAGTTAAGCCCCAGTAAACGGCGGTGGTAACTATAACCATCCTAAGGTAGCGAAATTCCTTGTCGGGTAAGTTCCGACCTGCACGAATGGCGTAACGACTTCTGCGCTGTCTCGACCATGAACTCGGTGAAATTGCAGTACGAGTAAAGATGCTCGTTTCGCGCAGCAGGACGGAGAGACCCCGGGACCTTTACTATAGCTTGGTATTGGTGGTTGGGTGTGTTTGTGTAGGATAGGTGGGAGACTTTGAAGCGCTCATGCTAGTGGGTGTGGAGTCGTTGTTGAAATACCACTCTGATACTTCTGATTGTCTAACTTTCGCCCGTGATCCGGGTGGGGGACAGTGCCTGGTGGGTAGTTTAACTGGGGCGGTTGCCTCCTAAATGGTAACGGAGGCGCTCAATGGTCTTCTCAGCCTGGTTGGTAATCAGGTGTTGAGTGTAAGTGTAGAAGAAGGCTTGACTGTGACACTGACGGGTGGAGCAGGTACGAAAGTAGGAACTAGTGATCCGGCAGTTGCTTGTGGAAGCGCTGTCGCTCAACGGATAAAAGGTACCCCGGGGATAACAGGCTGATCTTGCCCAAGAGTTCATATCGACGGCATGGTTTGGCACCTCGATGTCGGCTCGTCGCATCCTGGGGCTGGAGTTGGTCCCAAGGGTTGGGCTGTTCGCCCATTAAAGCGGTACGCGAGCTGGGTTCAGAACGTCGTGAGACAGTTCGGTCCCTATCCGCTGCGCGCGTTTGGAAACTTGTGAAGGCCTGTCCCTAGTACGAGAGGACCGGGACGGACGAACCTCTGGTGTGCCAGTTGTACTGCCAGGTGCATGGCTGGTTGGCTACGTTCGGTATTTTTGGATAACCGCTGAAAGCATCTAAGCGGGAAGCCGGCTTCGAGATAAGGTTTCCCACCCACGCTTGTGGGGTGAGACTCCCAGTAGATGACTGGGTTGATAGGCCAGGTGTGTAAGCCTTGTGAGGGGTTTAGCTTACTGGTACTAATAGTCGAACAGGAAAAACAAGCTCATAACAGACCCAAGGAACAACGGGGACGCGAGTGCAGGAAACAACCCCCCCACCTACGGCACGAGGACACTAGCTGGTGCCACGTGTTAAAAGGAGGGGAGCACAATAAAGAGAATGAGCAAACATTAAGGTTTTGCACGCATACCACTATACGGTTCACCACCAACCCACCAACCAGCCAAAACACATGGGGGGGGGTTGACACGCATAGTTTTGTGTGGTGGTCATAGCCTAGGGGAAACGCCCAGTAACCATTCCGAACCTGGAAGCTAAGCCCTAGCACGCTGATGGTACTGCAACCGGGGGGTTGTGGGAGAGTAAGACACCGCCACACACAAAAACAATAAAAAAAGGGGGGCCAACACACTAACGTGTGTTGGCCCCCCCAAAACACACCCACGCAAATACACACATGCAGGCCTGGGCTTATGGTGAAAACTTACATGGTGAGTACTTCTACGGTGAAGACTGGGTGTGTTAATTGGTTCCCACGTACCCCCCCCTATAGCGTGTCGGGTGGATGGACGGGTTGCAGGCTCGTGCTGGTTACATTGGCTTCGCCGTTTAGTGTCGGGCCACGCGTAAACACCCACGTGAACACTCCCACCCACCACACACCACAACAACAAGCAATTAGGGCGCTGGGAAGTATTTTAGGCATCAATTACTCACTGAAGATCGCATGAGTAGTGAAATCTAAAGCTCGATTGAGCATAGCTCCAAGATCAGGAGCTTTTTGGAGTTATATTTATGCCTGGGCTAAAACAACACCAACGCGTAAATAGGAGCGTACAATAACTCTTGACACGCAATGGTGCGTTATCAATCTTGACGAGATTGATATGTGTAATTGAAAGTGAAACTACAAATGTCAGATAAAAAGTGGGTAACCAAATCCGACAAGGCAGATGCTGGGTACGCTAAGTCCCTCAAGAACAGGCACCTGCAGATGATCGCAATCGGCGGCTCGATAGGTACAGGTCTATTCCTCGGCGCAGGCGGTAGGCTCGCACAAGGCGGTGCGGCCCTCGCGATATCGTACGCCCTATGCGGTTTCTTTGCGTTCATCATGGTCCGAGCACTTGGGGAACTATCGGTGTACCGGCCGTCCTCAGGCGCATTCGTATCGTACGCACGCGAATTCCAAGGGGAGAAAGGTGCGTACATAACCGGATGGTTGTTCTTCCTAGACTGGGCCGTTACCGTAATGGCAGACATTACTGCGGTGGCCCTGTACCTGCACTACTGGGCAGCCCTCACAGTAATCCCACAATGGGTACTAGCAGCCGGAGCGCTAGCAATCGTATTTGCACTCAACATATTCTCCGTAAAATTCTTTGGGGAATTCGAGTTCTGGTTCGCAGCAATCAAAGTCGCCGCGATTCTTCTGTTCATGGGAATAGCAATCTACGCGATCGTAACCGGAGCTGCAGTTGGTGAGCACACAGCCGGGTTCCACAACTGGACGGACTACGGTGGGTTTTTCCCAATGGGCGTTGTGCCAATGTTCACCCTGTCCATGGGCGTCATCTATGCATTCGGCGGCACCGAAATGGTGGGTGTAGCCGCAGGGGAAGCGCAAGAGACCCGGAGGATCATGCCGAAAGCCGTGAACTCCATGATCTGGCGGATAGCGTTCTTCTACGTCGGCTCCGTGATCCTCATGACCCTCGTACTGCCCTGGAACGCTTACTCAGGCGACGAATCCCCATTCGTCACCTTCTTCACCGGCATTGGAGTGCCACACGCGGGTGACATCATGCAGGTCGTGGTGCTCACAGCCGCACTGTCATCCCTCAATGCAGGCCTATACGCAACTGGCCGTACCCTGCGTTCCCTCGCCGTTGCAGGCGAAGCCCCCGCAATGGCTGCGAAACTGAACAAACACAAAGTGCCAGCAGCTGGCATCGCATTCACCGCAGCTCTCGGCCTGATTGGTGTGGCAATCAACTACGTGTACCCAACCGAAGCGTTCGAAATTGTGATGAACTTAGCGGCGTTCGGCATTGCCGGCACGTGGATCTCCGTGCTTATCTCCCACTGGATTTTCGTGCGCAAAGCCAGGGAAGGGAAACTGGAACGCCCGTCGTTCCAACTCCCGTTCGCGCCCTACTCGAACCTGCTCGCAATCGCGTTCTTCGCCATCGTAATCATCTCCATGGCATTCGACCGTGCCGGCGTGACGAAGTGGTACGAGCTGGGGAACGGGCAGAAAACCCTCGCCCTCTTCGGGGTCGTCTGCATCATGATGGTGATCGGCTGGTACGCGTGCCGCGACCGGATTAAACCTGAAATGATGGACGAGATCCTCGAAGAAGACCCGAAGGAGTAAACCGTGCGCATAGGCGTTGTATACACCGGCGGCACCCTGGGAATGGTGCAGTCCGAACGCGGACTCGTGCCCGGAGATGCGATTGAAGACTGGCTCAACTCGGTAGCCCCCGAGTTCGGACACGAACTAGTGTTCACCCGGTTTAAAAAGCTTCTGGACTCATCCAACATGGCGCCGCACCTGTGGCAAAAAATAGTGGACCACATTGAACAGTTTGAGGGCGTAGACGCCGTGGTTGTACTACACGGTACCGACACGCTCGCGTACACGTCTTCCGCCCTCGCATTCGCACTGTCTGGAACGCCGATCCCGATCATTGTGACCGGCTCCCAACTGCCCATGTTCCAGTGGGGCTCGGATGCGAAACCCAATGTGATGGGCGCACTCACCGCCGCCACCTGGTGTGACCCCGGAGTGTACGTGTATTTCGCTGGGGAGGTACTAAAAGGTGCGCGCGTGTGCAAAACCTCTGCCACGTCATTTAAAGGATTCGCCTCCCCGGAACCCCCGCTGGCTCAAGTGGGGGTGCCTTGGCGGCACCTCACCCAAGCCCCCCGCGCAGGCACCAGATGCGAATGGGGGCGCAAACCGGAACCTTTCCGGGACTTCGACGTTCCCGTCATCGACCTCGTGCCCGGCCTGAAAGCAGAACGGCTTGAGGCCATGCTGTCTGGAAACCCGGACGCCGTGATCCTCCGAGCTTTCGGGGTTGGGAACGGGCCCTCAAACAACGCGGGATTCATGGCGCTGCTACACAAAGTTTCACAGGCAGGGGTGACCGTGGTTGTCGCCTCCCAATGTATCGACGCGGCCGTGGAATTCGACTCCTACGAAACCGGGTACGCACTGCGGGAAATAGGTGCTGTTAGCGCAGCAACTATGACCACGGAAGCGACCTACGCTAAAGTCCAGTTCCTCCTCGCGCAAGGCTGTGGCAGAGACGAGATCGAACACTGGATGCGTAAAAACATGGTGGGGGAGCTGCGCGAGTAAAACCGCGCCTCACCTACCGTAAATCCCGAACTTTAACGACACTATCAATGAGGAGAGAGCGTTGACCAGAACGCGGAAAGAAAAAGACCTGCTCGGCACCCGCGAAGTACCAGCCGAAAAATACTGGGGTATACACACCTTGCGGGCAGTTGAGAACTTCCAGATTTCGAACACGAGAATCGACCACTACCCCTCTTTCGTGAAAGGAATGGTGCAGGTTAAGAAAGCTAGTGCGCGGGCTAACGCACGGCTGCACACACTGCCTCACGACATTGCAAATGCAATCGAACAAGCCTGCGACCAAGTACTTAACAACGGCAAATGCATGGACCAGTGGCCCGTAGACGCCTTCCAAGGTGGTGCAGGTACGTCCGTGAACATGAATACGAATGAGGTCATAGCCAACCTTGCGCTCGAAACCCTGGGGTACGAAAAAGGACGCTACGACATCATTCACCCAAACGACCACGTGAACAAATCCCAATCCACAAACGATGCGTACCCCACTGGGATGCGCCTGGGGATCTACCACGAGTTGTGTGCACTGCGTGAGCACATGGCGGTGCTGCGCGATGGCCTCAAGCAAAAATCGGAAGAGTTTAAAGACGTCCTAAAAATGGGGCGCACGCAACTGCAAGACGCGGTGCCGATGACGTTGGGACAAGAATTCGCGGGCTATGCCAAATGGGTGAGCGAGGACATGAACGTTATCGATAAGGCGAGTGCAGAACTGTTGCGGGTGAACCTGGGGGCAACCGCGATTGGTACGGGCCTGAACACGCCTGCCGGCTACGCGAAGGTGGCGTGTGAGGAACTGGCGAAAGTCACCGGGCTGAACATAACTAGTACCCCCAACCTGGTGGCCGCCACGCCGGACACGGGCGCGATTACGAGTGTGCACGCCGCGATTAAACGGTTCGCAGTTAAACTTTCAAAAATCTGTAATGACCTGCGGCTGCTGTCTTCCGGACCGCGGGCGGGGCTGAGTGAAATCTTGCTGCCCGCTTACCAGGCGGGGTCTTCAATAATGCCAGCAAAAATAAACCCGGTTATCCCAGAGGTCGTGAACCAGGCGTGCTTCAAAGTTATCGGCAACGACGTAACCGTGTCGATGGCGGCGGAAGCAGCTCAGCTAGAACTGAACGTCATGGAACCCGTGATGGCGCACACAGTATTTGAATCCATCACCCTGCTAGAAAACAGTGTGAAAACCCTGCAAGACCGGTGCGTCGCCGAGATTGAAGCACACCCGAAGATTTGTCGGGAAGAAGTGTTCCGATCAATCGGGATCGTCACTTATTTCAACGAAATCCTCGGGCACGCAAAAGGTGATGAGATCGGTAACGAAGCGCGTGAAACCGGGAAGAAAGTCGCGGACCTGATTGTTGAAAAAGGCTTGCTGCCGCGCGCGAAAGTAGACGAAATCCTCGCGGTAGAAAACCTGGTTAACCCAAAGTATTCCGGGAAGATATGGGGGGAGGACGAAGCGGGGATTCCCTCAAAGCAGTAGCTTTCCCCGGAGGAATAAATGTTGTGGCCTTGCACGCGCCTATAACTTTCAACGTTCGGTTAGCTATACTTTTCTCAGCGCAAGCAAGAGGGAGTTGTGAAGTTGAAACAAGTGTGGCGCGTGCACGGTTTTTCCCAAAATTACAGTTGGGGTGATCCCGTTGCTCTCCACGAACTATGTGACACAGTTCCCGATGGGAAACCGTTGGCGGAAATCTGGTTCGGCACCCATTCGGACGGGCCCGCAACGCTTGATGACGGGCGCTCCTTGATGCAGATCTTAGATGAACCCGCGCCTGGAGCCGACCGGCCGGTTGAGGGGTTGGCTTACCTAGCTAAGTTCATTGCGGTGGCCCGGCCCCTGTCGCTGCAAGTTCACCCTTCGAGGGCGCAAGCGGCTGCGGGGTGGGAACGGGAGAACGCCCAGGGGGTTCCCTTGCACTCGCGCGAGCGTTCCTTTAAAGACCGCAATCACAAGCCGGAAATGCTTTACACGCTTACCCCCTGGCGGGCGCTCGTGGGGTTCTCTGATCCGAGTGAAGTTGCTCGGTTTTTCTTAGCTGTCGGAGGCGAGTTGGGGCGGCGGTATGCAGCTGCGCTTACTCGCGGCGGGATTGACGCGTTCGTACATGACGCGTTGACGAACCCGCCTCAAGAAGCGTTGTTTCAAGAATTTCGTGAGGGATGTGAGCGGATCCTAGCTACTGGGAGCGAGCCGCAGGTGGACCGGGCGCGAGTGGCGTTGGAGGTCGATGAGTATTTCCCAACCGAGCCGGGCGTGCTCATTGCAGCTGCGATGAATCATGTGCGGGCAGAATCTGGGCAGGCGGTTATGGTTCCGGTAAACACTGTGCATGCCTACCTTAAAGGCGTGGGGTTGGAGTTGATGGCATCGTCCGACAACGTGATCCGCGCGGGGCTTACCGATAAGCACGTGGATGTGCAAGAACTGCTGGCCTGTGCGAACCTTGCGCCCACCCGGCCCGCGTTTATCGTGCCTACGCCTGTACGGGGGACTGTGCCCATGCCGACGCCTTCGCTACGGACTGTTCCCACGCCTACGTTTGTGCCAGGTCCTATGCCTTTGCCGAGGCCCGAGACCGCACTCGCAGGTGCAGCTTCGGGAGCAGCACCTGCGCAAAGTGGTGTGGAGAGTGCAGCCGCGGAGCCAGTGGTTTGGAGGTACGACCCGGGGGTACCCGATTTTCAACTGGACCTGTGCAACACCACTGGCGGGAAAGATCTGTGCAACACCACTGGCGGCCAAGACCTGTGCAACACCACTGGGGGGCGCGTTGACTATTGCGTAGAGCGCGACGCCCTGGTCATAGTGCTGCGCGGCGATGCGCACATTGGTGGGGAGCAGTATTCGCGCGGTAGTGCTGCGTACGCGTGCGCGGGTGCACGCGTGGTCGCCACCGGTGATGCGACCATCGCGATCGTTACTGAATCATTCGGCAACGCCCCGCGCAGTTAACCCGGTGTGCTCGACGGAGCCTTGCGCTCACATGCCGCCGAGGATCTGCGCAACCAGGATTTTGCCGATCATCGCCACGGGGTAAACCAACGCGTAGCCCATAGCGACCCGCGGATCTGAGTTTGTCCGCGAGTTCGCGAACGCCAACACAGCGGGTTGGGTTTGCGCACCCCCAAGCACACCCGCGGTCTGGGTGCCGCCCATCTTGAACATCCACCGCATAGACGCGTAGAGGCCCGCACCCATGATCGTGGTTATAAGGGCCCCGAGGATGAGGATTTGCCACCATTGCCCACCGGTGAAGGCTTGCGCAATCTGCCCACCCGCGTTGGTGCCCGCTTGCGCCAGGAAGATGAGTAGGCCGAACTCGGACAGCACCATGGCAGCCGTGTAGGGGATCGCGGTGACTACGCGGCCCACGCGGCCTACGCGTCCGAAGATCAGGCCGACGATCAGCGTGCCGGCGGCGGAACCGATTGAGAAGTAGTCCCCGGATGGCGTCAGGATCGGCAGCTCACCGAGCAGAATTCCGAGGGCCATTCCGAATCCGAGGGCGATTGGGTTAATGTCGGATAGGCCGCGCGCGGAGTCTCCGAAGAACTTGGTGATTTCTTTGATTTTTGAGGTGGGGGCCACTACCCTCACCCGGTCGCCTTGCTGTAGCACGAGGTCTGGTTCGCCTACCATGTCGATATCACCGCGACGTACCCGGGAGATGGTGCCGGAGAATTTGGCGGGCAAATCTAGGTCCGCAACCGTGTGGCCCGCTAGTTTCGGATCGGACACCGTGATGCGGCGGAAATCTAGGTAGGAGCGGTCTTGGATCAGCGAATGCGATGAGCCGTGTCCCAGTTCAGTAGCCACCCGGGTGACGAGTTCGCGCGGCCCCACAACGGTCACTAAGTCGTCTTTGAACAGTGCGTCGGACATGGCGGGGCGCGAAATCGGCCCGGTTTCACCGCGGCGGATGCGCGAGAACGTGACTTTGCGACCCATCATTTCGAAGATGTCACCCACGAGGGGATTGTCGGTGCGTTCCACGCGGATGGTGCGGTTCGCTAGTGGCGAGGGGGTGTCCGTGTCGTGTTTGCCGTAGCTCAGGGCCATGCCCGCGGCGATCATCATGCCGATAACCCCAAACAGGTAGGCCACGGCGTACCCCACGGTGGCGGCCCCGATGTCGCCGGAAGCTTGACCAGCGGCAGCTAGCGCAGGCGTGTTTGTGAGGGCACCGGCGAACGTGCCGGACACCATGGATATCGGTAGGTCGAACACGAATCTGCCCAGCAGGTATGCGGCGCCGGCAGCAACAATGTAGAGCATCACCATGCAGAGGATGGGGCCTACCGCGGTTTTTAAGTTGTGGAAAAATGCGGCTCCGGCGTTGATCCCGATGGCGAACGTAAATATGGCTAGCCCCAAGATCCCAAGTTCGTGAGGGACTCGCACCTCAATGTTGCCGGCTTGTGCCCACGCGGAGATCCCGATGGCGGCGAACAGTACGCCCGCCGCCCCCAGCCCCACGCCTCGGATTTTGATGTGCCCGAAGGCCATCCCGATTCCCAGTAAAAGGAACAACGTCAGTACTGGTTGTTCCGCTAAGAAGGTGAAAACTGCGTTCACGTTGTAAATGCTCCTACATACGCTCAAGAGGTCGCCGTGGGTTACGGCGGCTTATACAGTCTTGCGGCAGTCGCGTGCCACAATCTCTAGTATGTCAGTGCATTTGTAAATTTCGTAAGCATACAGTCCCAAACGCGCGGGTCTTCGCCTCCGGTTTTCCGTATTTTGGGTTGACATCATCCGCATGAGGGACTTCCGTCTCGAAGCCTCGAGGCATTCACATCCTAATGGTTGCCGCACTCGCGTTCTTGCCGGCCCGAGGTACGTGCGTTCCTCAATCTTGCTAGACCCACCTTCCATGGGCCCGAGGTACGGGCGTTCCTAAGAATAGTCCCTGAAACCGGCTCCTAAAACGGGCTCCTAGAAAAGGGTTGCATGCGGTTTTCCGTGGGGCGATGGTTAGTGGATTGAAGTTTTCTTGTTCCCTAAGAGCCGGTCGGGGAGCGTGAGGGGTTGTTCGAAAGTCCACCCGGGGTCGGTGAGCATCCGCGCGGCTGCGAGGCCAACGCCGATAGCGAGGATGACGAACGAGATGCTGGTTAGTGAACCGAGTGCCTGCATGAAGGAGCCGTCGTTCAGGGCGTTGATAGCCCGGTAGAACGGCACCCCCGGGATCATGATGACAACTGCGGGGACGGATAGGGAAACGCGCGAGTAGTAGGTGCGCAGCGCGATCGCGGTTGCGGTAAGCCCAACGAGTAGCGCCATGATTCCCGCCATGAGTTGGCTGGGCGCACCGTTTGCGTTGAGCAGGATCCGCGCTGGGTTCAAAGCGGCGCCAACCAGTGCAGCACACGCGGCGACGCGGGGCCGGCAGTTGAATAGGACTGCGAAGCAGAACGCGGCTACGAACGTGGCGGCGGTGTTCAACCCGTACAGTTGCAGTGTCGACAACCCCAGGTCGGGGGCTGCGGCGGTAACTTCCCAGCTGAACAAAGAGGTGACGAACCAGGCCCCCACCCCGGCGGACACCATGAGGATAAGCACGTAAAGGCCGCGCATTACGCCGGCGACCAGGTCGAACCTCACTAAATCAAGAATGGCGGTGGTGAGGGGGAAACCGGGAATGAGGAACAGGATTGCAGAGACGATCCCCGCTTGGTGCGTGTCGTCAACCATGCCGGTTACGAACAGGGCTTGCACGAGCGCCACGTAGATCGAGCAAGACAGGATTGAGCACAGCATCCACACGGCCGCGTGATTAACTTTGCGGCGGTTCAGCCACACCCGCAGCGCTTGTCCGAGGAATGCGGCAATCAGTACCGCAAGGCAGTCGATGGGCCCACATTTGTTGAGCCAGCCGAAGCATGCACAGCCCGCGCCAGAGGCAATGGCGAGCTGCATGGGAGAGTAGAGGGCGGGGCGGGTTGCGATCTCATCTAGTTTCTCGTCGATATCCTCGGCGATCATGTGCGGGTGCAGGTTGCGAACCAAGGCTCGCAGGTCGTCAATGCGCGCGGCGTTCACGCCGATGGCGCGTTGCTCAGCCAACTCGGTGCGGAACGTGCCGGATGCGAACGCGGTGGTGGTTACCTCATGAAAAAATACTTGCGAATGGAACTCATCTATTCCCACTGCTGCAGCCAGGCGCGCCATGGAGGTTTTTACGCGGTAGGCACCTGCCCCCGCGCCCATGAGCATGCGGCCCAGTTTTAGAACCACCCCGGTTTGCCGCACCAGGCGTTCGCGAGCGTGCTGACGCCTGGCGGTCTGCTCTTCGGTTAAAGAAAGGGAGGCGAGTCGCTTCTCAATGTCTTGCCGTTCCCGATCCTCACTGCTTGGGGTTTGCCCGATTTTGCTGGTTTCAGCTTCCCCCGAGTCGGCAGAGTTGGGGTCGGGGTCAGTGCGGTCAGGGGGCGTGGAAGAGGTCGAGGAACCTCGAAGGAGTTTTCTCAATCGCTTAAATAACACGTTCCCAGTGTAGAACGACCGTGCTTGAGAAATCACTGCAACAGTCCTAAACCAGCTGCACTCCAAGTGCAAGTGCCTGCTCGTGAGCGAGTATTCGTGCTTCGCAGCCCGGTATCCTTTTATGATGTAGGTAGAGAATGCGATTGGGTTGAATTTGCGGGTTTGGCCTGAGGGCCGGCCTTGGTGAAAACGCAGTGTTAGGAGAGTTACCGTGGCGCAAATCCTGTACGACGACGATGCAGATTTAGTGGTTATTCAAAACAAGAAGGTCGCAGTCGTGGGGTATAACGCGTTAGCGAGAGCGCATGCCCTGAACCTGCGTGACACGGGTGCGGACGTGATTGTGGGGGTTCAGCCGGAGGATCCCACGGGGCAGCGAGCTGCGGAAGAGGGGCTGCCCGTCGCCCCGATCGCGCAGGCGGTTGATGGCGCGGACGTGGTGGCACTGCTGGTCGCCGATTCAGCGCAGGTGGGGATCTACACCGAACAGGTGGCACCGAACCTCAAGCAAGACGCAACCCTCGTGTTTGCACACGGGTTTAACGTCCGCTACGGCTACATTGACCCCGGTAGGCACGACGTGTGTTTAATCAGCGCAAAATCTGCTCCGAGTGAGCTGCGCCGCCTGTTTGAACAGGGGCAAGGCGTGCCCGCAACAGTCGCGATCAGTGACGACGGTTCCGGACGCGCGTGGGAGGTAGCGCTGTCGTACGCCAAGGCGCTTGGAGCTACGCGTGCTGGAGTGATTAAAACCACGTTTGATGAGGAAGTTGAAGCGGGCCTATTTGGAAAAATCGCGGTGGAACGCGGTGGAATCCTAATGCTCATGCAGTACGGTTTCGAAACCCTCGTGGACGCAGGATACGAACCCGAGGTCGCTTACTTGGAGGTGTGCCACGGACTGCGCCCGCTCATGGAACTGGTGTCCGACCCATCGGCAAGCGTGCCGGTGGGTGCCTCGGCAAGTGAAGCAGCAAACCGGCCGGCAGATCAACGGGATAGCGTCTCGGAGAGTGGATCAGCAAACGCGCCTATGGGGCTGGAAGAAGTGAATACTGCGCTTTACGGAGCGCTCGTTGAAGGCCCGCGCGTAGTGGCACCTGAAGTTAAGAAACACATGCGCGAGGTGCTGACGCGGATTCAAGACGGGACGTTCGCGCAGCAGTTCATTGACGACCAGGCAGGCGGCGGGCAAGAACTCCGCGCGTTAACTGAGCAGGCGCGCTCCCACCCGATGCGCCGCGCCCAGGAAACTTTGAAAACCGCGTTTGGCTTCAATAACTAATGGAGCGCTAGGCACCTGCGCCGGTAGTTCCTGGCGCGAGATGCGGGTTAGCTCACGATGCGGCGGCACTCGAGGTAGTAGCGTTTCTCTTCTGCTTCTCCAAGTGAAAACGATTTGCGCGGCATCGTGCCGTTTGCCGACACGTAGTCAAACAGGGCAGACCTAGAGAGGGTTGGCAGCAGCAGGCCAACACTATCGGTTTGCGCCACCAGTGCGCGGGTAGCGTCACTGCCGTGCACGTACTCTAACGCCGCCGCAGGTAGGCTTTGCTCGGACAGTAGGGTGTCAAGAATCTGCTGTACCGCCTCTATCAGCAGCGGTCCAGGCTGGGCCACCTCAATCTGCCTCGTCCCGTTTTGCGCAGAAACCACCGCCACTTGCGCAAGCGGATCCTGGGGATGCGCCGCGTTCCACACCTCAACCGCGTCGAGTAGCACCTGCGTGTCAACGCCTTGCAAGAGCCGGTGGATAGGTTCCAGCACCAGCCCCTCCTCGTGCACATTCAAAACTTCCACCAAAGCGTAACGCGCCGGATGATCCTCGCTTGCGCCCTCGGACTTCAGCTGTTCCCAATGCATTTTCGCAGTCGCTAACGATTGGTTCCCATCTCCAACGATCGCACCGAACCCACGGTCCGGATCCGTCAAGACGCGTTCCAACGCAGCATTTAACGCCTGCCACAAGTCACTGCTCGCATCAATCCGCCAGCCCCGCACGTGCCCACCATCGAGCATCAAATCCGTGTCGTACAGCTGCTCCAAATCCTTAACCACCTCTGGTGGGAGCAAACCAAACACGTCCCCATCAGGATCGTCAAACAGCACCTGCGCGTGCGGCAGTTCCAACGTGGCGCCCGCCCGCACCTGTGCGCGCACTGGAATCCTCTCGACCACCGGAGCTTCCGAAGCGCGCACCTGAGTGTCTGCAGCCGCCTCATAGGAATACTGCTCAAGATCCAACGCCAAAACTATTGAGCGACGCCGACTCGCCTGCGCGGAGGCGCGCTCAACATACACCACGGTGTTCGCGCGCGGCACCAGCACCTGATCCGCGTACGCCCGCATCGCTTCGTGAACCCGGGCAATCCGCGCCCGCGCCTGCGCGGAATCCTCAAGCGGCAAAAAAACCTCAGGCACAATCATGCGCAAAGTAGAAGGAGACTGGCCGACTATGCCCTCCACCTGCTGCCAATACTGCAAAGAAGCCGAATGCTGGTCGGCTGCGATCACAGCCCAACGGAACCAGTCAACATCTTGAGGCAGTAGCACGGTAGTGGGTTTAAACAAAGCCGCCATGATCCTCCTGTATTCAAATGCTGCTCTTATCATCGCAGATACCCCAGTGAAACACCGAAACCCCCGGATTCAAACCCGGGGTAAGATGGGGGAAGTGTTGAAACTAGCAAGAAAGATGGAAATGCCCAACGACGGATTGGAACACAACCCCACAGCATTAGAACGCGCGGCCGAACAACCGCTGCCAAACGCAGACACGTTAGCGAACGAGTTTGAGGTGCTGCAGCACCCAGCGCCCGCAACGCCCGCGCAATGGCAAGAGGCGATGGAGAAACTGCAGTTCGGAACCAGTTTTTCCGACCACATGGCGACCGCGCATTGGAATCCGCAGCAGGGGTGGCACGACAAACAAATACAGGCTTTCGCCCCACTCGAGATCTCCCCGGCGTGCTCTGTGCTTCACTATTCGCAAACCATCTTCGAAGGGATGAAGGCCTACCAGCATGCAGACGGTTCCATTTGGACATTCCGCCCCGGATACAACGCCGCCCGCTTCACCTACTCTGCGCAGCGGCTGGCGATGCCCGCGCTGCCAGTCAGTGACTTCCTGGCTTCACTAGTGCAGACCGTGCGGCTCGATGCCCGCTGGGTGCCGCAGCAGCGGGGCGCGTCCCTATATTTGCGCCCCCTCATGTTCGCCTCGCAAGCATTTCTGGGGGTGCATCCCGCGCAAGAAATCACGTACCTGATGATGGCCAGCCCAGTGGGATCCTACTTCGCAAGTGGTCTGGCGCCAGTGTCTATCTGGGTTGCGCAAGACTACCACCGCGCCGGCCCAGGTGGCACGGGAGATGCGAAAACCGGCGGTAACTACGCGGCTTCGCTACTACCTCAAATCCGCGCGTCAAAGGCTGGTTTCGACCAGGTTTGCTACCTGGATGCGCAAACAAATAAGAATCTTGAGGAACTGGGCGGCATGAACGTGTTCGCAGTGCGCCGCGATGGGGCCCTGATTACCCCGAAGTTGACGGGCACCATTTTGGAAGGAGGAACGCGCAGCGCGATCGCTCGCATGTGTCGCGATGAGGGCCGGCCCGTGTTCGAACAAACCGTGGCACTGTCGCGGTTGTTGGAGGAGATAGACTCCGGGGAAATCACCGAGATGTTCGCCTGTGGCACAGCGGCAGTGGTAGTGCCCATCGGCCGGCTCGCCGGCGACGGGTTCGACGTTACCTTACCGGGTAGTGGCGTGGCGCAGCGTATTTACGATCGGCTAACCGGGATCCAGCAGGGGAGGGGCAAAGACCCGTACGGGTGGATGTACCGCCTCGCGTAAGGGCAAAACTTTGGGGAGGGCGCGGCGCCCTCCCCAAAGTGTTTGTAGCGTAATCGAGCTTGTAAAAAGCTACTGGCTAGTGCTACTTATCGTCGCCAGTAATTTCATCCTTCAGTTTGTTGAAGCCCGCTTTTGCGTCTTCGCCGAGCTCCTCAACCTTATCCTTAGCGGTCTCGAACGCATCCTTGATCTTGGACGAAGCCTGGTCTGCTTTACCTTCGGACTTCAAACCCTTGTCGTCGGTTACTTTGCCGACACCCTCTTTTACTTTGCCGCCTAGGTTCTCGGCCTTGTTCTCAATCTTATCTTCTGCTGACATTTGCCGCTCCTAACGTGTTAGTGGGTAAGTCAGGTGACTTACAGATACCAATTAGAACTTATACGTTTAAACGCCGTTACGCTACCCGACGCGGCCCAAACGCCATCGAACCTATCCGCACGCGGGTCGCACCTTCGGCGATCGCCAGGGGAAAATCACCGCTCATCCCCATAGACAGTTCCGTTGCGTCCACAAGCCCCTGCTGCACCGCCGCATCGCGAATCTGCCGCAGCTGGGCAAAAGAGCGTCGCACCAGCGTTTCGTCATCCGTGTGCGCCCCAATCGTCATGAAGCCAACCAGGTGCAGTGCGGGCAGCTCACTTATTGCCCCAGCCAGTTCGAGCGCATGCTCTGGATCCACTCCCGACTTCGTGTCTTCCCTCGCGGTATTCACCTGCACCATCACGTTCAGCACGCGCCCCGGTTCCACGCGTTTAGCTACCGCTTGCGCCAGCTTGAGGGTATCGAGCGTCTCAATTTCCTCAACCACCCGTAAAGCGTGGTTGATCTTGTTTTTCTGAAGCGGCCCAATCAAGGTCGGATAAAAATCCGCAATCCCAAGATCGCGCAACCCCGGGGTGCTCACCTGCGCTTCCTGCACCCGGTTCTGCCCCAAAATGGCTCGCTGCCCCCGCTTGTTCAACGCGTGAACCGCCTGCGCGATCTCGTTGACCGTACGGGTCTTGACCGCCAGCTCCAGCTGCACGTGTGCGCGATCACGCCCCGCCTGCTGCGCGGAAGTGTGGATTTGTTCTAGGATCCTGTCGATTCGACAATCAATACTTTCACTCACACTTAGAGCCTACCGCGGCTCCCTTTCAGCTTTGGTCCGCCGCGGGCCGAACGCCACCTGTGAATACCCCACGTAGCGCAACAGGGTACCTAAACCAACCCCAATAATGTTCGCAGACACATTGTCCGCAAGCGCGTCCGTGAGCCCCATCAGGTAGTGCGACACCCACAGGCACACCACAGGTGGGGCTAAACCGAGTGCGTTAATCACCATAAAACTAACGAACTCGCGGCCCAGGGAATGCCGCTGCCGGTTAGCGAACGTCCAAGACCGGTTCATCACCCACGAAAACAACGTTGCCGCCACCGCTGAGATCACTTTCGCCGTAACCACATAGTGGCTCAGCATAGTGAATCGCAACGCATTGAACACCCCCAGGTCCACCACGTAGTTCATGCCGCCCACCAGTAAGAACTTGAGGCCCTCGCGAACCTGCGGCCGCCCCGTCACCCTCACCGCGGGCCCACACTCAACAGTCGCAAGCACACCTCGTCCCGCTCGCGGGTTAACGCCAAGTCCACCAGTGCCACCAGGCGCCAGTCCCCATCACCATCTGGGTCCTCGAACGTGTAGCTGACGAGCATGCGGTCGGTCAGATCCGCATTTGCCTCAACTAAACGGTCGGGCACGCCCGCGTCCACAAGGTCCGCGTCCGTCGCATCTGCCGTTAGCGTGAAGCGGGCGCTGGAACGCGCCTCCGCGCTGGCACCAAGCCAGTCGTACTCCGCGTAGTACCGGTCCAGAACACTATCCCACCGGTCCGCTGTCCACTTCTCTGCCCCGTCCGAATCCTCAAAACCCGCGAGCCCATCCACGTCATCCAACGTGAACCGGTCCACGCGGCGGAACACTTCGTTACGCACCGCGCGGGCCAGCAGGTGCGGATTTGAACTCATGCGCACCACCCCGTCTGCATCGGCGCCGAACGCGCGCTCCACCGCAGTGTCAGTGTTCGCCGCATCGCTTGGCTTAGCGGCCTGCGGATTCGATAGTGCCTCCCACTCGTCTAACAGGGAGGAGTCCACCGCCTTAATCAGACCGGCCAGCCAGTCTAGAATCTGCTCAACCTCGTCCGTGCGGTACCGGTCGGGCACAATCTGACGCAGCGCCCGGTACGCGTCGGAGAGGTAACGCAGCACCACGCCCTCGGAACGGGCAATGTCGAAACGCGAAATCAGATCCGAAAACGTCATCGCGTTCTCCACCATGAAGCGCACCACCGACTTGGGGGCAAGCTCATGGCCCAGCACCCACGGGTTCGACTCCTCAAACGTCCGAAAAGCAGGCACCAGCAGTTCCGCAAGCGGCTGCGGCCACGTCACTTCCTCTAACGCTTCCATCCGATCTGCGTAGTCCAACCCCGCGGCTTTCATCTGCTCCACCGCATGGCCTTTCGCCTCATGCAACTGGGCAAACAAAAGGGGACGCGGATTTTCCAAAACCGCTTCGACTACTGACACGACATCCAACGCGTACGTCGGGGCGTCCGGGTCCAGTAAGTCTAACGCCGCCAATGCGAACGGGGAGAGCGGTTGGTTGAGCGCAAAATCTTCCGGGAGGGAACGCACGAGCTGCAACCGATCCACCCCCCGCTCTTGGGCGGTCGCAGTGGATAGTTTGTCCACCACGCCGGCCTGGCGCAACGACGTGTAAATCTGCCCAAGGCGGCGCAAATGCGGGTTCGAAACCGCGGGTTCAGAGTGGTTCTCGGTGGCCAAATACAGCAGGTGTTCGGTGGGGGACTGGGGGTTCGCCAGCACGTTCAGCACTATTGAGTGAGAGAACTCGAACTGGGACGACAGCGGTTCCGGCTGTGCATGCTGCAGGCGTTCAAATGTGGATTCGGACCAGCTGACTTGCCCGGCCTCGGGTTTCTTCTTCACGAGTTTGCGCCGCTTTTTCGGGTCATCACCCGCCTTCTTTTCTTCGATCCGGTTCTCAATCACGTGCTCCGGGGCTTGCACCACCACCCAACCGACTTCATCGAATCCAGCGCGCCCGGCCCGCCCGGCAATCTGGTGGAACTCGCGGGCAGACAGGATCCGCTGGCGGCGACCATCGAATTTCACGAGGGACGTGAGCAGCACCGTGGTGATCGGAACGTTAATCCCCACGCCGAGCGTGTCAGTACCACAGATCACCGCGAGCACACCCGCTTGCGTGAGCTTTTCAACGAGCCGACGGTAGCGCGGCAGCATCCCCGCGTGGTGCACCCCCACGCCCGCAACAAGTAGGCGCCGTAGGATCTGGCCGAAACCGCGGCCAAACTTGAATCCCCCGATCGCGTCCTTGATGCGCTGCGCATGATGTTTAGACACCAGGGTTTCACGGGCCAGTGCATGCGCGGTGCTCATCGCGGCTTTTTGCCCAAAGTGCACGATGTAAATGGGGTACTTACCTGCCTCAATCAAATCCGCCACCACCGTGGCCAGGCGGTCGTAGGAAAAAGACATTTCCAAGGGAACGGGGCGCTGCGCATCATTCACCAGCGCCACCGAGCGGCCCGTTCGTTTCTTCAGGTCCTGCTGAAAAAACGTGACGTCCCCCAAGGTGGCGGACATGAGCACGAACTGCACGCGCGGTAGCTCCAAGAGTGGAACCTGCCACGCCCACCCCCGATCTGGGTCCGCGTAAAAATGGAACTCGTCCATAATCACCATGTCCGCATCCAAATCCGCGCCCTCACGCAATGCTTGGTTAGCGAGGATTTCTGCGGTGCAGCAAATAATCGGTGCGTTCGCATTCACGGACGCGTCCCCGGTCACCATTCCGACGTTCGCGGAACCAAACAGGGCAACGAGGTCAAAGAACTTTTCTGACACCAACGCTTTGAGTGGGGCAGTGTAGTACGACCGCCCGCCACGTGCGAGCGACAAGAAATGCGCCGAGAGTGCGATCATGGACTTACCCGAACCCGTGGGGGTGGCGGCAATGACGTGCTGGTCGTCTAGCAGCTCCAGGAACGCCTCGTCTTGGTGCGGGTACAGGGGCCGGCCAGATTCTTCCGCCCACGTGGTGAACGCCGTGTAGATGGCTTCTTCGTCATCTAATTGTTCGCGGTCTTCCAAGTCGTCAAGCAGTGAGTTCAATGCGGCCATAAGTCGATTGTCTCAAAAACTTGGGCCCAGCCAAACACCGGGTTCCCTATTTTTCGCGCAGCCAAAAACCGGGCGTTCCAGTTATTGAACAAACTCCCGGGGTAATGCGGGGTTTAGAAAACAGTTCGGTAAACTCATGCGAGTATATTCACGCTGATACACCCCACTGTCTGTGGAGTTAGATATGCGAGGTTCTGATGCACAGTACTATTTACGCCCTCAGCGCCGCCGAATCTGTAGGTGCGGTTGCGGACTGGATTACCCTGCACGTCACAATGTGGGTCCTGTTCGGCGCGGGCGTCTTTTTTACTGTCATCACCCGTTTCGTCCAAGTCCGCCACCTACCGCGCATGGTGCGCACGGTTTTACATTCCCGAGGGGACGCGCACGGCGGAATCTCATCGTTCCAAGCGTTCACGATTTCGCTGGCAGCCCGCGTGGGCATTGGGAACGTTTTCGGGGTGGCCGCCGCCCTCATGTTCGGTGGCCCCGGGGCCCTCGTGTGGATGTGGGGAGTGGCGCTAGTGGGGATGGCGACCGCGTTTTTTGAGGCAACGCTCGCCCAAGTATTCAAAGTGCGCGGGCCCGACGGGTCTTTCCGTGGTGGCCCCGCGTACTACATGCGGCTGGGAATGCATTCGCGCGCACTGGGCGTGGTTTTTGCGATCATCACGATCGTCACGTGCGGATTCGTAATCACTTCCGTGCAGGCGAACGCAATTGCTCAAACGGTGGTGGAAACCACGGCGCTGAGTGAAACGCAAATCGCGATCATAATGGTGGTGTGCGCAGCCCCCGTCATTTTCGGTGGGGTACGGCGCGTGGCGCGGGTAACCGAGTACTTGGCGCCCATCATGGCTACGTTCTACGTCCTCGTCGTCGTTGTAATCATGCTCATGAACCTGTCGAAACTACCGGGCCTCTTCTCACTCATTTTCGCGAGCGCATTCGCTCCCAAACCAATCGTCTCCGGCCTTGGTGGGGGAATCCTCGCCGCCCTCATTACCGGGACGCAGCGCGGCATGTTTTCAAACGAAGCGGGTCAGGGCACCGCCCCGAACGCGGCTGCAACCGCCACCGTAGACCACCCGGTTAAACAGGGGTTTGTGCAATCCCTAGGCGTGTTCGTAGACACCATCATCGTGTGCACCGCAACCGCCATGGTGATCCTAATCGCTGGGGAACGCGTCTGGTCTGCGCCCGGAGTTAACCCCTCAAACTTAACGATGTTGGCGGTCCAAAACGAGTTGGGGAACTGGACTGTGATCCCCATGGCGATCATGATTTTCGTGCTCGCATTCTCCTCTATAATCGCCGCCTACGTGTATTCCGAAGTGAACATGGACTTCATCGTCTCTTCCCCCGTGGGCCGGTGGATCGTGCGCATCGTTTCCGTTGCCTCTGTTGGGATCGGCGCGGTAGCCAGCCTACAGCTGGTGTGGAACATGGTGGACATCGCCATGGCCGTCATGACGGTGATGAACCTGCTCGCACTGCTGTACCTCTACAAGTGGGTCGTGGGCGTACTCAGAGATTACGAATCACGCAAAGGCGCGCCCTTCAACCCTCAAGAATGTGAATTTCTACCCGCAAAACTACCTGCCGAAGTAGCGCAGTAAACGGGAGCTAAGCATGATTACCAGGATTCTTTCGACACTTGAAAACACGCTCATGTGGGCAGTGGACATGCTGTACTCGTGGGTCCTACTGTTCCTGCTGATCGGCGTTGGCCTGGCGTTAACCGCGTACCTGAAGGGCGTGCAATTTCGACATTTCAAAGACATGGTCCGCTCGCTAGCGAACTCGCGGACAGCAAGCCGAAATGGGATCTCCTCATTCCAAGCGTTCGCAGTTGGAATCGGCACGCGCATCGGCATTGGAAACATCGGTGGGGTGGCGCTTGCCCTAATTATGGGTGGGCCCGGCGCGATCTTCTGGATGTGGATCGTCGCCGCGGTCGGAATGGCATCCTCATTCGTCGAATCCGTACTGGCACAACTATTCAAAGTCCGCCACGCAGACGGCACGTTCCGCGGCGGGCCAGCGTACTACCTGCGGCAAGGTCTGAACTGTAAACCAGCGGCCGTAGTGTTTGCCGCAATCACGGTACTCGCCTGCGGATTCGCCGTACCCATGGTGCAGGTCAACACCGTGGCCGCCACGTTTGCTGCCAACCACGGGGTACCCACGTACTCCACAATGCTGTTCTTCCTGTTGCTACTCGCACCCGTGATCCTAGGGGGAATCCGTTCCGTAGCCCGCGCGTCCGAATACTTAGCGCCCATCATGGCCGGCGCCTACGTGGTCATCACCCTCGTGGTGCTTGTCCTGCACCCCGGCCAAGCGCTCGCGGCCCTAACCAGCATTTTCACCGCCGCATTCGGACCCACCCAAGTAGCTGGTGGCGTAACCGGCGGATTGTTCGTCGCCCTCGTGAACGGGGCGCGCCGCGGCTTGTTCTCTAACGAAGCCGGGCTGGGCACCACCCCGAACGCGGCCGGCGCAGCCGCGGTAGACCACCCCGTGCAACAAGGATTCTTGCAAGCCTTCGGCGTGTTCGTAGACACCATCGTCGTGTGCACCGCCACCGCCCTACTGATCCTCGTGTCTGGCGTTTACACCCCGGGCATGGACCCGGCGGCAGCGGGCTCGTTAACCGCCCAAGCCGTCACTTCCTCCCTGGGTTCGTGGATGGCACTCCCCATGTCGCTAATCATCTTTATATTTGGATACACCTCCGCCTACGGTGCATACTCTTATGGGCAAGTTGCACTGGACTCACTGACCTCCAACCGCGCGGCCTCGTGGGGCTTTCGCGTACTAGCCGTGGCCGTAGCCGGGTTGGGAGCCGTCGTTAAACTACCGGTCGTGTGGGCACTGTCGGATTTCCTCCTCGGCCTGGGCGGAATCATCAACCTCGTCGCCATCGTCGTGTTGGTGCGGTGGGTGCGGGTCGCGCTCGAAGATTGGGAGAAACAAACCCAACTCGGTACGCGCCCCGTGTTTAACGCCGGTAAGTATCCCCGCCTCAGGCCAATCCTGGAAAACAGGGTGTGGTCTGAGGGTAGTGATAGGAAGGTGCAGTAACAACGATCGGAGACTAGACATGACGACATTAATGAACGGGGTAGCAAGCGCAGTGCAATGGGCGGCGCAAATGCTCTATTCATGGGTCCTAGTCTTCCTTCTGATTGGGGTGGGCATATACCTCACCATCTACATGCGGGGCGTGCAAATCCGCCACTTCCCAAACATGATCCGCGCACTCAAAGGGGCGCGCAGCATCAAAGGGCAAGAAGTCAGTTCCTTCCAAGCCTTCGCCGTTGGCCTGGGCACGCGCATTGGAATCGGAAACATCGGGGGCGTGGCACTCGCTCTTATTATGGGTGGGCCAGGCGCGATCTTCTGGATGTGGATCGTGGCCGCAGTCGGGATGGCAACCTCATTCGTTGAATGCGTACTCGCGCAAATCTTCAAATCAGAAGTAGAACCCGGTATTTACCGAGGCGGACCCGCCTACTACATTTCCCGCGCCCTGGGGTGGAAACGCGTGGCCGCGGTTTCGGCGTGCATTTCCGTCGTCGCATCCGGCTTGGCCGTGCCCATGGTGCAGGTCAACACGGTTGCGTCCACCCTCGGGGCGAACCACGGCGTACCCACGTGGGTGACGATGCTGATCTTCCTCGTCCTCCTCGCACCCGTGATCTTGGGCGGCATGTACTCGGTGGCGCGTGCCTCCGAGTATTTAACACCCATCATGGCGGGCCTGTACATTTTGGTGACGATCGCGGTGCTGGCGCTGAACCCCGCTGCCGCAGCCGCCGCCTTCGGGTGGATAATCACCGCTGCATTCGGCCCCACCCAAGTGGCGGGTGGCGTGACCGGCGGGTTGTTCGTAGCGTTGGTGAACGGGGCGCGCCGCGGCCTGTTCTCTAACGAAGCTGGCCTGGGCACCACCCCGAACAACGCGGGGGCAGCCACCGTCGCCCACCCGGTGCAGCAAGGCCTCGTGCAATCACTGGGCGTGTTCATCGACACGATTGTGGTGTGCACCGCCACCGCTTTGCTGATCCTCGTTTCGGGCGCCTACCATCCCGCGATGCCGACGCAAGCTGCGGGTTCCTTAACTGCCCAAGCTGTGACCTCCTCCTTGGGCTCGTGGATGGCATTGCCGATGTCCCTGATGATCTTCGTGTTTGGCTACACGTCGGCGTACGGCGCATACTCGCACGGGCAGGTGGCGCTCGATCATCTGAGTCGCAGGCCGGCGGTCACGTTGGTTTATCGGGCGGCCGCAGTGTTGGCAGCATCTGCCGGCGCAATTGTGAACTTGCCCGTTGCTTGGGCATTATCTGACTTACTCTTGGGGTTGGGCGCTATTATTAACCTCGTGGCCATCGTCGTGTTGGTGCGGTGGGTGCGTTTGGTGCTGCAGGATTGGGAGAGTTTGAAGCGGCGCGGCAAACCACTCGTGTTCAATGCAAACCGATACCCCGAATTGCGTGAACTCACGCAAGAGGGCGTGTGGAATGGTGAGCTACGGTAAATAACCGCAT
The DNA here is from genome assembly GCF_002871945.2 of Gleimia hominis. NCBI lineage: Bacteria > Bacillati > Actinomycetota > Actinomycetes > Actinomycetales > Actinomycetaceae > Gleimia > Gleimia hominis. Next base: position 1,054,819 of record NZ_CP126963.1, on the reverse strand, counting down.
GTGACCGCTCTGGGTGGCCGCAGCGCTAAACCGCCATTGACCTGGAAAGGGAGTACCTATGTACTCAGCAAGCATCGTTGATACGTTTGAATCCATTGATTCAACGCTGGCGAATCTTTTTACATTGTTTTACGATAATCCGTTGCAGATGAACGTGATTTACGCGCTCGCTGCCGCCGGAATCGTGTTCACAATCTGGACGCGCGGCGTGCAACTGCGGTTCTTCCCCGCAGCCTTGAAAGCGGTTTTCTCCTCCCGGGCGGATGCGGAAGGGGGGATTTCCTCGTTCCAAGCTTTCGCGATTGGCCTGGCGTCGCGCGTGGGGACCGGCAATATTGCTGGGGTTGCGATCGCGATCGTCCTCGGCGGCCCCGGCGCCGTGTTCTGGATGTGGATCGTTGCGATTTTAGGGATGTCAACGGCGTTCATTGAGGCCGTGTTGGCGCAGCTGTTCAAGATCCGCTCTAAAGACGGGTCTTTCCGCGGCGGGCCTGCCTATTACATTCGCGACGCACTCGGGTCAAAACGAGTGGGCGCCGTGTTCGCCATCTTCTTGATTTTCGCGTACGGATTCTCATTCAACATGGTGCAGGCGAACACGATTTCAAACGTGGTGTCCACCCAGTTCAACGTACCCACCTGGAGCGTGGCGCTGGTTTTGCTGCTGATTAGCGCACCAATCATTTTTGCTGGGATTAAACCAGTTGCCCGTTTCGCTGAGGTTCTTGCGCCCTCCATGGCGATTGCATACATTCTGTTTGCGGTTGTGATCATCGGGTTGAATGTGATGGATGTGCCGGCGGTGCTGGTGCAGATCGTCCACTCCGCGTTCGGTTGGGACCAGGTGGTTGGCGGTGGCGTCGGTGGGTTCATGGCGGCGTTAACGAACGGGGTGAAGCGCGGCCTGTTTTCGAACGAGGCCGGGATGGGGTCGGTGCCGAACGCGGCGGCGACCGCGACGGTGCGTCATCCGGTGCAGCAGGGCCTGATCCAAACCCTGGGGGTGTTTGTGGACACGATGATTGTGTGCACAGCCACCGCCTGCATCATCCTCTTCTCGGGCTTGTACAACCCGGGGATGAGTAGCAACGATGGGGCGGCGTTGACGGTTGAGGCGATCAGTACGAACCTGGGGACCTGGGTGGAGATCCCGATGGCAATCATCATCTTCGTTTTCGGCTACTCCTCGGTGCTGGGTAACTACACGTACGCGGAGATCAACTGGAACTACCTGCGGGGTATGAACGCGTCAACAGTGCCCCTTAAGGCCCTCGTACTGGTGTCCGTGGGCTTGGGCTCGGTCATATCGCTCAAGGCGGCGTGGAACCTGGCGGATATTGCGACCGCGTTCATGACGATGCTGAACATCGTTGCCCTGTTTCTGCTGGGCCGGTACGCGGTGGGGGCGCTTCGAGACTGGGTGGATCAGCGGCGTTTCTCTGATGCTCCACCCGTATTTTGCGTAACGGATAACAAGTACTTCCCCCAGGGGCTGCGCGGTTCAACCGTGTGGTCGCGCGAGGCCGTTAAACAACAGTGGGGTGAGATTCCGCGTTACTATGGCGTGCAGAAGGAGGGTTAGAAAACTATGAAGGTCGTGAGGTTCAAACCGGCGGGCAATCCGCGCTACGGGGTGTTAGAAGAAGGTTCCAGTCGGATTCTTGGGCTCAAAGGTGATCCCCTGTTTCAACAGGTGGAACCGTCCGGGGAGTTCTTCGAGGTGGACGAAGTGCGGTTACTTTCGCCCGTGATTCCGCGTTCTAAAGTAGTGGGGGTGGGCCGCAACTACGCGGATCACGCGCACGAGTTGGGCAACGAAGTGCCTCAGGACCCAATTTTGTTTTTTAAACCGAACACGTCTGTGATCGGCCCGGACGACCCGATTGTGTTGCCACCTTGGTCCAACGAAGTGCATTACGAGGCGGAATTGGCTGTGGTGGTGAAAACGTTGTGCAAGGACGTGGCTGCGGACAGGGCGAAAGATTATATTTTGGGCTACACGGTTGCCAATGACGTGTCTGCCCGCGATGTGCAGCGAAGTGATAACCAGTGGGCGCGGGCGAAGGGATTTGACACGTCGTGCCCGTTGGGTCCGTGGATTACAGTGGATCCTGACTTGGATCCGCACGACCTGGATATTTCAACCACGCTGAACGGGCAGGTGGTTCAAACGGGTAATACCCGCGACATGCTCGTTGGCGTGGGGGAGTTGATTGAGTACATTACGCACGCGTTCACGCTCTTGCCCGGGGATGTGATTTTGACGGGCACTCCCGCGGGTGTGGGGCCGATGCAGGCTGGTGACCGGGTGGAATGCACGATTAGTCAGATTGGTACGCTCGGTAATTTTGTGGTGCGTCGATAGGTGCGATTGTAGTTGCCGGGTTGGGAAAACAGTTCCAGTAGTGTGGTGGATGCGCAGACGCGTAAGATTCATGAGGTTCTAGCAGCTCAGTCGCTGCCGATTCTGTCTGTGCGCGGGCAGGTCGAAGAGGCGGCTGCGCGGGGCGGCCGGTTTGTTTTGTCGGCCACGCCGGGCAGTGGGAAAACCACGTTGGCGCCCCTCATGTTGGCTGGTGTCCGGCCGGGTCGCGTTCTGGTGGCGGCGCCGCGGCGGGTGGCGGTGCGCAGTGCCGCCCGGTTTGTGGCCGCCCTGTTTGGTGAGCCGGTGGGACGCACGGTGGGCATGTCGATGCGTGGGGATCGGCGGGTTAGTGACCGCACCCGCGTGGAGTACACCACCACTGGGGCGCTGTTGCGGCGAGTAATTAACGAACCGGACTTGCCGGGGGTTAGTGCCGTGTTAATAGATGAGGTTCATGAGCGGCACGCGGATGCGGATTTGGCGTTAGCGATGGTGCTGGATGTGGCGGATTTGCGCGAAGACCTGCTGGTGGGCGTGATGTCCGCAACCGCGCAGAACGAACTGTTTGAACACTTGCTGGAGCCGGCGAGGCGCATTGAGGCGCGCGGCCAGATTTTTCCGCTGGAGGAATACTGGCGTCCGCATCGAAGCCCGTTGGATGCCGGTGGGCTCACCCGCGGGTTCCTAAGCCACGTGGCTGACGTGGCCCGCGCGGCGTTCGACCGTCACGGTTCCACATTGGTGTTTGTCCCCGGGGTGCGGGAAGTGGAGGCGGTGCGCGGGCAGTTACAAAACCTTGGGGTACCCGCGTTGCCACTGCACGGGTCACTGACTTCTGAGCAGCAAGACGCTGCGCTGGCCGATGGCAAGCGCGTGGTGGTGGCAACCGATATTGCGGAAACTTCCCTGACAGTACCGGGGGTGAATTGCGTTGTGGATAGTGGTTTTACCCGGGCCCCGCGGTTCGATCTGGCGCGGGACGCGCAAGCACTCGTAACGGTCCGGGAATCGCGTTCGTCTGCGCGGCAGCGGGCGGGGCGGGCGCATCGCACCGGGCCGGGCGTGGTGTACCGGTGTTTTAGCGAGGTAGATTTTGCCCGCCTGGAGCGGTTTGTGCGTCCTGAAGTGGAGTCGGTTGATTTAACTGAGCCGGTGCTTTTAGCCCACGCGTGGTCTGCGCCAGCGCAGTTGCGGCTGCCCACGGCAATGCCTGCCCCAGCGATGGAGCGGGCCGAAGCGAACCTGCGGGGTATCGGGGCTTTAGACGAGTCGAATGCGTGCACTAATAGTGGTCGCACCCTGGTGGGGATCCCAGTTGATCCGCGGATGGCGCACGCACTGTGCACGGTTGCAACGTGGGTGAATGATGCGGCGGCCAAAGCGGAGGTTAACGGGAAGCGCGGCGCCACTAGCTTGGTGCGGGTCGCCGCCCAGGCAGTGGCATTGCTGAATACGGATGCGCGCCTTCCCGGCAGTGACTTAGAGGCAGCGCTCGCCAGCGCGGACAAACGTGAGGTTGCGCGGCTGCTCAAAGTGGCGCGGCGCGACTATCCGCTGACGCCGCGGGAGCGCAAATGTTTAGCACACGCGCCCGGGCTGACTAAAGTTCAGGTACCCGGTTTAGTTACAGCGCTGGCGTTTCCGGGGCGGGTAGGTAAGCGCCGGGGGGAGGACCGGGCCGGGCGGGCGAGATTCACGGCAGTTTCTGGCACGGGTTTCGTTGTGGACCCGAATTCGCCGCTGCACGGTGAGTCGTGGATTGCGGTTGGCGCGGTGCAGACGATTCGCGGAGTGACACACGTGCGGGCGGGAGCACCGCTGGATCCAGAGTTTTTGCCGGTAACGAACCCATCTGATTTTTGTGAAGTGCAGACAGCCGAAGTGATTTTGGACCGCGTGGTGGGGCAGCGAGTGCGCCGGGTTGGGGCGATTGAGATTTCCAGGGAGCGCACGCGTGCCGAGTATGCCCCAGCGCTTGAGGCGTTGCGTGAACTGGTGCGCGAACGCGGACTGGCGGTGTTCAAACCCAGTCGGCAAACTCAGCGGCTACTGGATGCGATGACGTTCTTAGCTGGAGCTGATGAGGCAGCGAAGCACAGTGCCGGCGAGGCGGCCGACGCGAGTGCTGAACCGGGCGAAGAAGCAAAATCAGCGAATGCTCACCCTAGTGCCAAGCGGTGGCCAGCACCTACTGCGGAGTTTTTCGTAAACCATTTGGAACTGCTGATTGCCGGCACGCGTGCGTTAGAAGGGGAGCGGCTGTCGAGTATTGCGGTGACCACGGGAATCCGGAACGTGTTGGGCTGGGAAAAAGCTGCGCAACTGGACCAGCAGGTGCCCCAGCGCGTGCAGTTGCCCAGCGGCCGGTTCGCTCCAGTGGAGTTCGACCCCGAGCGGGGTCCCACGATCCGTGCAAAGCTACAGGAGTGCTTCGGGTGGCGGGATGTCCCCCGGGTGCTGGGCAGGCCCCTCACGATTGAACTGTTAGACCCCGCTGGGAGGCCGCTGGCGATAACCGGGGACCTGGAGTATTTTTTCAACGAGGTGTACTCGCAGGTGCGCTCGCAAATGCGGGGCCGGTATCCGAAACACCCGTGGCCCGAGGACCCGTGGGCGGCGGTGGCCACGAACCGCACAAAGCGTCGCATGTAACCCAGCGCCACCTCGAATCCTCAGGCAGCTAATCTAGCTTCAACAAGCAATCCCACCGCAACAGGCAATCCCACCGTAACAGGGTGCTGGCTGGGCGTTACTGTACGGCAGGGGCAAACCGGTGGACGCTCGCGCTAGTTACTGCAATAGATCCTTCAACGGAGGCGAGTGCGACCTGTCGGGCGCCCTTCCCTTGGGGGAAGTTCAGGGAGGTCAGCGACGTGCTGCATCCGTTTGCAAACACCTCCAGCGAACCCTTATCTACCAGCACGCGAAGCTGTAGGTGGTCCCCACCGTTGTAAGGCATGGAACGGTACCCGCGCTCACTGGGAACAGCTAAACCGCGATCCAAGTAGATCCGCTCCGACAGGGAATCGTACCCAACTACTGCGCAGGACTGCTCGGTTGCATGCACTAGCAAGGCAACTTGTTCAGAGGAAGTCGCGGTCAAATCAACCTCCACGTTCACTTCCCCGGCTTGCAGGTCTGCGCAGAGCACGCGGGTTTCGTTGGGGCCGAGCGTATCCGCGTCAATGCGGGCGAGTTGCGGGCCGTGCAACCCCTCGATTTCCTTGACAGGACGAGCGCATAGTTCCCCATTTGCAGCTAAAGTCAGCTCCCGGGGCGTGCACTGCTGTCCGCTCCAATGGTCCGCCACCGAAGCCAAAGGTCGGTCGAAACCACCCATCCACGCAAACAGGATGCGCCGCCCATCCGGTGCCTGCATGGTTTGGGGCGCGTAGAAGTTGTGCCCTAGATCGTATTGCGCGTACTTAGACGTCACCTCAAAATCCGAACCGGGTTGCCACCGGCCCACCACGTACCCCGTGTTGTGCCCGTTTCGCCCCGAATATCCTTGAGGTTTCGCGTGCGTCATAGGGCCGTACAACAGTACCCACTGGTCGCCAAGTGGGAAGAAGTCGGGGCATTCGACCATGTACACGTTCCGATCAGGGGCGGTAAATAGCACGCGGTCAAACTCCCAGTGCTTGAGGTTTTTTGAGGTGTACAACCACACTTCACCACGGTTCTTAACGCTCGCGGCAACCACCAGGTACCAAGTGTTACCCATGCGCCACACTTTAGGGTCGCGAAAATCCTCCACTCCTTCTGGGGGTGCAATTACCGCCCCGCGCTTTTGAAACGTGATGCCATCTTTGGAGGTAGCCAGGCATTGAGTTTGGATTTTCCCATCCGCGTCGTCACGGCCGTTCACCCACTGGTTACCGGTGTAGAACACGACGAGCTCGTCATCGTCCACCACCGCGCACCCAGACCACACGCCCCCGGTGTCCTGTGTAATCTCACCGTTGTTTGGCTCAGTTCCTCCCTCAGGAATATTACTGGGGGCCAGGGCAATGGGGTGTCGCTGCCAGTGAACCAGGTTTGGGCTGGAAACGTGCCCCCAGTGCATCGGACCCCAGTGGGGTGCGTACGGGTAGTGCTGGTAGAACACGTGGTAGCGGCCTTTGAAGTAGCACACCCCGTTGGGGTCATTCATCCATCCTGCTGCGGGGGCAATGTGGAATTGCGGGTACCAGCGGTCCGCACGCTGGTTTTCGAGGTTGTGGTTTGCGTACATCGCTTCGGTAATCGCCGCGTCCGACTCCCCCTCAGACGAAATGAACCCGATTGAATGCGACTTACCCATGCGCAAGGTGCGGGCCGTGGCATCGCGAATGTACCCCAACTCGTGAGCCGCCTGCCACACCCGCTGCTGCGTGCGATCCGAAATGCGGCGGCCCGTATGGTTCAACACGAGCGACACGGTGGCAACAGAAACCCCCGCAAGTTTCGCAACATCAGCCATCCGTGGTTTAACACTCACCGCAATCCCTTTCCACCAAAATCCACTCGCCCAGGCGCCCCTGATAGTTCAAACAGGCCTGCTGTTTCAGACGGTCTACTGTTTCCGATGGCCTACTGCTTCAGCGGGCCCCTGATTGTTCCAGCAGGCACACCCGCTCAAACACCTCTATTTTCTCACGCGTGCGGGTGAGGAAACCGCTCTAAGCTGCGACGCAAAACAGAACGCCCGGTTGCAACGTTGAACCGAATAAACTGGTCGAAACCCGCTCCGCATGCTTTCCCATCATTGACCAAAATGCCGGCGCGCACAAAATCCTCTGCTGGACATTCACTGCCCAGCGCAGACGCGTCAATGAACCCCATGTACGTGCCTTCCGGCCGCGTCCACGACAGCGCACGGCCAGCCAGGAACTCATCGACAACCGTCAGGTTCTCATCAACATACGCGTTAACGGCATCCAACCATTCGCCGCCCTCGCGGTACGCCGCAATCGCTGCTATCGCTCCCAGTGGGGCAGCCGGATGCAAGTACCGCCGTGCCTGCTCCCATCGGCCGGCCAACTTCCCTCGCCCCACAATCATCTGCGCGCAGTGCAAACCCGCCACGTTAAACGCCTTCGACGCCGCCACCGCCATCACCGCGTGGTCCGCGAACGATGGATCCACACTCAAATAAGGTACGTGCCGACGCGGCTGCGGCACCAGACCCGCGTGAACCTCGTCGGCAAACACCAGCAAGTCGTGTCTTTGAGCAATTTCCCCAACGCGTTCCAACTCCTCGCGTTCCAACACCCTCCCCGTTGGATTCCACGGGTTACATAGCACCAGCAGGTCCCCCGAATGCGCGGCTGCCTCAAGTGCCTCAAAATCCAACTGCCAACGCCCCCGCACAATCTGGCCGGGCACTTGGTGGACGCGGTGACCATGCAGCTGCGGCAACGTCAAAAAAGGCATGTAAGCCGGCGTGGGCACAATAACGGTTGAACCGGGCTCCAACAGGCCCTGAAGCATCGCGCAAAACCCATCTAGCACCGAAGAAGCTAACGACACGCAGGTCGGATCTACCGAAAACCCAAAGCGTTCGCGCTCAAAAAACTCCACTGCCAACGCAGTGCGGCGCGCCAAGTGGGGCGGTAGGTAACCAAAAAACTCCTGCCCCACCGCCTGCTCAACCGCCCGCTTCACCGCTGGCGCAGTACCGTAATCCATCTCCGCAATCCAATGACCACTGGCCGACTCCAGTGTTTTCGCGGGCGTGTTTGCGACCGGGGAAGTAGACCACTTCATACTCGCCTTCGAACGCATCTGCGCCTCGTCAAACCCGTCAAAATCAAAACCCATAACCAGCATCCTCCCTGATGGTCTCGCGGTAACGCCACGCATCTTGTACAGCGCATACCTGCACGCGGTAGAATAAAAGCACTATGGCTACTAATTCTAACGGTAAAGTCCGCGTTCGTTTCTGCCCTTCACCAACGGGCACCCCCCACGTCGGTATGGTTCGCACCTGCCTGTTCAACTGGGCTTGGGCCCGGCACGTGGGAGGCACGTTTGTGTTCCGCATCGAAGACACCGATGCGGCCCGCGATTCACAAGAATCATTCGACCAAATCATCGAGTCGCTGCAGTGGCTCGGCCTGGATTGGGACGAGGGTATCAACAAAGGTGGCCCACACGGGCCCTACCGCCAGTCGGAACGCATGGACATCTACCAGGATGTAGCGCGCAAACTAGTGGAAGGTGGATACGCGTACGAGTCTTTCTCAACGGCAGAGGAAGTGGAGGCCCGCCACCGGGCAGCCGGACGCGATCCGAAATTGGGGTACGACGGCTACGATCGCGACCTAACGCAAGAACAAAAAGATGAGTTCCGAGCCGCCGGACGCGAACCCGTGCTGCGCATGCGGATGCCCGATGAGCCCATTACGTTCACGGACATGGTGCGTGGGGAAATCACGTTCAAACCCGGTTCCGTACCCGACTACGTGATTGTGCGGGCCAATGGGCACCCGCTCTACACGCTTGTGAACCCGATTGATGACGCGCTCATGGACATTACTCACGTGCTGCGTGGTGAAGACCTATTATCGTCCACGCCGCGGCAGATCGTACTGTACCGCGCGCTGCTGGAGCTGGGGATTGCCAAGCAAATCCCCCAGTTTGGCCACCTCCCGTACGTGATGGGGGAGGGGAACAAGAAACTGTCTAAACGCGACCCCGAATCGAACCTCCTGCTGCACCGCGAACATGGGATGATCCCCGAAGGGCTCATCAACTACCTCGCGCTCCTCGGCTGGTCAATCAGTCCTGACAACGATATTTTCTCTGCTCAAGAGATGGTGGATGCGTTCGACATTCACGACGTAAACCCGAACCCGGCGCGGTTCGACCTCAAAAAATGCACCGCCATTAACGCAGAGCACATTCGGATGCTTGAACCAGATGATTTCAAGTGCCGCCTAGTGCCGTTCCTGCACCGCGAAGGGCTCGTGTCTGCAGAAACGTTTGACGAGCTTTCCGGGCGGGAACAAACCATCCTCACTGCGGGTGCGCCGCTGATCCAAACGCGGATCCAGCTGCTAGGGGAAGCACCCGGTATGCTGCACTCGCTGTTCGTGGGCTCCGACCTGATTTCTTACGATCCGAAAGCCGTGAAAAAACTTAAAGCCGGCGCTACGGAAGTGGTGGAACGCGCGCGCGACATCCTCACGGATCTTCCGCAGTTCGACGCGCAGTCTATTGAACACGCACTGCGCAGTGAACTGATCGAAAAGATGGGGTACAAACCGCGTTTGGCATTCAACCCAGTGCGGGTTGCCGTGTCTGGCAAACAGGTGTCGCCACCACTGTTCGAATCCCTCGAGATTATTGGGCGCGAAGAAACCCTGGTGAGGCTGAACAAGTTCGTGGGCGAAGTGCAACTGTAGAACACAACTGAGGTTCACGCCGCTAAAGCAGAGCGTGACCTGTTTAACCCCGCGCCGATTTGTGAACGCGAAGGGGACTCAGGTAAAGTTTCTTAGCGGCGACGCCGGCGGAATGATTGAAAAATCAACCGTCAGCGAGCCTCATGCCTTGGGGTATGGTGTAATTGGCAGCACGAGTGATTCTGGTTCATTTAGTCTAGGTTCGAGTCCTGGTACCCCAGCCACCACTTGTTTTTGCAAGTGGTTCCACCTGTAGCGTGGTTGTTTGGCCCCCATCGTCTAGCGGCCTAGGACACCGCCCTCTCACGGCGGCGACACCGGTTCAAATCCGGTTGGGGGTACTGCGTCTGAGCATTCAACCGTTCCCATTTTTGGTTCGAAAACCAGTTTGGTTCGAGAGCCTTTCTTGGCGCGAAAACCATTTCGGTTGAGACCTTCTTGGTGTGGAAGAATGCGTAGGCGCCGATTTGGCCCCCATCGTCTAGCGGCCTAGGACACCGCCCTCTCACGGCGGCGACACCGGTTCAAATCCGGTTGGGGGTACCATCCACGCGGGCGTTTTCGTAGGCCTGCACGTACCGCCACATTCCTGTTTTCCACGTGTAATCCACGGGTTTCAGTGCGGCTTCTTGCAGTTTATTTAAAGTTCGAGGGGCCCGCACCAGGCGGGCGATCGCTGCTTCTAACTGCTCATCGGAATCGACTAGGGCACCGTTTACCCCGGAGGTAATGAAGTCGGCGATTCCGTTATTACTTCTAGCTAGCACGGGTAGGCCGCAGGCGCGCGCTTCGAGTGCAGCAATGCCGAACGCTTCGTGCACCACTGGGGAGACGAAGGCGTCCGCACGTTCGTAAGCGTGCGCTAGGGTGGTGGCGTTAGCGCGACCATGCAGGCGTATCGGCGCACCTTGCCGCGCGAGTTTACTCAGGGCTGCGGCGTCGGGCCCCACTCCGTAAACGTCCCAGCGCACAGCGATTCCCGCGCGCTGCATCCGCAGAATCGTTTTCCCAAAGGGCACTACTCGTTTACGCCCTGCCAGCCGCGTTGCGGTCACGAGCCGCAGTGGCTGTGGCCCCGCGTAGTTGCGACTGCATTCTGGGGTTGTTTCTAGCGTGCGTAGTTTCCGTCCGGTTTGTTGTGCGCGCGCTTGGATGCGGTTTTGGCGGGCGCTTTCCCACGGGTCGGTATCGATTAGGTTTGGAAGTATTTTGACGTTGAGGGGGAAGCGGCTGCATGCCTGCACTGCTTGCGCGGCGGCGTGGGACACGGAGGTTAAACTCATCGGGGTGGCCGCCCATTGCGCGAGGGGATGCACCCAGCCGTACCAGGTGCGCGAGTCGGTGAGTAAACAGTGCCATGTGAGCACAGTTGGAAGTTTCAGTTCGGCACAGATTTTTACGGCCATGCGGGCGAACGGGGAGACGACCCCCATGTGAATGTGCACTACGTCGTACAGTGGCAGCATGCGGCGCAGAGTGGGGCCGGCGAATGGGTTAACGGGCACTTGTCCCGGCAGGCGCAGTGCGAGCCGCACGACTTTGGGCCCGCCCGTGTCCGGGTGGGGGCTGGCAGTAGCGGTGATGACGGTGACGTCGTGCCCAATGCGCTGCAGGGCGTGCGCTAAACCACTGACTTGCGACTCAATCCCTCCCATGCGCGGGGGGTAGCAGTCGGAAACTAGTGCGATCCGCAATCGTCCTAGCCTTGTGAGTGGTCTTGTTCTTCGGCGCGCCGTAAGAAGTCAGAGAGTCGGTTCGCAGCCGCCACTACGGACGGGCCGTGTTGGCGCCCTGGCTGCCGCCCCATGCGCTCGACGGGCCCGGAGATTGAGAGGGAGGCTAAGACTTTACCTTTTGGCCCGCGAACGGGGGCGGATACGGAGGCGACCCCGGTTTCACGTTCTGCGATGGACTGCGCCCAGCCGCGGCGGCGCACCGCAGACAGCATGGTGGCGTTGAACGCGGCGCCGTACAGGCCGCGGTGCAGGCGGTCAGGTTCTTCCCACGCTAAAAGCACTTGCGCGGCAGAACCAGCTTTCATTGAAAGGGTTGCGCCCACTGGAATGGAGTCGCGCAACCCCATTTGCCGTTCTGCGGCGGCTACGCACACTCTCTGGTCACCTTGACGGCGGTACAGTTGAGAAGATTCGTGCGTGTGATCACGCAGCGCAACCAGCACTGGTTTCGCGAATGTGAGTAAACGATCTTCCCCGGCTGCGGAAGACAGTTCAGCCAGGCGCGGGCCCAGTATGAAGCGGCCTTGCATGTCGCGCGCCACAAATCTATGGAACTCGAGGGCCACGGCCAGCCGGTGGGCTGTGGGGCGGGCGAGTTCCGTTGAGGATACGAGCTGGGCCAAGGTAGCAGGGCCGGCTTCGAGTGCCGATAGCACGAGCGCAGCCTTGTCTAAGACGCCCACTCCGGAAGTGTTAGTCTTCTCGTCCATAACACGATCATTGCATCTCAAGGCGTGAGATGGCAACTTTAAGTGAGTTGTCTCCGTTCACCTGCCGCGTACGACCTTGGAGCCGGCGAGTCGGTAGAGTAGAGTACACACTCTTAGAGATGGTTAGTGCGAAAGGGCGAAATGGCCTCTGGAAATGTTTTGCGGGTAAACGGCGGGAAACCGCTCAATGGCTCTATACGCGTGCGGGGAGCGAAAAACTTCGTTCCCAAAGCAATGGTCGCATCCCTGTTGGGGAATACGCCGTCGACGCTGCGTAACGTACCGCTTATCCGCGATGTCGATGTGGTCTCGGAGCTGCTCACTTTGCATGGCGTGCACGTGAACTATGACCAGGCGGGGGGCGTGTTGGAGCTCGATCCGTCGAGTGTGGAAACGGCGCACAGTAGTGAAGTGGATGCGCTCGCGGGTTCGTCTCGGATTCCGATTTTGTTCTGTGGACCGCTGCTGCACCGGATTGGGGAAGCGTTCATCCCGGACCTGGGTGGGTGCAATATTGGGGGCCGGCCCATTGATTTCCATTTGGATACGTTGCGTTCTTTTGGGGCCGTGGTGGAGAAGCTTTCCAGTGGGATCCGCATTAGCGCTCCGGAGAGGCTTAAGGGCACCCGCGTGCACCTGCCGTACCCGTCTGTGGGGGCCACCGAGCAGACTTTGCTCACTGCCGTGATGGCGGAAGGCATTACGGAGCTGACGGGCGCTGCGATTGAACCGGAGATCATGGATTTGATTAACGTGCTGCAGAAAATGGGGGCGATCATTTCTGTGGATACGGATCGGACCATCAATATTGAGGGCGTTGACGAGCTCGAAGGGTTTACGCACACGGCGCTGCCGGATCGGATTGAAGCGGCATCTTGGGCGTGTGCTGCACTGGCTACGCGTGGAGATATTTATATTGAGGGCGCGCACCAGCCGGACATGATCACGTTTTTGAATACGTTCCGCAAAGTGGGTGGACGGTTCTCGGTGGAAGATGAGGGGGTCCGGTTTTGGCATCCCGGTGGGGATCTGAAGTCGATTGTGTTGGAAACGAATGTGCACCCGGGGTTCATGACGGATTGGCAGCAGCCCCTGATTGTGGCACTAACGCAGGCGAAAGGCCTGTCGATTGTGCATGAGACTGTGTACGAGAACCGGTTTGGTTTCACCCGGGCGCTGCGGGACATGGGGGCGAACATTCAGGTTTACCGCGAGTGCTTAGGGAACTTGAAGTGCCGGTTTGGGCAGCGGAACTTCCGCCACTCCGCGGTTATTTCTGGGCCAACGCCACTGCATGGCGCCAATATCACGGTGCCGGACCTGCGCGGCGGGTTCTCACACCTCATCGCAGCTTTAGCGGCCGAAGGTGAGTCGAATGTCGCGGGGATCGACGTCATCTCGCGCGGCTACGAGCACTTCCTCAAGAAGCTAGGGCAGCTGGACGCCCACGTGGAAATGGTAGCCCGCTAAAAAGACCGCGCCCGTCGGCTTTGGAATCGGTTCGTGAACATTGACGCACTTGGAAGCGATGCGGGGCGACCAAAGGAACGAGTGGGGTCGGATGCGCTGGGGCGACCAAAGGAACGAGTGGGGTCGGATGCGCTGGGGCGACTGGGTTTGATTATGATGTAGGTCGTGAGTAAAAAACCTGAAGGCATGTATAAGGCGGTTTTGCGGATCACGGGCCCACTGATCCGACCTATGATGCGTACGCATTGGACGGGACAAGAGAACCTCCCGAAAGAAGGCCCGTTCATTTTGATCATGAACCACGTGACCGAGTTCGATCCATTCATGGTCATGTACTATCTGGGCGACGAGGGACACGCCGTGCGCGCCCTGGCGAAAGATAGTTTGTTCCACGTTCCCCTGCTGAAAACGGTGCTTAAACGCGCAAAAATGGTGCCGGTTCACCGTTCTTCCTCCGAGGCTGGGGACGCGCTGAAGAACGCGAAAAATGCGATTGCCCACGGTGAGTCGATCGCGTTTTTCCCAGAAGGTACGCTCACACGCGATCCAGACATGTGGCCAATGACGTTCAAAACTGGAGCGGCCCGCCTGGCGTTCGCCATGAATGTGCCAGTGATTCCACTGGCGCAGTGGGGTGGGCACAAGATTATGCACCGGTTCCGCGATTCGATCCCGTTCCTCAAGGGCCGGCAAGACGTGTGGGTGCATACCGGGCCGGCGATCGACCTGTCCGATTTGAATCAAGATGAGGAAGACCGCGCGGCCGTGCATGCCGCTACCCGCCGGATGCAACGCGTGATAACGCAGATGGTGGCTGCGTTGCGGAACGAAGAACCTCCGCGCTACCCGTGGAATCCGAAACTGGGCCGGTACTTAACCGCAGACGACGACGCGGGAGACACCACCATCTCCTAACGACGCCACCCGCAGCTTGCACCGGGGCAGGAGTAATTTTCTCCCTCTTGTGGCCCGCAAGTTTTCCGTGCCCCTCTTTTCCGCACTCGTCGGCACCGACTGCTCAGCCGATCCTACTGGCAGTGGTTATTTTTGAATGTCAATCACGAGACGCGTGGGGGAGTCGTAGAACACGGCGGATGCACCGGTTTGCTTGCCCGTGGAGATCGCCAGGTGGGTTTGATCTTCGTAACTACCGTCGAACCACGCGATCGTGTGGGCGTCTAACCGCTTGTCTGCCGGCCCGTTGTACGCCACCTTCTGCTGGTCCGCCATTATCGGAGCGATCGTTCCAATCATGCGTATGTCCAGCACATGTTCTTGAGGGATTGGCAGCGGCAATCCCCGTCCCATTTCGACAACTTTCTGCGTTGCCCACTGGGCTTTAACCTGCGGTCGTTTATCGCCTACGAATTCGACTACCACGCGGTAGTACCCATCGTGCTCACCGACGCGGAAATCCCGTACGAGCGCTCCCGCTGATTCGGATCCTTTGAGTTCGATCGGGTTTTGCGTCCACTGGTGACTATCGCGCTCACCATTTTTGCCTGAGGGGGTGGGGGCGCTGTCTGCTTCGTCCAAATCCGCGGTGGGTGACGCAGTTGGCGTGGGAATAGCGCTCTTTGAATGCTGAGGGGAAGCCGACGCCGAACTGCTGGCAGGGGCGCTGCTGGGCTGGTCTGAGGTTGTGTTGGAACACGCGGCAGTGAGTGCCGCACATGCTCCCATAGTCAGACATGCCCGCCCCAACTGCTTTAAACGCGAGGTCGTGAAGGGATGGTGGTTCTTTCGCCTCGGTTTGCGCTCGCTCACAGGTGTGGGGTGCTGCTCGCTCACAGGTGTGGGTTGCTGCTCGCTCCCAGGTGCGGGGTGACGCTCGACGTTGTGCCTGCTTTTTCCTGTTGTTTCCATGCCGCCTCCTAATAGTAACTAGTGTGCCAAACCCCGCTGGCCACCGCCATCTTGACGCAGCCGAGCGTTAAAACTTAAAACCATCGGCGCGGACGAACAGAGTGGTTGTAGTGGAGCGGTAAAGTATTTGGCATGACTCAAACCCAGCGTGCACACAAAACCCGCGTAGCATTAATCTTCGGTGGGCGCAGTGGGGAACACGAAGTTTCCTGCGCAACCGCCGCATCCGTAATGAACGCGATCGACCAAACGAAGTTCGAAATCCTCCCCATTGGGATCACGAAAGACGGACGTTGGGTGCACGTAACAGGGGACGTAGAAGCATTCAGCATGGACCACAGGCCCGAAGGTGCCGTGGAAGCCGACGACGAAACCGTGTCCCTGTGGTTAGGGTCGCGCTCAATCTTCCAACAAAGCCCCGGAAACCTGGGCAAACTACAAGACGTGGACGTGATCTTCCCGCTGCTGCACGGGCCCTACGGCGAGGACGGCACGATCCAAGGGCTGTTCGAAATGTGCGCAGTTCCCTACGTGGGGTGCGGGGTCGCGGCCTCCGCAGTGGCGATGAATAAACACCTGGCGAAAACAGTGCTGCGCGCCGCCGGCATCAACGTGGGGCGCTGGACACTCATCACCGACGAACTGTGGCACACGGACCGCTCGCGGGCACTTGCCCAAGTCTCCGCTGTAGGCACAGACCTCTACATTAAACCCGCGCGCGCAGGTTCTTCACTGGGCATAACCCACGTGACGGAACCGAAAGAACTGGAAGACGCCATCGCTCACGCGCGTGAATACGACCGGCGAATAGTGGCAGAAGCAGCTATTGCGGGCCGCGAAATTGAATGCGGCGTGCTGGAAACCGAGGAGGGGCCCCGCGCCTCAGTGTGCGGAGAAATCGCGGTAAAAGACAGCGAGTTCTACGACTACAACACAAAGTACGTGGCCGCAGACCAAGCGGAACTATCGTGCCCAGCCGCAGTACCCGAACAAGTGCAGACCCGGATCCAGCAAATCGCGGTGGAAGCATTTACCGCACTGGGCTGCGAAGGCCTCGCGCGCGTCGACTTCTTCTACGACGAACAAACCGACAGCATCACCTTGAACGAAGTGAATACGATGCCCGGTTTCACGCCTATCTCGATGTACCCGCAAATGTGGCAGGCAACCGGAATCGCTTACCCGAACCTGATCACCACGCTCATTGAACAGGCACTGAACCGTCCCGTGGGCCTGCGGTAAAAACGGGCGTGGGCCCGTCCCGTGGGCCTGCGGTAAAACAGAATCTAAGTACTCTATAGTGGAAGTTATGAAACGTCGCGTAACACTTGTAACCAGCCGGGATATGCCGAACCTGTATTCAGACGAAGCCGGTATCCTCGACCTACTTGCCGAACGGAACATGGACCCGCAAATCAAGTTCTGGGACGACCCGGATATGGACTGGGAAAAAGCGGGGGTAGTGGTAGTGCGGTCCGTGTCGGACTACGCGAAACGCCGCGACGAATTCCTGAGCTGGGCCCGCAGTGTGCCACGCATTTTAAACCGGCCCGAAGTATTGACGTGGAACTCAGATAAGCACTACCTGCGGGAACTGGCGGACCGGGGGCTACCGATCATTGAAACAACGTGGTTGGAACCCGAACAAAAACTCACGAAACACCGGATCCACTCGCGTTTCCCAGCACTGCAGGACTTCGTTTTGAAACCCGCGGTATCATCGGGTTTGCGCGACATCGGTCGGTACAGCGCGATCTTGAACGAAGACCGGTCAAACGCCGTGTTCCACGCCATGGAACTACTGTCTGCAGGTCGTTCCGTGATGCTGCAGCGCTACTTCAGCGCAGTGGATGAACACGGGGAAATCTCCCTGGTGTTCTTCAACGGGCTCGTCTCGCACGCGGTCGAGAAAAAAGGGATGCTCCACCCATCGCACGTGACCGACGAACTCATGCATGAAACCCGCAACCGGGCGCGCGAAGCCACGCCGGAAGAGTGGCGTTGGGGCGAACAGATTCGCAACGTGCTGCACGAAGTTATGCGCGACAAGATCGGTCACGACACCCAGTTTCTATTCAACCGAGTGGACGTGGTGCCCGACGGAGAAGGGTCGTTCCGCATAATGGAAGTCGGGCTGGTGGACGCGCAGCTGTACCTCGACTCCTCGGCAGATGCGAAACGCAACTTCGCAGACGCGATCGCACAGCGAGTGCACTGGTAAAAACTGATTCTGACACCAGCCGCCTACAAGTCTGAGCGTGATTTTCCTAACGCTCATTGGTTTTGGGTTTAGCTGAGCGTGCTGGTAAAGTAAGGTCTTGCTGCTTCACTCAAGAAGTGGTGATGGTGGGTGTAGCTCAGCTGGTAGAGCACCTGGTTGTGGTCCAGGATGTCGCGGGTTCGAGCCCCGTCACTCACCCAGCTCACCGGGGGTTCAACCCCCGGTTTTTTATATGCACTTACCTCTACTTTTTCGATAGCATGCACTCGAACGAAAAACTGTTAAAAAGGGATATTCTGTGCGAAAAAACTCGGTGAAGTCACCAATCGTTAAGGCCGCGGTCGAGTCGATAGCGTCCCACCGCTATGCGTGGGCAGGGGCTGCGCTCGCGCTCTTAGCATTGGTGGTTGCCGCGTGCCTGTCGTGGAACACAGCTGCCGTTCAGCACTTCGTGTCTAAATACCCCGGGGTTGCTACCGGTGCCGAGTTTGAGGGCAACGCCGCCTGGGTGTGCGCACTTCACGCACTGAACATATTCTTCATGGCCCTCATCGTGAAAACCGGTATGCAAGTGAGGTTTTCGCGCCGAGGCGCCGGGTACCTCAAACCAAAATGGCCGCGCAAATCCCCAAAGGTGAGTGTCCTGCAGTTCACGCACGTGCTGGTGGACGTGCTGTGGATGGTTAGCGGACTCGGGTACGTCGTACTCATGTTCATTTCTGGACGCTGGGTCCGGCTGATTCCAACCAGCTGGGACGTGTTCGCCCACAGCGCGTCCGTGGCCTTGCAATACCTTTCGTTCCACTGGCCGGCCGACAATGGGTGGATCGCGTACAACGCGTTGCAAATGCTGGCGTACTTTGCCGTTGTGTTCATTCTGACCCCACTGGCGATAATCACCGGCTGGCGGATGTCCACCCTGTGGCCAAAAAAGTGGAACCGAGCATTCCCCATGCCGTGGGCACGGGCAATCCACTTTCCAACCATGATCGCGTACGGCCTATTCGTGGTCGTGCACCTGGTGCTGGTGGCCAGCACTGGGCTGATTCAAAACCTCAACCACATGTTCGCTGCCCGCAACGACAACAGCCTGTGGGGCCTGGTGGTGGCAGTTGTAGTACTGGCATTAACCGCGTTCGCCACCTGGGGGTTAAAGCCCGTGCTGATGCGAACCTTCGCCACTTTGTTTGGTCGCGTCACCCGCCGGTAGCGGGGTTTTGGGAGTTGCATTTCGCGCCCAGGCAGCCCCGGGTTGTAAACGTGCGTTTAAGGTGGGCGGACAGAAAAGCCTTAGTTTTTGGGTGCGTCAATCAGCATGCAGGTAAGGCGCGCGCTGGCGCACAACTGGTCTGCGTCGTCGCGAATCTGAATTTGTGTTGCCACGAGGGACCTGCCCGCCTTCAGCGTTTGCGCGCGCGCATGCACCCGCCCACTGCGCGCCGAGGAGTGATGTGTAACATTCAGTTCAATCCCCACCGCGGTTTTTCCCTTGGGCGCATTTGCGCGGGCCACGAGGGAACCCAACTGCTCGGCTAAAACGGCAGACGCCCCACCGTGCAGCAAACCAATTGGCTGCGTATTACCTTCCACGGGCATAGTCGCGTAACCTCCCTCAGCAGACAGGTCCACCAGTTCAATCCCCATTTTGTGCGCTAACGCGCCCATCACTGTTGCGTCCACGGGCTCCTCCTTCGTCTATAACCTACGTGTAGGCTATCGCCTCACGCGTGTGCAAAGTCTTGTCTAACCTGGGTACCAAACGCAGGGCGGAAAATGCGTAAGCAAAAACACAGTCCGCAGCCGCATTCGGGGTTTAGTTTAACAATCCGGTTCGTTACAATGGCGAGCAACGGCATAGACTCGGCCCGCTTGAAGAACCCGCGAACTTCGCGTTCTTGCAAAACTTGGTTCTACCTGCGGATATCACCGACGAGCCACCCGGAAGAAACGCGTTAACGCTTATTAGAACCGGGCGGGTAAGCCCGAAATAGCAGATAACAAGCGGCCCCACGAGCACTCGTTAAACCCGGGAGCCGGCGTAGCCCGGTTCCTGGTGTATCCCGGTAGCCGGTGAAGCCCGGTAACTGGTAGAACCTGGCAACCACCCCATGAGGGTGGTGCGGGAAACACGTGTTCGCGGTGGGGCAAGCGAGGTGGTACCGCGCAACCGACCCCGTGGTCGGCCACGTCCTCGACGACAGACGATTAGGACTCGAGGACAGGTAACGTGAGCGAGAAGAATTACCCCTTGCACCGCAGTGGTGACGTAGAAGCATCCCCATTTTTCCCAGACGTTGAACGCGACGTCCTCGCGTACTGGAAAACGGACGATACGTTCAAGAAGTCCATTGCCCAACGCCCGGCCGGTAAGAACGGTGATAACGAGTTCGTTTTCTACGACGGCCCCCCGTTCGCTAACGGCCTGCCTCACTATGGGCACCTGCTAACCGGTTACGTTAAAGACATCGTGGGCCGGTACCAAACGATGCAGGGCCGGCACGTGGAACGCCGGTTCGGGTGGGACACGCACGGCCTCCCGGCGGAACTGGAGGCCGAACGGATCCTCGGGATAGAAGACAAATCCCAGATTGAAGGGGAAGGCGGTATCGGTATCGCCGCGTTCAACGACGCCTGCCGGTCGTCCGTGTTGCGCTACACCGACGAGTGGGAAGAATACGTTACCCGCCAAGCCCGCTGGGTCGATTTCGAAAATGACTACAAGACCCTCGACCCCACCTACATGGAGTCCGTGATCTGGGCGTTTAAAACCCTGTGGGATAAAGGTCTGGTTTATGAGGGCTACCGGGTGCTTCCATACTGTTGGAACGACGAAACCCCGCTGTCGAACCACGAACTAAAAATGGATGACGACGTCTACCAGGACCGGCAAGACAACACGCTCACCGTCGGCATGCGTTTGGAAACCGGGGAGCTGGCCCTGATCTGGACCACCACCCCGTGGACACTGCCATCTAACCTCGCGATCGCAGTGGATCCGAATACGGACTACGTGACAGTTGAACCCACCGAAGGTGAGTTGGTGGGGGAGAAAGTGGTGCTCGCCCAGGCGCTAGTGGACCGGTACGCGGCAGAACTGGGGGAAGACCCCCGGGTGGTTGCCACATATAAAGGCAGTGATTTAGTGGGCCGCGCATACACCCCAATCTTCGACTACTTCGTCGGCCGCGGCAAAGATGAGGCGCCGGGTGAAAACGCGTGGCACGTGATTGCCGCGGACTTCGTCACTACGGAAGACGGCACCGGGCTGGTGCACATCGCCCCCGCGTTCGGTGAAGACGACATGAACGTGTGCGTGGAAAACAACATCCGCGCCGTCGTGCCCGTTGACGAGGCCGGTAAGTTCACTGCCGAAGTTCCCGATTACGAAGGCCTGCAAGTGTTCGACGCAAACAAGCCAATCACCCGGGACCTGCGGCGCGGTTGGGAAGAAGACGAAGGGCCCGTGGCGCGCACTCCCCGCAGCGAGCGTGCCCGCCTGGTGCGCCAGCAGTCTTTCGCCCACTCCTACCCGCACTGCTGGCGTTGCCGCAAACCCCTGATCTACCGGGCGGTGTCTTCTTGGTTCGTGCAAGTAACCGCTTTCCGCGACCGCATGGTGGAGTTGAACGAGCAGATCAACTGGTGTCCTGCGCACATCAAGCACGGCCAGTTCGGGAAGTGGCTTGAGGGAGCGCGGGACTGGTCGATTTCCCGCAACCGGTTCTGGGGGAGCCCAATCCCGGTGTGGAAGTCGGATAATCCCGATTACCCCCGCATTGACGTATACGGGTCTTTTGAGGAACTGGAGCGCGACTTCGGGGTGAAGGTAGATAACCTCCACCGCCCCTTTATTGACTCTCTGACTCGCCCGAACCCGGATGACCCAACCGGGCAGTCCACGATGCGGCGGATCCCCGACGTGTTGGACTGCTGGTTCGACTCCGGGTCGATGCCGTTCGCACAGGTGCACTACCCGTTTGAGAACGAAGACTGGTTTGAAGACCATTACCCGGGTGACTTCATTGTTGAATACATTGGGCAAACCCGCGGGTGGTTCTACACGCTTCACGTGCTCGCTACCGCACTGTTTGACCGCCCCGCGTTCAACAACTGCGTGAGCCACGGCATCGTCCTCGGTGACGACGGTCGGAAAATGAGTAAATCACTGCGCAACTACCCGGATGTGAACGGTGTGTTCAACGACTACGGGTCCGATGCCATGCGCTGGTTCCTCATGTCCTCAAACGTGGTGAACGGCGGGAACCTCGTGGTAACTGAACGGGGAATTCGCGACACGGTACGCCAGATCGTGCTGCCCATGTGGAACGCCTACTACTTCTTCGCGCTGTACGCAAAAACGTGTGCGAAAGGGAGCGGCTACCTTGCGACCGCGATCGCTCCAGATGATGAGGCGCGGGTGAAGGCCCTGCCCGTCATGGACCAGTACTTGCTTGCCCGCACCAGGCAACTAGCGATAGAGGTGGAAGCGGCGCAAAACCGGTTTGATATTCCCGGAGCATGCGAACTGGTGCGCGCCCACTTGGACCTGCTGACCAACTGGTACGTGCGCGTGTCGCGCCAACGGTTCTGGGATGAGGACCACGACGCGTTCGACACCCTGTACACGGCACTGGAAGTGCTCATGCGCGTGTCCGCACCACTGCTGCCACTGGTCACAGAAGAGATCTGGAGGGGCCTAACCGGCGGTGAGTCAGTGCACCTCACGGACTACCCGCATATCGGGCAGGCGTGGGCAAACGACGAACTACTGCAAACCATGAATGAGGTGCGCGACGTCGTCTCTGGCGGCCACTCACTGCGCAAAGCCGAACAGATCCGCGTCCGCCAACCGCTGCGCTCCCTCACGGTAGTATCCCCACTGGCGCAAAACCTGGAGGCTTACAAGCACCTCATTGCCTCAGAAGTAAACGTGAAAAACGTGCGTTTGAGCGCGCCGGACACCTCCGGATTAGAAACCAGGCAAGAACTCACGCTGAACCCGCGCGCATTCGACCCCGCGGTGCGGCGCTACACGTCAAAACTGTTCGCAGCGCAAAAACAAGGGCAGTGGCAAGCGGAAGACGGCAGCGTTGTTTTCCCAACCGTGCTCGTAGAAGGCGAACCTGTGCGGCTGAGTGGAGACCAAGTTAAACTCGCTACCGTCGTGCAAGCGGAAGAAGGACAGTCGGCCACAGTGCTCGGATCGGGCTCATTCGTGGTCCTAGATACGCAACTGGATGAGGAACTAAAAGCGGAAGGGTACGCACGCGACCTCGTGCGCGCCATCCAAGACGCACGGAAACAAGCGGGCTTGGATATTTCAGACCGCATCAACCTCACGCTGCAGGTACCAAACGAACATGTGGCCGCCGCCCGCACGCATGCGGACATGATTGCCCACGAAGTGCTCGCACTCGAAACGCACATCACCGGCGGTGTGGACGAAGTGAAGATTGAGGTGACGAAACGATCGTGACTGAGGATCTGGATACGGAACGTAAACTCAGCGAAATAATGGACCGCGACGTGTCAACCGACCTGCGGTCCGCGTTAGGGTCGCTGCACATGCTGCCTGAAGAGGAGCAGGAAACGCCGCCGCAGGCAACCAAACTCGGGAACGAGGAGCGCGTGGCAATCCACGAGCGATACCGGGCGATTGAACAGGCGATTCTAGCGCGCGCCCCGGAGCACAAGATACAGCCGTCATTAGAACGCGTGCGCATGGCCCTGGGAATCCTCGGGGATCCGCAAACCACGTACCGGAGCGTGCACATTACGGGCACAAACGGGAAAACCTCAACCGCGCGCATGCTTTCTGCATTGCTGATGGCTACGGGGCGGAAGGTGGGGCGCTACACCAGTCCGCACTTGCACAGCATGTGCGAACGCATCAGCATTAACGACGAACCGGTTACGGAAGCGCAGTTCAACGCCCTGTTCGACGACGTCGCGCTCTACCTCGACATGGTTGATGAAGCGAACGAGCAGGCTGGCAAGCCCCGCATGTCGTTCTTCGAAATCCTCACGGTAATAGCGCTTGCGGGGTTCGCGGATATTCCCGTGGACGCCGCCGTGGTGGAAGTGGGCATGGGGGGTACGTGGGATGCCACCAACGTGCTCGACGCGGAAGTGGCGGTGATTGCCCCGATCGCACACGACCACGAGAAATGGCTTGGTTCCACACTGCGTCAGATTGCGGCGGAGAAAGCGGGAATAATCAAACCCGGGAGCGTGGCCATTGTTGCGCACCAAGAACCCGAAGTTATGGAAATTTTGGAGCAGCGTGCCCGTGAGGTAGATGCCCAACTTCGAGTTGAAGGCCGGGACTTTGAGGTTGCGCAGCGGCGCCTAGCGGTCGGTGGGCAAATGCTGACTGTGCGCACTCCCGCAGCCGTGTACGCCGACGTGTTCGTCCCGCTCGTGGGCGCCCACCAGGCGCAGAACGCGGCGTTAGCTCTTGCGGCGATGGAAGCGTTTAACGGCGGTCGCGCTCTCGAGGGCACGCTCGTGGAAGAAGGGTTCGCATCCGCAACCTCCCCGGGGCGGTTAGAGGTGGTGCGCACCTCCCCGTCGATCGTGGTGGACGCCGCGCACAATCCGCACGGGGCCCGCGCGCTCGCCACCGCGCTTGGGGAGTCGTTTGACTACACCCACATGGTCGGCGTGTACGCTGCGATGGCGGATAAGAACGTGGAGGCCGTGCTGTCCGAAATGGAACCGATCCTAGATTCGATCGTTATCACCGGGATGGACACGCCCCGCGCTATGCCGGCGCAAGACCTGGGGGAGGTCGCGGTGGACGTGTTCGGACCCGACCGGGTGAGTGTGCAGCACTCTTTGCTGGATGCGATCGACCAGGCGGTTGAGCAAGCGGACGCGTCGACCGATCCGGCGGCGTCAAACGGGGTGGTGGTGTTCGGTTCCGTCGTCCTCGTGGGCCACGTGCGGGACCTCATGAAAGAACAAAACCAGCGGCTTTAAACGCACGCGCACTAAACCCTGGTAATACGGAAGTAATGATGGGACAATCGTGATTGTATTCACGTTTGTCCCATCTGCTTTATTGAGCGTAGTTCGAGGAGAACAATGAAGAAACTGGTCAATGATGTCCATGAGGTAGTGCGCGAGTCCTTAGAAGGATTCGCTCTGGCGCACGGTGATCTGGTGCAAGTTGAGTACGATCCCGCGTACGTGTACCGAAAGCAAGCCAAAGACGAGGGGAAGGTAGCGCTCGTTTCCGGGGGTGGGTCTGGCCACGAGCCCCTGCACACGGGCTACGTTGGATACGGGATGTTGGATGCGGCAGTGCCCGGCCCGGTTTTCACGTCCCCCACCCCGGATCCGATTGTTGCGGCGACGCAGCAGGTGGATCGCGGTGCCGGCGTGCTGCATATCGTGAAGAACTACACGGGCGACGTGCTGAACTTTGAAACCGCGGCGGAACTGGCGCAAATGGAAGACGTGGACGTGCGCACGGTTGTGGTTGCGGACGACGTTGCGGTCGAAGACTCTTTGTACACCGCGGGCAGGCGCGGTGTGGCGGGAACCTTCTTGGTGGAGAAGATCGCGGGGGCGGCTGCGGAACGCGGTGACGATCTAGATCAGGTGCAGTCCGTTGCGCAGGCCGTGTGCGACAACATGCGGTCCATGGGGTTGGCGCTGGGTCCGTGCACGGTTCCGCATGCGGGTAAGCCCTCGTTCGACTTGGGGGAGCGAGAAGTGGAGCTCGGGATCGGGATTCACGGGGAACCCGGTTACCGGCGCACATCCATGCGGGAAGCAGACGTGTTGGTCGCGGAGCTGTACGAGAAGGTGCAGGAGGACCTGCCGTTTAAGACGGGCGACAAGGTGGTAACGTTGGTGAACGGCATGGGGGGCACGCCACTGTCGGAACTGTACATAGTGAACCGCAAGCTCGGGCAACTACTGGATGACGATGGGGTTGAACCAGTCCGCATGCTGGTGGGTAACTTTGTTACGAGCCTGGAGATGCCGGGCTGTTCCGTTACCATGCTTCGTGTCGATGAGGGAATGTTGGAACTGGTGGATGCGCCCGCTTTAACACCGGGGTACCGGAAGGGAATGTAAATGAGTTTAGACACCGCTTGGGCGGTGCGGTGGTTGAATGACACCGCCGCGTTGATGCGTGAAAACCGTGAGGAACTAGTGGATCTGGATCGGGCGATTGGCGATGGCGACCACGGTGAAAACATGGACCGCGGGTTCACGGCACTGCGTAAACGCCTAGAAGAAAACGAACCCGATTCGATTGCGAGTGCGCTAAAACTGACCGCGAAAACCCTCATGTCTACCGTCGGTGGGGCAGCCGGCCCCCTGTACGGCACCGCTTTTTTGCGGGCCGCTAAGGTTGTGAATGCGCCAGCCCTTGAAGCGGCGGACGTGAACGCGCTCGTGGAAGCCATGCTCGACGGCGTGCAGGCGCGGGGCAAAGCAGCGCCCGGCGAGAAGACTATGGTGGACGCGTTAGCGCAGGCCGCGCGGGCCACCCGCGAGGCCGTTGCGGATGGTGCTGAGCCAGGCGCAGTGCTGGAAGCGGCGGCGGCCGGTGCGCACGCCGGCGCGGAGGCGACTAAACCCATGCGGGCCCGCAAAGGCCGGGCTTCCTACCTGGGAGAACGCTCCGTTGGACACCTGGATCCGGGGGCGGTTTCTACCGCACTGATTTTCCAGGCTGCTCTAGGAGCGGTAGATGAGTGAGACCACGACGGCGCTGCTGCTGGTGTCGCACAGCGAACAGCTCGCCAACGGTCTCGCTGCGCTCGCGGCGCAAATGGCACCAAACGTGACTATGAAAACCGCTGCCGGAACCGCTGACGGCAGGTTGGGAACGTCTTACGACAAAGTCGACGACGCCCTCAGCGAAATGCTCAAAGCCGGATCCGTGGTGGTGCTAACCGACCTGGGGTCAGCCACCCTCACCGCCGAATCCGTACTAGAGTTCCTAGACGACGAACCCGTAGTGTTTGCGGATGCCCCTTTCGTTGAGGGCGCTGTAGCCGCAGCTGTTGCAGCTCAAGGTGGCGGCGACGCATCCACCGTTGCGCAAGCGGCCCGCCAAGCCGCGCAGCAGTGGAGAGCACAGAGCGAGCCTGAACCTCAAGCGGAATCGGAAGAAGACTACGCAAACGCACAGGCCGTGACCGCGCAAGCAACCATCCACGACCCGGCTGGTCTGCATGCCCGACCGGCCGCTAAAATCGCGCGGGTTGCGGCGAACTACGATGCGGTAGTGACAATCAACGAGGTAGAAGCCGATTCGGTACTATCAGTAATGGGATTGGGCCTAAAAGACGGCGACACGGTAACCGTCGTGGCCCGCGGACCACAAGCGGAAGAGGCGTTAGACAACGTGGTCAACACGATTAACGAAACCCAAAAGGATGCGCAATAACAGCGTAGAAAGGAACAATATGCCTACTCCAGACCTGCTGGACCCAGAGAAAGAACACACGCTGGTACTCATCAAACCGGATGGGTTCAAACGCGGCTTGACCGGTGAAGTACTGCGCCGGATCGAACGCAAAGGATACGTGCTCAAAGGGCTGAAAATTAAGAAAGCCTCCACGGAACTGCTCGAACGCCACTACGTCGAGCACCGTGAAAAACATTTCTTCAAAGACCTCGTGGCCTACATGCAGTCTGGCCCCCTGGTTGCGGTGGTCGTGGAAGGTGACCGCGTGATTGAAGGGTTCCGACACATGATGGGCGCCACGAACCCCACGGTGGCGCAGCCGGGAACGATCCGCGGTGACTTGGCGCGCGACTGGGGAACCGGGCAGATTGAGAACGTGGTACACGGTTCAGATTCAACTGAATCAGCGGACCGGGAAATCTCCCTGTGGTTCCCAGAGCTCGTGTTTGAAGACGAGAAGAAATAGTTCTCCCCTCGGGTCCGCCGCCGCTTGGCGGCGGGCCCGTATAATAAGCAACTGTGCACCTTAAAACCCTGACTCTGCGCGGATTTAAATCGTTCGCATCCGCTACCACCCTGAACCTCGAACCCGGAATAACGTGCGTGGTGGGGCCCAACGGATCTGGAAAGTCAAACGTGGTGGACGCCCTCGCGTGGGTAATGGGAGAGCAGGGCGCTAAAACCCTGCGGGGTGGGCAGATGGCCGACGTTATTTTCGCGGGAACCTCGGGCCGCGCGCCACTGGGGCGAGCGCAAGTGTCCCTCACGATTGATAACAGCGACGGGGCCTTACCGATCGACTACACGGAAGTGACGATTTCCCGCACCCTGTTCCGCGGTGGCGGCTCCGAGTACTCCATTAATAATAATCCGTGCCGCCTGCTGGACATTCAAGAACTCCTGTCGGATACGGGGATGGGCCGGCAAATGCACGTGATTGTTGGCCAGGGGCAGTTAGATGCTATCTTGTCCGCGGGCCCAATGGAGTTGCGCGGTTTCATTGAGGAAGCCGCGGGCGTGCTGAAACACCGCCGGCGCAAAGAACGGGCGCTAAAAAAACTGGATTCAATGGAGGCTAACCTGCATCGGGTTCGGGACCTGGCTAATGAGCTCGCTCGGCAGTTGCGGCCCCTCGCGCGGCAGGCGAAAGCAGCGCGGAAAGCGGCGCAGGTGCAGGCTGTGATTCGCGATGCGCAAGCGCGGCTGCTGGCGGATGAACTGCAAGACCTCACGGAGCGCCTCGAAGTGGCGAACGCACAGGGGGAAGGCGTGGCTAAGCGCCGAGCTGAAATGGAAGAGCGCATGGGGACGCTCAAGCAGCAGCTGGCCGAGACGGAAGAACAGGCGCGCAAAGGGGCCCCGAGGGCGCAAGAACTAACTGTTATTTGGCAGGATCTAAACGCGGTTAACGCGGCGCTGGGAACCTTGGATTCGGTAGCGAAAGAACGGGTTCAACAGGCCGCGCACGCGCCGACCAGGCCCGCGGTGGACCTGGCGCAACTACAAGAACGCAGTGAACGAGCGAACTCTGAGGACAGTGAGCTACTGAAACAGTTGGAAGCCAGCGCCACCCGTTTAGACCAGGCCCGTAAAGACCGGGAGGCCGCGGAGGAAGCGGCGGCGCAGGCACAGCGGTTGGCACGGCGCCTCGAGTCCGAACGCGCGCAACACCGCGAACAGGTCGCCCGCCTAGTGGGGGACGTGCAAACCGCCCAGCAGGGGGTGCATAGCGCACAAGCGGATATGAAACGCATGGAGGAATCAGTTGCGGGAGCCCGCGAGCGCACCACCCGCGCTAGAGCTGCGGTGGAGGAACTGGGAACCGTGGCTCCCGAGGAGGAATCCGGCCCTGCGCGTGAACATGAGAAAGCCGTGGAAACGCGGGATCGGGCGCGGGAAGTGGTGGACGAGCTGCTTGCTACTGAGCGCGACGCGCAGGCGAGTGCGGCGACGTGGCGGGCGCGGCGCGACACGCTGCACCGCGGACTAGCGCCAGATGATGAGACTGCGCTACTGCTTGAGGATTCGCGTGCCCGCGGGACGCTGTCGCAGTTCGTGCGGGTAGCTTCCGGGTGGGAGAACGCGGTTGCGGCGCTGCTAACTCCGTTTTCTGACGCGGTTGTGGTCGATGATTTGGATGTGGTTACGTCGCTGAGTGGGGAAGGGGCCCGCCGCGTGGTGATCGCCAGTGCTGAACCAGTGGGGCCGGACGTCGGGAGCGAGCGCGCGTTGGATCCGGTAGAAGCCAGCTCGGAGGCGGCGGGTAGTGGGCCGGCGCAGCATGGTTTAGAGGCGAGCGGGCGCGAGGAGCGTGGTCTAGAGGGGACTGGGCCCGAGGGCGCTGTCGCTGCGTTGAGCGCGGTGGAAACCAGTGTGGAAGTGGCGGGTGTGAGCCGGGAGGTGCTGGCTGACTGCCTGCTGGTGGAGGATCTGCCCGCCGCGGTGGCTGCGGTGCGAACCCCGGGGGTGCGCGCGGTGGCGACGCGCGCGGGGGATGTGCTGACGCGTTACGCGGTGCGGACCGCTGGGCGAGTGCACGCGTCGGTTCTGGAGCGGCGCGCGGAGTACGAGGTGGCGCGCAAGCAAACCGAGAGCGCCCAAGCGCACTTGACGGATGTGCGTAAGAAACTGCAGGCGGCGCGTGAGCACTACGATGCGGCGGTTAAAGCTGCGCATCAGAGTTTGCAGGCGGTGCGTGCGGCGGATGCAAAGAAGGCGCAGCAGTCGGAGCGCAGAGCGCGGGTCCTGTCGGCATTGCGCGCGGCCCAGGCGGAGCAACAGCGTTTGGGAGAGTCGTTAGAAACCGCTCGTAAACGCGCGCGCGATGCGGTACAGCGCCTGGAGGCGGCGCAGGTTCGGCAGCGGCAGGTGCAGGATGTGCCTGAGGGGGCGGATCCGGCGGAGGCGTTAGAGCGTGCCCAGCGGTGTGAAACGCAGGCTAAGCAGGCGCGGGCTAATGAAACCCAGGTGCGCCTCGACGCGCGTACGTTGGAAGAGCAGTCGAAACGGGCGCGGGATCGAGCGCGGTCTTTACGCACGCAGCTGGCTCGTGCGCGCGAACAGGTACATGCGTACGAGCGGCAGGAGCAGCGGCGGGTGCGGCGCCACGCAGCGCTGGTGAGTATCGTGGAGCGGCTGCAAGGCCCTCTGCAGGCTGCGGATGCGGCGTTGAACCAGGCGGGGGAGGCGTTGAAGCAAGCGGAATCCGCGCGGAGTGAATTTAGCGATCGGGCGGATGCGTTGCGCAAAGAGGTGGATGCGCGGCGGGCAGAGCTGATTGCACTGACGGACGAGGCGCATCGCGACGAGATTGCCAAGCAAGAGCTGGTGCTCAACTATGAACGGGTGGTGGAGCGTGCCCAAGCCGAATTAGGGCTGGAGCCGCAGGCCCTGTTGGCGCAGTACGGGCCGGCTGTTCCAGTTGAGGCACCTGAACCCTATCCATATGATCGTGAGGAACAGCAGCAGCGGCTGGGGCGGGCGCAAAAAGAGCTGAAACGGCTGGGGAATGTGAATCCGTTGGCGCTTGAGGAGCATCGCGCGCTCGAGCAGCGGCACCAGTTTTTAACCGACCAGCTGCGCGACTTGTTGGAGTCGAAGAACGACCTGCTTGGGATTGTAGACGCGGTGGATGCCCAGGTGCAGGAAGCGTTTGCGTTGGCGTTCTACGACACGGCGGAAGCGTTTGAGCAGGTGTTCGCCACCTTATTTCCGGGCGGCGCGGGCCACTTGGCGCTCACGGATCCTGAGGACATGCTGCAAACTGGGATTGAGATTTCTGCCCGGCCGGCGGGGAAGAAGATTACCCGCCTCTCCTTGCTGTCGGGTGGGGAGCGTTCACTTGCGGCGGTCGCGCTGCTAGTTGCGATTTTTAAGGCTCGGCCTTCCCCGTTCTACGTTATGGATGAGGTTGAAGCGGCTCTCGATGACGTTAACCTGTCGCGTTTGATCACTATTTTTAAGCAGTTGCAGGAGGATTCCCAGCTGATCATTATCACCCACCAGAAGCGGACGATGCGGATTGCAGATGCGCTGTACGGGGTGACTATGCGCGATGGGGTGACGCAAGTGGTGTCGCAGAAGTTGGCGCAGACCCCGCAGGCGCAAGCAGATGAAAACTGAACGGACCGCGACGTGGTTGCAGCTGCGCACCCGGTCTAGAGAATGGTCACAAACTGGCAACAAGAGGCGGTTCTAGTTGATATTTGTTGGGGAAATACTGATTATTAGAGGGTGCTTTCTACCGCGTTTTTTGTGATCATCACGACGTTAGCTATCGTCGTGATCGCCCTGATTGTGCTGGCGGTATTGATGACTACGCGCCGACCTATGGCGTCGTGGCAGGACGAGTTGAAGAGCGCGCGCACGTATTTGAAGCCGCAGCAGAAACCGGATGAGAAGAGGGATGCGGCGCCTCAAAAACCCATTTTGGTTGAGCCGCAAACAGAGTCCATTTTTACGGTTATGGAACGCGATTCCACGTCGGGGTCTGGGTATTTGTCGGCGGACGAGTTGCAGGCACCTCAACTGGGGGAAGAAGAAGACGACTAACCCACCCGTGGGTGAATGCGGGTAACGCGCAGAGCAAAAAGTTTTCCCCTGGGCTTTTCCCAGCGCTGAAAATAAGCGAAGATGGAAAGCATGAGTAGTTTAGTGCTTCTGTATGCGATCCTGGGGATTGCCGCTGTCGTCGTAATTGGGGCCGGTATCTACTGGGTTAAACGCCGTCATGATTCCCTTCCACCCGCACCGGACCAGTCGCAGTTGGAACCGCGGCAGCCGGAGGAACCAGCGGGCAAAGCCGCAGCGGAACAACCTGAAACGCAGGCCGAAGCGAAGCCCAGCACGCCGCAGGCGCACGAACCGGCAAAGCCGCAGGTTGTGGAACCGGAGCCGGTGGCGGGGCGGATGCAGCGGCTGCGTTCACGCTTGGCGGGGTCAGGCAAGATGGGGCAGTCACTACTGTCAATCCTTTCGCGCGCCGACCTTTCAGAGGCGGACTGGGAAGAGTTCGAAGAAACCCTGCTGATGGCGGATCTTGGGTTGGACGCCACCCAAGAGGTACTCGACAGTGTGCGTCAGCAATTGAAGGTGCGCGGTAGTGCCGACGCGGCAGTGGCGAAACAGGTGCTGCGGCAGGAGCTGCTGAAAATCGTGGATCCCACTTTGGATCGGAGTCTGAACCTGGAACGCACGAACGATGAACAGGGCGCGCACCCAGCTGTGCTACTCATGGTGGGGGTCAACGGAACTGGGAAGACCACCACGGTGGGTAAACTGGCGCGACTGCTTGTGGCTGAAGGGAAAACAGCGCTGCTAGGGGCCGCGGATACCTTCCGGGCGGCCGCCGCCGAACAGCTTGCCACGTGGGGCGAACGCGTTGGAGTGAACACTGTGCGTTCTGAAGTTGAGGGCGCAGACCCGGCTTCCGTGGCCTTCGACGCGGTCAAACAGGGGCACAGTGAAGACGTGGATGTCGTGCTCGTAGACACGGCGGGTCGCTTACAGAACAAATCCACCCTCATGGACGAACTTGGGAAAGTGAAGCGGGTAATGGAAAAGCAAGCCCCCGTTTCCGAAGTCCTGCTGGTGCTCGATGCAACGACCGGGCAAAATGGGCTGCGCCAGGCGGAAGTATTCTCGCAGGTAGTGGATGTCACGGGCGTGGTACTGACAAAACTAGACGGGTCCGCTAAAGGCGGTATCGTGGTGGCTGTCCAACGCGCCCTGGGGGTGCCGGTTAAACTCGTGGGCCTAGGGGAGGGTGCGGACGACCTAGCGCCCTTTAATGCCGAAGACTTTGTCGATGCCATCATCGGGTAGCGTGGAGTATCGGTTAAAGTAGACGAAGTAAGCTCCGAAGGTAAATAAGGGTACGCAACGTGTTTAATAATCTGTCTGACCGCCTTTCCAACTCGTTCCGCAAACTGCGGGGCAAGGGCATCATTAGTGAATCTGACATTCAGGAAGTGTCGGCTGATATCCGCCGGGCCCTGCTGGATGCAGACGTGGCCCTCCCCGTTGTGCGCGAGTTCATCGGGAACGTTCGCGAGAAAGCGGCGGGCGCCGTTGTCACCCAGGGGCTTAACCCAGGCCAGCAGGTGGTGCGTATAGTTCACGACGAACTGGTGCGTGTTCTGGGTGGGCAGACTCGGGAACTGCATTTCGCGAACCGGGGTCCGACGGTGTTCATGCTCGCGGGTCTGCAGGGTGCGGGTAAAACCACGTTAGCGGGTAAACTCGGCCACTGGATGCGGGAGGAAGGCAAGCGAGTCCTCCTGGTAGCAGCGGACTTGCAGCGTCCCAACGCAGTCACCCAGCTGGAGGTTGTGGGTAAGCGCGCCGGCGTGGACGTGTGGGCACCCGAACCTGGCAACGGAGTTGGGGACCCGGTGCAGGTTGCGCGTTCGGGAGTTAACCACGCTGTAGAAAACGGGTACGACCTCGTGGTGGTGGATACCGCCGGCCGCCTGGGGGTTGATGAAGAACTGATGACGCAGGCGCGGAATATTCGTGAGGCGATTGAACCTCACGAGGTATTATTCGTGCTCGACGCCATGATTGGTCAAGACGCGGTGAATACCGCAACGGAGTTCCGCGACGGCGTGGGATTCACCGGTGTGGTCTTGTCGAAACTGGATGGTGACGCACGTGGCGGTGCAGCTTTGTCCGTGCGCGGAGTCACGGGGGAACCAATCCTATTTGCATCCACCGGTGAGGGGTTGGAAGACTTCGAACGGTTCCACCCCGACCGGATGGCGGGCCGGATCCTCGACATGGGGGACGTGCTCACTTTAATTGAGCAAGCTGAACGGAAAATCGATGCGCAGGATGCACAGGACATGGCGCGCAAAGCCATGTCTGGCGGGCTGACGCTCGATGACTTCTTGAACCAGTTGCAGCAGATCCGCAAACTCGGGTCTATGAAGAAGCTGCTGGGCATGATGCCGGGCGCCGGCCAGTTCCGCGAACAGTTAGAGAACTTCGATGAACGCGAAGTTAACCGCATTGAAGCGATTGTGCGGTCCATGACGCCGGCTGAACGCGCGGACGTAAAGATTCTGAACGGTTCGCGCCGCTCGCGGATCGCAGCGGGGTCGGGCACGACGGTTACGGAAGTTAACTCCCTCGTGAAACGCTTTGAGGGCGCGCGCGAAATGATGCGTTCCATGGGCAGTGGCGGCGGTATGCCGGGGATGCCCGGGATGGGGGGTATGCCCGGCATGGGCAAACTACCTGGGTCGGGCAAGAAGTCAAAGGGCCGCCAGCCGAAGAAGAAGCGGCGGAAGTCGCGTTCAGGCGTGTCGGGTAACCCCGCGAAGCGGCGTAAGCAGGAGCTGTCGAAGATGGTTCCAGAACATAAGAAGGGCAGCTCGTTCGGGATTAGTGAACCGGAACCGAAACAGACGATGGATGATCTGCCTGACGATTTGAAACGCATGCTGGGAGGATTCTAACTTTGCTGTTTCGCGGCGCCGCCCTGTGGCGAGAAAAAGGGGAACCCGCCCGCTGGGTCGAAGATATCGACCTTAAGATCGAAGGGGGAACTGTGCGCCGCGTTCCTCGCACGCAAACGAGTGCGGACCTGGAAGGGTGGATGCTTCCCGGCCTGGTGGATGCGCACTGCCACATTGGGATTGACAAGACGGGGCCGCGACAGGATTCCGATTTGCTTGCCCAGCAGGCGCGCGTGGCCCACCACAGCGGGGTGCTGCTGGTGCGCGATTGCGGGTTGCCGTTCGATAACCGCGCGGTAAATGAGCAGCGTGACGGCGTGCGTTTACTGCACTGCGGCCAGCACATTGCGAAGTACAAGCGGTATATCCGCGGGTTGGCAGTAGAGGTAGAGCGCGACGCAGACTTGCCGCAGCAGATGGCGTATCAGGCGCGTCGCAGTGACGGGTGGATAAAACTGGTGGGCGATTGGATCGATCGCGCTGATGGGGCGGATTCAACCCTGCACCCCTTGTTTTCCACCGAAGCGTTGAAAGATGGTGTTCAGGCCGCTCATGAGGCAGGGGCCCGGGTTACGGTGCACACGTTTGCCCGCGCGACGATTGAGAGTTTGCTGGAGGCGCGGGTGGATTGCATTGAGCACGGTACGGGCATGACTTTGAGCCAGATGCGGGAGGCCGCCCAGCTTGGGATCGCGGTCACCCCCACGATTATTCAAGTGGACTTGTTCCCCTCGTTCGCGAGCAGCGCGGGCACTAAGTACCCGGTTTACCGCGATGACATGCGCGGCCTGTATGCGGATTACCCGCAGACACTGCGTAATATCGCCGAGTCGGGGCTCACGTTGTTGCCGGGCACGGATTCTGGTTCGTTCCAACCCCACGGTTCGATCGCCAAAGAAATCATGGCGTTCACCCGCATGGGGCTTACGAACACGCAGATTCTTGATCGGGTTACTTGGCAGGCACGGGATTTCTTGGGGTTCCCTTCCCTTTCTGACGGTGAGGCCGCGCACGCCGTGGTTTATGATCGCGATCCGCGCGAGGACCTGTCGGTGCTGGCGAGTCCCCACCGCGTGGTTTACGAGGGGTAGGTGTATAGAGTTGAAGATTTCACAGTTAAGTGCGCCCCAGGTGGAGCGGTTGCAACGACACCTGGGGTTGCGTGGGTTCGGGCCGGCGGCGCAAGAGAAGTTGTTAAACGCGCGCGTAACCGTGGTGGGCGCCGGAGGCCTGGGTTCGGCCGCGCTGCCGTATTTAGCGGCCGCTGGAGTCGGGCAAATAACCCTGGTGGATGACGACGTGGTGGACCGCACTAACTTGCAGCGCCAAGTGATCCATTCGGAAGCGAACTTGGGGATGGCGAAAACGCAGTCCGCGGCCCAGGTGTTGCGCGGGCTAAACCCAGATATCGCGTTAACTCTCGTGAACGAGCGTCTCACCAGCACTAATGCGCTTGAGGTACTGGGTGGTGCGGACGTGATTTTGGATGGGACGGATAACTTCACCACCCGGTACGTGGTTGCGGACGCCGCGGAGATC
The DNA here is from genome assembly GCF_002871945.2 of Gleimia hominis. NCBI lineage: Bacteria > Bacillati > Actinomycetota > Actinomycetes > Actinomycetales > Actinomycetaceae > Gleimia > Gleimia hominis. The sequence continues at coordinate 1,018,634 of NZ_CP126963.1, read as the reverse complement.
TTGGATATCCCCGTTGTGTGGGGGGCGATCTTGAGGTTCTTTGGGCAACTCAGTGTGTTTTGGCCCGGGAAGGGCCCGTTGTATCGCGATCTTTACCCGAGCCCACCGGCGCCCGGTGAGGTGCCGTCTTGCGCGGAAGCAGGGGTGCTGGGGGTGCTTCCGGGCGTGATCGGTTCCCTCATGGCGACGGAAGCGATAAAAGTGCTCGCCCACATTGGGGAGCCACTGATTGGGCAGTTATTGACGTATGACGCGTTGAGTGTGAAGTTCGAAAAAATCCCAGTTCGGCCAGATCCCAGCCGAGTACCGGTAACTAGCGTGGGAGCAGATGTGGTAGATGACGTAGGAAATACTTGCGGCGCCGGCTCGCGAGAAGGTGAGGTGTCCGCAGTCCAGCTGCGCGAACGTATCCGCGAGGGAGAGCCAATGAACCTCGTGGATGTGCGCGAAGAGTGGGAATGGAAGATGGGGCACATTCCGGGCGCGCAGCTGGTGCCACTGAGCCAGCTGATGGAGCAGCCGCGTCTACCGGGGTTGAAACCCGGCCGGCCCACGTACGTGTACTGCAGGTCGGGTGGCCGGTCCGCGCGGGCGATCGAGCTGGTAAAAGGCAACCACCCAAACGCGCAGTTCATAAACGTCACGGGTGGTATGCAACAGTGGGAACAGACCGAAAACTAGTACTGGGCAGCCAACTGGTCGAGCAGTTCTTTCAGCTTCGGGGTGGTGAGTCCGGCACATGCGGCAACCACACCGGGGCCGAACCCAGCGGGCGTCGTCGTTCCCATCGGGTGGGTGTAACTGGTGCCCCCACTGACCTGAACCAGGTGTAATCCGGCTGCAACGTCCCAGGGTTTAACCGAGGTAGCGAAGAACGCGCCCGCGCGACCGGCCGCAATATTCGCTAAATCCAAAGCAGCCGCACCGGGGCGGCGCAGCGCCCGGCACGTGTCGATGAGCTGACCAAGAACCTCAAACGTCACTTCTGGATGCGTTTTCACCTGCGTGAGGATCGGATGGTAGGTAAGTAGCAACGCCTCAATTTCACGGGTCGGGCCAGAAGATTCCAGGGCAAAGAAACCGCGTTCGTTTTCCAAGTAACCGCGTTCGGCATTGGCCCAGAACGTTTCTTGCTCGCAGGGCACGTGGATAGCCCCGGCCACTACCTGCCCGTCGAGTTCCGCTGCGATCGACGTGTTGAAATACGTCATACCCGCCGCAAAGTTCGCGGTCCCATCGATTGGATCCACAATCCACCGCACGCGCGATCCCTGCGAACGCACATCCGGGTGCGGTTCCAGTTCGGGCAGTTGGATGCGCTCGGGCAACTGGGGTTTGCCGCCAGGAAGGAGCTGTTCCCCATGCTCTTCGCCCAGCACTCTTGAGCCGGGAAGGAAGTAGCCAAGAATCTGCGTGATTGCAGTTTCAATGGCTTTGTCGTGTACCGTCACGGGGTCGTGTTCGCTAGATTTATTATCGACCCGCAAATCCTGCAGGCGCGCCCACCGAAGGTACGGTCCGCATGCCCGGGCGGTTGCGCGGGCAATTAGGGCAAGTTGGTGGGCGATTTCGTTTTGATTATCATCGAGGGAACGCTGTTGCTCAACGGTGACGGGGGCTAGTTGCGGTTGGGTATGCAGAGGAATTCTTTCACAAGTCATAGGTTCATTATCCCACGTGACGAATCGCACGCCAGGGGGCGGTGGAAATCGGTGTGAAGACTTGGGGAACCGTGGGTGAATCTGGCACAATGGAGTGTTGTACTCGGAGCCGTCGGACCCCTCTCTGACGACGGGCCCCGCGTCCTGGGATTCACCTCGCTCGATGTGATCCCCGTCAGCTAGGTAAATCCAATATTCGATTCCGAAGGAGTGACCACACCAGTGGCAGTTCGTATTCGTTTGAAGCGCATGGGGAAGGTCCATGCTCCGTTCTACCGGGTAATTGTTGTCGATTCACGCAAGAAGCGTGACGGCCGTGTAATTGAAGAGATCGGCACGTACGATCCTACCCGCCAACCGTCCACAATCAACATTAAAGGTGATCGGGCGCAGTACTGGCTGGGAGTTGGCGCGCAGCCGTCAAACCAGGTGCGTAAGCTCCTGTGGTTGACTGGTGACTGGGCGGCGTTCAAGGGGGTTGAGAACCCGAAGTCTTACGTCAAGTACGCGTCAGCGGATGAGGAAGCTGCGGCAAAAGCTATTCAGGCTGCCGAAGATGACGCGATTAAACGCAAGGCTGCTGTGGCTGAGGCGAAAGCTAAGGCAGAGGCAGAAGCTGCGGAAGCTAAGAAGGCAGAAGAAGAGGCCGCTAAGGCTGAGGAAGCGGAGGAATCCGCTGAGGAGTCTGAGGAAGCCTAATGCTCGCGGATGCTCTGGAACATATTGTTAGCGGTATCGTGGATCATCCAGACGATGTGGAGGTAACGTCGCGTTCGATGCGTCGTGGGCGTCTGCTTGAGGTTCGGGTGAATCCCGATGATCTGGGACGCGTTATTGGCCGTTCGGGCCGGACTGCGCGGGCGATGCGCGCAGTAATGTCCGCACTGTCAACACGCGGCCCGGTGCGGGTCGATGTGATTGACACGGATCGCGACTAATAGTTGCACAGCGTTCGGAGGCGGCGTGGAGTCCACGCCGCCTCCGGTTTATATTCTTCAGTAGGATTTCAGTATGGATGTAACTGTTGGGATTGTTGGTCCAGCACACGCATTGAAAGGTGAAGTGCTGGTAGATACGCGTTCAGACGTGGTGGAGAAGCGGATTTACCCGGGGGCACAGCTGCGCACCGAACCAGCTGCGGTGGGGCCGTTGACTGTGCAGACGGTGCGCGTACACAAAGGCCGTTTAGCGGTCCGGTTTGAGGGCGTGAGGGACCGCACCACGGCTGAATCTTTACGTGGCGTCCACCTGGTGGTGGACACCGAAGAGATTGAGCCGGAAGTAAACGCCTGGTACCCGCACGAGCTGCGCGGCCTAACGGTATGCGATAGTCAGGAGCGGGAACTGGGGGTGGTTAAAGATCTGCAACTTGGCGAGGCTCAAGACCTCCTCGTGGTGAGCACGGAACGCGGTGACGTGCTTGTCCCGTTTGTTGAAGCGATTGTGCCGGTTGTGGACGTGCCCGGTGGGCGCGTGCGAGTCACCCCGCCGGGTGGCCTGTTCGATGACGACTTTGAGTGAGCTAGGGCCTCATGCAATTTGATTTAATTTCAATCTTCCCCAGTTTTTTTAATGTGCTGGAACTGTCGCTGATGGGCAAAGCAGTGGACACAAACCAGCTTAGAATCCGCGTGCACGACCTGCGGGAGTGGACCCATGACCGGCACCGAAGTGTGGACGACGCGCCCTATGGTGGGGGTGCTGGGATGGTTATGAAACCAAACGTGTGGGGACGCGCAATTGATGCGGTTTTAGACGAATCGGATGCCAGGCGAGTGCTGGCAATCCCAACGCCGTCCGGGGTTCCTCTTACTCAACAACACGTGCGGGACCTGGCGGGGGTAGGGCAGATTATTGTGGCTTGCGGACGCTACGAAGGAATAGACGCGCGCGTATCGCAGCACTATCGTAACTGCACAAATGTGGAGGTATTCGAATACTCCATCGGCGACTTCGTGCTCAACGGAGGAGAAGTGGCGGCGCTGGCTCTGGTGGAGGCGGTGGCGCGGCTGCGAGAGGGATTTATGGGCAACCCTGAGTCGCTAAAAGAAGAATCTTTCGAAGATAATCTGCTCGAGTACCCCGCGTATACGCGCCCCGAGAAGTGGCGCGACCACGCGGTGCCCGAGGTGCTGAAAAGTGGGGACCACGGGCGGGTTGCGCAGTGGCGGCGGCGGAAATCCTTGATGAAAACCGCGCGGCGGCGACCAGATTTGCTGAACCAGATTCCGCAAGAGGATCTGAACGTGCATGATCTAGAGGTTTTAGCTGCGTGCGGGTGGATGCGGAGCGCGGGGTCGCGGTTCGAACGGGTGGCCTTCGCCCCTGCGCAGCTCGATGATGCGCCGCAGTTAGCGCAGCTGGCAGCACAGACGTTCCCGGATGCGTGCCCGCCCGAAGTTACTGCGCAAGCACGCCAGCGGCATATTCGGGAGTATTTGAGTGAGGACGCGGTGCGCGGGTGGATTCAGGATCCGCAGCGCCGGGTAATGGTGGCCCGGTGGCGCGGTGAGCTCGTGGCATACACGATGATTGAAATCGTCTCGACACAGGCGCCCCCGCCGGATGTTCCAGCGGAACTATGGGCGGATGCTTCGCTGTACTTGTCGAAGTGCTACGCCCGCCAGGACATGCGCGGTACCGGGATAATGGGGGCACTGCTGGAAACCGCCGTGGAACAGGCGCCGGTGGACGCAGGCCGACCTCGCATACTGCTGGGAACCCACGTGAGGAATCGGCGGGCGCAGAAGTTTTACAAGCGCCACGGGTGGCGAAAAATAGGTAAACGCGTGTTCCTAGTTGGGGGCGTGGAGAACCAGGACGTGGTGTACGCCCGAACTTTGGCGTGAGATTTGTTACCTCACCCGGCTAGGTCTTCGTCCTTGATGGGTGTTTGTGGCACAATGGTGCAGTTAGGTCCGGTGGTACAACCTGCCACAGGGGGATACCAATACCGATGACTTAACCTCAGAACAGTACTTAACACAGTTAAACTGTGCGAGTGACGGTTAATGACCTGTGGCATGAATCGTCTGGGAGTAACATGCAACGTCTAGATGCTGTAGACGCAGCTTCCTTGCGGGACAACATTCCGCAGTTCCAAGCGGGGGATTCCGTGCGCGTTAACGTGCGGGTTACCGAAGGTAACCGCACCCGTATTCAGGTGTTCGAAGGCCTGGTTATTCGCCGTCAGGGCGAGGGCGTGCGCGAGACCTTCACCGTGCGGAAAGTGTCGTTCGGCGTGGGGGTGGAGCGGACGTTCCCCGTGCACACACCTACGGTTGATTCGATTGAGGTGACGCGTCGTGGGCGCGTGCGCCGCGCGAAACTGTACTACTTGCGGGATCGGCACGGTAAGGCCGCGCGTATTCGCGAGAAGCGCTAGTTTAGTGTACTAATGGCCTCAGGCGATCGTGTTTCTTCACTTGTGGAAGAGCATGCGCTTGAGGCCTTTAGCGTATCCGAAATCGTTTGAGGCCCGAGGCGTGTCAGCGCGTAAGCGCGGAGCGCTAACATGTGGGTGGTTTGAGAGGAAGAGTATGGTAGCCACAGGGAACGCGCAAGGAGAAACCCGGGTGGATAGGCGCAAGGGGCGCGCTAAGCGCAGTGGCTGGCGGACCCTGGGGGAGTACACCATGGTGATTGTGGTGGCTCTGGTGCTTTCCGCGTTGATCCGCGCGTTCATAATGCAGGCGTTTTGGATTCCCTCTTCTTCTATGGAAGATACCCTGCAGGTGGGGGATAACGTGGTTACTTCCCGGCTAACCCCAGCGGTGTTTGATCTTGAACGCGGGGACGTGATTGTGTTTTCGGATACGCAGGGGTGGTTGCCACCGGCTCAGAAGAAGCAGGGGGCGGCGAAGTACATCAATGACGCATTAGTGTTTGTGGGGTTGCGGCCAGCTGGGGGAACTCAACATCTGGTGAAGCGATTGATTGGTCTGCCCGGTGACCGGGTTAAGTGCTGTAATGCGCGGGGGCAGCTTGAGGTCAATGGGAAATCGGTTGCGGAACCGTATTTGGCGCCGGGGGCGGATAATCGACTGTTACCATTTGACGTCACGGTGCCTGATAACCACTTGTGGGTGATGGGGGATAACCGCAACTATTCTGCGGATTCGCGGGTTCACCTTCAGGATGGGAAGATGCCGTTTGTGAATGTGAATGACGTGGTGGGCCGCGCGAAGTTTGTTGCGTGGCCGGTTTCGCATTGGTCTGATCCAAATCACAATGAGGTGTTCACTGGTGTGCCGAATGCGAAGCGGAAATGAGGTTTGCAACCCCGGATTTTGAACGTTCCTTAATGCAGCCCGGTGCGGTTGTGGTGGGGATGGATGAGGTTGGGCGCGGCTCGATTGCCGGGCCAGTTGCGGTGGGCGCGGCAACCGCCGGTACGGGGGTTCCACCGACCGGTTTGGCGGATTCTAAGCTGTTGTCGCCGCGGCGCCGCGCGGAAGTTTTTGCTGCTGCGGCGCAGTGGTCGCGGCCGTGCGCAGTGGGGTTTGCTTCGGCAGCTGAGGTGGATGCCGTCGGGATTTCGGGGGCGTTGCAGTTAGCTGGTTTGCGGGCATTGGAGGTTATCGTGCGAGCCGTACCCGCGGTGTCTACCGTGCTGTTGGACGGTTCGGTTGATTGGTTGACGCCTCGCGCGGACCTGTTTGCGGACGAGGATTTGCCGTGCCGTTTTGCTCGCGTGGGTGATCCACGGGTGGTTACGCGGATTAAGGCGGATCAGGAGTGTACGGTGGTGGCTGCAGCGTCGATTGTGGCGAAGGTGGCCCGCGATCACCTGATGGAAGCGCTGCCGGATCCGGGGTACAGTTGGGCTTCGAATAAAGGGTATGGTTCTTCTGCGCATCGCGGCGCGGTGGCGAGCTTTGGGCCGTCTCCGTTGCACCGGTTGTCGTGGAAGCTTGGGTAGCGTAGGGCGCGTAAATGTGTCGATGGGCTGGCGTAAAAATGTGCAGGGCGTATACACAGATGCGTAGATAGTGTAGAGGAGTTTGCAGTGAACGGTGATATTGAATCGTACGAGAACGCGCGTGAGCTTGAACTGTTCCGCGAGTACCGCGACGTCGTTAAGTTGTTCAAATACGTGGTGGAGACCGAACGTCGATTTTACTTGTGTAACGAAGTGGATGTGCAGATCCACCCGGTGGGCCAGGACGTGTTTTTTGAGTTGCGGATGCGGGACGCGTGGGTGTGGGATATTTACCGTTCATCTCGGTTTGTGAAGTCTGTGCGGGTGATGACGTTTAAAGATATTAACGTTGAGGAACTGGCTAAATCTGAGCTTGATATCCCCTAACTTTTGTTTGCCGCTCACTGGCCGGATGCGGCTTCGAGTAACCTTTACACTGCGCACTGTACTGTGTTTGCCTGTCTACACTGATGGATCATTTGCATACCTGTGAATAGCTAACTCGGTGGATAATTAGTTTCCACAGCGCGGCCCGCTAAGCGCTTGTCCACAACCACCTCGGTCCTGTGGGCCGCAGCCATCGGCCCTGCGACATAGTGGGGGTATGAAACGAACCCGTTATGCTTTAGGTCGAGCCGGAGAGGACGCGGCAGCTAACTATTTGCGTGATACATTGGGCTGGCGCATTTTAGAGCGCAACTACAAACGTAAGCACTGTGAACTGGATATCGTGGCGGATGACGGCACGCAACTGGTGGTGGTTGAGGTGCGCACGCGGCGCGGTTCCAGCTGCGGCACGGCGTTGGAATCCGTAACGGAAGCGAAACTAAATCGGCTCCATCGCGGTGCGCACCAGTGGCGGTGTGAACGCGGCGTGAACCGCGGTTACCGGGTAGACCTACTGACCGTGTCCGTGCGTGGCAGCCACGCGGACCTGCAACTGCACCGGGGGATCGTATGAGTTCCCCCGCGATTCTCGTTAAAACTCACGGTTGCGCGTTTTGCGGCACCCAGGGCCATATCGTCACGGTAGAAACCCATTTGGCGAGTGGTGTGCCTGGCTTTCACTTGGTGGGGCTACCCGACACTTCCATTAAAGAAGCGCGCGATCGGGTGCGGGCGGCAGTGCAGTCGTGCGGCCTGGCGTGGGTGCAGAAGCGGATTACTGTTAACCTCTCCCCAGCGTCACTGCCTAAGGCGGGAGCCGCGTTTGATTTAGCGATCGCGGTGGGAATGCTGGCGGCCCGGGGGCGGGTGAAGGCAGCAGCCATCGAAAACTGTGTGTTTGTTGCTGAACTTGGTTTAGATGGTTCACTGCGCCCTGCGCGTGCCGTCTTGATTGCCGCTCTGGCATCTAGAAAAGCTGGTTACACCACGCTCGTGGTGGCGCGTGAGTCGCTTGACGAAGCTTCACTGGTACCGGGAATCCGAGTGCGGGCATATTCGCATTTGCGCGATTTAGTATCTGATTTTGGGGGCACCCTTCCCGCGGGGCTACCGGTAGTGCCTCAAGAATCAGTGAGTGAAAACCCTGCGGATACCGAAGATGAGAATTTGGATTTAAGTGAGGTTCGGGGGCAGAACTATGCGGTTCGGGGCATGATCCTAGCGGCATCCGGTGGGCATCATCTGGTGATGAATGGGGAACCGGGAGCTGGGAAAACCATGATTGCCCGGCGGCTCCCAACGTTTTTGCCGGATTTGTCGGCTGAGGATTCGGTGGAAGTCACGGCGGTTCACTCGATTGCCGGTAAGTTCTCCGCCGCAAACGGGTTGATTGTAAGGCCCCCGATTCAAAGTCCGCACCATAGCGCCACCATGGTGGCACTAATTGGTGGAGGGGCGGGAATGCCCATGCCGGGCGCGGTTTCGTTGGCTCACGGCGGAGTCCTTTTCTTAGATGAGGCCGCTGAGTTCCCGGTGCGAGTGTTGGACGCGTTACGTCAACCTCTGGAAAGCGGGGTGGTGACGATTCACCGGGCGCGCGAGATTGTTCGCTTCCCAGCACGGTTTCAACTGGTGATGGCCACGAATCCGTGTCCGTGTGGATTTCGAAACTCCCGCCGGCGGGCCTGCAAATGCTCGTCGATACAGTTGCGTCGGTATGCGGCGCGGCTGTCTGGACCTTTGATGGACCGAGTGGATATTCAGATTAATGTGACTGCCCCGTCCGCCGCGGCTTTGTCCGAACCTCCCGTGTGGTCGAGCGCGCGGGCGCGCGAAATGGTGGTGGCAGCTCGTGAGCGCAGTGCTCATAGGTGGCGCACCTACCCGTGGTCTATGAATGCGCACGCGAGTTCTAGCGTGGTGCGCCAGGTTTGTTCAGACTTTGGGGTGATCGATCCAATCGAAACGGCACTCAGCCGCGGACGGATTTCTTTGCGCGGCGCGGATCGGGTGTTGCGGTTAGCGCTCACTCACGCGGACGTGGCTGGCAGAGATGTGCGTTTGGAAGATGTTTATGCGGCGTTGAACTATCGAAATGGGGAAGAATCGTGAGTATTGATTACGCGGATCCGAAGCAGGTGGCGTGTGCGTGGAGCGCACTCGTGGAGCCCGGTGATGAGTCCGCCGGAATACTGGTAGATGCGCTCGGAGCGGCGCAGGCACTGGAATGGGTACTGAGTAAACCTGCAGCGGATTCGCTTCCCAGCACGCTGATCTGTGACGAGTCAGGTCAGGAACGGCCGTGGGTGCGAGCTCTAGCCCGGTGGCTACCGCGGTTAGAGAAGTTGAACGTAGAGCGGGACTTGGAAGCAATCGACCGGGTTGGTGGCAGTGTAATCTATCGGGGGCACCCAAATTGGCCGGTGGAGTTCAACGATTTGGGTAATGCTGCGCCACATGCCCTGTGGATCCGTGGGGAATTGAAGCAGCAGATGCGAGTGGCGCTGGTGGGTGCGCGTGCCTGCACGCATTACGGGCGTGAGTTAGCGCGGGATTTCGCGTGGGAACTCACCCGCGCGGGTAAGACCGTGGTTTCGGGAGGTGCGCTGGGCATAGATACTGCGGCCCACGCCGGTGCGGTGCGAGGTGGGCACACGGTAGCGGTCATGGCCGGTGGGGTGTGTAATCTTTACCCGCGTTCTAATGAGGAACTGTTTTATTCAATCATGGAAACGGGAGCGATCATTTCAGAGGGCAGCCCGTTTTCGCGTCCGGCTCGCTGGCGGTTTTTAGCAAGAAACAGGTTGATTGCTGCCTACTGCTCAGCCACTATCGTGGTTGAGGCAGGGTACCGGTCGGGTGCGTTGGCTACGTTGAACCGGGCTCTAGAACTGGGCCGGGCTGTGGGCGCAGTACCGGGCTCTGTGTTTTCGAGTCAGTCTGCGGGTTGTCACGAGGCGATCCGCGACGGCGCATCCCTGGTGGCGAGTGCTCAGCAAATCTGTGAGCTGGTGGATCCGATTGGGACGCAGTTGGAGTTGACTTTGCCAGCTAAGGCGGCGGGGGAGAGTAAGCAGAGCTCGCCAACAAACTTATCTGATGCCCAGCAGCGAGTGTGGGATGCTCTGCCGCGCCGCGGATGGGCATCTGCCGATAATGTTGCTTGTGAAGCTGGTTTATCTATGCAAGAAGTACTGCCTGCACTAGCGGCTTTGGTGTTGGCTGGGCAGTGCCGCGGTGGTAATGGGGTGTATGCGCGCTCTTAGACTCGCCGACTGGGAGAGGGGCGAGTTTAACTGTGTGAAACCCAGATGAGCTGTGCACTTGATTTACCAACTGGAATCGGGTTTTGTGTTTTCGGTAGTCGGATAAGAACGTTTTCTGAGAACTCACCCGCTGGAATCGACTGGAAGGTTGATCCAATGTGGATGTCGTTCTCTTTGAGGAACCGCAGGAACTTCGGATCTGAGTCACTGATCCGCTCCACTTTCAGCTCCACATCTTTCGGGGCTTCGGTCAACGGTTTCGCATCCAACTGCGCAATATTGCCGTCCCGATCTGGAATTGGATCACCGTGGGGGTCCCGCGTGGGGTAGTCCAGCATCTCTTCCATGCGGTCAATGAGCTTATCGGATGCGGCGTGCTCTAAATGCTCTGCCTCGTCGTCAACTTCGTCCCACCGGTAGCCCATGTGGGATACCAGGAACGTTTCGATAATCCGGTGGCGGCGGACCATGGCGATCGCGATCTTGCGGCCTTTGGGGGTGAGCGCAATCGATGAATACGGGGCGTGTTTCACTAGACCGCTAGCGGTGAGCCTCTTCACTGCGTCTGACACGGTTGATGCCCGCATTCCTGAGGTTTCCGATAGGAGTGTGGTGCTAACTGGCTGGTCAGACCACTCTTTTAGTTTCCAAATGATCTTCAGGTAATCTTCGGCGGAGTGGGATAGTTTTGCATTACTCATATAGGCAGAATATCAACGAATAGTCATGCCGTCCTGTTTTATTTGCGGTGTACAATTAAGTGTTTCGAAAGGGCGATCACGTGGACCAAGAAGAGTTGCTGGAGGATTTCGGTCGCTACTTGCAGTACACGCGCGGTTTTAGCAAACACTCAGTCCGAGCGTATGAAACTGATCTGCGGGCTTGCCTCAGTTGGATTTACCCCAATGGGAACTTCCAGGCGGAGGTTTTCACTTATAGGGCATTGAGAGGTTGGCTTGCGCACCGGGTGCGGGAGGGGACAGCGCGGACTTCTCTGGCTCGTTACATCGCTACCGTTAGGCTCTTCGGTGCTTGGGCGAAAAAAGAAGGTTTTATCGCGGTGGATCCCGCGTTGAAACTCACGGGGACTAAAGTTAGTCAGAACCTGCCGGCAACGTTGAATGTGAAGCAAACTAATCGGCTCTTGCAGTGGGTGAAGGTACAAGCGGAGGATGATCCGCAGCAGATGCGGGACTGGGCGATTTTTGAGGTCTTATATTCAACGGGAATGCGGGTGGCGGAGCTTACTGGGCTTGATTTGACCAGTTTGGACGCTTCGACACATACGTTAAGAGTGTTGGGGAAGGGAAATAAAGAACGGGTAGTTCCGTATGGTTTACCGGCTCACGAAGCGATGCGTCAGTGGATTGAGGTGGGGCGCGGTCAGTTAGCGAGTGAGAAGTCGGGGCAAGCGTTTTTCTTGGGGGTTAGAGGAAGGCGGATTAACCAGAGGACCGTGCGGGCTCGGTTGGAGCGGGCGTGTGTGGGCGCGGGTGTGCCAACCATTTCTCCGCACGGTTTACGTCACTGCGCTGCTACGCACATGCTCGAGGGGGGAGCGGATCTGCGGGCGGTGCAGGATCTGCTCGGGCACGCGTCGTTGCAGACGACGCAGCGTTACACGCATGTGGATGCGGCGCGTCTTACTCGCATCATGCGTCAAGCTCATCCGCGTGCGTAAGCGCAGCCGCGGACCCAAGAAACTCCATGTGCGTAATAAAGCTCGTTTCTGCTTCTGCCGGTTCGCGGTTTAAGCCGGGGCGTCCCAGGGTTTTAAAACTGCTCTGGGGTTTATCAGCAAGAGGGGATCTAAGTAGGTATCTTTGTCTTTGCGCACACCAAAATGTAAGCAATCGTTGTCGTGTCCGCTAACTAGTGTGCCCACCACGGTACCTTGTTCTACTGTTTGCCCTTTGGAAACAGTTGCTTCCACGGGTTCGAGGGTGGAGTGTAAACCGTCCTCATGTTCAATTGAAATGACGGGCCTTCCGGCTAGGTCAGCGGCGTACACTACGCGGCCTGCGCGTGGGGCACGTACCGCAGTGCCCAATGGGGGACACAAATCTACGCCGCGGTGCCCGGGCAGCCAACGTTTAGCCGGTGGATCAAACCGCCTGCCAACGTTCAATGGGCGGGGAACCGGTGGAATCCAGCGCCCACTGGCTTTGAGGCGGGGGTGAGTCCGAGTGGCGCCAGGGCCCTCGTCTGCAGATTCACCGGTAATTGTTAAACCGGTGGATTCCCACTCGGCTGTTTCGCGGTTTGCACTGCTTGAAACGGAGTTGGCGCCAGTACACAGGGCTAGCGCTACAACTAAGGCAACACTGCGGATTAACGCCCGTGAGGAGAACGCGGCGAAACGGAGTGAATGCGGAAGCGGCCGATGTAAATGAAGCATGGTGTTGAATCTACGGTACAAACTGCACGTGAATGCGGTGCGTCCACGCGGTTGTGTGTAAAAACAGCGGTGGATAAATCCCATCCACCGGTTTGTGTGAGCGGGCGTACCACCCCGTTCCTTTACCGTCTGCGCCCTGTGGCGTACAATAAACGCGGCGCCGTTTGTGTCCAAATGGTCATGAGCGGCGACTAACGCGCGTTCTTCACCGCTGTCACACCCCTACTAGGGCGGACCACACTGGTGCGTCAGCTAAGTAGGCGGCTCGTGAAGTGGGACGCGGACGCCACAGTCCTAACCGTTAGGTTGGGTGCGTACGGTCAGAACGCTAGGGGCCCTCAAGGGCTATAAAGGAACTGAAATTACCCGCATTATGCGGCCGATTGGTGCACTCGCACCGGAAGGAACAACCATGGCAGTTGTTACCATGCGTCAGCTTCTCGAAAGCGGCGTCCACTTTGGTCACCAGACCCGTCGTTGGAACCCGAAGATGAAGCGTTTCATCCTCACGGAACGCAACGGCATCTACATCATTGACCTGCAGCAAACCATCGCGGATATTGACCGCGCATTCGAATACGTTAAAGAAACGGTTGCGCACAACGGCAATATCCTGTTCATCGGTACCAAGAAGCAGGCGCAAGAAAGCGTTGAGGAGCAGGCTCAACGCGTTGGCATGCCGTACGTGAACCACCGTTGGCTCGGCGGTATGCTCACTAACTTCCAGACCGTAGCTAAGCGCGTGCAGCGCATGAAAGAACTGGAAGAGATCGACTTTGACGACGTCGCTTCTTCGGGTCGCACCAAGAAGGAACTACTCATGATGCGTCGCGAGAAAGAGAAGCTCGAACGCTCCCTGGGTGGGATTCGGGACATGGCGAAACTCCCGTCCGCACTGTGGGTAGTGGACACGAACAAAGAGCACCTCGCGATCGCGGAGGCGAAGAAACTGGGGATCCCAGTGATTGCTATCCTCGACACCAACTGCGATCCGGATGATGTTGAATACGGCATTCCCGGTAACGATGACGCAATCGGTGCCGTCTCCGTACTGACCCGCGTAGTTGCTGATGCGGTTGCAGCGGGCCTGTTGGAACGTTCACAGCGTCGTCAGAAGAAAGATGGTGAGGCACAGGCTGAGCCGATGGCGGAGTGGGAACGCGAACTGCTGGAGGGCGAGACCCCTGGTAAAGATGCGTCAGCCAAGTCCGCTGAAAAGGCCGACAGTGAACCCAAGGCAGACGAAGCAGCTGCCGAACCTAAGGCAGATAAAGCCGAGCAGCCGAAAGCAGAAGCAGCGGACGCTGAGACTGTGCAAAAAGCTGACTCCAAAGACGAGTCAAAAGCAGAAGAAAAGTAAGTTCAACCAACTACTCTTACTGAAGGAAGAAACATGGCAAACTTTACAGCTGCCGACGTTAAAGCCCTGCGTGAGCAGACAGGCGCCGGCATGATGGACGTTAAGAATGCCCTCTCTGAGGCTGATGGGGACAAAGAGAAAGCACTGGAAATCATCCGCCTGTCGGGCCTGAAGTCACTGTCTAAACGCGAAGGCCGCACCGCTTCCGCCGGGCTCGTGGCCGGGAAGATCGTTGACGGCAAAGTTGGCGTGGTCGTTGAGGTTAACTCCGAAACGGACTTCGTTGCCAAGACCGATAAGTTCGTTGACTTCGCAAACAAGGTCCTCGAAGCCGCGGTTGCTGCGAACGCAACTAACGTTGAAGAGGCCCTCGAAGCACCCTCTGGGGACGAGAAAGTTTCGGACCTGGTGAAAAACATGGGTGCCGTAGTGGGGGAAAAGGTGGAGGTGCGGAACGTGGTGCGCCTGGAAGGCGAAGCCATGTCCCTGTACTTGCACCAGACGTCCGCGGACCTGCCGGCGCAAGTGGCGGTTCTCGTTGCCACCAACCAGGCCGGAGAGGGCGTGGCACGCGACATCGCGATGCACATCGCAGCGTTCTCACCCGACTACATTTCTGAGGACACGGTACCCGCCGACGTGGTGGAGCACGAGCGGGAAACCCTCACGAAGATTACGCTGGGTGAAGGCAAACCAGAGAAAATCGTGCCGAAAATTGTCGAGGGCCGCCTGAACGCGTTCTACAAAGAGAACTGCTTGGTCGACCAAGACTTCGCTAAGGATCCGTCGAAGACTGTGGGCCAGGTGCTCAAAGAGGTCGGCGGTGACGTAACCGGATTCGCCCGCGTCCAGGTGGGAGCATAACGAGCCCAGGTTGGGACGTAACGCGTCCAGGTGGGAGCTTAACGAGTCCAGGTTGGGACGTAATGCTTCCAGCTTGGAGCCTAGCGCGTCCAGGTGGGTGCCTGAGGTAGCTACCTGGTGCACCTACCAGGGCACGTAAGTGCCTGAAACTAAATAAACCACTGTGGCCTTGCCCTGATTATTCAAGGCAAGGCCACGGTTGTGTCCGCGAACGGAAGCGGGCAGGTAACATGGTGAAGGAATCTCGTACTTAAGTTATCCCGTTGCAGGAGGGGAACGGCATGCCACACGATGCTGCTGCGCCACGGCGCGTGCTAATGAAACTATCGGGCGAAGTGTTTGGTGGAGGCAAAATCGGCCTAGATCCGAACGTCGTGCGCTCGGTGGCCACACAAATAGCCACCGCAGTTAAACAGGGGGTGCAGGTAGCGGTCGTCGTTGGGGGTGGAAACTTCTTCCGAGGCGCGCAACTATCTAAACACGGTTTAGACCGCTCCCGCGCGGACTACATGGGGATGCTCGGCACAGTAATGAACGCGCTCGCGCTCCAAGACTTCCTGGAGCAAGCAGGCGTTACCACGCGCGTGCAATCCGCGATCTCGATGCGGCAAGTAGCGGAACCTTACATTCCACTGCGGGCTATCCGCCACCTCGAAAAAGGCCGCGTAGTCGTATTCGGAGCGGGCGCTGGCCTACCGTACTTCTCCACAGATACCGTGGCGGCCCAGCGGGCGTTAGAAACGCGGTGCAGCGAACTGCTGGTTGGTAAAAAGGGGGTCGATGGCGTGTACACCGCTGATCCGAAAGTGAACCCCGATGCGGAAAAACTCGACACGCTAACGTATTCGCAAGCACTCGCGCAGGGCCTCAAGGTAGTGGACGCAACCGCATTCGCACTGTGTAAAGACAACAACTTAACCATGCGCGTATTTGGCATGTCGGAACCGGGGAATGTCACGGCAGCGCTGTTGGGTGAGAAGATAGGTACCCTGGTAACAAACGGTGTAACGGAAGGACACACAAAATGATCAAAGATGTCTTGTTGAGTGCGGAAGACGGTATGGAAAAGGCCGTGTCCGCAACAAAGCGTGAGTTCGGTAATATTCGAACCGGGCGGGCAAACCCAGACATGTTCAACTCAATCATGGTTGACTACTACGGTGCCCCAACGCCCCTGCAACAGCTCGCGTCTATCCAGATTCCCGAGGCGCGAATGGTGCTTATTTCCCCCTACGACCGCAACGCGGTACAAGAAATCATCGCCGCAATCCGCGATGCAGACCTGGGGGTTAACCCCACCGACGACGGCAACGTGATCCGCTGTAACCTCCCGGCCCTCACGGAAGAACGCCGGAAAGAATACGTGAAACAGGCGCGGTCACGAGCTGAAGAAGGCCGCATCTCAGTTCGGAACGATCGGCGGAAAGCAAAAGAAGAACTCGACCGCATCAAAAAAGACGGTGAGGCCGGGGAAGACGAAGTAGACCGGGCAGAAAAAGATCTGGAAACACTCACGAAGAAGTACGTTGACCAGATCGATGCGGAACTTGAAGCTAAAGAAAAGGATCTGATGACCGTCTAGAGGCGGACGTATTACTTTGAATCTTTCAACGATAATTAACCCGCCTCCAACGCAGAATAAGGAGCCACTTCCCGCGTCTGGGCGGGCCGGGCGGAACCTGCCTGCCGCCATCGGAGTGGGCGTAACCTTGGGGGCGGTGGCACTGGCTGCCATCCTCGTTTCCGCGCACACGTTCATGGCGCTCGTGTGCCTGCTTGTCGTGGTCGCACTGTGGGAACTAGCGGGTGCTTTCGCCCGCAAGGATGTGCGTATTCCCCTCATCCCCCTGTGGGTTGGCGGGCTCGGCATGCTGGTTTGCGCCCGGTACCTCGGGTTGGGGGCGACACTCGCGGCGCTGTGCATGACGCTGCTGGCGTGTGTCGTGTGGCGGCTGCTCGATCACGTTGAGGGATCCACACTGCTCAGTGAGATTCTTGCCAGCGGTTTCGCGCTCGCGTACGTGCCCCTGCTGGGGGCGTGCGCAGTTCTGGTTCGCGACATGCCGCTGGGGGCGCGCGCGGTGATCGTGTTCGTCCTCCTTACGGTCGCTAATGACCTGGGCGGATGGGCTGCGGGCGTGCTGATGGGCAAGCATCCGATGGCGCCCACTGTGTCACCAAAGAAATCTTGGGAAGGTTTCGCCGGTTCCATTGGCCTGTCCATGATTGTGGGGGCAATCGGGTTCGCGTGGCTCGGTGTCGGCTGGTGGTGGGGGCCGGTTGCGGCCGTGTTAACCACAATCGCGGCCACCATTGGAGACTTAACGGAATCACTAATCAAACGTGACCTGGGGCTGAAGGACATGTCGAACCTACTTCCTGGCCACGGTGGGGTGATGGACCGGCTCGATTCCCTATTAATGGTGGCCCCCGTGTTCTACGTTTTGATGGAGGTTATGCTATGAGCCCGCAAAGACCCGCGTTGCATCAGCCCGTTCGCTCCCGGCAGTCGCGGAATGCGCGGCAAGTGATGCCTACCGACCAGTTGCCTGAGGGGGCGCGCTCTAAAGATGCGCGGGCCCGCGTGTCGATGCGTCCCAAACGCCGGGGGAAAGCACCGGCGCACATGGCGGACCTGACGATGGAGGCACGCAAGCAGGCTCTCAAAGAAATGGGAATCCCCGGGTTCCGGGCCGACCAGCTGTCCCGGCAGTACTTCACGCATTTTGAAGCGAACCCGGAGCTCATGTCGGATATTCCCCAGCAGCTGCGCGCGCCATTGCGCGAAGGTTTTCTGCCGCAGTTAGTGGAACACGTGACAACGCAAAAAGCTGATGCTGGCTACACGTTGAAACACCTGTGGTCACTGTTCGACGGTGCCCGCGTGGAGTCGGTGCTCATGCGTTACCCTAAACGCACCACGCTGTGTATCTCCTCGCAAGCAGGGTGTGGAATGGGCTGCCCGTTTTGCGCTACGGGGCAGATGGGCCTTACGCGTAACCTGTCGGCCGCGGAAATCCTCGAACAGGTGCGGTTAGCGGCCAAAGCGTGTGAACGCGGCGATCTGGCGGGTGGGGCAACCCGGTTAACGAACGTGGTGTTCATGGGTATGGGCGAGCCGCTAGCGAACTTCGGTGCCCTCAAAAACGTGCTGAAAGGGCTGATTGAAGAGCCACCGAACGGCTTCGGCCTCTCGGCTCGGAACATCACGGTCTCAACTGTTGGGCTTGTCCCCGGCATAAAGAAACTAGCTGCACTGGGGTACCCGGTGACCTTAGCCGTGTCCTTACACGCACCGGATGATGAGCTTAGAGACCCCCTCATCCCAATAAACTCCCGTTGGAAAGTGGGGGAACTGCTGGACGCTGCTCGGGAATATTTCGTTACAACGGGCCGGCGCGTGTCGATTGAATACGCGCTAATTAAGGACATGAACGACCACCCGTGGCGCGCGCAGCTGCTGGCGGATCAACTCAACGCCCGCGGACACGGTTGGGTGCACGTGAACCCTATTCCGCTGAACCCAACGCCGGGATCCATATGGACTGCCTCCACCAGGGCGGCGCAAGAGGAATTCGTGAGCGTGCTGCGCGGCGCAGGGATTTCCACAACAATTCGTGATACACGTGGATCAGATATTGACGGCGCGTGTGGTCAACTCGCAACTAAAGTCGCGAAAGAAGAGGAAAAAACGCATGACTGACTTCTTCCCATCAACGAAGTTCTTCCAAAAGGGATACGACCAAGATGCGGTAAATAGCTTCTTCGAAAAAGCTCGCGAAGCCTATGAGCAGAACCGTCAACTGTCGGATTTCACGTCTGAACACGTGCGCAATGCCGCGTTCCCGATGCGTCGCGGTGGGTACGACCCAGCTGCAGTGGATGCGGCGCTAGACCGCATGGAAGGCGCGTTCGTAACCCGTGACAGGGCGGATCACGTGGCGGTGAACGGGGAACAGGCATGGCTGAACCACGTTGCGGACCGGGCAACGACTCTGTACCCGCGTTTGGTTCGTCCCGTGGGGGAGAGGTTTGCGCACCCCGCGAAAGGTAAGCAGGGGTACGACAGTTTGCAGGTGGATGATTTTCTGGATCGCCTGGGCCGGTTCTTTGACGACGAAGACACGCTTACCGCCGAGGAGGTTCGTCACCTCACGTTCAAAGTTGCGAAAGGTGCGGAAGCGTACAAGGAAGGCCCAGTCGACGCGTATCTTTCGCGGGTGATTGAGATTCTGCTGGCGGTGGAGTGAACGATGCGCGACGTCGTTATTTTGGGGTCTACGGGTTCGATTGGGACGCAGGCGCTTGAGGTACTTGCTTCTCACCCGGGTCGCATGCGCGTGCGCGCCCTCGCGGCGGGTGGAAACAACTTCAAGCTGCTCGCGCGGCAGGTGAAGCAGTACGAACCGGAGTTCGTGGCGGTGGCGAAGGGGGATGCGCGGGAACTGCAAGACCTGGTGGGGGAGCGTGTGCGCGTAGGCGTGGGGGAAGCCGCGGTGACCCAGGCCGCGAGCATGCTGGGTCCCGAAGGTGTGGTGCTGAACGGTATCACCGGTGGGATCGGTCTTGAACCCACGCTTGCGGCATTGCGCAGTGGAGCTCAACTGGCGCTCGCGAACAAAGAATCTTTAGTGGTGGGCGCGCCGCTCGTGCGCGCGGCGATGACCCGGCCCGGGCAGGTCACCCCCGTCGATTCGGAACACAGTGCGATCGCCCAATGCCTATCGGCCGGTAAGCACGAAAAAGGGCTCACTTCCCCCGTGGTTACGGGCAGCAGTGAGGTCGCACGGCTCGTGCTCACCGCCTCCGGAGGGCCGTTCCGAGGACGCACCCGGGCGGAACTGACGGACGTAACCGCAAAGCAGGCGCTGGCGCACCCCACGTGGAGCATGGGGCCGGTGGTGACGATCAACTCCTCTACCCTCATGAATAAAGGCTTGGAACTGATTGAAGCGTCGGTGTTGTTTGACGTTTCAGCGGAAAAGATTGACGCGGTTGTGCACCCGCAGTCGATTGTGCATTCAATGGTGACGTTTAAAGATGGGGCGACGATCGCGCAGGCATCACCACCGGACATGAAGTTGCCGATTGCGCTGGCCCTGTCGGCGCCACAGCGGTGGGCAGACGTGGAAGCCCCCTGCACGTGGGATGAACCGACGTCGTGGACATTCGAACCTGTGGATAATCAGACTTTCCCGGCGATGAACTTGGCGCGCAGTGCGGTGGCGGCATCTGACACGCACGCGGCGGTGCTGAACGCAGCGAACGAAGTGTGCGTGGACGCGTTCCTAGCTGGAAACTTACCGTACCTGGACATCGTGGACACGGTTGCGCGCGTGCTTGACGAACACACCGGTGTTGATGGGCCAACCTTCGAGCAGATTGTGCAGGTGCAACACTGGGCTGTGGAGCGGGCCCGGAACCTCATTGCGGATCAGTGAACTTGAACGCGGCACTGTCAAACTTGAACGCGGCACTTGTCGAACCTGAACGCGTAACGGTCAAACGTACAGCCGCAACCGTTGAACTTGAACACAAAGCCGTGAGGGCGAATAATCGTCGGGAGGTTTGTTTCGATTCCACCGAAGGAGCGTCATGGGTTACCTGTTAGGCATTGTGTTGGCGATTGTGGCGTTGATTCTTTCGGTGGCGCTACACGAGTTAGGGCACCTGCTGCCCGCTAAGAAATTCGGGGTATACGTCCCTCAGTACATGGTAGGTTTTGGCCCCACCCTGTGGTCTAAGAAACGCGGGGATACGGAATACGGGGTGAAAGCCATTCTTTTGGGTGGATATGTGCGGTTGGCGGGTATGTTCGCTCCTGCCCGTGAGGGCGTGCGTACACACAAAGCCGATGGCAGACCCACGCTCGCACAGGAAGCGCGGGAAGCGTCGGCGGAGGAACTGCCAGCTGGGCGGGAGCCGCAAGCGTTTTATAACCTGTCGGTGCCTAAAAAGCTGGTGGTGATGCTAGGTGGCCCAACGGTGAATCTCGTCATGTCGATTGTGCTGATCGCGATCGTGATGATGGGCATCGGTGTGCAGCAGCCGGTGACGAAACTTGCGCAGGTTCCGCAGTGTTTGGGCCAGTGCGAGCAGGGTGCGCCGAAAAGTCCGGCGTATGAGGCTGGTTTGCGTGCGGGCGACACGGTGGTGGCTTGGGACGGGCACCGGGTGGATACGTGGCCGCAGCTGGTGGAGCAGATCACGGCGTCCGGTTCACGCGCAGTCCCGGTGCAGGTGCAACGCGAGGGCAAGACTAAAAGTTACACGGTCGCACCCAAGGCTGTGAACGGACAGGCTAAAGCCGGGATAGTGGCCGGCTTTGAACGCCGGCGCGCTAGCGTGGTGGACGTGGCGGACGCGTCGTGGCACACGTTCACGGCTACCGCATCGGTTGTTCTGCGCTTGCCGAAAGCCGTGTGGGACACTACGGTCGGGCTATTCCAAGACCGGCCGCGCGACCCGAACTCGGTGTTGTCCGTCGTGGGGGTGGGGCGTTTAGCCGGGGAGGTTTCTGCCGACACGAATCCGCAGGTTACGGTGTGGGACCGCGCCGGTGTGCTGCTGTCCTTGTGGGGATCACTGAACATGGCGCTGTTCGTGTTCAACTTGATCCCACTACCCCCGCTAGACGGCGGGCACGTGGCGGGTGCCCTGTGGGAAGGTGCGCGGCGGACCTACAACCGGATGCGCCGTAAACCAGATCCGGGGCCGGCAGATACGGCGCGCCTCATGCCCCTGACCTACACTATGGTGCTGGTATTCGCGGTGATGACGCTAGTGCTGATAGCAGCCGATATTATTAACCCGATTCACCTGCTGCGTTAACTTGGGTAATCTGCGGCCCTCGCGCAAGCATACGTGCGGGTCTAGCGCGGACTAGTTGGGGCATCGAATCAGATTACTAGCAACGTCGGCGGGGTAGGGAATGCGCAATGGCCCACCATGAGTCGATTTTTACGAACTAACAGAGGATAATGACAGCGTGACTGCAGTGAATCTAGGAATGCCCGAGGTAAAAGAACCACCGTTTCCGCGCAAGAAAACCCGCTTGATCCACGTGGGGGATGTGCCGGTGGGCGGTGGATCCCCGATATCCGTTCAGTCTATGACCACAACAAAGACCACTGACATCGGGGCAACCTTGCAGCAGATCGCCGAGTTGACTGCTGCTGGCTGTGACATTGTGCGGGTAGCGTGCCCTTCAGCAGATGACGCGGAGGCGCTGCCGATCATCGCGAAGCAATCCACGATCCCCGTGATTGCTGATATCCACTTCCAACCCCGCTACGTGTTTAAAGCCATTGAAGGTGGTTGCGCGGGGGTGCGTGTGAACCCGGGGAACATCCGCAAGTTCGACGATCAGATTGAAGACATCACCAAGTGTGCTCGCGACCATGGGACGTCGCTGCGCATCGGGGTGAATGCCGGGTCGCTCGACCGGCGGATTATGGAAAAGTACGGGAAGGCAACGCCGGAAGCACTTGCGGAGTCCGCGATGTGGGAAGCATCGCTTTTTGAGCAATACGACTTTCACGACTTCAAGATTTCAGTGAAGCACCATGATCCCGTGGTAATGATCCGCGCGTATGAGATATTGGCGGAAAACGGTGATTGGCCCCTTCACCTGGGGGTGACGGAAGCGGGCCCGCAGTTCCAGGGGACAATCAAGTCTGCAACGGCGTTTGGTGCGCTGCTGCGCCAGGGGATTGGTGACACGATCCGCGTGTCTTTGTCGGCCCCTCCGGTGGAGGAAGTGAAGGTGGGAATTGAGATCCTCCAGTCGATGGGTTTGCGTGAACGCACGTTAGAGATTGTGTCGTGCCCGTCGTGTGGGCGCGCGCAGGTGGATGTTTATGCTTTGGCAAACGAAGTCACGGAAGGCCTCAAGGAGCTGACTGTTCCACTGCGGGTAGCGGTTATGGGGTGCGTGGTGAACGGACCTGGGGAAGCGCGTGAGGCTGACCTGGGCGTGGCTTCTGGTAACGGGAAGGGCCGGATTTTCATTAAGGGCAAGACGGTGGCGTCGGTGCCGGAGGAAGAGATCGTCCCAACCCTTTTGGAGCATGCGCACCGGCTGGCAAAAGAAATGGGGCTTGAGGAAGGCTCCGGTCACGTAGACGTCTTGGCATAGCATTCATTTGGTTTTTACGCCCTCAACCGGGCTAGTATTTAAGACTTGGTTTCGTCCTCAGGCGGCTTTGACGTAGTCTTTTAGATGTGCTGAAAAACATGTCTGATTACTTTGTCCGAACCCTTCGGGAGGACCCGGCTGACGCGGAAGTTGCTAGCCATAAGTTGATGGTCCGGGCGGGTTATATCCGCCGGACTGCTCCGGGGATTTACAGTTGGTTGCCCCTGGGGTTGAAGGTGTTGCGTAATGTCGAACGCGTGGTGCGTGAGGAGATGGACGCGGCCGGGGCTCAGGAGGTGCTGTTCCCCGCGTTGCTGCCTGCGGAGCCGTATCAGAAGACGGATCGTTGGGACGAATACGGTCCGACGCTGTTTAAACTTAAGGAC
Organism: Gleimia hominis; assembly: GCF_002871945.2. NCBI lineage: Bacteria > Bacillati > Actinomycetota > Actinomycetes > Actinomycetales > Actinomycetaceae > Gleimia > Gleimia hominis. Next base: position 995,254 of record NZ_CP126963.1, on the reverse strand, counting down.
CGGCGTGGGGGCGACTACTTGTTGGCACCGACTCACGAGGAGATGTTCACGCTCCTGGTGAAGGACTTGTATTCGTCGTATAAGGACTTGCCAACGGTTTTGTATCAGATTCAGACGAAGTATCGCGATGAGGCGCGGCCGCGGGCAGGGGTTATTCGCGGCCGGGAGTTCGTCATGAAGGATGCGTACAGTTTCGATATTGACGATGAGGGGTTGGACGCGTCTTACGATTCACAGCGGGCGGCGTATCAGCGGATCTTTGATCGGTTGGGGTTGCCGTATGTGATTTGTGCAGCCATGTCGGGCGCGATGGGGGGTTCGCGTTCGGAGGAGTTTTTGCATCCCTGTGAGATTGGTGAGGACACGTTTGTGCGTGCCCCTTCGGGTTACGCGGCGAACGCGGAGGCAGTGGTGACTCCCGCGCCTGATCCGGTGGATGCGTCGCACGTGCCGGCAGCGGATGTGCGGGATACGCCGGATGCGGGGACGATTGAAGATTTGGTGCGGGTGTCGAATGAGCTTTATCCACGGGAGGATCGGCCGTGGGAAGCGAAGGACACGTTGAAGTCCGTGGTGCTCACCCTCGTTCACCCAGGTGGGGAGCGGGAAGTAGTTAACTTGGGGATTCCCGGTGACCGCGAGGTGGATATGAAACGTGTAGAAGCTTCGTTCGCACCGGCGGAAGTGGAGATGGCAACTGCTGAGGACTTGGCGCAGCATCCGGAGTTGGTACCGGGGTTCTTGGGCCCGCAGGCGTGTGGCCCAAACTATGAGGGGCGGACTGTGGATGCGGATGGTAACCCTTCGGGGTCAGTTCGGTTCCTGGTCGACCCGCGGGTGGTTGATGGTACCGCGTGGATTGCGGGTGGTAACGCGGTCGGTAAGCACGTGTATAACCTCGTGATGGGCCGGGATTTCACTGCCGATGGCACGGTAGAGGCCGCGCAGATCCGGCAGGGGGATCCGTCGCCGGATGGTTCCGGTCCGTTGCAGTTGGCGCGGGGGATTGAGATTGGGCATATTTTCCAACTGGGCCGCAAGTACGCGCAGGCATTGGATTTGAAGGTGTTGGATCAGAACGGGAAGTCCCAGGTTGTGACCATGGGGTCGTATGGCATTGGGGTGTCTCGCGTGCTGGCAGCGCTTGCGGAGTTTTACCACGATGAGAAGGGGTTGTCTTGGCCCATGGTGGTGGCACCGTTCCACTTGCAGGTAGTCGCTGCGGGTAAGGGGGAGGAGATTTTCTCGACTGCAGCGGATATTTCTGCGGCCGTGTCCAAGGCTGGATTCGACGTGTTGTATGACGACCGGAAGAAGGTGTCTGCGGGCGTAAAGTTCGCGGATTCGGAATTGATGGGGATGCCTTACGTGCTCGTGGTTGGGCGCGGTTTGAAGCAGGGTGTGGTGGAGCTACGTGATCGGCGTGGCAAGTCTGCACGTGAGATCCCTGTGGCGGATGCAGCCCAGGTTATTAAGGCGCAATTGGAAGCGAATTTGGAGGCAAACGAATGACGGTTCGTGATATCCGAGTTATTGGGGACCCGGTGCTGCGCACTCCGTGTGAGCCTATTACAAAGATTGATGAGGCAGTTAAGCACCTAGTTGACGATCTGTTAGAGAACGTCGATGAAGAAGGTCGTGCGGGGTTGGCGGCGAACCAGATTGGGGTTGGTCTGCGCGCATTCTCGTGGAATATTGACGGCGAGGTGGATTACATCCTTAACCCCCGCATTGTGGAGTTGTCTGAGGATGAGTATCAAGATGGCGACGAGGGTTGCTTGTCGGTTCCTAACCTGTGGTTTCCTACGAAGCGGGCTTGGTATGCCCGGGCCGAGGGCATTGACTTGGATGGGAAGAAGAAGGTCGTTGAGGGTGAAGAGCTCATGGGGCGCTGTATTCAACATGAATGCGATCACCTCGATGGCATGCTCTACTTAGATCGCTTGGATCGGGCAATGCGACGTAAGGCCATGAAGCAAGTGCGCGAGATTATGGGGTGATTTACCTTCGCGCGCATGAAGCTCCCGCGCTGTTACCACTGTGCTTGCAGTCTTTAGACATGCGGCCATAGTTGCACTTGCTGCCTTTTGGCACGCGGGCATCGTTGCACTTGCTGCCTTTTGGCACGCGGGCATCGTTGCACTTGCTGCCTTTTGGTGCGTGAGCACCGTTGTACCTGCAGCATCCAAGTACGACGTGTCACCGTTCTTCATAAGGCATGTTGCGCTCTTGTGTAACACGCGAAAGTGGGGCAAAATGAGGGTGACGGCTACAGTTGTTTAGCTGGCAGACCAGGCGAGTACGGTTGGATCAGTCTAGCTGCCAGCTAGGAAGTGTAGTTTCAGAATTTAATAGTTTGTTACACCGCTGAGGCGTGTGGGTGTCTCTTAGGGCTGGACGTAGGGGAAGACGATCTGGTCAACTTGAAGGAGGCAACGACATGACCGGGAGTTTTACGCGCGGTGTACTTTTTGTGCATTCAACCCCGCCGGCGCTGTGTCCACACTTGGAGTGGAATGTCTCCGGTGTGCTCGACCAGGCTGTGAACCTGGAGTGGACTGACCAGCCGGCGGCGCCCGGTATGGTGCGCACCGAGTATTCTTGGGTAGGCCCAGTTGGAACGGGGGCCCGGCTGGCATCCGCACTGCGCGGGTGGGAGCATTTGCGTTACGAGATCACGGAGGAACCGGTGCGTGGATCCGATGGTGCGCGTTGGTGTCATACGCCGGACCTTGGGATTTTTCACGCCCCGATGGACACGTCGGGAAACATGATGGTTCCCGAAGACAGGGTCCGGGCTGCGATGGAGTCTTCCAGTGATTTAGCTTCGTTGCGTGAGCGTCTGAACTTGGCGTTGGGGCAGGCGTGGGATGATGAGTTGGAACCGTTCCGGTATGCGGGCGCAGGTGTGCCTGTGCGTTGGCTGCACCGGGTCGGATAAAGCTTCGTGGGCGGTAATGTTTGAGTCAAATAGGGGGCGTGAGTGATGAGTGGTGTTTCGATTGCTCAGATGCTTGGAATTGATTTGCCTGAGGAACAGGGAAAACTGGCGTCTTTGAACGGTGACAAAAACACGCCTCGTGGCGAGGAATCGGGAGAAAAGAAGTCCGCGCAAGGACGCACGCTGGGTTCGGACAATCCCGGTGGGGTAGATGACCACACGCTAGAGGTGATCACTGGGGCGCTGCTGAACGAATCCGCATTGCCCGCCGAATCGTATACTCCAAGCGCGCGGCTGAAAGAAGACTTCGACTTAGACACGATTGGCCTATACGCGGTGGTAGCAGCTGTGGAAGACGATCTGGGTCGGTCTGTGGCCGATTCGAATGTGGACAGTGCCCGCACGTTCGCCCAGCTGTGCGAGTTATTCCGCTAACTCGCCTGCATACTTGCCGTCGATCTTGCAGTGCCGCACGTAGTTGGGCACTGAATGTTTAAGAGGGGATCCAAGTGGATCCCCTCTTAGTGTGCCGCGTTGTAACTGACTGCGTCAGCTCGCCGCCCAGTCAGTTACAACGGTATGGCTAGTGCTTAGGCATCACCACCGGCTGAGCCGGAGGAACCGGCGTTCACGTTCGTGAGGTCGTATTTCTCGATCGCCTGCGCAACCACGGACCGGTCAATGCTTCCTTCATCCGCAAGGCCTTGGAGGGCGCGAACTACCACTGATTCCGCGTCGATGTAGTAGTGGCGGCGGGCTGCGGGCCGGGTGTCAGAGAAACCGAAACCGTCTGCACCGAGCGTGTAGTATTCGCCGGGTACCCACTTGCGAATCTGGTCGGGGACCAGGTGGTCGAAGTCCGACGTCGCCACGGTGGGGCCGTCTAATTCGGCGAGTTTCTCGCTCACGTACGGTACTTTCATTTCGTCCTCGGGGTGCAGGTAGTTGTGCTGATCAGCGTCCATCCCGTCGCGACGTAACTCGTTCCATGAGGTAACCGAGTACGTTGCGGCAGCTACACCCCAGTCTTCGCGCAGCAATTTCCGTGCCTCGCGGATCCATGGCACACCCACGCCGGATGCTAAGAGTTTAACGGTCGGTCCATCTCCCTCTGGATCATCCAGTCGGTACAGGCCGCGGATAATGCCGTCTACATCCACGTCTTCCGGTTCCGCGGGTTGGTGCATGGGCTCGTTGTAAACCGTGAGGTAGTACATGACGTTGCGGTCCCGGTTTTTCTCGTTCGGCCCATACATGCGTTCGATCCCGTCGTACACAATGTGGCGGATTTCGTATGCGTACGCCGGGTCGTACGAGACAACCGCGTGGTTTGTTGCCGCAAGAATCGGGGAGTTACCGTCCATGTGCTGCAAACCTTCACCCGTGAGGGTGGTGCGTCCCGCGGTGGCGCCAATTATGAAGCCGCGCGACAGTTGGTCTCCAGCGGCCCAGAACTGGTCGCCGGTGCGTTGGAATCCGAACATGGAGTAGAAAATGTAAAACGGAATCATCGGCAGGTTGTGGGTAGCGTAAGACGTACCCACCACTTGCATTGCTGCGGTGGAGCCGGCTTCGTTAATGCCGGTGTGCAGCAACTGGCCTTTCTCGGATTCCTTGTACGACAGCATCATGTCGGCATCCACCGCCGTGTAGTTCATGCCGTACGTGTTGAAAATTTTCGCGGTTGGGAACACGGCGTCGAGCCCGAAGGTGCGTGCCTCATCGGGAATGATCGGCACGATGTGTTTACCGATGTTCTTGTCTTTAATGAGGTCCTTGAACAACCGCACCAGTGCCATGGTGGTCGCGACTTCCTGGTGGCCCGAGCCTTTTGCGAGGGCGCGGAACGGTTTGTCGGCTGGCATGGGGAGCGCCGGGTCTTCCTGGTGGCGGCTCGGTAGGTAGCCCCCTAGGATCCGGCGGCGTTCCTGCATGTACTGCAGAGCTGGATCGTCGTCATCTGGCTTGTAGTACGGCGGCATGTACGGATCTGCTTCAAGCTGCTCGTCTGTGATAGGGATGCGAAGTCGGTCGCGCAGGCCCTTCAGGTCTTCGAGCGTGAGTTTCTTCATCTGGTGCGTGGCGTTACGGCCTGCGAAGTGCTTACCCAGGATGTAGCCCTTAATGGTGTGCGCCAGAATGACGGTGGGTTGGCCGGTGTGTTCAACCGCTGCCTTGTATGCGGCGTAGACCTTGCGGTAGTCGTGGCCACCGCGTCCGAGCGCCCAGATGTCTTCGTCAGACCAGTTTTCCACCATTGCTTTGGTACGTGGGTCCCGGCCGAAGAAGTGTTCGCGCACGTATGCGCCATCGTTGGCTTTGAACGTCTGGTAGTCACCGTCCACGGTTTCGTTCATGATGTTTACCAGCGCTTGGTCTTTATCCGCAGCGAGTAGCTGGTCCCAACCGCGGCCCCACACGACCTTGATTACGTTCCAGCCGGCACCGCGGAAGAACGCTTCGAGCTCTTGGATGATCTTCCCGTTACCACGTACGGGGCCGTCGAGGCGCTGCAGGTTGCAGTTGACGACGAAAGTGAGGTTGTCCAGGCCCTGCTGTGCGGCGAGTTGGAGCATGCCTCGGGATTCTGGTTCGTCCATTTCCCCGTCCCCAAGGAACGCCCACGTGTGTTGCTGGGAGGTGTCTTTGAGGCCGCGTAAGTCTAAGTACTTGTCGAACCACGCCTGGTAGATCGCTTCCGCAGGTCCGAGCCCCATGGATACCGTCGGGTACTCCCAGAAGTCTGGGAGTTGACGTGGGTGCGGGTATGAGGGGAGGCCGTGTTTGGCGGAGACTTGCTGGCGGAAGCCATCCATTTCTTCTTCACTGAGCCGACCTTCGAGGAAAGCACGGGCGTAAACGCCGGGGGAGGAGTGGCCTTGGAAGAACACGTGGTCGCCCCCACCGGGGTGGTTTTTGCCTCGGAAGAAGTGGTTGAATCCCACTTCGTACAGGGTGGCGACTGATGCGTAGGAGGAAATGTGGCCACCTACTTGCACGCCGGGGCGTTGTGCCCGGGTTACTTGAACCGCAGCGTTCCAACGCATCCACCGGCGGTATTGACGTTCCGTCTTTTCATCGCCCGGGAAGTACGGTTCTTCTTGTACGGGGATGGTGTTCACGTACGGTGTCGTCAGCTCCATCGGTAGGCGCACGTCGCGGCGCCGGGCTTCGTGAAGCATGTGGAGCAGGATGTAACGTGCCCTCGGACCACCTTTTTCGTCGATCAGGCCGCTGAGGGATTCTAACCACTCCGCGGTTTCCTCCGGATCGTTGTCTGGTACCTGCCGGAGTACCCCGTTGATAATCGGACGTTCAGGATATGTAGCCACAAGTCCTCTTTTCTTTGTTGTTACCGCACGCTGCTATGCGTGCGCGCTCTCATACCTTCTATCATCGTCGTTTTTGCACGAAATTTCATTACGATGAAGGACCTTAGTCACGCGAGATATGTCTCGATTGTGTCACACCGCAAGAATGCGTTGGTTTTCGCTGTTTTATGGGTAAACTATGGGACGTGAGTTCAAACGCAATCCAGGAAGGCATTGTTCCCACTGTGGATAGCCTTGGTTTTAAAGATGGCCAGGTAGTTCAAGAGTTTTATTGGGATGAGGACGTGGACGACCCTTTGCGTCGTCATATTGAGCAGGTTACGGGTGAGGCGCTCGTTGATGGTGAGTACGGCAATGTTGTCGACGGAGTCATCATATGGTGGCGCGCTGATGACGCTCAGGAGGAAGACTTGGCGGACGTACTGCTCGACTGCATTTCCGATTTAGACAACGGGGGGCTCGTGTGGGTGTTGACCCCAAAGCCCACGGATGCGCAGCACGTGTCCCCTAATGATGTGGCAGAGGCTGCGCGTATCGCAGGTTTGCATGCCACGTCCGCTGAGGTGGTGGCGCCTCAATGGACTGGTATGCGGCTAACGGCAGCGGCGAAGTGAAATCGTAATCCGCACCTTCTAAGAGTGGGGATTAAAGCGGAACCTAAAGCTAAATAGGGCATCAAGCTGAATAGGTGTCAAGCTAAACGGCGCCACAAAAATCAAATCCGAACGTGCGCGGCCCATCTGGCTGAGTGTTGCGACACTAATGCGACGCTCCTAGGCTGGAAGGCCGCGTTCGTCTACGCGGTGGGCTTCCCCTTTGCCAGCTCAAGTGCCGGTGACGTATTGGGTGCTAACTCTAAGGAAAGAGATACCCCCCATAGTGGGACTCATGGCGTCAGAGCGTCATATTTACTGAAGCAGCAATTTCAACTAGGAGAATTCGTTCGATTCTTTAGACACCTGAGTGTCTCGCTAAAGCAGAAACAAGGTATCTAGTCGGAGAAGTTTTCTCACGATCCAGCTGTTAATCCTTGTGAGGACGAGCATTCAGCTCCTTCTTTATAGCTGCTGTGCTAATCACGTACACAAGCGGTAACACAACCAAAATGGTTAATACCCACCCCTTGTGTTCTCTCAAAAGATCAACGAGGGTCGTGTTGAACAATGGTGCGCCAATAGCGACTATCGCTAGGCAAAGCAGTGAGACTGCGATGCCCTTGATTACAGCCTTCATTTGAATCCCTTACTCAGCCCAATGCGTAGCACACCAGATGGCCGATGCAGATAAGAATGCTGCTGTTGACGTACCGAGAGCCATAACGGCGGCAGTGCTCACAGCAGTAATTGTTGAAACAACGGTCTTCGTGATTCCCTCCCAATGTGTCTCATTGTCAGCGGAGTACTTACCGCTTCTGTTCCGCAACGAGTTTGAATACGCGTAGCGAGGGCAACAACACTTACGCAGCATAAAAGCTGTTTAAATGTTGTTATGTTAATTCAGACACCCCGTACAGGCTTGTCAATAGATAGCGGATCCACTGGGAATGTGGCAGGCTCCGTGCGGTAGCAAAGCGGGATCAGGCTTCCGCTAACACCGCTAAAGACTTCCCTCTGTCCGTCATCTCATCCAAAACGGCAACTGAATAGCACCGCAGAAAACATGAGAAAACCTTGGAATACTAGCCAAAATATAGAAGTTTTGGGGACAAAACATGTAAAGCATTGTGTCTGGCGTTGAGTGGTAATGGTGGGCCCAGAGGGACTTGAACCCCCGACATCCACGGTGTAAACGTGGCGCTCTAGCCAACTGAGCTATAGGCCCTGCGTGCGTTGGTGTAACCAGCAATCTTCGCAACGAAATAGAGCTTACCCTGATTCGGCTTAAAAAACCCAATTGATTAATGAGTTTCAGGGGGAAAGTGGTTAGAGTCACGAAGTGGAGTGGAGTTGGCGGGCATAAAGTAAGGAGGTCCTCGCGGACCTCCTGGGTATTCGCAGTTTTGAAGCAACCGCGAACCTTTAACAAAAAGGTTAGGTTCGGCTTCAAAAAACTAATGCAACTTACTTCTGCTCATCCTCTTCCGCATGCTCGTGATGCATCTTCGGAGGATATGGGGTTTGCGGGTCAGAAACACCGCGCATTGGGTTTTCTTCGTCATGCTCTTTGTGGGCATGGCCAAGTTCTGGGCTGTCTTCGCGTTTCATAACCTCTCCTTTTGTAGGATCTGACGCCTCCTATTATCGCATGAAACCAACCTGATTGACCTATTAAATCAATCACCAGCTCGCATGCTCATTTCCGCTGTGTGGCACACTTTTCTTACCTTTCATGTTTTCCGCGCGCCCACTTGTGCGAGTTCCTTGTGAACGTGTTCATGTTTCTTTCCTTAATTGTGCTTGAGGGGAAAGCTCCGTGCAGTTGCTAAACGATGGATAAAGCCCGAGCGGTTGCTAAACGATGGATAAAGCCCGAGCGGTTGCTAAACGATAGATACAAGTCCAAGTGGTTGCTGAACGATGGCAACGAGCCCAAGTGGTTGCTGAACGGGTAATATCAGTAGACTGAAATAAAAACTCGCAACTCTAGAACTTATGAGTTCTAAACTATGATCTGCTAGCTTTGTAACATGAGGCAAATGCGTGTACGCGATGTGATGGCACAGATGGAACGGATGTATCCCGCGGCCCTTCAGGAGTCGTGGGATTCAAACGGACTTATCGTCGGGGAACCAGACCAGACAGTGGAGTCAATTCTGCTGGCGGTCGACCCGGTACCTCAAACTGTTGAACAAGCGGTTGAAGGTAACTACGACATGCTCATTACGCACCACCCCCTGTACCTGCGCGGTACTAACAGCGTGTCTTGCACCGATTACAAAGGGCGTATTGTGCACGAACTCATCCGTGCGAACGTGTCCCTCATGAATGCGCACACGAACGCAGATGCAGCCGCCCGCGGAGTCGCGTGGTCACTTGCACATGCGCTTGGTTTCGAAGGCACACCGTTTGAACCGCAAGAATCCAAAAAAACAACCCAGCTAGTTGGCCTAGGACGGTACGCGGATCTAGACGAAGAAACGACACTGGGGGAGTTCGCAGCGCGGGTGGCGCGGGCCCTCCCAGCCGGGCCGCATGGAATCTACGTTGGAGCGCCCTATGGGGCGGACGGCAGCATGCCCGTCAAACGCGTAGCGGTCTCTGGTGGGGCGGGTGACTCGTTCTTGCAAAAGGTCCGCGAACTAGGGGCAGACGTGTACGTAACCGCAGATCTGCGCCACCACCCGGCATCGGAGCACCTGAGTGAAGGGGGGCCGGCCCTCATCAGTGGATCCCACTGGGCAACCGAATGGTTGTGGCTCCCCAATCTGCAAGATGACCTGCAAGCCGCGCTCCCCGGCGTGCAAGTGGACGTATCCCGAACCTGTACTGAACCGTGGCAGGAACACAAGAAAACTTTGGGATAGGCAATAAGACACCATTAAACTTGAGGTGAGGGTGCCCTCAAGGAAAACTTCATAACCGCACGAACGTACCACTGGTGGGAGGCCAAAAATGAAAGCATCACCGGAGCAACAACGAATCCTTTTAGACCTACAGGCAGCAGACCGGCGGATCGCGCAACTAAAAACGATCCGCAAAAAACACCCTGTAGTAGCCACGCTGGACGAACTTGGGGCGCGGCGAGACGATCTGGAACGCGCTCTCATTGGGGCCAGGTCAAAAGAAAAAGATGTAGACCGGGATGTTAAACAGGTGGAACACGACCTCGAACGGCTCGAAGCCCGTCAAGACATCATGCAGGAGCGCCTAGACGCTGGGAAAGGCACGTCAAAAGACCTGATGGCCATGCAGCACGAGCTGAATCAGATGGCGAAACGGCGGGGAGAACTGGAAACCACGGTTATCCAAGTAATGGAAAAACGCGAACGCGCACACGAGGCCGTTACCAAGCTCGAAGATCAAATGAACCAGGTGGGGGCCGACCAGGCGAAGGCACGGGAAGAACTGGGCACCGCCATGTCCGACGTGGAAGCGGAGCTGGAAGAGAAAACGCAGCTGCGCACCAAACTTGCCGGTGCACTCGACGATGAGTTAAGCGAAGAATACGAGTACTGCCGCTCCCGCACAGGTGGGATCGGCGTTATGGAAGCGAAGGGACGCAGCATTGTCGGTATGACGGTGCAGCTATCCGAAATGGAATGGCACGAAATCAACATGCTCCCCGCAGACGAAGTGTTCCTGAGCGAAGAACTTGAATGCATTGTCGTAAAAACGGAATGATATGAAAACTAAAGAACACTCCCGCGGCCGCGTGATCACTTTGCTCGGCCCAGCATTTGTCGCGGCTGTAGCCTACGTGGATCCTGGGAATGTCGCTGCAAATATTACCGCGGGCGCCCGCTACAGCTACCTCCTCGTGTGGGTTCTTGTGCTGGCAAACGCGATGGCGGTTGTAGTGCAATACCAAAGTGCCAAGCTGGGGTTAGTTACGGGTAAATCTTTACCGCAACTGCTCGGAGACCGCCTTCCTAAACCCGTCCGACTGGGGTTTTGGGGGCAAGCAGAAATCGTTGCGGCCGCAACAGATTTAGCGGAGGTAGTGGGCGGGGCCATCGCCCTAAACTTACTGTTCGGCCTACCCTTGTTCACCGGGGGCGTGATTGTTGGCATCGTTTCCATGGTGCTGTTGGTAACGCAGGGGAAGGGCCGGCAACACGTTTTTGAACGCATAGTGATTGCGTTGCTCGTGATCATCACCATTGGATTCGTGGGTGGGTTGTTTGTGGCACCGCCGTCTGCGTCCGGTATCCTATCTGGTTTGGTGCCCCGTTTCGCCGGTACCGACACGGTGCTGGTGGCTGCCTCAATGCTGGGCGCAACCGTGATGCCCCACGCTATCTACCTGCATTCATCCTTAGTGATCCACCGCCACCAGGGCAGTAAGCACTCCACCGAACGGTTACTGCGCGCCTCCAAGTTTGATGTGACGTGGGCATTGGTGGTTGCTGGGTTCGTGAACATTGCCCTGCTTTTGCTGGCCGCATCTGCCCTCGGAGGAGTATCGGGCACCGACACGATCGAAGGTGCCTACGGGGCAATCGCCGCGCACTTAGGGCCCGTTATCGCAACCATCTTCGGCATTGGGCTACTGGCCTCTGGCTTAGCTTCAACTTCAGTGGGAGCGTACGCGGGGAGTGAAATCATGAAGGGCCTCCTCCACATCGACGTGCCCCTGGTGTGGCGCCGGCTGATCACCTTGATTCCCGCTTTGGCGATCCTGTGGTCGGGAGTTGAACCAACGTGGGCGCTTGTGGTGTCCCAAGCGGTGCTTTCGTTCGGTATTCCAATGGCGATTATTCCCCTCACGATTTACACCCGTAACCGCGACCTAATGGGCAAAAACGCGGACGGGCGCGCCCTGCAGGTAGTGTCCTCTCTGATCGCAGTGGTGATTGTGGGGTTGAACATTGCGTTGCTCGTGCTCATGGCGATGGGGGTCGACTAAACGCTGGCGCGAGTAGGGAAGTAGCGCGTCGAACTATTGCGCTTCAATCACCAGTTCGAAATTCCGCGTCCCTTCCACCAGGTCGACGCGTTTAATCCCCTCTTTCCCCACGAGGTTTTGGGCCACTTCGAATAGTGCCGCCAAGTTCGATTCTGGTTGGTTTCGGATAATTTCACCCGTGAGGAGCCCGCGGAACCGCTTGGCCCAGTGTGAAACAACGCGCCGGCGTCCGTCTTTGACGCGCACCGCTTTAACTTTCACCAGTTCGTGCTCCCCATCGAGGCCGGGCCACGCCGCAGCGTAGGCACCGGATCGGCAGTCAACGACCACGTCGTGGTGTGCCATCTGATCCATCACCGGTTTGAGAGTGGGGCGCCACCGGGTGGCGAGCCCTCCAACTCCAGGAAGAGTCACGTCCATGGACAGGCGGTAATCAGTGATGGGCGCATTCAGATCCACGATCCCAAGCAGCGCACTTTGCACGCAAACGCGCAACCCGGTTTGGTCGTTTTGCTGTGACCCCGCTGGCCCCTGGTAGTCACCTTCCGATAGCTGTGCCGCGTCGTACAGTACCCCGGTGTAGACCTGCCAGGCGGGAGCGCTGGCGCGAGTTTCAATACTGAGGTTAGCCCTCACTTGTTCCTCCAGGGATTTACCGACCTTGAGGATCTCTAGCGCTTCTGGCCGGGCACTCGTTTCGATCAGGGCGGTGAGAATCTCCTCGCGGGTGCGCGCCAGGTCCTCACTGATGGGGTGGATGCGCGAGAGGTCAAAGTTCGGTCCGCTCTCCGGTCGGTGTTTGGTTTCTGACGGTGGTAGGAGCACAAGCATGGTTCCACAATAGCGTCTGAGGGTTCGGTAGGTATAAGATCAAGGGCGGGTGAGCTGGCTGGATGGCCGCGGCCTGCAAACAGGCTGAGGAACGTCCGGACTCCACAGGGCACGATGGTGGCTAACGGCCACTCGGGGCAACTCGAGGCTAGTGCAACAGAAAGTAAACCGCCCAACCCACAATGGTGGGTTGGGTAAGGGTGAAACGGTGATGTAAGAGATCACCAGCACCTCAGGTGACTGAGGTGGCTAGGTAAACCCCATTGGGAGCAAAACCAAGCAGCGCGCGCAGCGGCCCGCTGGACGCGCGCGGGTAGGTTGCTAGAGGCTGTCAGCAATGGCAGTTCGAGATAGATGGCCATCGCCGACCCGGTTCTAAGCGCCTCGCCGCGCGGAATCGTGGCCGGTACAGAATCCGGCTTATAAGCCAGCTCACCTTCTATACTTTCTTGCTTTTGCGGGCCCGCTAAATCGAGTGTGTTTAGTGCCGCTCAGTAGCTTCTGCAGCCTGGATTGCCGCTCCAATGATGCCCGCGGTGTTTCGCAGTTTAGCGGGCACGATAGGGGCACGCAGCTTCAGGAGCGGTAGGAACTGGTCGTGATTTGCAGAGATGCCTCCGCCCACCACAATGAGGTCGGGGCACAGCAGCATTTCGACGTGTGCGTAGTAGCGTTGCAACCGCTGCGCATATTCTTCGTAGCTGAGGTTGTAGCGCGTCTTCTGGGCAGAGGAGGCAACAGATTCCGCGTCTTTGCCATCTAGCTCTAAGTGTCCGAGTTCTGAGTTCGGCCACAGTTTCCCATCCAAAATAAGGGCGCTCCCAATCCCCGTGCCAAGTGTTGTCACCAACACGGTGCCATTCACACCTGCCGCGGCGCCAAAACGCGCTTCGGCAATGCCCGCGGCGTCCGCGTCATTCACGCCCACTGCTTCTGTACCCAAATACTCGCGGTAAAGTGCGTGCACGTCGGTTCCCGCCCACGACTGGTGAAGATTTGCTATGAACAGCACGCGGTTGTGCGACACCGGTGCCGGCAGGGTAACGCCCACAGGCACATCCGGCCCCACCTGGCAGCGCGTAAGAAGCTCTGCGCACATCTTCGTCACGTTCTGCGGAGTGGAGGGCTGCGGAGTTGGTTCGGTTACCACCGAGGTTATCAGCGTGCCCTCGCTTGTATCCACAAGGGCGCCTTTAATCCCCGAGCCTCCAATGTCTATCCCAAACGCTGCGCTCATCACTGGCCCTTTCACGACTCGTAAGTTACTAACGACGTCTACCAGACTTACTAACGACGTCTACCAGCCGAAAGTTTTCTCCTAATACACATTGTTATCCACCAGGGTGATCTACCAGGCGGTTTTCATGTACTAGTTTGGCAGGGTTAAAATTTCTGCACCATCTTCTGTGACCACAATCGTGTGTTCAAACTGGGCGGTCCGGCTCCCATCTGCCGTCACTACCGTCCACCCGTCATCCCACTGCTGCCAATCCACACCCCCGAGGGTGAGCATTGGTTCGATTGTGAACACCATGCCTTCTTCCATTACCGTGTCGTACGACGGCGAGTCGTAATGCGGAATAATTAGACCCGAATGGAACGCTTCCCCAACGCCGTGGCCGGTAAAATCACGCACCACCCCGTAGTTGAAACGTTGCGCATATTTTTCAATCACCCGGCCAATCACGTTGATCTCCCGGCCTGGTTTCACGGCTTTTATACCCCGCATCATAGCGTTCTTGGTGCGTTCAATCAGCAGCGAGTCTTCTTCCGAGATCGTCCCTACGGGAAACATCGCGCAAGTGTCACCGTGCACACCATCTATATAAGCGGTGACATCAATGTTCAAAATGTCCCCGTCTTGCAGTGGTCTGTCGTCGGGAATGCCATGGCAAATGCACTCGTTGATAGAGGTGCAAATCGATTTGGGAAACCCCATGTAGTCCAAACACGAGGGGTAGGCGCCTTGGGCAATAATGTACTCGTGTGCAATCCGGTCGAGCTCGTCGGTTGTCACCCCGGGTTTTGCCGCCGTCCCCGCAGCCTCCAGCGCGCCCGCTGCAATCGCGCCGGCACGCCGAATCTTCTCCACCGTCTGCGGGTCCTTAACGTCGGAAGCGGTGACTACCTCGGGTCCGTCGTGGAACAGGTACTCGGGCCGCTCAATTGTCGAAGGAACAGCGCGTTTTGCAGAGATCTTTCCCGGTGAAAGCAATGACATAATCTATTGAAATCCTACAGATCGGTTACATGTTTACAGCTAGGTTACTATCCGCCACAAACTCTACTCCGATTTGTAATGCTGGGGTGCGGGAAAAGAACCATCCTTAACAGCCTGCGTGTAAGCCTGCGCCGCCTGCTTCAATTGCTCGCCCAGCTGTGCGAAGCGTTTAACAAAACTGGGGGTCCACTCCGTCATCCCCGCCATGTCAGACCAAACTAACACTTGCCCATCCGTGTTTGGCCCTGCACCTATCCCAATGGTCGGAATACTCAGCGTGCGGGTAATCCGGGCGGCCGCGCGGTCGGGCACCATCTCTAAAACCAATGCGAATGCCCCCGCTTCCTGCACTGCTTCCGCGTCGGCTATCAGCTTCTCTGCCCCTAAACCGCGCCCCTGCATCCGCGGGCCACCCAGCGTGTTAACGGACTGGGGTGTGAACCCTAAGTGCGCGCACACCGGGATCCCACTGGTGGTCAACTGCTCGATCACGTCGGCGCGTTCCACTCCACCTTCCAACTTCACCGCGTCCGCCCCAGCACGCATAAGTTCCGCAGCGGCCTCAAACCCGCGGTACTTATCACCCTCGTAAGTGCCAAACGGCATGTCCGCAACCACCAGTGGGCGGTGCACAGACCGGGCGACCGCACCGGTGGCGCGCACCATGTCATCCAACGTGACTTTCACAGTGGTGTCATACCCCAACTGCACGTTCCCGTACGAATCACCCACCAAAATCATGTCCACCCCAGCGGCTTCCATAATGGGGGCGGTGAGGGCATCATACGACGTTAACATCGTCAGCTTCCGCCCAGCAGCCTTCGCCGCAGCCACGTGCTGCACTCGCCAACGCTTCGGTTCTTTAAAGGAAATCTCAGTATCCGAGTTATTTGTAGTCATGCTTCTATTATCGCCTCAAGAAAAAGAAAAGCTGGCACGGCGTGTCTAAAGATGGACGGAATTGTCTCAACTACCCATGTGCGCGATAGTCTAAAAGATGTAAACGTACGTTAATCGTGGTGGTTGAATCTAATTATGGAACTAAATCCTCTAGACAAAACAGCAATGGAGCAGGCGGTGAAACAGGCCGTCAGCGCCATAGAAGCGGCAGGGGACCTGGAAGCACTAGCTCGTGTCAAGAGTGAACACATCGGCGAGGCTTCTGCGGTAACGGCTGCTAACCGGGAAATCAAAAACCTTCCCGGAGCTGACAAAGCAACAGCAGGCCGCGCGGTCGGAGCTGCCCGCAAAACTATTAACGAAGCCTACTCCGAGCGCAAAACCCAGTTGGAACGCGAACACGAAGCACACCAACTCGAAGTGGAAACCGTGGACATAACCACGCCCGCAAACCGTTCCCTCCCCGGCGCGTGCCATCCGCTGCAGACAATCCAAGACGAAATCACCGACTTCTTCGTATCACTCGGATGGGATATCGCCGAAGGCCCTGAAGTAGAACACGAGTGGTTCAACTTCGACGCCCTAAACTTCGACGCAGACCACCCCGCGCGGCAAATGCAAGACACGTTCTACATCGACGGACGTTCAGTTGGCGGACAAGACCCAACGGATGCACACCTCGTGCTCCGCACCCACACTTCGCCCGTGCAAGCCCGAGAACTACTGAGCCGATCCGTACCGCTCTACGTGGCGTGCCCCGGCAAAGTATTCCGCTCGGACGAACTGGATTCAACCCACACCCCAGTTTTCCACCAAGTTGAAGGGCTGGCGGTAGACAAAGGCCTGACCATGGCAAACCTCAAAGGAGTGCTCGACCACTTCGCGCGCGCCATGTTCGGCCCGGAAGCGAAAACCCGGCTGCGCCCAAGCTACTTCCCATTCACCGAACCCAGTGCCGAAATGGACCTATGGTTCCCACAGAAGAAAGGCGGCGCCGGATGGATCGAATGGGGTGGCTGCGGCATGGTCAACCCCAACGTCCTCAAAGCCTGCGGCGTGGACGCAAGTGAATACACCGGTTTCGCATTCGGCATGGGCCTGGAACGCACCCTCATGCTGCGCCACTCCATCGCTGACATGCACGACATCGTAGAGGGAGACCAGCGTTTCTCCCTCCAGTTCCCCGGGAAGGTGAAGTAACAAAAATGCCTAACGTACCTATCTCTTGGTTAAAAGACCACGTTGAGGTCCTGCCGGGCACGGACGCGCGGACACTCGCGCAGGCCCTCGTGAAAGTCGGGCTGGAGGAAGAAGAAATCCACCCCGCGCAGGTAACGGGCCCCCTCGTGGTGGGTAAAGTCCTCACGCTGGACGCGAAAAAGCAAACGAACGGTAAGGTCATTAACTACTGCCGCGTTGACGTTGGGACGCACAATGACCCGCCCGGAACGGGCAAGGAACCGTCCGAACTGCCATCACGCGGCATTATCTGCGGGGCCCATAACTTCGGTGTCGGCGACTACGTGGTGGTGTCGCTGCCGGGCGCAATCTTGCCGGGCGAGTTCAAAATCAGTGCCCGCAAAACATACGGCCACATTTCCGATGGCATGATTTGTTCTGAACGGGAACTGGGGCTGGGCACAGATCACGATGGCATTATTGTGCTCAACAAGCAGCACGCAAAAGAGGACATTCCCCCCATCGGGGAAGACGTGATTGAGTTCTTGGGATTAGGACAAGAACTACTTGAAATCAATGTCACCCCCGATCGCGGATACTGCTTCTCGATGCGCGGGGTGGCGCGCGAATACGCGCACTCAACGGGCGCGCACTTTGCCGACCCCGGGCTGGCAACTACTCCGGAAGCAAACGAGAAGGGCTTCCCCGTAGAAGTTGAAGACGACGAACCATTGCGCGACCACGTTGGTTGCAACCGCTTCGTCACCCGCGTGGTACGCGGCGTTGACCCACAAGCCCCAACTCCTCGGTGGATGGTTGAGCGGCTCGAAGCAATGGGGATGCGTTCGGTTTCGCTCGCGGTCGACATCACCAATTACGTGATGCTCGACCTGGGCCAACCATTGCACGCCTACGACCTATCCGACCTAGCCGGCCCACTAGTGGTCCGGCGCGCTCACCCGGGGGAGAGCCTGCGGACCCTCGATGACGTGGAGCGGAACCTGGATCCGGAGGACCTGCTGATTACAGACTCGCCCGACGGTAAGCGGGCGAGCCGCATCCTGGGGCTTGCCGGGGTAATGGGCGGGCAGTACTCCGAAGTGGAGGAGTCCACGACCGACGTCTTGATCGAAGCTGCGCATTTTGATGCCGTATCGGTTGCCCGTTCAGCACGCCGGCACTTCTTACACTCGGAAGCGTCAAAGCGGTTTGAACGGGGCACGGACCCGTTGCTCCCACCCGTGGCGGCGGACATGGCTGCACGTCTGCTCGCAAAGTACGGGAATGGCTCAGTTGATCACGGCGTGTTCGACCTGAATTTCGTGCCGGATCCCGAACTCATCATCATGCCGGTCATGGAGCCACAACGTCTCACGGGCGTCGCGTATCCGCCCGAGCGGGTAGTGGAACTTCTGGAAGAAATCGGGGCGCAAGTGGAAGGAGATGATCCACTGCAGGTCACGGTGCCGTCTTGGCGGCCAGACCTGAAACAACCGTGTGACCTGGTCGAAGAGATCGCCCGCCTAGACGGATACGACAACATTCCTTCCGAACTTCCACAGGCACGGGCCGGTCAGGGTGTTCCCCCGCGGATGATGATGCGCCGCCGCACGCAGCATCTACTCGCTGACCTTGGGTTCGTTGGGGTTGGATCCTACCCGTTCATCGGTGATGCACACGACCTGCAGCTGATCCCTGATGATGACGAGCGCCGGCAGACAATCGAACTGCGGAACCCGCTCGTAGAGGCGCGCCCGAAACTGCGTACCAACGTGTTGGATTCGCTGCTGGACGTGGCTCGGCGCAATCGCGCGCGAGGAGCGGAATCAATCCGGGTTTTCGAAATGGGAATGGTAGCCCGCCCGCAGGGCGTAGTCCCGCACGATATTCCTTCAGCGCAGCAGCGTCCCCACCCCAAAGAAGTAGGTGGCTTGCATCGCGGTACACCTAAGCAGCCGTGGCACCTGGGGGTTGTTGCCGGAGGTCGTGCGCAAGGCGGGGACCTCGAGCGCGACTACGATTGGAAAGACGCCACGGAACTTGTGCAAGAACTGGGCCGTGAACTGGGAGTAACCATCCAGATCAGCGCGCTGTACCGGCAACCGGGCGGGCAACTGCCTCACGGGCGTCCGACACCAAAACCACTGCAAGACCCCGCGTATGCAGCGCCCTGGCACCCGGGGCGCAGCGGAATCCTATTCGTTTCACAAAAGAAGCGGATTGTTTCCATTGGACGCGTTGGTGAGCTGCACCCACGCGTAATCGATGCGTACGCCCTGCCTGCCAGGTCGATCGCTTTGGAACTTGACCTGGAGGCTTTGTTCAAACTAATCCCAGACACGCCGGTGGAGCCGCACGCGATTTCCAGTTATCCGCCTGTCAAGGAAGATATTGCGATCGTTTTGGACCAGCAGATTCCAGTTTCGATGGTGCTCGACACGATCCGCTCGGCTGGTGGTCCGCTGCTAGAAGACGTTTCGCTGTTTGACGAATATGTGGGAGACCAGATTGAGGAGGGGAAGCGTTCCCTCGCGTTCGCGCTTCGCATGCGGGCCACAGATCGCACGTTGAAAGCGAAAGAAGCTGCGAAGGTGCGTGGGGAGATAGTGGATAAATTATCGAACCAGTTGGGTGCCAAACTGCGGGCTTGACAAACTGACGCGCGGTTTTGCATACAAATGGAAACAGTTTTTACCTGAGTATGTTGCGGAAATCTCCCCACTCTGGGACCTTATGAGTGGGGAGAAATCCAATTGAATGACAAAATGAGGGTATGAAGATTTTGGTTGTTTGGGCTTCCCGCCATGGAGCGACGAAGGAAGTCGCTGATGTTGTGCGAGAAGAGTTGTCAAACGGTGGCCACGAGGTGACGTTAAAAGAAGCTAGCGAAGTGACCACGCTCGATAACTACGACGGCGTAGTTCTTGGGTCTGCAGTTTATTTGACGCAGTGGGTTGACACGATGCGTCGGTTCGTTTCGAAGTTTTCGAAGCAGTTGCGCGAAAAACACTTGTGGGCATTCTCTGTGGGCCTGTCTGGAGTGCCGGGTGGAAACGTGGTGGATCCGGTCCGGGTCGGGCCAGTTTTGCTACGGATTAATCCGATTGACGAAACTACTTTTGCCGGCCGTCTGGAGCCGCGGGAGTTATCTTTGAGGGAACGTTCCGTAGCCCGGCTGGGTGGTGCGCAAGAGGGAGACTATCGGGATTGGGACGAGATTCGGCGCTGGAGTCGCTCCGTTTCTGATATGGCGAAAACTCTTTAAACACTCGTGCGCGCGAGCGCGACTGCGGACTCGAGCACGTGTGGTCGGCTGCGCGTACAAGAGCGCGCACAGGATAAGTTCGCGAGTGAGTGGGATCGCTCGCAGTTAAGTGGGCTAAGTTGACGATTCGGGCACCGAGATCATTCTCGGTGCCTGTCGTGTTTAGTGGCCTGAATGCGGGTTTGGCATCGCTGCGGGTTCAGTTGGTCCGCAAAGATATTTGCATGTATACTCTTTTGCATGAATGACTATTCGTTAAGTGGGGGGGTACCCACATGACGCGGATGATACTCGTGCAACCAGTGAAGAACGGTAGTGGATGCAAATGAGCGAGCCAGAAATTATGCGTAGAACACCTGACTCAAAGGCGGGGCGCCACGCAATTATCGAACAGATCCTGTCTACCCAGGCAATTACGTCGCAATCCGAGCTGCGCGAAGCCTTGCAGGAGCGGGGTATCAGCGCCGCGCAAGCCACATTGTCGCGCGACTTATTGGAGATCCGCGCTACCAAGGTTAGAGACGCCGACGGCCGCCAGGTGTACGCGATTTCTAAGCACGAGGAGATTTCTGGTAGCGACACTCCAACTGCCGCCCAGTTGCAAAAATGGGCGTCAGACCTGCTTGTTGGCGGTGCGACAGCCGGGAACCTCATTGTATTAAGAACGCCCGCAGGAGCCGCGAACCTACTGGGGTCCGCGCTCGACTATGCCCGTCACGAACCCGTCCTGGGGCTGGTGGCGGGGGACGACACGATCATTGTGGTGTGCACTTCGGCGCAAGCCGCATCGGAATATTGCGAGCAGTTGCTCGACTGGGCTGAAGGCAAAACGCAAACCGAAGGCAAGTAACCGAAGGCAAAGCCCAAACCGAACGCAAGTAACCGAAGCTAAGGCATAAACCGAACGCAAGTAACCGAGCGGGAGACCGCGCAATTAGGAGTTGAAATGACTGATAAGAACCGTATTGTATTGGCCTACTCCGGTGGTCTAGATACCTCAGTGGCAATCGGTTGGATAGGTGAGCAGACCGGCAGTGAAGTGATTGCGGTGGCCGTGGACGTGGGGCAGGGCGGTGAAGACCTGGAGGTCATCCGCCAGCGCGCGTTGGACTGCGGGGCTGTGGAGGCCTACGTGGCGGATGCGCGCGAGGAATTCGCGGATGATTACTGCATTCCCGCGCTTAAGGCAAACGGGTTGTACCAGGGTAAGTACCCGCTTGTTTCCGCGATTTCGCGGCCGTTGATTGCGAAGCACCTGGTGCGGGCGGCCCGCCAGTTCGGGGCGACAACTATGGCGCACGGGTGTACGGGTAAGGGTAATGATCAGGTTCGTTTCGAGGTGTCGTTCACGTCGATGGCTCCGGATTTGAACTGTATTTCGCCGGTGCGGGATTTAGCGTTGACGCGGGATGTGGCGATTGATTATGCAACGAAGCATGATTTGCCGATTGAGACGACTAAGAATAACCCGTTTTCGATTGACCAGAACGTGTGGGGCCGGGCGATTGAAACGGGTTTCTTAGAGGACTTGTGGAATGCGCCCACCAAGGACGTGTATTCGTATACTGACGATCCGACGTACCCGCCGCTGCCTGATGAGGTTGTGATTTCGTTTGAGCAGGGGGTACCCGTTGCGCTCGATGGTAAGCAGATGAGCATGCTGGAGATTATTCAAGAGCTGAATCGTCGCGGTGGAGCGCAGGGGATTGGGCGGATTGATATTGTTGAGGACCGCTTGGTTGGCATTAAGTCTCGCGAAATTTATGAGGCCCCTGGGGCGATGGTGTTGATTGAGGCACACAAGGAGCTGGAGAACGTAACGATTGAGCGTGAGCAGGCCCGTTTTAAGAGCCGGGTTGACGAGCGGTGGGCGGAGTTGGTTTATGACGCTCAGTGGTTTTCGCCGTTGAAGGGTTCTTTGGATGCGTTTATTGAGGATACGCAGCGTTACGTCACGGGGGATATTCGGATGACGTTGCATGCGGGGCGGGCAACCGTCACGGGGCGGCGTTCAGATTCGTCCTTGTATGATTTCAACTTGGCTACGTACGAGACTGGTGACACGTTCGATCAGTCGCATTCGCGCGGGTTCATTGAGATTTATGGGATGGCTGCGAAGTTGGCGGCGGCACGCGACGTGCGGTTCGGAAATGGGGTCGACTTCGGGGTTGGTAACCTAGCGAACGAGTGAGTTAGCTAGTTAGCCCGCGATATTTTGGAGGTAGTTGTGGTTCAAGGCGCTGATCAGAAGGTGAGTTTGTGGGGTGGCCGGTTTAGTGGTGCGCCCTCGCAAGCGTTGGGAGCGTTGTCGGTGTCCACGCATTTTGATTGGCGCTTGGCACACGTGGATATTGCGGGTTCGAAGGCCCATGCCCGGGAGTTGGCGCGGGTTGGTTTGTTGACGTCCGAAGAGTTAGAAAAGATGCTTGAGGCGTTGAGTCAGTTGGATGCGGACGTTACCTCGGGTGTTTTTGCGCCTAATTCGGATGATGAGGACGTACACACCGCGTTGGAGCGGGGCCTCATGGAACGGGCGGGTGCGTTGGGTGGCAAGCTGCGTGCGGGCCGGTCGCGGAATGACCAGATTGCGACGCTTATCCGGATGTATTTGCGTGAGGAAGCGGGGCATCTGGCGGGTAACGTGTTGGATTTGGCGTCGGCTTTGATTGGGCAGGCGAAGGCTGTGGGGGATGCGGTGATGCCGGGGCGGACGCACATGCAGCATGCACAGCCGGTGCTCGTGGCCCACCATTTGTTGGCGCACGTGTGGCCGTTGTTGCGCGATGTGCAAAGGCTGGTGGATTGGGATCGGCGTGCGGCGAAGAGCCCATATGGGGCGGGTGCGTTGGCTGGGAACACGTTGGGAATGCATCCGGAGCGGATCGCTAGTGAACTGGGTTTCGACGCGGCGTGTGAGAACTCGATTGATGCCACGTGCGCGCGTGATGTTGCGGCGGAGTTTTCGTTTATCGCCACCATGCTGGGGGTTAATCTCTCGCGGCTTGCGGAAGAGATTATTATTTGGAACACCGTGGAGTTTGGGTATGTCACGTTAGATGATTCATTTTCTACGGGCAGTTCCATAATGCCTCAGAAAAAGAACCCGGATATTGCGGAGCTGGCGCGCGGTAAGGCAGGTCGGATGATCGGCGATTTGACGGGGTTGATGTCGGTTTTGAAGGGGCTTCCCCTGGCGTATGATCGCGACCTTCAAGAAGATAAGGAACCGGTGTTCGACCAGGTTGATACGTTGGACGTGCTGCTGCCTGCGATGACGGGGATGGTGGAAACCATGGTGTTGCACACGGAACGCATGGAGTATTTGGCGCCGCGTGGGTTTTCGCTCGCGACTGATATTGCAGAATGGCTGGTTAAGCGCGGGGTCGCGTTCCGGCAGGCGCATGAGATTTCGGGTCATTGCGTGGCGCTTGCCGATAAGACGGGGCGGGAGCTGTGGGATTTGACGGATGCGGAGTTCGCGCAGATTCACTCGGCCTTAACGCCTGAGGTTCGCAGCGTTCTGTCTGCTCACGGTTCGGTGTCTGCGCGTAGCGGCAAGGGGGGTACTGCTCCGCAGCGGGTGCGTGAGCAGCTTGCGGATGCGCAGCGCGAAGTGGACAATTTACGCGCCAAGTTTGACGCGTAGGCGGCTGTGTGCGGGATAATAGCCACGTCTAATTTCATTTTCTTGGAAGGAAGTTTCAGTGACTGACCTGATTGAAGAGCTGCAATGGCGTGGGTTGATTCGCCAGCACACGGATTTGGATGCGTTGCGCAAGACGCTTAACTCCGGGCCGGTCACTTTCTATTGTGGTTTCGATCCGACCGCACCTTCTTTGCATCATGGTCATTTGGTGCAGTTGATTTTAATGAGGCACTTGCAGCGCGCTGGGCATAAGCCGCTTGCTCTCGTTGGGGGAGCGACGGGCTTGATTGGTGACCCGCGTATGTCTGGTGAGCGGAAGTTGCAGTCTCGTGACACGGTCGCGGGTTGGGTTGAGAAGCTGCGGGAGCAGATCAGTAGGTTCCTAGATTTTGAGGGGCCCAATGCGGCTCAGATGATTAATAATCTGGATTGGACGAGCGAGCTTTCCGCGATTGATTTGTTGCGCGATTTAGGTAAGTACTTCCGGTTGGGCACGATGTTGAGTAAGGACACGGTTGCCAGGCGGCTCGAGTCGAAGGAGGGCATCTCGTTCGCTGAGTTCGCCTACCAGATTCTTCAGGCAAATGATTTCTTGCAGCTGTACCGCCGGTACGGGTGTGTGTTGGAAACCGGTGGGGATGACCAGTGGGGCAACCTGGTGGGGGGCATGGACCTCATCCATAAGACGGAGGGGAAGGATGTTCACGTCTTAACCACGCCGCTCATCACGAAGGCTGATGGCACGAAGTTCGGTAAGTCCGAGGGTGGTGCCGTGTGGCTTTCTGCGGACATGCTGACCCCGTACGCGTTCTACCAGTTCTGGTTGAACGTCGACGACGCAGACGTGATTCGGTTCCTGAAGGTGTTCACGTTCGTGCCTCGTGAGGAGATTGAGCAGCTGGCTGTACAGGTGGAGCAGGCTCCACACAAACGGGCTGCGCAGAAGCGTTTAGCTGCGGAGGTGACGGAATTGGTTCACGGCCCACAGAATCTTCAGCAGGTAATAGCTGCTACAGATGCGCTGTGGGGTCGTGCCGATTTGCATGAGGTAGATGCGGGGACTCTAACGGCAGCGACGAGCCAGTTGCCTAATGGCACGGTAAAAATTGGTGAGGACACGATAGTTGACGCACTCGTCGCAGCTGGTTTGGAGAAGGGGCGGGGAGCTGCTCGGCGTACCGTAAGCTCCGGTGGTGCCTACATTAATAACCAGAAAGTAGCCGGGGAAGACACGGTGATTAAGGCTAGTGATCAGCTTGCCGACGGGTCAGTACTAATCCGGAGGGGAAGGAAGAACCTCGCCGTCTTGTTCCCACAGGGCTGACGGACGTTACTTGAGGCCTCTTCGCGGCTGAACGCTATTTCGGGAGCGCGCCAGCAAGGCGAAAAAACAAGTGGAAATGTGGTGTCGCGTAAGTCACCACATATCCATTTGCATATCTAAAAGCAGATCGTCTAAAGTTAATGATCGTTGCGAGGGAGTGATTCGGGAAACCGAGTCTTCCGCAGCAACTAAAGCAAACTAAAGATGACGTGTTTGAAACAACAAAGTTTGATTTTGACATCCGATTCTTTCTCGGTTATGCTTGAGAAGCTGCACAAATGAAGCGGTAACGCTCGTGCAGCAATATCACACTCACATGAATGACTAGCGATTAGTATTCGCTTCTCGCGTGTGTGGTGGGGTTGTTTGTGAACTTGATAGTGTGTTTTCTTGGCTTTTTTGCTTTTTGTTTTTGTTTTTTCTTTTGTTTTTTGGTTGGGGTTGGCTGCTGCTGGCTGGTTGATTGGTTTTTTGGCTGGTTGTCTGGTTGGTGGTGGTTTGCTTTCTGAATGTTTTTGTTTTTGTTTGGAGAGTTTGATCCTGGCTCAGGACGAACGCTGGCGGCGTGCTTTACACATGCAAGTCGAACGGGATCCATCTTGATTCTTTTTGTTTCTTGGTGGTGAGAGTGGCGAACGGGTGAGTAACACGTGAGTAACCTGCCCTTTTCTTTTGGATAACCGCATGAAAGTGTGGCTAATACGGGATATTCTGCTTCCTTCGCATGGGGGTGGTGGGAAAGGCTTCAATGTTTTTGTTGTTGTGGATTGGGATGGGCTCGCGGCTTATCAGCTTGTTGGTGGGGTGATGGCTTACCAAGGCTTTGACGGGTAGCCGGCCTGAGAGGGTGGGCGGTCACATTGGGACTGAGATACGGCCCAGACTCCTACGGGAGGCAGCAGTGGGGGATTTTGCACAATGGACGCAAGTCTGATGCAGTGACGCCGCGTGAGGGATGACGGCCTTCGGGTTGTAAACCTTTTTCGCTGGGTTGAAAGGCCGCTTTTGTGGTGGTTGATTGATACTGGTAAAGAAGTACCGGCTAACTACGTGCCAGCAGCCGCGGTAATACGTAGGGTACTAGCGTTGTCCGGTTTTATTGGGCGTAAAGGGCTTGTAGGTGGTTTGTCGCGTCTGTCGTGAAATCCCATGGCTTAACTGTGGGCTTGCGGTGGGTACGGGCAGGCTTGAGTGCGGTAGGGGAGACTGGAATTCCTGGTGTAGCGGTGGAATGCGCAGATATCAGGAGGAACACCGGTGGCGAAGGCGGGTCTCTGGGCCGTTACTGACGCTGAGGAGCGAAAGCGTGGGGAGCGAACAGGATTAGATACCCTGGTAGTCCATGCTGTAAACGTTGGGCACTAGGTGTGGGGGGCCGTTTTGGTTTTCTGCGCCGTAGCTAACGCATTAAGTGCCCCGCCTGGGGAGTACGGCCGCAAGGCTAAAACTCAAAGGAATTGACGGGGACCCGCACAAGCGGCGGAGCATGCGGATTAATTCGATGCAACGCGAAGAACCTTACCAAGGCTTGACATGCACCGGGCGGGGTTTTAATCGACTCTTCTTTTTGCTGGTGTGCAGGTGGTGCATGGTTGTCGTCAGCTCGTGTCGTGAGATGTTGGGTTAAGTCCCGCAACGAGCGCAACCCTTGTCTAGTGTTGCCAGCAACATTTTTTATGGTTGGGGACTCTCTAGGGACTGCCGGGGTTAACTCGGAGGAAGGTGGGGATGACGTCAAATCATCATGCCCCTTATGTCTTGGGCTTCACGCATGCTACAATGGATGGTACAGAGGGTTGCGATACTGTGAGGTGGAGCTAATCTCTTAAAGTTGTTCTAAGTTCGGATAGTAGTCTGCAATTCGACTGCTTGAAGGTGGAGTCGCTAGTAATCGCAGATCAGCATTGCTGCGGTGAATACGTTCTCGGGTCTTGTACACACCGCCCGTCACGTCACGAAAGTTGGTAACGCCCGAAGCCCGTGGCCTTATGGGGAGCGGTCGAAGGTGGGATTGGCGATTGGGACGAAGTCGTAACAAGGTAGGCGTACCGGAAGGTGCGGCTGGATCACCTCCTTTCTAAGGATTTTTGCTTTTTGCTTGCTGGCTTGGTTTGTTCCTGCTGTGTTTGGGTGGGGGCTGGGTTGGTGAGTTTCCTTGGTTTTGGATTTTTTTGAGGGATTAAACAGGGGCTTTGAGTGTTTTTACTGCTTGGTGGGTGTGAGTGTTTTGCTTGCTCTGCTGGGTTGGGCTGGGATTTGCTTGCTGGTGCTGCGCGTGTTTTTGTGTGTGGTGTTGGTGGGGCATGCTATCGGGTTTAGGGTCAATTCCTTTTGTGGCCTTTGGCTTCATGTTTCTTGCTGCTGGTTTTTGCTGGTGGTGGGGGGTGTGGTGGTTGGGTTGTTGGTGAACTGTATAGTGGTTGCGAGCATCTTTTTTGTTTGTTTGTTTGTATTGTGTTTTGTTGTTGTTTTTTGTTTGTGTTCTTGTTTGTTTTTTGGGTTTGGTTTGTTTTTTGTTTTGGGGCGTTCGGTGGATGCCTTGGTGCTTGGAGCTGATGAAGGACGTGGTGGTCTGCGATATGCCTTGGGGAGTTGACGAGCGAGCTGTGATCCAGGGGTTTCCGAATGGGGTAACCTGACTGGGCTTTGGCCTGGTTACCAGCCTTTGAATGTATAGGGGGTTGGGGGGAACGTGGGGAAGTGAAACATCTTAGTACCTGCTGGAAGAGATATTCTGTGAGTAGTGGTGAGCGAAAGTGGATGATGGCTAAACTGTGTGCGTGTCAAGGCGGCAGCTGTTGCGCATGTGGGGTTGTGGGATATGTTTTTTGGTTCTTCTGCCGGGGGGCCGGGTAGTGATAAATGCAAGTGGGGAGCTGAATAGTTTGGGATGGCTGACCGTAGTGCGTGATAGTCGTGTAGGTGGTTCCTGTTTGCCTGCCTTGAGTGTGTCCCGAGTAGCAGTGGGCTCGTGGAATCTGCTGTGAATCTGCCCAGACCACTGGGTAAGCCTGAATACTACCAAGTGTCCGATAGTGGATAGTACCGTGAGGGAATGGTGAAAAGTACCCCGGGAGGGGAGTGAAATAGTGCCTGAAACCGTGCGCTTTTAATCCGTCAGAGCCAGTCGACCATGTTTTTTTGTGGTTGTGGTGATGGCGTGCCTATTGAAGAATGAGCCTGCGAGTTAGTGGTGCGTGGCTTGGTTAACCCTTTGTGGGGTAGTCGTAGCGAAAGCGAGTCTTAAATGTTTTTGGGCGTTTGTGGTTGCGTGCTCTAGACCCGAAGCGGGGTGATCTACCCATGGCCAGGTTGAAGCGATTGTAGTAGGTCGTGGAGGACCGTACCCACCTAGGTTGAAAACTGGGGGGATGAGTTGTGGGTAGGGGTGAAAGGCTAATCAAACTCCGTGATAGCTGGTTCTCCCCGAAATGCATTTTGGTGCAGCGTTGCGTGGGCCGGGTGGTGGTAGAGCTACTGGTTGGTTGAGGGGCCGTTTGGTTACTGACGTCAGCTAAACTCCGAATGCCGTCTTGGTTTTTGCGTGGCAGTGAGACTGTGGGGGATAAGCTTCATAGTCGAGAGGGAAACAGCCCAGATCATCGGTTAAGGCCCCTAAGGGTGTGCTGAGTGGGAAAGGATGTGCAGTTGCATTGACAATCAGGAGGTTGGCTTAGAAGCAGCTATCCTTGAAAGAGTGCGTAATAGCTCACTGGTCGAGTGATTGTGCGCCGACAATTTAGCGGGGCTTAAGCACGCCGCCGAAGCCGTGGCAGCATAATGGTTTTTTGTTGTGTTGGGTAGGGGAGCGTCCTGCGTGTGGTGAAGCTGGCACGTGAGTGTTGGTGGAGTGCGTGGGAGTGAGAATGCAGGCATGAGTAGCGTTTGACGGGTGGGAATCCCGTCCGCCGATTGACTAAGGGTTCCAGGGCTAGGTTTATCCGCCCTGGGTTAGTCGGGTCCTAAGGCGAGGCCGACAGGCGTAGTTGATGGATGACCAGTTGATATTCTGGTACCGGTGTTGTTTCGATCGTGCTGACAAAGTTGTGCTAACCATCATCCACAATGCGACCGTGCTCTTTCGGGAGTGTGGTTGCGGGTGGGTTTTGGGGTCCCTTCTTGGGTAGGCAAGCGCGTTAACAGGGGTGACGCATTGAGGTAGCCTGCGCTGGCCGGTGGTTGTGCCAGTCTAAGGTTGTGGCCTGCTGTCTTGGTAAATCCGGGTGGCTGCACTTATTGTGCGAAGGTGAGGGCTGATGGGCCTGCGCGCGTTGGCGTGTGGGTGTGGGTGATCCTGTGGTGTCTAGAAAAGCCTCGGCGTTAGAAGCAATACTGCCCGTACCCATAACCGACTCTGGTGGTCAGGTAGAGTATACCGAGGCGGCGAGTTAATCATGGTTAAGGAACTCGGCAAAATGCCCCCGTAACTTTGGGATAAGGGGGGCCAAACCCGGACATGGCTTTTTCAGGGTTGTGGTTTGGGTTTGGTCGCAGTGATTTGGCAGAAGCGACTGTTTATCAAAAACATAGGTGTGTGCGAAGCCGTAAGGCGATGTATACGCACTGACGCCTGCCCGGTGCTGGAAGGTTAAGCGGAAGGCTTAGCCACTCTTTTGGGTGGCGAGGGTTTGAAGTTAAGCCCCAGTAAACGGCGGTGGTAACTATAACCATCCTAAGGTAGCGAAATTCCTTGTCGGGTAAGTTCCGACCTGCACGAATGGCGTAACGACTTCTGCGCTGTCTCGACCATGAACTCGGTGAAATTGCAGTACGAGTAAAGATGCTCGTTTCGCGCAGCAGGACGGAGAGACCCCGGGACCTTTACTATAGCTTGGTATTGGTGGTTGGGTGTGTTTGTGTAGGATAGGTGGGAGACTTTGAAGCGCTCATGCTAGTGGGTGTGGAGTCGTTGTTGAAATACCACTCTGATACTTCTGATTGTCTAACTTTCGCCCGTGATCCGGGTGGGGGACAGTGCCTGGTGGGTAGTTTAACTGGGGCGGTTGCCTCCTAAATGGTAACGGAGGCGCTCAATGGTCTTCTCAGCCTGGTTGGTAATCAGGTGTTGAGTGTAAGTGTAGAAGAAGGCTTGACTGTGACACTGACGGGTGGAGCAGGTACGAAAGTAGGAACTAGTGATCCGGCAGTTGCTTGTGGAAGCGCTGTCGCTCAACGGATAAAAGGTACCCCGGGGATAACAGGCTGATCTTGCCCAAGAGTTCATATCGACGGCATGGTTTGGCACCTCGATGTCGGCTCGTCGCATCCTGGGGCTGGAGTTGGTCCCAAGGGTTGGGCTGTTCGCCCATTAAAGCGGTACGCGAGCTGGGTTCAGAACGTCGTGAGACAGTTCGGTCCCTATCCGCTGCGCGCGTTTGGAAACTTGTGAAGGCCTGTCCCTAGTACGAGAGGACCGGGACGGACGAACCTCTGGTGTGCCAGTTGTACTGCCAGGTGCATGGCTGGTTGGCTACGTTCGGTATTTTTGGATAACCGCTGAAAGCATCTAAGCGGGAAGCCGGCTTCGAGATAAGGTTTCCCACCCACGCTTGTGGGGTGAGACTCCCAGTAGATGACTGGGTTGATAGGCCAGGTGTGTAAGCCTTGTGAGGGGTTTAGCTTACTGGTACTAATAGTCGAACAGGAAAAACAAGCTCATAACAGACCCAAGGAACAACGGGGACGCGAGTGCAGGAAACAACCCCCCCACCTACGGCACGAGGACACTAGCTGGTGCCACGTGTTAAAAGGAGGGGAGCACAATAAAGAGAATGAGCAAACATTAAGGTTTTGCACGCATACCACTATACGGTTCACCACCAACCCACCAACCAACCAAAACACATGGGGGGGGTTGACACGCATAGTTTTGTGTGGTGGTCATAGCCTAGGGGAAACGCCCAGTAACCATTCCGAACCTGGAAGCTAAGCCCTAGCACGCTGATGGTACTGCAACCGGGGGGTTGTGGGAGAGTAAGACACCGCCACACACAAAAACAATAAAAAAGGGGGGCCAACACACTAACGTGTGTTGGCCCCCCCAAAACACACCCACACACCCAACACGCACACACCCACACACGCATGCTGGCCAGGGCCTGTGGTGAAAACTTACATGGTGAGTACTTCTACGGTGAAGACTGGGTGTGTTAATTGGTTCCCACGTACCCCCCCCTATAGCGTGTCGGGTGGATGGACGGGTTGCAGGCTCGTGCTGGTTACATTGGCTTCGCCGTTTAGTGTCGGGCCACGCGTAACAAGCCAACCCCCCCCGTGGTGAAGCAACGAAGCACACAACAAGAGGGCAGGCCCAGCACCCATCCAAGCAAGACAAAAACAAAAAGCGGGGGCGGGGCGGGCTAGTTACCCCACCCAAAACACCCACGCGGAAACACCAGCGTGAACACTCCCCCCCCACCACACACCACAAACAACTGCCACTTTGTGAGACTCACGAAGTACTCTCTCAGATGAGCCGTCGCCGCAGATGAAATCTATGCTGTTAAGTTATCGGTTACCTAGAATTAAGATAGGTGCTAGCGAAAAAAGTGGCGACGTGTAACACTAAGGTCGTGACTAATTGGCCACAATCTGGTAACTGAAGCTGAGGAGCTTAGGAGAACGCATGAATACGTTCAGACGAACCGCCGCAGCACTGGGAGTTTCCGCTCTCGCACTGCTGTCCTTCCCGCAAGCCGCGCTTGCTGACGATACAACCAGCGACGGCGGCGCTGATGTCGTAGAGCTGGACCTTTACAAACTCACAGATGTTCACGGTCACATAGACCAAGTCAAAAAAGACGGTAAGGTTACAGAAGCAGGTATCGCATCCATGGGATGCTACCTAGATGCAGCCATGGCTGACAACGAGAACAGCTCGTTTACCTTGCTCGGCGATAATATTGGCGCGTCCCCTTACCTCTCCGCAGCGCTCAAAGACAACCCCACTATCGAAGCGCTAAACGAACTACATCCCGAAGCGTCAACCATTGGGAACCACGAACTAGACATGGGGCAGGATGTATTCAAAGCTAGGGTAGATGGCTCAGACCCCGAGTTCGTACAGCTGCAATTCCCCTACCTCGGAGCCAACGTCGAAGGCCTCGGGGAATACAAAGCAGCGGACGGAACAATGAAACCCTACCTGGGGGACTACGTCATTAAAGAAATGCCAGCTGGCGCGAAAGTAGCGTTCATCGGCGCAATCGCACAAGACGTACCCTACAAACTGTCACCCAAAACAACAGAAGGCATGGAGTTCAACGATCCTATCGAACGGATCAACACCCTCGCCAAAGACCTCAAAGAATCTGGCAAAGCAAACGTGGTCGTAGCCATGCTTGACGACGACGTTAAAAACAACTACCCGAAGATGGGTAAATACGTAGATGCCCTCATGGGTGGCGACACGCACGTGCCATATGACTTCGACATGGTCTCCGGATCTGAGGGCAACAAGCTCTCCGCAGTGGCCTCAGGGAGCTACACAGACAACCTCGGCCTCATAGAAATTAAATACAACACGAAAACCAACAAAGTTGTCGAATCAAACGCAGACCTCATCCCCGCAGAAAAAGTAGCCGAATGCGGGCAGAAGACACAGATCCAAGAAAAGATTGACAAAGCCAAAGAAGCTTCCGAAGCTAAAGGAAACGAAATCATTTCTTCGAACGTGAACGGCCCATTCAAACGCGGCGTGTTCACAGAAGCGGGCGGGCGAACCTCACCGGGTTCAAACCGAGGGATTGAATCCTCCCTTGGCGACCTGGTTGCCGACTCATTTAAAGAACGCGTCAAAACCAAAGAAGGTAAAGGCGTTGACATCGGCATCATCAACGCCGGTGGTTTGCGCGAAGACCTGATCCCCAACGAGAAAGGTGAAGTCACCTACCAGCAAACCTTCGCGGTACAACCATTCTCGAACTACGTGGGGTACACCTCCATCACCGGTGCGGACTTCAAAGAGCTCCTAGAACAGCAGTGGAAGACCAATTTGAGCAGCCAAAACTCGCGTCCAATGCTGAAACTAGGTTTGTCCTCAAACGTGTCCTACACGTACGACCCAGCTGCGGAGTTCGGCAAACGAATCACCTCCGTGCTGATCGATGGTAAGCCCGTGCAAGCAGACAAGAAATACACAATCGGCTCATCCGTGTTCATCCTCGAAGGTGGGGACTCGTTCCCAGCAATCACCAAACAGGGGGACCCGATCGTGTCCGACGGGGTTGACCGCGACCTGTTCAACGACTACCTGAAGAGCAAAGACACCATTAAACCACGCGAAATCAAAGGCTCGGTAGGTGTAACACTACCGAAAGACCCAGTGGAAAACGGTAAAGAAATCTCGATTGCTCTACGCGGACTCTCATTCTCTGAAGGACCATCAATCACCAAGCAAGTGAGCGTGAAGGTTGGTGACACGGAAGCGAAAGCAAACGTAAACAACGATCTCACGGATGCGAACGCAGAAAACGAGAAAGCAATCATCACTACCGATGGTGCAGGGCAAGCCAGCGTCAAAGTGAAAGCACAAGCGGACTGCGACGCGAACGCGGGTAAAAACGTGGCGCTACCGGTGCGAGTGTCCACCGACTTTGGGGAAGTAGTGAAAGCAGACAACGGTCTTGCTGTAACTGTTAACTGCCCAAAGAAAGCTACCACACCTGGCACTAACCCATCAGAAGGGGGCAACCAGCAAGGCGGCAACCAAGGTAACCAAACCACACCGCCAGCGAACAACAACGCTGGTACAAAACCGGGCCACGTTGCGAACGGCAAGCACAACGTAAGCGGGAAACTGGTTCGCACAGGTGCACAAGTAACCGGTGTTGTAATCGGAGCTGCCGCGCTGCTCGTACTGGGCGCTGGACTAGTTTACGCAATGCGCCGCCGCTAACAAACGGCACAACAAAAGTAGTTACGCGCAACCAAGCTAGCGCATAAACGCCGCACCCCGGTCAGAAAACGCTAGCGGACACAGGCAGCGAAACTACACAGAAGGTGGGCTGCAGTACCAATCCAATGGACTGCAGCCCACCAGTATATCGGAGCGCAAATAAGGCCTCTGAAAGTTCTAATCCGTCACGTGCACAAGGCCAAGAGCGCCCTTCTCAGCATTCATCATCTGATGGTCAACGAACTTGTATGTCCCCGCCTCAGGAAACACCATTTCCACAAAACCACCCTCCGAAGCATGCAAACCCAGAGTCTGCGCCCCCGCCCACTGAGGGGACGAACCGTTTTGCACCATGTACGTACCTTCTTTGAACACGGTGTCGAACTGGCCGCCGATGACGTGGAAACTCGTTCCGTAGTTTGGGCCGGCCGCCATCACCCAGAAACGCACGCGCTGACCAGTCTTAACTTCCAGCGGCTTCACGTTGTACTGGTAGGGAATCCCATTAAAAACCACATAGTCAGCTGTTCCCGCCATTGCCTTCTGCGCATCCGGTTCGTTCTTGTCATTGAGGTACACCTCGGACTGCACCAGCGTGAACTCCCGGTCAACGGGCGGCAGATCAGGCGGGTCTACGATAACAGCCCCATGCATTCCCGCTGACATGTGCATAGACATGGGCATCGCCCCACAATGATAAAGCCACATTCCAGCCCGCTCAGCTTTGAACGTATACGTTAGGGATTCGCCCGGGGCTATCTGTCGCATAGGCTTATCCGGAGCTAGGAACGACGCGTGGAAATCCACTGAATGATTCATAGTTCCCTTATTCACCAGCGTGACTTCGAAAGTATCCCCAACCTTCCCACGCAGCGTGGGGGCAACGGGTTTGCCGTTAAAAGACCAGATCGTGCGGTTAAGGCCAGCGCCCATGTCGAACTGACCTTCCCTTGCCTCCAGCTTAACGCGGTGCACGTTTCCGGGTTTTAAGCGCGGCGCCGTCGCATCCACAGTCTGCGCTGCAGGCTGGTTCGTGAAGTCCCCCATGGGAAGAGTCCGTGCCTCAGCTGCTGCGCCCTGGGCACCACTACTGCCGTGACCGCCATGGTCCGCGTTGTCACCGCGGGCACTAGTGTCATCGGATTTAGCGTCGCTGTCGTTAGAAGCCCCAGAATCCTCACCTGCGGTCGCCTCCGTAGTTGAAATGTCCAGCGTCATTCCCATTTGCCGGTGGCCGGGCAGCGTACACCACCCTTGAGTAGCTTCAGAAACCACACCAGCTTCAAGAGTCACGGATTCGCCGGGTTGGATAAATCCTGTTTTTGGTCCGGTATCAAGCTCCAGATCGTGAATCATCGTGTCCTCGTTCTTGAGGTGGATGGTCATCGAAGCTCCAGCTTGAACTTCGATCTTGTTTGGAACAAACTGCATTCCTTTAATTACGATATCCACGGTTTGGGTTTCCCCACTCGCCGCATGGCTAGCGATAGGCTGATTCCGGGTTTCGCCCGGCGAAGACGGTGGGTCCACGATTGCTAGTGAGGTGAACAGCACCGCAAATACCGCGGCAGCCGCCACCAGTAGGGGCCAGTTAGTCCCCGGGCTCGTGGGTTTCTTGTCTGCAGGGGAGAGATTAAGCGGCTGCATGGTTCCTCCGAAGAAGTGCCTGGCGAACAGAAGCGTGGATAAGTACTACAAACGACCACAACAGCGCGAGGCCCGCCAGTGCCCACCCCAGTGCGGAACCACCCGCGGGCAGCAGGAGGGCTGCGACGCCACTCGCGTTGAGGATGAGGAGCCGGACCTCACGGTACGAGTTTATGTACCGCAATGCGGTTTTAACGCACCGGGGCCCTCCTCCAATCAAAACTGGAAAAAGGTAGCTCATCGCGGCAAGCACGATCTGCACGACCCCCATCAGTACGATCGTGAGCGGAGTTTGCATGAGGGGACGCAAACCTCCGGCGCGCAAAGCAAAAACAGTGCCAACGGCGATCGCCACGAACCCGGCTAAAACCCAGGCGAGGCCGCAAACTAAACTCAGGGCAGCGAAATCACCGGGGCGTTTACCCCACCCAACCTTAAAGACTGGAACCAGCACAAGCAGTGCGCACAGCGAGTAAAGTCCAACGGCGAGGCATAGGGCCTCAGGAGATTGAAATAAAGCGGCCACGCCGATAGTAAAAACGGACCCGGCCAACAGGGGAAGCGCGAGTTTAGCTGATTGTGCCGCACTTGGGTCCATGCGGGTGCGGAAAATGGTGGGGCCCAAAGTGACGAGCGTTCCCAGCAAAGTGAGCCCAATGAAGCCCGTTACGTTAACGAGCGCGTGGGCACTGGTGGCTGCCTCCCGCCAAGCTGAAACGCGTGGTGGTGGGCTGCCAAGCATGTCCCAAACCGCGAAGAAAGCTAGGCTAATCCCAACTATAAGAAAGAAACACGCGAAAATGTAATAAGCGGCTAAGACCGCGAACTTCGACCGAAATGGTGCTTTAAGAAATGCAACTGCTAGTGCCGCGGCGTGCCAGCAAACTGCACCGAGGATCACAACACCACCTAATAGTGCGAACCCGAATGCGTGGGTGAGCATGGCGCCCATCAGCACCACTGCACCCACCGTGAAGCAAATAAGCCGGGTGGTTTGCCCCGCGTCACCGCGATCCCCAAACCGCAACAACGCGGCCGCGAAATGCCACGACCAAGTGAGAATCGAAGTGCCAATCAAACCGAGGGTAACCGTGTGCACACTGATCCACCACGGCTGCCCCAGCCAGTGGGCATTATCCGTAACGTTCACGACCAGGATGATGAGCGCGAAAACCACCCATGCGCTCAGTATGTGCCGCGAAACCACGTGTGCTTTAGTGTGCCGCATTATCGTTGGTGTCTTTCGAACTAGAATCATTGCCTGAGGCGGTGGGCGCTGGTATGCGTTGCGGTTGCGCCGCGCGTTTCTTGTGCCGGATCCACCAGGGACGCACCCCGGCTAGAGACAGAACGGAGAGGACAAACAGCAGTGTCGTCATGATGTTGAGCGCCCCGCCCCATTGCCAAAGAAACGCAATCTGGCGGGCAGCACCAAAAACAAACCGGATTATTAAACCAAGGTGCAACAGGGCCAGTGCCACCCATAGAACTGGGTGCAGCGGGATTGAGCGGTGCGCAATCGCGGGAATAATGATGGGAGCGTGCGCAAAAATCATGGACAGGGTAAACCCTAGAGTAATGGAGTGGATAAGCGTTTCATAAAGGAACCCGGCTTGCACGTTTCCACCCAGAGTCCATATCAGAGCGCCCGTGAGCAACCAACCGTAACCGGTGAGCATGGCGGCGGCCATGAACTGTGCCAGCCCAGTTGCACGCAAGGTTTTACGCGCAACGTCGAAGGTAAACATCGCAAGCGTGAGTGCCGCCAATAAAAACCCGAGCACAGTAAAAGCAACTGCGGGGGTGAAAAGTGTAAATGGTAACGTCGCGACGATGAGTGCGACGAGGCCAAGAACCAGGTGCTCGCGGCCGGGGCGGGTGAACTCAATCCGGGCCAGTTCAAGGCGCTCACCAATAATAGTCAGCACGGGGAACATGAGGACGAAGCCAACGATAGCGGGTACTTCCCAGCCGCTGGTCCACAGAACTATCGCCCCTAGTGCGCTGACCGCACCTGCAAGTTCGATAGTGGTAGCGCCCGCCCACTGCCGGTGTAAAAAGAGTCCGTAGAGACCGCACAGGGTGAGCATTCCTAAACTCATGCTCGTACCGCATACGAGCCGGGGCGCGCCAAATGCGGCCAGCAGCGCACCGGCACCACTGAGCATGGGGGCTGCGTACCCCCACAGTTTTTGGGCACTTACCGCGCGTTCCAATCCGATTGCGGTTCCAAGGAATCCGAATACCATAATGATTCCGTGGCGCAGTGCAAGTTCGGTGCTGTCAACGGGCGCCCATGCCCCCAGGCGGACGGCCGCAAAGTTTAGGCCCGCCAGGAGGCTGGCGCCGGCTAGGAGCAGTATTAGGACGCGTGGAAATACACGCGGTTTGGAACGTGCTCTACTTTTGGTAACCATTGCCTCCTATTATTACAGAAAAACCCGTGTTTAATTAAGGTGTGGTAGTGAGCGTAGTATCACCCAACTAGGCGGGTCAGTGGTAGTTTTGGTCGGTACAATATTTGACGTAGATACCTGAGGTAGGGTCTGCAGCGACACGAGCCAGTGGCTCCTCGCTTAAATGAATCAAGTGAAGGCGTGAATCCATGAGTAATGAATCGGGTTTCAGTAGGAAGTGGCGAGACGAGGGGTCCGACCACCAGCAGAAGAAAGGCTTTGGCGAACGCGGGAAACGTGGCTTCGGTAACCGAGGTGACCGCGGTAAACGAGGTTTCCAAGCGGATCGCAGTTCTTTTGACGGCAACCGATTCGACCGGGATGGCCAGGCGGATTCGAACGATCGACGCAGTGGCGCCGACCGTGGGGAGCAGCGTCAGTTTGGGCGCCGTGGCCAGCGCGATAACTACCAGCGCAGAAACCGCGATGGACAACGCCGGTTCGACCGTGAGGACGGGGGGCAGCAGCGCTTCTCTGAACGGCGTTTTACTCGGCGGCAGGGCGGTCAGCGCGATACTGGTTCGGGTGAACGCCGGTTTGATCGGTCCGGTTCGAAGCGCCGCTGGGATAGCAAAGGTGGCTTTGACAGACGCGGTTCGGGTAATCGAGAGCGCGGCGGTTTCTCTCGTGGACGGCGCGCAGACCGCAGGGATGATTACCGGGGGCGGCGCCAGTTTGATCGGGGAAACAACCGCGGACACCGCCAAGAGGAATACAACGTCAACGACCAGTTCGACCGTGAGTTCGACGAGCAAAATAACCAGATTGACGGTTTAGAAATTCCCGCGGGCGTGGAAGCATCAGAGTTGGATTCGCAGGCGTTCGCAGCGCTGCGCACCCTGGGGGAACGTAACCAGGAAGTGGTTGCGAAACTGCTCGTCATGTCGGGCCAGCTGATTGACTTAGAACCGGAGCTTGCGTATTCGTATGCGCAGGCAGCGGTGAAACGCGCAGGCCGGGTGGATGTTGTGCGTGAGGCAGCAGCGTTGACTGCGTACGCTTCGGGCCGGTATGCGGAAGCGCTGCGGGAAGTGCGGGCATTGCGGCGGATGCGCGGTGACTACTCATTGCGCGCTGTAGAGGCCGATTGTGAACGCGGGCAGGGCCGGCCTCAAAAAGCACTAGAACTCATTGAAGACACGGATTTGACACACGTGGAACTCGCTGAACAGGTCGAGCTGGTGCTGGTCGCAGCCGGGGCTCGCAAGGACTTAGGCGAGTTGGAAACAGCGCTAGTGCTGGTTGGGGATGCGCTGGCGAAACTCGGTCCAGACAGTGACGACGACATGCGGCGGCGGCTGATGAGTGCGCAGGCTGAGTACCTGAACGATCTTGGTCGCACATTGGAAGCAGAGCAGGTGGAAGCGCAGATCCCAGCTGAACCTGAGGATAACGACATTATTGACGCGCAACTACTCGCCACTGCGGATGTGGATGCGAAGCGGTCGGATCTGAAGGGAAGTGCGGAGCCACTAACGGACAGGTACGATGCGGTTCTGCTGGACCTCGATGGCGTGTGCTACATGGGGAAGAACCCGGTTCCGTACGCTGCTCAAGAGGTGGCGAAAGCCGTTGAGTCCGGTATGCAGCAGGTGTTTGTCACCAATAATGCGGCGCGCAGCCCTCAGGCCATTGTGGAGCAGCTAACTTCATTTGACCTACCGGCTGATACAAAGCACGTGATGACTGCGGCGATGGATATTGCCCATATTATGTCTGAGGAACTTCCCGCTGGTGCACGCGTTTATGTGATTGGTGGACAGGGACTGCGTGAGGCCGTGCAGGAAGCTGGGTTTGAGGTAGTTGCAAGTGCTGATGACCATCCGGATGCGGTAGTGCAGGGGTTTGACCGTTCGGTAGATTGGCAGACGCTGTCTGAAGGCGCGTTTGCGATTAACGCGGGTGCTAAGTACTACGCGTCTAACCTGGATGCGTCCCTACCTGTGGAGCGCGGATTCGCGCTCGGTAACGGGGCGTTGGTGCGTGCGGTGCGGTATGCGACGAACGTTAAACCGACAGCGGGTGGTAAACCGCTGCCGGGGATTTACCACCGGGCGACCGCTCTGGTTGGGGCGGAGCATCCAGTGGCTGTTGGGGATCGGTTAGAAACCGATGTGGCTGGTGCGCTGCAGGCGTCGGTGCCGTGTCTGCACGTGCTAACCGGGGTGCATGACGCGAAGGCAGTTATTTTAGCGGAGCGCGGTTTGCGTCCGCAGCTGGTGCATACCGATATGCGGGGTCTGAACGAGGCTCACCCACGTCCGCAGCACCACAAGGATGGCACGTGGACGTGCGGGGTTAGCCAAGTGGCGCAGGTGATTGGTAACCAGCTGACTTTGGATGGTGTGGTTTTAGATTCCGATAACGTCCAGGTGACATTAGATTCGTACCGCGCGCTTATCGCAGCCGCGTGGGAGTATTCCGAAACCGGTTCCAAAGTTGAGTGCCCCATAATCCAGGTGGTAGATAACGACGATCCGACCGGGATTGTGAATCCTCCTTCCCAGCCTGAGGGCGTTTCCAACCCCGAGGAGAATTCGCAAGCTGAGGGTGGTTCAGAGCCGCACACTGGTGCGCAACCCGCAACCGGTTCAACCGCTGAGGGGGAGGCTCAACCGGAGGGTAAGAGCGAGCCGGTAGAATCCCCTTCAACAGCCGACGAGGTGGAACGCGAAGACCTGGGGGTGCAACCGGGTGACCCGGACGCGCCCAGTGACGCGCAGCTCGATCAGGTTGATGTGGAATCAGTGCCGGCTTTCCTACCGGGGGAAGAAGACCTCAAGGAACTGATGGAAAACACCTGGCACCTGGAAGAAGACGAGGTAGATGGGGACGGAAACTGAACCCGACTGGGAGCACCTGCACGACCTCGACCTGGGGGAACAGTTGCGGGTGCTGCGCGAAGCGGAAGCCCGGTTACGCGCTGAGCTAGATCAGGTTGAGAGCTGATGGCTGCGCGCAGGCGTTTAGATACGGAGCTGGTGCGGCGCAAACTAGCGCCTTCGCGCACCATTGCCGCAGATTTAATCCATGCCGGTCACGTGCGTCTCGACGGGATGGTGGTGTGCAAACCCGCCCGCCAAGTAGATCCGGCACAAGCGATTGTGGTGGATGAACGAGCGCGGGACGACTACGCCTCGCGAGGGGCGTATAAGCTAGCGGGTGCCTTGGATCTGCTTGGTTCCAAGGGCCCGCAAATCCGCGGTCAACGTTGTCTAGATGCGGGCGCGTCAACCGGGGGATTTACCGATGTTCTCCTGCGCCGCGGTGCCCGCTCGGTGGTGGCGGTAGACGTTGGGTACGGGCAGCTGATCTGGCGGCTCCAATCGGATCCGCGCGTGCAGGTACTAGACCGGACCAATATCCGCTACCTAGAACCGGAGGCCGTGGCACCACTGCCCAGCGTGGTGGTGTCAGACCTGTCGTTCATCTCGTTGACCCTCGTGCTCCCGGCTCTGGTCCGATGCGCAGAGGCGAACGCCGACTTCTTATTGATGGTAAAACCCCAGTTTGAAGTCGGTAAAGGCCATGTTGGTGCCGGCGGAGTCGTGCGCGACGTGAACTTACACCACCGGGCAGTGATGGGCGTTATCCACAGTGCAGCGCAAGCAGGGCTAGAACTGTATGCTGTGGCTGCGAGCCCTCTTCCGGGGCCAGCTGGGAACGTAGAGTACTTCATTGCCCTCAAACGCGAACACAAGAACCCAATCGAAGACCCATCTAAATCCGTGTGGCAGGCAATCGAAACTGGGCCAGCGGGAACTAGCTGACCGCGCATCGGCATCCGGGACGTCCACCAGCGGGCAGGTGTGGGAAGGATTCGCATACACTCATTAATAGACGTGTGAACAGGAAGAAAGGGGCCTAATGGCGCATCGGCGCATAATGTCGGTTATTAACGTTAATCGCGACACGGCTCAAAACGCCGCGGATTCTGTTCTAGACGGCTTGCGTTCAGCAGGTATCGAAGTGGTAGACGCAGACAGTAAGGAACCTGTTGAACTACTCCTCGTCTTCGGCGGTGACGGCACTATCTTGTGGTCCGCCCCCAAAGCGCGCGAACGCGACATTCCCCTCCTGGGGGTGAACATGGGGCACATGGGATTTATCGCAGAAGCGGACGTGCACTCACTCCAATCGGTAACGCAAAAAGTTATTGCCCGCCAGTACACGGTAGAAAAACGCATGACCCTAGAAATTGACGTGCTCCTCCCGGATGGGAGCGTGCAGCACGACTGGGCGATTAACGAGGCCGCGGTGATGCGAACGGACCTGGCGCACCCAGCGCACCTCGGGGTGGGAGTCGACGGGCAGGGCGTATCCACATACGGGGCGGACGGCATAATCCTCTCCACCCCAACCGGGTCAACCGCATATAGTTTCTCCGCCGGTGGCCCAGTGCTGTGGCCCGACACGGAAGCAGTGCTGATGGTGCCGCTCGCAGCCCACGGGTTATTTACCCGGCCCCTCGTGGTAGGTCCAAAATCGGAACTGGAAGTAAGCGTCATGGAGGACCAGTGGGCAGACCTGGAAGTGTGGTGCGATGGGATCCGCAAAATTACCGCGCCTTCGGGTACCCGCATTCTGTGTCGGCCCTCTAAACAACCCCTAAAACTGGCGCGGCTAACGGACATTCCTTTTTCAACGCGTTTGGTGACTAAGTTTGACCTTCCCGTCAGAGGGTGGCGAGAAAACCCGGGGGACGCACTGTGATAGAGACTATCCACATTGAGAACCTGGGGGTCATAAAAGAAGCGGACCTGGATCTAAAACGCGGTTTAACGGCTTTGACCGGGGAAACCGGGGCGGGTAAAACCATGGTGTTAACCTCCCTGCAGCTGCTGTTAGGGCAGCGGGCTGCGCCGGGGAAGATCCGCTCGGGACAAGAGCAAGCGTTAGTTGACGGCGTATTCGTGATTGACACGGAAGCGGCGAACAGTCTGGAGCTGGACGATGACGAAGTGGTGATTACGCGCAAATTGATGTCTTCACGTTCGCGCGCGTATTTGAATCGCCGGCCCGTGTCCCTTTCCGTGCTCACAGACTTGGCGCCTAAGGTCGCGGTGATTCACGGGCAGTCTGAACAGTTGACCTTGCGGTCCAAGAGTAGGCAACGGGCCCTTTTGGACGAGTTTGCGGGTGAAAAACACGCGGATTTGCTTAGTACGTTCCATGAGGCGTGGGCGCAAGCGGTGGCTGCGAAACAAGCGAAAGATGCGTTTGAAGCGGATTTAGCGAATGCGCAAAGTGAGGTGGCGGCTCTTTCTGGCGTGGTGGAGCAGATTGACGCGTTGGATTTAAAACCGGGTGAGGATGAACGCCTGCGGGTAGAGACTGAGCGCATGGTGAACGCGGAGCAGATTCGTCAGGGTATCGCTGGGGCTGCGCAGTTTCTGCAATCCGGAGACGTGCCAGCGGCGGATGCGTTAGGCCGCGCTGCGGGGATGCTCGCTAAAGTGCAGCAGTACGATCCGCAGCTAGCCAAGCTGGGTGCGCGGTTGGAATCGGCAAGTGCCCAGGTGTCTGACCTGACTGCGGACGTTTTATCTGCCCTGTCAGACCTGGATGCGGATCCAGCGCGCTTGGATGAACTGCAGAACCGCCGCCGCACTATCAACTCTTTGCTGCGTGGGCGGGCAGTGGACGTGACTGGTTTGTTGGAATGGGCGCAGTGGGCACGGGAGCGGTTACACCAGTTGAACACCAGCGATGAGCATGTTGAAGCACTTACCGCGGCCCTTGTGCAGGCACAGCAAAAAGTTCTTGAGGTCGGAAAGAAACTCAGTGTGTCGCGCGCGCGAGCTGCGAAGACGTTCTCTAAACTCGT
Organism: Gleimia hominis; assembly: GCF_002871945.2. Lineage (NCBI taxonomy): Bacteria > Bacillati > Actinomycetota > Actinomycetes > Actinomycetales > Actinomycetaceae > Gleimia > Gleimia hominis. The sequence continues at coordinate 951,284 of NZ_CP126963.1, read as the reverse complement.
GGATACTGAGCTGGCCGGCCTGTCAATGCGTGGGGCGCATTTGGAAGTAGATTTACCGAAGCGGGACAAACCCGGCCCGGACGGCCTTGAGGACGTGCGGATGCTGCTTCGGCCCCACGCCCAAGCGAACCCAGTGGAACTGGGGGAGGGCGTGTCGGGCGGGGAACTGTCGCGGATAATGCTCGCTATTGAAGTGGTTATGGCAGAGGCACAGCATGGTGCGAGTAACGTCACTTACGTGTTCGATGAGATTGATTCCGGAGTGGGCGGGGTCGCAGCCCGGGAAGTGGGGAGCCGCTTAGCTCGCTTGGCGCGGCATCGGCAAGTGGTGGTGGTGACGCACTTAGCGCAGGTCGCAGCCTGTGCCACCCAGCATTTGGTGGTGGAAAAAGAGGGAGCCACTACGCGCGTGCGGGCACTGCATGGGCAGGAGCGGATCGATGAGGTGGCGCGCTTGCTTTCGGGCGCGCGCGGGTCAAAAACGGCGCGCGCGCACGCGGCTGAACTCATAGACGCAGCAAAAGTGGCACAATCTTAATGATGAAACGTTTCTTTGGAAGATCTTCGGGGGAAGCTCCGGCGAGCATGCGGGTGCGGGTCGATGAACGCACTAAGCGTCTAGCCCGAAGGATAGAGCAAGGTGAGGTCGCGGTTATTGACCACGCGGACCTAGATCGCGTGGCCGCCGAATCTTTAGTGGTCAGAAAACCAGCTGCCGTTTTGAACGCTGCGAAATCCTCCACGGGCCGCTACCCGAACTTGGGGCCAGGGATTTTGTTGGACGCAGGTATCGCTTTGATAGACGACCTCGGGCCCGACATCATGACCCTCAAGGAAGGGCAAACGGTTCGGATTGAAGACAACGAGGTCTACGTCGGAGACGAACTGATTGCTCAGGGGACACGCCAAACCAGTGAACTCAATGAGACTGCGATGCAAGAAGCGCGCGACGGCATGTCCACCCAGATTGAAGCATTTGCTGCCAACACGATGGAATACCTCGCGCGCGAACGCGACCTGCTGTTGAATGGCGTGGGGATTCCGGATGTGAAAACGGAGTTCAAAGGCCGTCACATGCTGGTCGTGGTGCGTGGCTACCACTATAAGGAAGACCTGGGCACGCTCAAGACTTATATTCGCGATTTCCACCCCGTCCTGGTTGGGGTCGATGGGGGAGCGGATGCGATTTTGGAAGCCGGTTTTAAACCCGACATGATCCTTGGGGACATGGATTCGGTGTCGGATAAAGGGTTGGCGTGTGGCGCGGAAATCGTGGTGCATGCCTACCGTGATGGGACAGCGCCCGGTTTGGAGAGGGTGCAAAGGCTCGGGTTGTCACACGTTATTTTCCCCGCTACTGGCACTTCTGAGGACGCGGCGATGCTCCTGGGGGATGAGAAGGGAGCGAGCCTGATCGTCACGTTAGGTACGCACACTACCCTCACGGAATTCTTAGATAAAGGACGTGCCGGCATGGCATCCACGTTCTTCACCCGCCTGGTGGTTGGTTCGAAGCTGGTGGATGCGAAAGGGGTTTCCCGGCTGTATCGAACGCGGATTTCGTCGTGGCAGCTTTTCATGCTGGCAGCAGCGGGTTTGTTAGCGATCGCACTGGCGTTGATCATGACCCCTGCGGGGCAAGCATTCATGTCGATAGTGTGGGTTCATATACTAGACCTGGTAAATATCTTGCGTGGCTGGTTGGGGATGGCACCAAACGTGCCGACCACTTGATTGGAAGTAGTTTATGGTTGATTTTCGGTACCATTTGGTTTCACTTATCTCCGTGTTTCTAGCGTTGGCCTTGGGAGTGGTGTTGGGCGCGGGCCCACTGCAAACCCCGATTGCGTCGGGGCTGACGGGACAGGTGGAGTCTTTGCGTGAGACCCAGACGAAAACGACGGCTCAGATTGAACAGGCGCACGCGGATATTGCGAATCGCAATGATTGGATTGATGAGGCCGCGCGCCAACTGCTGCCGAATAAACTCAAGGGCGTGAACGTGGCGGTGGTTTCTTTACCGCAGACCCGTTCTGAGGACGTGGATGCGGTCCGTTCTTACGTTGAGGTGGCGGGCGGTAAAGTGAACCAGACCGCGGCTTTGACTGACAATTGGACAGCCGGTGGGATGACGCAGTTCCGGGCATCCTTGTCGTCGCCGATCGCGGAGCACCTCAGTGGGGATGACCTGAAAGACGCAGGTAGTGCGCAGATCTTTGGGCAGGCGTTGACGCAGGTGCTCACGGATGATTCTGAGGATTCGAAGCTGATCCGCGAAATGCTTACGGATAAAGATAATGCCCTGGTGCAGTTCGATCAGGATACGACGAAGTCGGAGGCAATCTTACTGGTGGGGCCGGTGCGGCCTGAAGCGGGGGAAGAACCAACCCCGACTCCTACGGGTCCCAATGCGGAACCGGACACGTCGATGCTCACGCAGCTTGGGACCGCGATTGCGAAGGCCCCGAAGTCCGGGGTGGTGCTGGGCCAGTCCGCCACTAAGGATGGTTTGGTTTCGGTGCTGCGCGATGAGGGGGCCGTGGTGACTACGGTCGATGGTGTGGGCAGTGCCATGGGGAATGCGTCAGCCGTTCTCGCGCTCGTGTCCGCGGGTGCGCAGGCGCGGGCTTTCGGCCAGGGGAACGATGTGAACTCGGCTATGCCACCTTTGCCGTAGTTGAATCGGAAGTGTTAGGCGATCGAAGTTAATGGGTAAAAATAAGTGGTGGTTGGCGGTAGCAGCGTCTGCAGTGGCGGGTGCTGTTGCGGGGGGTCTGAACTGGAAACTGCGCCACCAGCCGCGTTTAGCGCGGGTCAATCACTGGGGCCAGACTGTTTCTTTATCTGAGGGCGTGGCAATCGCGAGTGCTACCGTGGGGGCCGCATTGGTGCACGACCCCGCGCTTAGCGCCGCTACTGCGGCGGTAACCGCTGCGGGAGTGTGGGACGACGTAGATCAGGGTCGCGCAGATGGTGAGAAACAGGCGAAGGGATTGCGCGGGCATTTAGCCGCATTGAAATCCGGGCACGTTTCTTCGGGTGCAATCAAGGCTGTTGCTATCACCGCCTCCGCCGCAGCACTAGCCCTTGAGCGCAACACGCGCTCACGCGCAGCCGGTTGGTGGATCGACGCGGGCTTAGACACAGTGATCATGGCCGGCAACGCGAACCTGTTGAACCTGTTTGATTTGCGCCCCACCCGAGCCCTCAAGGTTGCGGCCCTTCAGACAGCAATCGTCGCCCGGCCCGCCCCGGCGGTAGCAGCAACCACCGCCGCAGTTGTGTTGGCCACTGCGCGCAGCGACGCGCGGGCACACACTATGATGGGCGACACGGGCGCGAACGCACTTGGGTTCTACTTGGGATCGGGACTATGCAAGATCCGCTCGCGCGCCGGGCGAGCGGTACTGGCTGCCACAATCGCGGGCCTAGTGTTACTGTCCGAACGCGTGTCCTTCACCCAGGTCATAAACCAAACCCCGTGGTTACGTGCCGTAGATCAGTGGGGGCTAGCGCAGGCGGATAACAGCGGCCTATGAGTAACGAGTCCAGCTCGGTTCCGCGGCGGGCAACGCGCCTGTTCAACGCTGCACTAACCAAGGTGGGGTTAGGGACCGTTGGGATGCTGGCGCTAGCCACGCTCGCTTCCCGCGCGTTTGGGTTCTTGCGGTGGATGGCGCAAAGCGCGTTCGTTGGCTCCGGTAGCCTTGCGGGAGCCTACGCCAGTGCGAACCAGGTGCCGAACATTATTTTTGAAATCGTTATCGGCGGCGCGCTGTCGGGAATTACTGTTCCGCTACTAGCCGGGCTGGTTAAGCGCGGGCTTAAAGATGATACGTCACGCATTGCCTCGGCTCTGCTGACGTGGGTTAGTTTAACGTTGAGCATCCTTGCGGTGGGTGTGTGCGCAGGCGCCCCCCTGATTGCGCAGCTGATTCCCGTGCCAGCGGATACTGTAATCGCAGATCAGCACGCGCTGCTAACCACGTTCTTGCGCATTTTTGCGTGGCAAATCCCCCTGTACGGCGTGTCCGTAGTGTTAACGGGAACGCTGCAGGCGCACAAGCGGTTCATCTGGCCGGCTCTGATGCCACTGTTCTCTTCTTTGGTTACTATCGGCACGTTCGTGGTTTACGCCGCGGTTCCTGACCCGCATGCGGGGGTGCTGGTGCTCGGTTGGGGCACCACCTTGGGGGCGGCTAGTTTGTCCCTGCCGCTGCTGGTTCCCGTGTCGCGTCTAGGGGTGCGTTTGCGGCCTACCTTGAACCTGCGTCGCAGTGAGGCGCGTCGTGCCTGGGCGCTGGGAATGTCTGGGGTGGGCGCGTTAATCGCCCAGCAGGTGAGCGTGGTAGCGGGCCTTTGGGCGCTGCGTACCTACGGTGAGGGGGGTACGGTTGCGATTTTTCAGTACACGCAGGCCGTGTACTGGTTACCGCACGCGGTTTTCATCTACCCGTTGGTAACGGCCGCGTTCCCGATTCTTTCTGAGCATGGGGAGCAGGGCTGCTCGTCGATCTTTGAACGCACGTGTGCGCGCAGTGCACAGCGGGTGAGTGTCGGAGCGCTCGCGGGAGTGAGCCTGCTGGTCGCTATGGCACCGGTAGCAGCACGCTTTTTCAACCTCTTAACGCCGGTGCCCGGCATGCACACTGCTCTTTGCGTCATGGCCCCGTCACTGTGGGGGTATGCACTCTTGTACTTTGGTCAGCGGGCACTCTTGGCCGTTGGGCAGCCCCGGAGGGCATGGCAAGTCGCTGCGTTGTCCTGGTTGGGGGTGGCCGCAGCTACACTCGTTTTGGCGCGGGCGCTGACCCCCGCGGAAGGCAGTGGGTACTGGGCGATCACGGCATTTGCCGCAGCCCACACGGTTGGGCTCACGCTGGGTGGGTTAGTGGTATTGTTTACGATTCGCCGGCAGTGTTCACCGGCGTGCCTATCTGGATACTGGGGTGTGCTCGTGCGGGCCGCGGCGTTGCTCATTCCCCTGAGTGCGCTTTGTTACGCGTGCACTCGGTTGATTGTTACGTGGGGGCAGGGTTTCCTGCAGGGCCTCCTCGCGTGTATAGCGGCGGCATTGGTGGGGATTGGTTTGCTCGTCGCCTGCATCTTGACCGTCGGGTCAAAGAGCGTTCTGGCGATTTTGAGAACTCGGATAAGTGAAAGTGATGAGGATGATTGCTGATAAACCCACGAGCTTCCCAGTTGTTGCCCACGATCGCGTGTGGCGCGGAGCCGTGTTTGACATGGATGAGGACCGCGTTCAACTTAGCGAAAACACTACGGTGGTGAGGCACTACGTGGCGCACACCGGGGCGGTTGCGATCGTGGCACTGAGGTGGAACGATGGCCGGCCGCAAGTGGCGTTGGTTAATCAGTATCGCCACCCCGTGCAGGCCACTTTGTGGGAGATCCCAGCTGGCCTGCTGGATAAGCCGGGCGAACGCCCGCTGGACGCTGCTAAACGCGAGCTAAAAGAGGAAACTGACCTAAAGGCGCAACGCTGGGACGTGCTTGTGGATTTCTTTACTTCCCCGGGCGGGTCGACGGAAGCGTTGCGGATTTATTTAGCGCGCGAGGTTTCCGAAGTTCCCCTTGGTGAACGGTTTGAACGCGAGGATGAGGAGGCGCTGATGCAGACCCGGTGGGTGAATCTGGAGGAGGCCGTTGCAGCCATTCATAGCGGGCAGTTACATAACCCGTCGGCGGTGATGGGGCTATTAGCCACGAAATCTGCCCTCGATAAAGATTGGGCCCCCTTACGTCCTTCTGACGCGCCGTGGATGCGTTCGCCTCTGGGTAGATAAAAGCACTGTCCAGCACGTACTAGCAGGTTCCATCTTGGTGAGGGTTACCTAAGTGTTGTAGGTAATCACTTTAAGTAATGAGTTTGTTGCGTAAAAGCGCTAGGCTAGTTGCGCAGCGTATTTGACGCAGCGGGCTCTCCTGTCACGTGAGGGCTCCTGAATTTGGAAGGAGGACAACGTGGCCCCAAGCGAAGAACCGCAAGGCACGCGCGAACAGGTCCTCGACCTCGTTGTCGAGAAAGGGCCGGTGACGTCCACTGTTATAGCCCGTATCCTCGGATTAACAACTGCTGCGGTGCGACGCCACATCACCTCGCTGGAAGCGGCGGGGGAAATCGAAGAACACGAAATCGTTAGCACTAAGCCGCGTGGTCGAGGCCGACCGGCGCGACACTACGTGGCGACGGAAGCAGCTCACGACCAGCTGACAGATAGTTATTCAGAGATCGCGAACCGGGCGCTATCGTATTTGGCGCAGACAGCCGGCGAAGGTGCGATCGAAAGTTTTGCTGCGGCGCGCAGCCGCGAGATTGAACGCAAATACGCGCCTATTATCCGAGCGGCAGGTAACGACCCCCGGGCGCAAGCGATGGCCCTGGCAGATGCGTTAACCCAAGATGGGTACGCGGCTAGTGTGCGCGACGTGGGGGCGGGTAACTTTGCTGTCCAACTGTGTCAAGGTCACTGCCCCATATTGACGGTGGCGGAGGAGTTCCCACAGCTGTGTGAAGCGGAGACACAGGCGTTCGCACGCCTGCTCGACGTGCACGTACAGCGGTTGGCGACCCTAACTGGGGGCGAACACGTGTGCACCACCCACATTCCCGTGGCTTCGATTACTAAACGTCCCCGGTGGAACAACAGCTGAGCTCGATCGCGGTATTGAGTAGAAAGGAAATCTATGTCTACAACATCTCCGGTTGCGAAGAATGAGAAGCAACTGGCCGATGAAGAGATCATCGATTCAATCGGTGCTTACGAATATGGATGGCATGACACGGATCTGTACGGTAAAGACGCGCAGCGTGGTTTAACGGAAGAGCTGGTCCGCCACATTTCTAAAATCAAAGGTGAGCCCGAATGGATGCTGGAGCGCCGCCTCAAGGGATTCAAAGCATGGCAACGTAAACCGATTCCTAAATGGGGCCCGAAAATCGATGATATCGATTACGACAAGTTCAAGTACTACGTGCGGCCAACGGATCGGGTTGCGCAGTCTTGGGACGATCTGCCAGATGAAATCAAGCACACGTACGACCGCTTGGGGATTCCTGAGGCAGAACGCAACCGCTTGGTAGCAGGCGTCGCGGCACAGTACGAGTCCGAAGTGGTTTACCAGCAGATCCAAGAGGACCTGGAGCGTCAGGGCGTAGTGTTCCTCGACACCGACACGGGGTTGAAGAAGTACCCGGAGCTGTTCGAGAAGTACTTCGGTAAATCGATTCCAGCGGGGGACAATAAGTTCGCGGCATTGAACACGGCGGCATGGTCGGGTGGTTCCTTCGTTTACGTCCCACCGGGGGTTCACGTGGAGATTCCGCTGCAGGCTTATTTCCGGATTAATACGGAGGCGATGGGCCAGTTCGAACGTACCCTCATTATTGCCGATGAGGGTTCGTATGTTCACTACGTTGAAGGGTGCACAGCGCCGATTTATGACACGAACTCGTTGCACGCCGCGATTGTGGAGATTTTCGTGGCGAAAGACGCGCGCGTGCGGTACACGACCATTCAGAACTGGTCCAACAACGTCCTCAACCTGGTGACGCAGCGCGCAATGGTTGAAGAGGGCGGATCCATGGAATGGGTCGATGGCAACATCGGTTCCTCCGTGACCATGAAGTACCCGGCGTGCTACCTGATGGGTGAGCATGCGCGTGGGGAAACACTGTCAATTGGTTTCGCCGGGGAAGGTCAGCACCAAGACACGGGCGCGAAGATGATCCACATGGCGCCGCACACTTCCTCTTCGATTGTCGCAAAATCGGTGGCGCGCGGCGGCGGCCGATCCTCATACCGCGGTCTGGTGGAAGTACACAAACGCGCTACACATTCGAAGTCCAACGTGCTGTGTGACGCCTTGCTAGTAGATAAGATTTCGCGTTCTGACACGTACCCGTACGTGGATGTGCGAACGGACGACGTGGAGATGGGTCACGAAGCCACTGTGTCTAAAGTCAGTGAAGACCAGTTGTTCTACCTGATGAGCCGCGGCCTGGAAGAAACGGAAGCGATGGCCATGATTGTGCGTGGTTTCGTGGAGCCTATCGCGCGTGAGTTGCCGATGGAATACGCGTTGGAGTTAAACCGTCTAATCGAGTTGCAAATGGAAGGATCTGTCGGATGACGATAGCCGATACGATGGCACGTAAACACAGTCACGGAGATGGTACGCAACACACGTATTCCTCCAGGGCGGATCGGCCGACCTCATTCGACCCCGCGGATATCCCAGTGCCAACGCGGCACGCTGAAGATTGGCGTTTCACCCCTCTGCGTCGCATTGACGCACTGTTCGAACCCAAAGATTACTCGGCGGTTAACTGCCCGGTAAACGTAACGCTAGCGGGCAACGCGACGTTCGAGGTTGTGGGCATGGACGATGACCGGGTCGCGCCCGTGTTGGCGCCCGGGGACCGCACCGGAGTGGTTTCGTGGGCTGCGGCACGCGAGACGAACCTCATTGAGATCCCAGCGGACTCGAAAATTGATGAGCCTATAATGGTGTCCACTGCGGGCACTGACGGCCTGCAGAGCCAACGGATCTATGTGCGCGCTCACACCGGTTCTGAAGCGGTGGTGGTGCTTTCACATTCTGGAAGTGGCAAGCTTAACCAAACCGTGGAAGTGGACGCGCAAGATGGCGCTAAACTCACGGTCGTGACATTGCAGGAATGGGATCGCGCCGCGATCCACGCGTCAAACCACCGCCTCCGCGCGGGGAAAGAAACGGAGCTGCGCCACATCGTCATTTCTTTCGGTGGCGACATGGTGCGCATTTGTACAGACACGGAGTTCGCGGCTCCACGTGGGCGGATCGAACTGTACGGACTGTACTACGTCGACGAAGGCCAGCACTTGGAGCACCGCCCCTACATTGCGCACACGCAACCAGACTGCTACTCGCGCGTCACCTACAAGGGCGCGTTGCAGGGTGAGGACGCGCATTCCGTTTGGGTGGGCGATTGCCTCATCGGAGAGGATGCGGACGGAACGGATACGTACGAACTGAACCGCAACCTGGTGTTGACGCAAGGGCCGAAAGCGGATTCCGTGCCGAACCTCGAGATTGAGAACGGTGAAATTGAAGGTGCGGGACACGCGTCGGCAACAGGCCGGTTTGACGATGAACAGCTGTTCTACCTGATGAGCCGCGGGGTGCCGGAGATGGAGGCGCGCCGCCTGGTGGTGCGCGGATTCTTCGCGGAACTAATCAACGAGATCGGGGTGCCGGCCATCCAGGATCACCTGATGGAGTCCGTGGAAGAGGAACTGCAACGCGGCGGCTCTTTAGTATTTGAAAAGTAGGCTGCAGCGCAGCGCAGGGACACCTTGCCAACAGTTTGCGTAGACGTTTAAGACAAGTAGAAGGATTCTGATGACAACGCTTGATATTAAAGACCTACACGTGAGTGTGGAAACGCCGGAGGGCACAAAGAACATCTTGAAGGGCGTGAACCTCACGGTTAACTCCGGGGAAATTCACGCGATCATGGGGCCGAACGGGTCGGGTAAGTCCACGCTCGCGTACGCGCTGGCGGGCCACCCGAAGTACATTATCGATTCCGGTTCGGTGATGTTGGATGGCGAAGATGTGCTAGAGATGACGCCGGATGAGCGTGCTCACGCGGGCATGTTCCTGGCTATGCAGTACCCCGTTGAGGTTACAGGGGTTACGGTTTCGAACTTCTTGCGCATCGCTAAAACCGCGATTCAAGGGGAGGCTCCGAAGCTGCGGTCTTGGGTTAAAGAGGTGAACGAGGCGATGCACAACCTGCGGATGGATCCGCAGTTCGCGCAGCGCGATGTGAACGTGGGGTTCTCCGGTGGGGAAAAGAAGCGTTTAGAGATCCTGCAGATGGAGCTGTTGAAGCCGTCGATGGCGATTTTGGATGAGACGGATTCGGGCCTGGATGTGGACGCGCTCAGGGTTGTGTCTGAGGGCGTGAACCGCGCGCATGAGAAGACGAACATGGGCGTGATTTTGGTGACGCACTACACGCGGATTTTGAAGTACATCAAACCTGACTTTGTGCACGTGTTCGTGGATGGTCGGATCGCGGATCAGGGCGGTCCGGATCTTGCGGATCGGCTGGAAGAAGAAGGTTACGACCGCTATCAGAAAGCGTAAGTATTGATGGAAGAGCAGAAATCCGGGGCGTTGAACGTGCAGGAAGTGGAGGCGTTGCGCCACCAGTTTCCGATACTTTCACGCTCCGGCCGCTCTGGGGATCCGATTGCGTATTTGGATTCGTCTGCTACCGCGCAGAAACCACAGTGTGTGATTGACGCGGAAACGCAGTTTTATGAGCACACGAATGCGGCGGTGAATCGGGGGACCCACCTGTTGGGGGACGAGTCCACGCAGGCGTTTGAGGATGCGCGCGAGACAGTTGCGGCTTTTGTGGGGGCGCGTCCAGACGAGTTGGTGTGGACGAAGAACGCCACGGAAGCGTTGAACTTGGTGGCCTACGCGTTCTCTAATGCGACTGCGGAGGATCTCAATGGGCCTTTCAAGTTGGGGCCGGGTGACCGCGTGGTGACGACCCGCAGTGAGCATCATGCGAACCTGATTCCCTGGCAAGAGCTGTGCCGTAAGACGGGTGCTGAGTTTGCTTATCTGGATTTGGATGAGCAAGGTCGGATTGACTTGGCGACTTTGGACGTGATCACGAAGAACACGAAGGTCGTTGCATTTACGCACGTGTCGAATGTGACGGGCGCGATTTCGCCAGTTAAGCAGATCGTTGAGGCAGCTCGCGCAGTGGGTGCGTTGGTGGTGTTGGACACCACGCAGTCGTCCGCGCACATGCCGATTGATGTGCAGCAACTGGGCGTGGATTTTGCTTGTTTTTCGTCTCATAAGATGTGCGGACCGACGGGTGTTGGCGCGTTGTGGGGGCGGGCGGATTTGTTGGAGCAGATGCCGCCGGTGCTCACAGGTGGTTCGATGATCGCGACTGTGACGATGGAGCGGGCGATTTACCAGGATCCGCCGGCACGGTTTGAGGCGGGTTCGCAACCGGTGGCTCAGGCTGTGGGGTGGGCGCGGGCCGTGAAGTTCTTGCGTGAGGTGGGGATGGATCGGATTGCCGCGTATGAGGATCAGATTACTGCGCAGTTGCTTGAGGGGGTGCGCAGTGTTGATGGTGTGCGTATTCTTGGCCCGCAGGATCCGAATGGGCGCATCGGGGTGGTTTCGTTTGCGCTAGATGGGGTGCACCCGCACGATGTGGGCCAGTTTTTAGATGGTGCTTCTGTAGCGGTTCGGGTGGGGCATCATTGCGCGATTCCGTTGCATACGTTCTTTGGCGTGCGGTCTTCTACGCGAGCTTCTGCGTCGTTGACAACTACGCCTGCTGAAGTGGATCGGTTGGTGCGTGCGCTGCGGGGTGTTCGCGAGTTTTTCGTAGGAGGTTAAGCGGTTGTGGATGATTTGCAGACTTTGTATCAGCAAGTGATTTTGGATCACTCGCGGGAGCGCAATGGGTTTGGTGATTTGCCACAGAACCCGTCTGCCACGTCGTATCAGGTGAATCCCACGTGTGGGGACGAGGTCACTGTGGCTGTTGATGTGTCTGATGGCGAACTTGAACGCATGGTGTGGAATGGTGATGGTTGTTCCATTTCGCAGGCGTCTTTGTCGATCATGACGGATTTGATTGATGGTAAGTCGGTGGAGGAGATTGGTTCTCTGTACCGGGATTTTGAAACCATGATGCATTCGCGTAACCGGGGTGTGAATGAGCAGATTCTGGACCATTTGGAAGACGGCGCCGCTTTAGAGGGGACGTCACAGTTTCCGAATCGGATTAAGTGCGCGTTGCTTGGATGGTATGCGTTAAAGGATGCGTTGGCTAAAACTGGTGTGAATATTGTTGAGGAGGGGCAGGATGGATAACCCGATGGCTAATCCGGAGCCGGTGGAGCAGCGGTTTGCACCGGTGGAACCGGAGAAAAAGGCTGGTTGGGATAAGTCTTCTGAGGGAACGTTGTCGGCGGATGACGTGGAGGAGGCCCTTAAGGACGTGATCGACCCTGAGCTTGGGATCAATATTGTTGATCTGGGGCTTGTGTACGGTATTGCGGTCGATAAGGATAATTTTGTGGACATCGACATGACGCTCACTTCAGCAGCTTGTCCACTTACGGATGTGATTGAGAACCAAGCGCAGATGATGTTGGCTGATGTTGCATCTGGAACCGCAATTAATTGGGTGTGGATGCCGCCGTGGGGGCCAGATCGGATTACGGATGATGGTCGTGAGCAGCTTCGTGCGTTAGGGTTCAACGTTTAACCACATTTCATTTTCTATGCCCCGCTGGGATGACCCGAGCGGGGCGTTTTTTATTCATACGAGGGTAGGTGTAGGCGCTAGAGGAACTAAGATTTTCCAGCTCCTATATTTGTAGGTAACAACAAGGCTACGGTGCAGATTAGAAGTGGAAATAGGGCAGCTGCTGTGGGGATGGAGAATAATGAGCCCATCTGTTGGCTTCTCAAGAAAGCCCAGCCTAGGAGCGTTCCAGCGAGCCCCCCAACTGTTGTGGGAGCGAGTAGAATCACCGTGTTTGTGCACCGTGTTCGCAGTTCTAGTGCGCTCTTGCTAACCCCAAGAATTTGAAGGAGTTTTAGAGTGTGACTGCGGCGCGCGTTCCAGATGGAGACTACACACCCCACGAGTACCGTTAGTAAGAACCCAACTCCGAGAATTAGTAGCAATAAGAGGTTAGCGGCGCTTTTCTCCACTTCCTCTCCTGCTTGCGGTACCTGCGAAGACACACCTAGGTTACGTAACGCAATGTCGGCGCGTGCCCCTAGTGACGAAAAAGGTTCGTTGGAATCGGAGTGAATAACTACAGACTTATCTTGGCTGTAGGAGCGAAATATGGTGCCATCAGTTAACGGCGGACTGCCATTTTGTTCAATACCGTGTTTATTAGCGAGCTTTGGTGAAATAAGGACAGCTGGAAATCCTAGACCTCGCGTTGTAATGTTGGCTATATTCCGCGTTGGAACCGAGCCTACTTTCAGATTTGGATCTAGTGATGTGATGGTGACCTGCTTTGGGCAGCGCATATCGACACAAAATATTTTCTTGGAGTAATCGGTGCGTTCTTCACTGGTAAAGTCTCGGTCGAGGTAGACCTGTGCATTCTTAGAATCCATAATCGCTATGGTGGGGCTGGAGCGCATGTCTTTTGCTTGCAGAGCACACGTTTTGGTATCAAATACTTTCGTTTCTATAGATTTTAGGTATGCTTTTTGTACGCAGCGGAATGCGTCAGTGTCGATAGCTAACGTGTTGTTTTCACCTTCTTGGCCGGGAAGAGACGCCCATGCGAGGGTACTAATTGACGCGTTAAGCTGTTTGGACAGACTATCTATTTGAGCGTGCGTTAGGTTCTGCGTTCCCATCTCTACTCTTGCCCAGCCAGGTGCGAACGAGGGGTGTTTTTCCAGTAGTTCCAACCTGTTTGTCAGTGCTTGCAGGACAGTCGTTGCTGCTAGTGCTGCAAGTACTAGAGCACAAACGGATGCTAATCCCACTACGGACCGATCGGGAGCATTTAGAAATTCCCTAACAGTCAGCTTGGGCCACCACGAAGCTGTATTCCAAATGGTTGTTTGTTTGCTTCGAATCTGTTTCTTTTTGAAGTTGATTAGAGCAGCTGGGAGTAAACTAACTAAGACGTATAGAAAGAACACGGTGAATTCGACTGGCCAATCTACGGTCAGTTCCCCATATTCCATGCCTGTCATATGTTGAGTTAACCGGGTTAGACACCATCCGAAACCCAATGAAAATAGGAATCCAGTAGCTCCTGCTATGAAAAGTCGTAGCAGGAGAGTTAGCGCTGCGACCGACCTTACTTGCATGGGGCCTAACCCGAGTTTTGAAAGCACGCTCCACTGGATGCGATCTTCGCGGTTGAACCCAAGAACCAGCATCGCGTAAACCATAGTGCAAAGGACAGCTACAACCCATGGCACAAATGTCTCTACTACAGATGGGAACGTGCTATTGGAAATTGCGTCTGACCGACTCATAATGTCGTAACCGTGGCTTGTGATTGCGTCGAAGTCCGCGTCACCTTCCAAATACCATGCGGCTCCTGTAACCGTAACGCCATCGGGTAAGATTTCGAGGCTGTCTGCGTTTATTAGGAGCTCTTCGGCGCCGGGATTAGCAGGTTGGGTGTAAACCCCACCAACTTGCCAGGATTCTCCAAATAGCTCTAACTGTTGGGGTGCGGTAGTGTGTGCGTGGTCCAGCCCGAGTCTTTTAAGTGTAGCTGTAGGAAGTAAGACAGAAGGCTGGGTCTTGGTAGGCTTGGGGTCGAATCTCACATGGTACATACCAGCAACCGTGGGGGAGTCTAAGGGAAATGCGGATGCGTTGAGATGATGCAATCCTGTGGCTGTTTTTAGTTTGCTTTCCACAAAGATTCTAGGCACGAGGTGGCCGTGTTGGATATAAGACTTTATCTCTTGGGTTGCCTTGTTAACGGCATCGACTGACTCGGTTGTTCTGCTGCTTCTAATTATGTAATCCGCGTTGCCCATTAGTTGGGTACCGCGTTCGGTTTCTGTGTATTCTGTGGTTGCCTGCCATATCGATACTGTCGATGGCAAACAAACAAGTAATACGATTAGTAGAATCTGTAGCTTACTGTGCCTGCTTCTGGTTGCGAGTTTACGGCAAAGTGCTGCGACAGATCCGACGTGGTTCATGAGAGTTTACCATCCCTGATGGTTAAGATGGTGTCGCTTGTTCGGGCAACGTCGTGATCGTGGGTCACGAGAACAACGGTTTTCCCACGCTCTGCTAGTATACGAAGTGATTTGCATACTTGTCGACTCATTTTCGAGTCTAATGCTCCGGTAGGTTCGTCGGCTAAGACTAAGTTAGCTTGTGATACCAGAGCCCGTGCGATGGCGGTTCTTTGCTGTTCACCGCCACTCATTTGACTTGGGAACGAGTTTCTCACATCGAGCATACCCAGTGTTTTGAGGGCAGATTCGGTTTGTTCTTTGCACGCCTGTTTTCTCTGTCCTTGTAACTCGCCTATGAGCATAATGTTTTCTGCAGCTGTGAGTGATTCTATAAGCGAATAATTCTGAAAAACTCGTGATATGTCGTGGAGTCGAAAATGATTCCGTTGCGATTTGGATAGCGTACCGTACGACGCATTATTCCAACATATTGCACCTGTATCTGGAGTCGTTTCCATAGCTAATAGGTCCAGTAAAGTGGTTTTACCAGCGCCTGATTTTCCCATTATGCAGGTGATACTACCTTCAGCTGCTGTAAAAGAAATGGATTTGAGAATTTGTCGACGCGTCCGCCCTTTCCCAAACGCAATCCCCAGCGACTCCACACGCAGCATAGCGCTACTTGAACTCTAAACTTACGCCGCGAGCACCGAATGCACAATATCCAGACGACGCTCTACCATTGGCTTTTATCCATGATGTATACCGGTCAGGGGCACTCGTACAATCAATGGCACCTCGCGCCTGATGGGCATTTCCACCAATCTTATTTCCACATGCAGCGATCACATTGCTTTGGCCGGTCCAACTCTTCTGTAGAGTCGCATCGCATCCGTTTGCTGAAACGTAGTTTGCGCTAATAGCCGGCGCGGCTACAAGTAGCGGCAAAGGAAGTGTTAGTGCGATACCTATGAGTTTTCTTTTCCGCATTGGAGTTCCTTCCAGCAGGCTTTCCGACAAAATCTTCTTTGATTAATATGCTTGACATTGAGAATGGTATCAAGCCAAAAAAAACGTGTCAATAGATTAAGCTGAGAATACATGTTTACCAATTGGTTATGTGAATAGAGTGCCTAATGAAATACACGTAAGCTAGAGGGAATTTATCTCTGTGCCTTTTGGCTGCCTCCTAAACTTGCCAATGATTGGCGGCCTTGTCTGGGACCTGCGGGGGATACAGATGGGCGAACTCGTCTATGAACTCACCTTTTTGGTAGCGCGTGTACAAGTAATCCAAGGTTGGTTTGGGGCGTGCAGACGGATCAGTGCGCGCGGAAAGCTTGGAATGCTTAAATGCCCACAATATGAGCACCATGATCAGCAAATCTACGCAAATAGCAATTAGCGTTGGAATAATCGCTTGCGTCGTCTCTTCACCGATAAGTGAGTTCGTTTGCCCAGCAAAAACTTCCATCGTAAAAATAACTGTGTTGTTCCCAGCGTGTTGCGCAATCGCAGCTTCTAAACCACCGGTGCGTTGCGTCAAATAGCAGTTAAAAGCTGCCATAGCTGCAAGCGTAGCTAGCACCCCGGGATCTAAAGAACCATGTGCCATTGAGAACACTACCGCAGACAGCACTGTTGCTACCACAAACGCAGCCACTCGATTTGGAATCCAAGCACCTACCAGCTGCAGCAAGTATCCGCGGAACGTAACCTCCTCGGCAGCGCTCTGCAAAGGGGACAGCACGAGCGCGAGCACTAGCGACAAGACCAGTGTCTTCGCGGGGTGCCACGCCACGTCCTCAAACAAGACAGCCGAACCCACAATGACCGGCACCTGTACCACCAAACAGATTGCGACGCAGGTAAGTAACCAACGCCACCTAATGCGCCCCGCTACTGAAAACAAGAACCCGGGACGAACCCGCAAACCAACAATCGTGGCGACGATTACACACGGAATCAAAATGATCAGCGATGCCATCAGGTAGATCATCTCTGGCGGATTCGTCAGGTTAATGTCATCGATTGCAAGAGACGAAAGCATATTCGGATTAGCTAGAGCAGCAACCAAAGCCACCAGTATAGAAGAAACTACGAAAAGCCCTACCCCTAAAGCGAGGCCAAGCAGCGGCCGCCACCAACGACGATCTGGCCCGGCCCCCACCTGGTTATAAGCAGCGGGAGTCGATGGAGTAGAACGGGGAAGGTAAAACATGAGCCTCGTTTCTTCTTCGGTCTCGTAATCACTAACTCAACGCGGGTGCAATGCGACGAACCACTCACTCGAAGCATCAGAACAGTGTTCCGTACTCACCGCAGTTGGCCTCGTAACCAACGAAATAACAGCATTGAGTGATTGTGGGACTGGAATTTTACGGTCTAAAGTTTAACGGAAACATGAAAGCAAGAAGACTCATCCGAGCGTCTACTGCGTGCGAGCGCCGTAGAAGCGGCCTAAAGTGTCTTCTTTGAACTCTGCGTAGGTGCCATCCAAAATCGACTGGCGAATACGCTTCACCAAGTTGACCGTGAAGTATTCATTGTGGATCGTCGCCAAAATCGGGCCCAACATTTCGTGAGCTTTAAACAAATGGCGCACGTAAGCTCGCGTGTAATGCGCACACGTGTAGCATCCGCAAGTTGAATCGAGGGGGCTGAAATCCGTGCGACACGAGGCGTTAGTTACATTGAAACGCCCATCGCGCGTATAGATCGCGGCGTTACGCGCCACCCGGGAGGGATTCACACAATCAAACGTGTCTGCACCTGCTTCGATTGCGCGGAAAAAATCATCCGGCTCAGAAATGCCCAGCAGATGTCGCGGTTTATCTTCTGGTAACTCCGAAGTCATCCACCCCACAATGCGTCCCAAATTCTCTTTCTCCAAAGCACCGCCCAGGCCAAACCCGTCGAACCCCTCACCGTGGCTAGTCATCGCCGCCAGCGTGCGGGCTGCGTGGCGGCGCAAATCCTCGTACTGCGCCCCCTGCAACACCCCAAACAACTGTTGATATGGCTTTTCGGGCTGTTCCTGCGTGAGCCGCCAATGCTGATCCAACGACCGCTGCGCCCACCGGTGTGTGCGCTCCAGCGACTCCTCCTGATATGAACGCGGGTGACGCAGCGACGTCAACTCGTCGAATGCGAACATGATGTCCGCACCTAAATTATGTTGAATAGACAGCGAAACCTCTGGGTTAAACCGGTGTTTAGAACCGTCGCGGTGGGAACGGAACACCACCCCATCCTCATCCACTACCGCGCGGTTTCGCCGCACAGCCTCAAACGCTGCCTCCTCACTGGTTGGTTCGCGCCCCGAAAACTCGTCAGACAGGACCTTCTTATAACCAGACCCCAAAGACAACACTTGAAACCCACCTGAGTCCGTGAATGTCGGGCCCGGCCAATTCATGAACGCCCCCACACCACCAGCTTGCGCAACCAACTCATCACCGGGCTGCAAATATAAGTGATACGCGTTCGCCAACAGCGCCTGCGCCCCCAACTGAGCCATCTGCTCAGGAAGCACCCCCTTGACGGTGGCGAGTGTGCCCACGGGGATAAAAGCAGGCGTGCGAATAACTCCGTGCGCAGTAGTAAGAACCCCAGCCCTACCGAGTGGACGGCCCGCAGCATTCACCGCGGTATTTGACCGTGCCTCTAGACGTTGCTGGACAACGAATCCTCGCTGGCTATCAATTTGACTACGACTAATCCGATCCACGTTGCACCCCTAACTACTTTGCAACGTGCTTTGCAACACCAGCGGCACCACTCGAGTCCACGGCCTTCGCAATACTAGAGTCCACGCGCTTTGCAAACCTGGTTTCCACGCGTTTTACCACCGCGATCGTTGGATACGTGAGGGGCAAGCACACGACCTCAACCCCAACTTTGTAAAAATACCCAACCAAAAGGTAGTTCAAAAAATCCGCGCCCGTAATAATCCCGTAGAACGCGATCGTGCAAAAAATGAGGGTGTCCGCGAACTCACCAACCACCGTGGAACCAATAAGACGCGCCCACAGATGCTTCGAACCCCATCTTTGCTTAATCTTCACCAGCACCCAGGCGTTCAATAACTGACCCGCTAAGTACCCTGCAATCGACGCCGCCACAATCCGGGGAACGAAACCCAACACAGCCACAAACGCGGCCTGGTTCTCATACCCCGGCCCCGGAGGAGCGATCCCCACCAGCCAAAACGTTAGCGATGCCAAAATAGAGAACCCAAACCCCCACGCAATAACGCGGCTGGCCTTAGCGAACCCATAAACCTCAGAAAGCACATCCCCCAGAATGTAGGTCAGGGGAAACAAAACCGCGCCACCATCAAAAATCGGTTTCCAAAACCCCAAGTCGAACGCAATCAGCTTGGTAGCAGCAATATTGGAAAGCAGTAACAGCGCAACAAACGCTACCGCTATGAAGTCATACAGGCGCGTGGGCCGCACCCGCGAATCGAAGAATTGTTCCACGAATCTAAATTACTATACTGATCACGTGATTAACGTGGTCAACTTGAATGTGCGCATCGGCGCACGCATCCTCATCGACGGCGCTAACTTTCGGATCGACAAAGGCATGAGGATTGGCATGGTGGGGCGCAACGGCGCTGGGAAAACCACGACCATGCGCATGCTGGCCGGAGAAGAAGACCACGGACAAGCCGAGTTCGCAGGGCAAGTTACCAGGCGAGGGACCATCGGCTATCTCCCTCAAGAAACCCGCGTAGGTGACCCGGAACAAACGGTGCGAGAACGCATTCTGTCGGTACGCGGCATCGACGAAACCATCCGGCGGATCCGCAAAGCCGAACAACAAATGGCACGATCCACAGGCGCGCGGCAAACCAAAGCCATGGAACGATACGTGCGGTTAGACCAAGAGTTCACCAACGCAGGCGGATGGGCCGCAAACGCGCAGGCCGCTCAAATGGCCGCTGCCCTGGGGGTGGACGAAAACATGCTCGACCAGCCTTTGCACACCCTCTCGGGTGGGCAACGTCGACGCGCCGAACTTGCCCGAGCCCTATTTGCAGAAGCCGACGTGCTGCTGCTTGACGAACCCACAAACCACCTAGATCACGATTCTCTGATCTGGTTGCGTGACTTCCTACGCACCTACCCGGGCGGCTTCATGGTCATCAGCCACGACGTCGAACTACTTCAAGAAACTGTTAACCACGTTTACCACTTGGATGCAGACCGTGCCCAACTGGACGTGTACAACATGGGGTGGGACGCCTACCTCAAACAACGCGCAGACGACGAACACCGGCGCCGCAAAGAACGCACAAATGCACTGCGCAAAGCCCAGACCCTGCGCGCACAAGGCGAGAAAATGCGGGCAAAAGCAACCAAAGCCGTGGCGGCGCAACAAATGCTTCGGCGTGCAGACGAACTAGAACAATCCGTGGAACCCGCACGTGCCCCCGAAAAAGTTGCCCGCCTGCGCTTCCCAGAACCCGCCCCGTGCGGACGCGTTCCCCTCACCGCCACGGGATTAACCAAAACCTACGGTTCACTCGAAGTGTTCGCAGGCGTTGACCTCGCGATCGACCGCGGATCAAAAGTTGTCGTTCTAGGCTTAAACGGGGCCGGTAAAACCACGCTGCTACGGATTCTCGCGGGAAAACTCGAATCAGACACCGGCACCGTAAACCCCGGCCACGGCCTCAAACTAGGCTACTACGCACAAGAACACGAAACCCTGCAAGGTGACAAAACAGTACTCGAAAACATGACTGACGCAGCGCCCACACTGGATGACACCCACGTGCGGAACGTGCTGGGACAATTCCTGTTCTCCGGCGATGACGTCGACAAACCTGCTCGCGTACTATCCGGGGGCGAGCAAACCCGGCTGGCGCTCGCGGTGCTCGTGGCCTCATCCGCGAACGTGCTTTTGCTGGATGAACCTACCAACAACCTCGACCCCGCGTCTCGAGAAGAAATTCTGAACGCACTGCGGACCTATGAAGGCGCCGTTGTGCTCGTGACTCACGACGAAGGGGCTGTGCGTGCACTGAGCCCAGACCGGGTCCTCTTACTCCCAGACGGGGATGAGGACCTGTGGGACGATTCATACCTAGAACTCGTCACCCTTACCTAACGCACGGACCCCACAACACCTAACTCGCGGGCTAACCAATAGATGTTAGGCGTTAGCTGCATGGGCATTAGTTTCAGCTGGTTTGCGGCCTTAACTTAAAACGGGCGGTTCACAGAGAGCGGCGATCCACTGGTTTCGCGGAAGGGCCGGTAGCAGGCCCAATCTCTCTGATCGGGACCACGCGGTAAGGGAACTCCCGCAGGGCAACGAACTCAGCTAAGAAATCTCGATGTCCTTCGCAGGCCAACCACGTTTTTTCGCGGCCATAGTGGATTTTTGGATTGCGCCAAATCACCGCCCACGCGGCTGGTTCCGTGCACTGCCGGGCGGAACACACGTGTACATACTCGTCGTTACTCACGTTGATTAGAGTAACCGCTCACAACACAAACACAAGTGCGGACCTTAGACCCATGCGAAGACGCGGTTTTTGTGCGTAGTCGTTATCATGGAGGGGTGCAGGAGTTAAATCTATTGGATCGCGGGCCCATTCCCTACATGGAAGGGGACCGGATTCAACGTGAAGTTTTTGAACAAGTAGCCGCTGGAGAACGCGACCACACCCTGATCGTCGCCCAGTTTGAGGCCACTTACACCGCGGGGAGGCAGACGAAACCAGAAGATATTCTCAACTCCGACCTGCCGGTGGTGCGGATCGACCGGGGTGGTTCCGTTACGTGGCATGGGCCAGGTCAACTCGTGATCTACCCGATTGTGAAACTCGCGCCGCCCGCGGACCGCATCAAATACATCCGCGCAGTGGAAGCCGCTGTGATTGAGGCAGCGCAAGACACGTGGAACATTCCTGCCACCATCATTGAGGGGAAAGCGGGGGCTTGGCTGCGTGACCCCGACCGGAAAATCTGCGCGATTGGCCTCAAAGTTGCGCGCGACACCACGATGCACGGCGTGGCGTTCAACATTGACCCCGATTTTAGTAACGCGTTCACCGGTATCATTCCCTGCGGCCTGGTTGGCATGGGGGTCACTTCTTTGAAAGCTGAGGGCGTGAGTGCCACAGTGGATGAAGTGCGGGCTGCCCTCGTGAAGAAACTACGAGAAAAACTAGATCCCCTGCTCGAAACGATAAGCGAAGGAGCTCACTGAAGTGTCTACTCTGCCTAAACCTGAAGGTAGGAAACTGCTGCGCATTGAAGCGCGGAATTCGCAAACCCCGATCGAGCAAAAACCCGGTTGGTTAAAAACCACGGTTTCTACCGGACCCGGGTATCAAGATGTGCGCCAACGCGTGCACTCAGGTGGGTTACACACAGTGTGTGCGGAAGCGAACTGCCCGAACATTTACGAATGCTGGGAAGATCGGGAAGCATCCTTCCTCATTGGTGGTGCGATCTGTACGCGGCGCTGCGACTTTTGTGACATCGCAACCGGTAGGCCCACGGAATTTGACGAGGATGAACCCCGCCGGCTCGGTGCCTCCGTTGCGTCCCTGGGGCTGCGCTATGTGACGGTGACGGGGGTGGCTCGTGATGATCGCCAAGATGGGGCTTCCTGGCTGTACGCAGAGACTGCTCGGCAAATCCACGCGCAATCCCCAGGTACGGGTGTGGAACTGCTGGTGGATGATTTCAAAGGTGATCCGCAAGCACTGGAGCAAGTGTTCGAATCTGAACCTCAAGTTTTCGCACACAACCTCGAAACTGTGCCGCGAATCTTCAAGAGAATCCGCCCGGCATTCCGCTTCGACCGCTCCCTGTCCGTTATCCAGTCGGCAAAAGAAGCGGGTCTGGTGACTAAGTCGAACCTCATTCTAGGAATGGGAGAGACCACGGAAGAAGTGGAATCGGCGATGCGGGATCTGCTGGACGCGGGCTGTGACATTCTCACCATTACGCAGTACTTGCGGCCATCTAAACTGCACCATCCGATTGACCGGTGGGTTAAACCGCAAGAGTTTTTGCGTCTGCGTAATCTTGCTTACGACATGGGGTTTGCCGGCTGCATGTCCGGGCCACTGGTTCGTTCCTCGTACCGGTCGGGCAAACTGTGGGTGCAGGCGATGCGTCACCTGGGGCGGGACATCCCCCCGATTTACGCCCACCTAGCTGAGGAGAAACCGGTGCAGGCAAGGCAGGAGGCCGAATCCGTACTAGCCCGCATGAGCTAGGGCGGTTCTCGCCTGCATGAGCTAGCGTGCTCTCTCCCGCATGAGCTAGAGCCGCATGAGTAAGGACTCATGAAATAAGCGGCGGGGCGAACTGGTTAAAGCAGGCTACTGGGCTAGCGGACTTGGTAAAACAAGCTACAGGGCTCGCTGAAACGAGCTATTGGATTAGCAGATCTACTAGCGCACTGTGAGATGGTTTCCCATTCGTGTTGGTAGGAACCTTGTCTGTGACGGCCAGGTAGTGCGGAAGCTTGTACCGCGCCAGATACTGCCCGGCGTAACGACGTATCTCTTGCAAGCTAGGTGCTTTTGCTCCGTCGTTGAGTACCAGTACCGCGCCTACGGCCTGCCCCCACTTAGGGTCGGGAACGCCAACCACCACGCAGTCACGCACGTCCGGGTGGGTAGAGATGACCTCGGCAATGGGCGTGGGGAGCACTTTCTCACCCCCGGTGTTAATCGTGTCCACCACGCGGCCAAGGAACGTGACGAATCCATCTTGATCCTGACGTCCCCAGTCACCGGTTCGCAGCCAGCCGTTCACAATAGTTGTGCGGGTCAGTTCACTATCGCGCCAATACCCGCTGGTTATCGAAGGGCCAGAGCACAATAGTTCCCCGTCCTCACCGGGATCTGCCCACTCGATGGTACCGGCGTCAGGATTAACCGCGCGCGCCACCCGCACCCGCGTGTACGGGAACGCGGTTCCGCTACCGGTCAGGTCACTGCGGCGGACCGCGGTGGACGCGCGCATACAAGTGCCGGAAGCTGACTGCTCCGTCATTCCCCACACGTTGATCACGTCCAGTTGACGGTCCAATAGTTGCTGCGCAAGTGCGGACGGCAGGGGAGCTCCGCCGGTGAGAGGCCGGGTGAAATCCGGCAGGGGCCGCCACGCACTGTCGTTGAGTAGAGCCTGGTACATGGTGGGAACCGCGAACATCATTTGCACCCGGTGTTCCTCAAGCGCATCCAAAACGGCGCAGGGAGTGAAGTGGTCGATAATCACAACGTGCCCGCCGTTGGCGAAAATGTCGGTGGTGGCACCGTTGAAACCACCAATGTGCGACAGGGGAGCCACCACTGCGTGCACGGTTGCCGAAGAGTATTCGAACACGTCCCGGAAGTTCCGGCAGCCCCACCACAGCTGGTCGTGCGTCAAAGTCACGCCTTTCGGGTGGGCGGTGGTGCCAGAGGTGTAAATAATTGCCCCCATGGTTCCCGCGGGGCATGGAACAGGCGGCGCCTGGTCCACCGGTTCGGCATCTAATGTCTGCTCCAGTTCCGCATACGTGATCGCGTTTTGCATCTGGCTTCGTTCCGCCTGTGCCAGCCCCACAATTGCGACGCGCGGCTCGCAGTGATGCACTATCGCTTGGATTTCTGCGCTAGTTAAATGCTCTTGCACGGGAACTACTATTGCCCCAAGGTGTGCGCACGCGATGTAGGTCCACAGGTGCCACGCGGAGTTAGGGCCCCACACGAGGACGCGGTCACCAGTTTGAACGCCCCTGCGGCGCAGCAGGGATACGAGTTGAAGGGCATGCTTTTGCGATTGGGCCACCGAGTATTGCCGGCTCCGTGCCTCTACCTCAATGTAGGTAATGGACGTGCGTTCTGGGGACCGCAAAGCGGCTTCGCGCAGGAGGCGGGCAGGGGAATAATCAGGATCCGTATTTGTCACACCGCCCATTATCACCCTGGAATGGTCCGATACCAAGGCGCGGGCGTGCTTCAATCTGTTCAAAGAACGGGCTTTTCACGTAGCCTGAGGGTATGCGGGTTGTACTTATGCGTCATGGGGAAGCGAACTGGGGGTATCACGATTTGGGGCGCCCGTTGACGACCATGGGGATGCAGCAGGCTGGTTTCGCTGCACGTCACATTGCCCGCTACGTTACCGAGCCGTTGCTACTGACTTCGCCGGCTGCACGCGCGCAGCAGAGTGCGCAGATTATAGCGGTGGAGCTCGGGGTAGAGCCGATTGTGATGAACGAGATCTACTACGGTGATGAGGATGACCTCTGCCGTTTAGTCACGAGTTTCACCGACCCACAGATCGTGGTGGTTGGGCACATGCCGACCGTGCTCGCCGCTGCTGAGAATCTAGTGACGGACGAAGAAAGTCACCGTGTCCGCGCAGTTGGTGGTGCGCCCGCGACCCACTGGATAATCGACCGCGCCCCAAACAGCCCCACCCGCTCCGGCACCCTAGTAGCTGCTGGCGCCCCCACCCTTTCGTAAACTTTTCGGCAATAGGGCCCCCTCACTTTCGAAACAGCACATCCGACTCTCGTCGCAGGGCATTCAGCTTTCGTAACAGCACGTACGACTTTTGTAACAGTGCATTCAGCATTCATAACAGTACATTCGGTTTTTGTAGCAGGGCGCGCGCTTTCGTAACAGCGCATTCTGGAAACGCGCGTGGAGCGCGGAATGTGCCTGCCAATCACACAGCTGTCCGCGGGCGCTTCTATTTGCGGTCAGTGCCTACCTCCTGCATTGTCACAAGTGCGCTCGCGGCTCGCTTTGACAAAAAGTGACACAATTCCCTCCACCGCGTTTACTGCGACTTTTCCTTGTAATCATGAGGTTCTGTGAAAACAATACGCGCGTTGCGAGCCAATAGTGGTGGAAAGTGGAGTAGAGTGGGGAACAGTGTTAGTTGAAGTGGGCTGCGAAATGACATGAGGGGGTGAGCAGTCGTGTTCCTAGGCACCTACGAGCCAAAGCTCGACACCAAGGGACGCGTCATCTTACCCGCAAAGTTTCGCAGCCAGTTGGAAGACGGGGTGGTGATCACCCGCGGACAAGACAGGTGCTTGTACGCCTTCCCCAAAGCAGAGTTCGAGAACATGTTCAACCAGCTCCGTCAGGCCCCCCTGACGTCAAAACAGGCGCGCGACTACATTCGCGTGATGCTGTCCGGAGCAACGGATGAAACCCTCGACAAACAGGGAAGAATCACCATCGCACCGCAACTGCGAACCTACGCAGACCTGAGCCGAGACCTCGCGGTTATCGGCACGGGAACCCGCGTGGAGATTTGGGATGCGGAGCACTGGAACAACTACCTCGCCGTCCAAGAAGAAGCTTTCTCTAACACTGCGGACGAAATAATCCCTGGAATGTTCTAACGCGCATAGGTCTTCTACCGACTGATCCGAAGCCACTTCCCCGGCGGCGGAACCGGTGGGAGTCCCATGCGGGTTAGAGCCCTCCACTTTCCACCACGGAGGAGGAGCATTGAGCGAACGCGACCGGATCGCTAACCTACACCAACCGGTGCTTTTGCAAGCATGCCTGGACCTACTCTCGCCCGCACTACAAGGTCCCGAACCAGTTCTTGTCGACGCAACCCTCGGCATGGGTGGGCACGCCGAAGGTGCGTTAACCCGGTTCCCCAACCTCCGCCTCATCGGAATTGACCGCGACCAAGAAGCGCTTGCGTTAGCGAATAAACGATTGGAAGGCTTCAAAGACCGGTTCCGCGGCGTCCATGCCACCTACGACGAAATCCCCCGGGTCCTGTCTGAACTAGGGGTGCAGGCGGTGGACGGGATTCTAATGGACCTGGGAGTGTCGTCACTGCAGTTAGATAACGAACAGCGCGGCTTCACCTACGCCCGGTCAAGTGCGCTCGATATGCGGATGGATCAAAGTGGTGGCCGCACCGCAGCGCAACTACTCGCCGAAGAAAGTGAACGAGAAATCGCCCGGATACTGCGCGTATACGGGGAGGAGCGATTCGCCTCTCGGATCGCCCGCGCCATCGTGCGTGCGCGTGAAACAGAACCAGTAACCACCTCGGACCAGCTAACGGAACTGATCCGAGACGCGATTCCCGCCCCCGCGCGCCGCACGGGAGGCAACCCGGCGAAACGCTCATTCCAAGCCCTGCGGATCGCGGTGAACGACGAGCTCCACATTTTAGAACAAGCTCTCCCGCGGGCACTGAGCTGTATTCGAGTGGGGGGCCGCCTTGTAGTTGAGGCCTATCAGTCGCTCGAAGACCGGGTCGTGAAGCACA
The DNA here is from genome assembly GCF_002871945.2 of Gleimia hominis. Lineage (NCBI taxonomy): Bacteria > Bacillati > Actinomycetota > Actinomycetes > Actinomycetales > Actinomycetaceae > Gleimia > Gleimia hominis. Next base: position 924,264 of record NZ_CP126963.1, on the reverse strand, counting down.
TAATCCGCCAGGGGTCGCGCGCTCAAGTACCCGCCGACCTTCCGTTCATCCCCCCGGGAACTGAACCGCCCTTGCGGGAAATCACCCACAAAGTGATCAAAGCAAGCGAACAAGACATCCAAGACAATCCGCGCTCAGCATCCGTTCGGCTACGGGCCGCTGAAGTGCTGCACCCTTTCGACCCAACCCATAGGAGTAACCGATGAGCAACACAGCGGCGCTACGGCAAACCACTCGACCCGGTGCTCGCAAACGCGAATCCACCCGCCCCGTGCTGCGCGTCATCGAAGGCCGCGCCGCCCCCCGCAGCGCCTACCCGGTGATCATCGCGATCGTGGTGGTACTGGTCGCCGTGTTTGCCTTCCACCTGTACATCCGCACTCAAATGGCATCCACCGCCTATGAACTGCGTGACATGCGAACAGAACTGGTGCAGTTGAACGAAACGAAAGACTCCCTGCAGCACCGACTCCAACTCGTGTCCTCCGCGGGGGAGCTAGAAAAACAAGCAGCGAAAAACGGGATGGTCCACGCCGGCCCCACCGGTTACGTCACGCTCTCGACCGGTAAAGTTGAGGGCGGTACCCCGGCAGCCGAGAATGCTGAAGACAAGGACTAGCGCCGGCTGGCCCGTACCTACCTCAAGAAAACACTTCTAGAAAATCGGAAAGTAAACGCGTATTAACGTGGAAGGAGCGATTTGAAACTGCGGCAATACGTTCGGAGCAAACCGGCTCCGTTCTGGATCCTCACGATCTTCCTGGTGGGACTCGTCGCGATCGCTCTGCAACTAATTAACCTACAAATAGTGCGCGGCCCAGAACTCGCTGCACAAGGCCAAAGAATCCGCTTGCACACCTCCACGCTAGAAGCGCGCCGCGGAGACATTGTGGACGCGTCCGGCTCCCCACTCGCCACATCGCTCGAAACCTACCACATCGCCGTCAACCAACGGCACGTAAAAGAAGCGAAAGTGCTGCGTAAAGATAAGGACGGCAAAATGCAGGTCGTAGGAATCGGGCCGGCAGCAGTCGCGCAGCAGCTAGCACCCGTGCTGGGAATGGATGAGGCCGAACTTGGGGGGAAACTCGTGGGCGAATCGACCTACCAGTACCTCAAGAAAGACGTCCCCACGGAAACGTGGCGGGCAGTGCGCAAACTCAACCTCTACGGCATCGAATGGGAACCATCGTACCAGCGCGTGTACCCAAACGGATCCACTGCCGCATCCGTAATCGGATCCATTGACGCGCAAGGCGAGGGCAACTCCGGGTTAGAACTTACCCAAGATGAGCAGCTCAAAGGTAAACCGGGGATGCTGGAAAACGAGTACGGACCAACCGGGGAAGTAATCCCCGGAGGGAAAAGTGAGACCAAACCCGCGGTGAACGGCAAAACACTGCACACAACCCTAAGAGCGGACTTGCAGCATTCAGTGGAAGAGATCCTCAACAAGACCGTGGAAAAAACCGGAGCCGAATGGGGTGGGGTGGTGATTACCGAGGTGTCGAGCGGGAAAGTGCTGGTACTTGCCGACTCGGGAAATAAAGAAATCACCACTAAACCGCAAACGTCGCGGATTGTGCAATCCCCAATCGAACCCGGGTCAGTGGGGAAGATCCTCACGTTCGCGACCGCGCTGGAGCAAGGGAAAATAACGCCGCTAACTCCAATTCAAGTACCTTACAAGTACACGACGGCCGATGGGGAAGAGTTCATCGACTCGCACGAACACGAACAGTACACGCGCACCACAACCGGGGTGCTTGCGGAATCTTCCAACACCGGTACCGTGCAGATTGGCCAGCGGGTAACTGACGCCGAGCGCTTTGAAACGTTCAAAAAAATGGGATTGGGACAAGCCACCGACGTGCCCCTGCCCGGCGAATCCGCGGGCATTCTACGCAGCCCCAAAGACTGGGACCGGCGCCTGCGCTACACCACCATGTTCGGACAGGGATACTCGATGACACAGCTGCAGCAGGTGTCGATGATGGCCGCGGTCGGCAACGGCGGCGTGTACCTACCGCCACGCCTGATTGACGGGTGGACCGATGCGGATGGTTCGTACCATCCAACCGAAGCGAGTAAGCCGCGCCAAGCGATCGACCAGAAAACCTCGCAGATGCTTACCACCATGTTGGAGTCCACACTGTCGGACGAAGAGGGCACGGGCCACTGGTTCAAAGTAGACGGCTACAACATTGCGGCTAAAACCGGGACTGCGGAACTGTTCACAAACGGCTCCCACTCGGGAATCGCCGGATCTATCGTGGGGCTCGTGCCCGCACAAAAACCCTCAATCGCGGTCTCGGTTGTGCTCTACCGGCCGTCCACCGGTAAGTTCGCAACGGATACGGCTGGCCCACTGTTCCATGATGTAGTCGTAGAATCAGTGCGTAGCCTCGGGGTGCCTTCTTCAAGTGACTCGCCGACGCTCTACCCCACAAAACCGTAGTCGAAACACGGTTGTGGCAATACAGGGGAAATGGGAGGAACAGTGGAACTAGAACAGCTGCGACCCACAGCGGTCCAGCCAAAACCGATCGACGCGCTCGGTGGGCGCGTGATCCGCTCTGGCCCAGCCATAACCGGGGTGACCCTAGATTCAACTGATGTGCAGCCCGGTGACCTGTTCGTCGCCGTGCCCGGGGCAAAACACCACGGGGCGGAGTTCGCCAAGCAGGCATTCGAACGCGGCGCGGTGGCGGTGGCAACTGACGCGCGCGGAGTCGAACTGATTGCCGACCTAGACGCGGGCGTACTACAGGTTGCTAACCCCCGCGTTTTTGCTGGCGACGCCGCCGCACAGGTTTACGGGCATCCCTCAAGCAAATTGATAATGGTGGGAATTACGGGAACAAACGGGAAAACTACCACCACGCATTTTGTCCGCCACGCCCTGCAATCCCAAGGGTTGGCGACTCTGCTACTGGGAACCGTGGGAGTGAGCCTAGCGGGCGTGCACGTGCCGTCGGCCCGAACTTCGCTGGAAGCACCCGTCTTGCACCGCGTGTTGGCGTGGGCGTTGGAACAGGGCGCGCAGGCAGCGGTAATGGAAGTGTCATCGCATGCACTTACCCTTCACCGCGTGCAAGGGCTGCGATTCGACACCGTTGGGTTCTTGAATTTGCAGCGCGACCACTTGGATTTCCACCACACCATGGAAGCTTATTTTGAGGCCAAAGCTGCTCTGTTCACACAGCAGCTCGCGCGGCGGGCAGTAATCTGCATCGACGACCCCTGGGGGCAGAAACTAGCGCGCCGCTGCGAAGTGCCGTTCGAAACGGTACTAACGCAGCCGGGCAGCAATGGCACGAACAGTGGGTGGAGCGTGGAGGAAACGCGTGCGGATACCAGCACTGCGGGCACCGATGTGGTTGTCAGCCACGCGGGCGAACACGTCCACATGCACTGCCCCCTACCCGGGGATATTAACGTGCAAAACGCGACTGTCGCACTCGCGGCGGCTACCCAAGTAGTCGGCGAGAGTGGGGCAGCGACGCCAGCACCAGCGGACGCAGCAAAGCCGGCAGCAGCGGACGCAGCGGGTACGCATGCTTCCGCGCATGTTGCCGAGCAAGTGGCGGAAGCAATCAGCAATACCCCGCAGGTACCCGGCCGCATGGAAGTGATCGCGCACCGCGACGAGCAAACCCCACTGGTGATCGTAGATTTCGCGCACACGGCAGACGCGTTAACCGCCGCATGCCGCACCCTTGACCCCGTGACCCCGGGGCACCTATGGCTTCTGTTTGGAGCCACCGGGGAACGCGACCGTGGAAAACGCCCCCTCATGGCCCAAGCTGCGCAAGCAGCCGCAGACACAATAATCGTTACTGACGACGACGTGTACGGAGAAGACCCCGCGACCATCCGCGCCGAAGTGCTCGCCGGCTTCACCGGCAAAGAGGGACGCGCCTCACATATCTGGGAAGGCATGGAACGCGCCGCCGCCATCGACTACGCAGTCACCCACGCCAAACCGGCCGACACGGTCGTGATCGCCGGGCGCGGCCACGAAACCATCCAAACCATCGGCACCAGCACCATATTTCTGGACGACCGCGAACGAGCCCGGCAGGCACTGAAACAACGCCGCTTAGGTGCGGTTGCCTCGAGCGAAAACATGGTGGCCCACCACCCGGTTTAACCCGCGGGCACAAACGTGGGAAAATACAACAGACGGAACAACTAAACGCGCACCCGCGCGAAAAAACAAAAGGATCGCAGATGACCTACACAGCGCAATGGATCGCTAACGCGATGGCCGGACGCCTCGAAGGCGAGGACGTCACCATAACCGGCTCCACCGTAACCGATTCGCGCGAAGCGCAACCCGGGAGCCTCTACATCGCCCGCGTTGGCGAACACACGGACGGACACAACTTCATCGACGCAGCCCGCGAACACGGGGCCGTAGCCGCGGTAGTAACCCGGCCGCAAGAACAACTGGCCCTACCGCAAATCGTGGTGGAAGACGCCACCAAAGCACTCGGCATGTTCGCCCGCGCACACCTAAAAGAACTCCGCGAACACGGCACTATCTCCGTGGTGGGAATTACCGGGTCAGTGGGGAAAACCACTACGAAAGACATTACTTCCACAATCTTGAGTACGTTCGGCCCCACCGTGGCGCCCAAAAAATCTTTCAACAACGAAGTGGGAATGCCCCTAACGATCCTCAAAGCAGACGAAACCACACGGTACCTCGTGCTCGAAATGGGAGCATCGGGGCGCGGACACTTGCGGTACCTCACGCAAATCGCCCCACCCGACGTGGCGGTAGAACTCGCGGTTGGCAAAGCCCACCTGGGTGGTTTCGGCGACGTCGAAACCCTGGCGCGAGCAAAAGCGGAACTCGTGGACGGTCTGAAACAAGGTGGGACCGCCGTGCTGAACCTAGACGACAAAAACGTGGCGAACATGGCGGAGCTCACGAGCGGCCCCGTCCTGTTCTTCTCCGCCGCCGGTAACCCCAAAGCGGACGTGCAGGCAAGCAACATCACGCTCGATGAACGCTCGCGCCCCAGCTTCGACCTGCTCGCCGGTGAAGTTATCAAACGCGTCCGCCTCGGGCTGGTGGGCAAACACCAGGTGTCAAACGCACTCGCAGCGATCGCGACCGCGCTCGCGTTAGGTATTCCCCCGGTAAAAATCGTTGAGGTAGTAAACGATCTGCACGCGAAGAGCCCGCACAGAATGTCTATCTTCGACACCGACGGAGTGACGTACATCGATGACTCCTACAACGCCAACCCAGATTCGGTACGCGCCGGGCTCGACGTGCTCGAACGCGTCGGCGAATACGCGCCCCGCCGGATCGCAGTCCTGGGGGAAATGCTCGAACTGGGGGAGAAGTCTCAGCAGCTTCACGAGCAAGTTGGTCAACAAGCATTCGACCGCAACGTGGACCTCGTGATCGCAGTGGGGGAAGGTGCCGGCGCGATCCTCACGCCGATTCGTGACCGCCTCGAGTGTCACCAGGTGGATTCCGCGCAGGCGGCGGCTACGCTATTGAAGGAACTCGTTCGTCCTCGCGACGTGGTGTTACTGAAAGGGTCGAACGGAACGGGCATCTGGACCATCGCGGATAAGCTCGCTCGCTAGTTTAAGTAACGAAGGAAGGACTGAACCGTGGTAGCCGTTGTCGCGTCGTGCGCATTGTCGCTAGCTGTAACCCTGCTGGGGACAAAGGCATTCATCCGACTATTGGTTTCTAGGAACTTCGGGCAGTTCATCCGCCAAGACGGCCCCACGGCGCACTACACGAAACGCGGTACCCCCACGATGGGTGGGGTGGTGATCATCATCGCCGCTCTCGTGGGCTGGCTCGGTGGCCACGCCGCGATCGGGGAGATTCCCGACCTGTCTTCGTGCCTGCTGATGTTCCTATTCGTTGGTACCGGCGTGGTTGGTTTCTTAGACGATTACATTAAGATTTCAAAACAGCGGTCCTTGGGGTTGAACCCGGCCGCGAAGATCCTTGGCCAGTTAGCGGTCGGCACTATTTTCGCGGCCCTTGCCCTGTCTTTCCCGGATGCGCGTGGCAACACCCCGGCTTCCACCAAGTTGTCTTTTATGCGCGATCTACCGTTGGATCTGGCATTCGCAGGGGCCGCGATCGGCATCATATTGTTCATCCTGTGGGCTAACTTTCTGGTGTCCGCATGGTCGAACGCGGTGAACCTCACTGATGGTTTAGACGGGTTAGCAACCGGCGCTTCCATGTTCGCGTTCGGGGCTTATACGATTATTTCACTGTGGCAGTTCTTGCAGTCGTGCTCCGTGCAGGTTACGAATATTGACGTGTGCTATGAGGTGCGGGACCCGCTCGGGTTGGCGATCGCATGCGCCGCCATTGTGGGTGCTTGCTTTGGGTTCTTGTGGTGGAACGCCTCGCCCGCACAGATATTTATGGGAGACACCGGCTCGCTTGCCCTCGGGGGTGCGCTCGCGGGGATTTCAGTACTTACGCACACGGAGTTCCTGGCGGTGATTATCGGGGGGTTGTTCGTCACGATCGTAATGTCGGACGTCATCCAAATCGGGGTGTTCAAAATGACTCGCAAACGCGTGTTTAAGATGGCGCCGCTGCATCACCATTTTGAGCTTTCTGGGTGGAAAGAGATCACGATCGTGATTCGGTTTTGGATTATTGCTGGCCTGTGCGCCGTGGTTGGTTTAGCACTGTTTTATGGGGAGTGGGTGTCGCAACTATGATTCCGTTCAATAAGCCGATTGCCGTGGTTGGTCTCGGTAAGTCCGGTTGCGCTGCCGCCCGCGTGCTGACGGATTTGGGGGCACAGGTAGTGGGTTTTGACCGCCGGGAAGTAGATGTTGATTTTGAGGCGGTGTTCGGCACGGATGAGCAGCAGGCTAGCGCCGTAGCTGGTTACGATTTCGATATTGCAGTGCTTTCGCCGGGCGTGAATCCGCGTTCCCCGATTTGGCGGGCCCTGAAAAACAGTGGGTGTGAGATTTGGGGTGAGGTAGAGCTTGCCTGGCGGGTTCAGCAGCATTTGGGTAAGCACATTGAGTGGCTGACGGTAACGGGTACGAATGGGAAGACCACTACAGTTTCCCTGCTCGGCTCGATGCTGCAGGCCGCGGGGGCGCGCTGCGCCGTGGTTGGGAATGTGGGCACCCCGATTGTGGAGGCGGTTGCACACGCGGACCTTGAGGTTGTGGCTGTGGAACTGTCCAGTTTTCAGCTGTACACCACGCAGACCGTGCAGCCGCTTGCGAGCGTGTGTTTGAACGTGGATGCGGACCACTTGGATTGGCACGGTTCGTTGGAGGCGTATCGGGAGGCCAAGGCGCGGGTGTATCTGAACACGCGCCGCGCCTGCGTGTACGATGCGACGGACCCGATGATCCTCAAAATGGTGCAGGAAGCGGACGTGGTCGAAGGGGCGCGTGCGATTGGCTACACCGTGGGGATCCCAAGCATTTCGGAACTGGGCCTGGTGGAAGGGCAGTTCGTGGACCGCGCGTTCATAGAAAACCGGGAGCATGAAGCCCAAGCGGTAGCCAAGCTGGATGACATGGTGGGGTACGCGGGGCAGCACCCGTCGATCGCTTTAGTTAAAGACACGTTAGCTGCCATGGCTCTTGCCCGCGCGTGGGGTGCGAGCCCGGACGCCATCGCTCAGGGCATGCACCGGTTTGCGCTTGCTAACCACCGCAGGAAGATACTCGGCCAAGTGGAGCAGGTGACGTGGATCGACGATTCCAAAGCCACGAACGCCCACGCTGCCCTCGCGTCTATGGTGGGATTTCCAAACGAGCACGTGGTGTGGATCGTCGGTGGGGACACTAAAGGGCAAGACCTGCGCCCCCTGGTGTCCCAAGTTAAACCGCTTTTGCGGGGCGTGATTGTGATTGGCGCCGACCCTAAACCGGTTTTGAACGCGCTTGAGGACGCCGCCCCGCAAGTCCCCAAAGTGGTGGTCGATGGGCATGAAGACTGGATGTTCTCGGTAGTTAATGAAGCCGTCGCCATGTCCCGGCCCGAAGACACGGTGATTCTTGCGCCCGCATGCGCTTCGTGGGATCAGTTCAACTCGTACAGCGAACGCGGTGACGCATTCCAAGACGCAGTGGAGCGGCTAGCCCACCAGCGGGGTGTGCGGCTGTGAGCAAACCAGCGTTGCTCAAGCGGTTAAACCTGCGCATGCCGAAACTGAGGTTCAAACCAGCTACGGAACCTCCCGCACCTCCCTCAAACGTCACCACTTACTACATGATCTACGGGTCCGTCCTGTGCCTCATGTTCGTCGGGTTCATCATGGTGTTCTCCGCCTCCGCAGTGTCTTCCATTGCAGAAGGTCTGAACCCTTACCTCGCGTACATGCGTAACTGCCTGATCATGGTGCTCGGCCTCGTGCTGTTCCACCTGGTGGCGCGCGTCCCCGCGCGGATTTGGAACTCGTTCGCACTCCTCATATTTTTCGCCACCCTGGGGCTGCAACTACTGGTCCTCACCCCACTTGGACGCGGCGAAGGGGGCAACCGGAACTGGTTGAAAATCCCGGGCCTACCCATGGTGCAACCAGCGGAGATTCTAAAGCTTGGGCTAATTCTTCTGCTCGCCCACGTGCTCGTGCAATCTCGCCTCAAACACGACAACCTGTGGCACATGGTGCCCAACTTCTTCCTCCCGTGCGCACTCGCGATCGGAGCCATCATGGGTGGCCACGACCTCGGTACCGCCCTGATTTTTGTGGCAATCATCCTGTGCATCATGCTTCTGGTGGACTTCCCGCGCCGGTGGTACTGGTACCTGGCCGGTGGGGGGCTGTTCTTGGTCGGTTTTTTTGTGATGCAAAAAAGCTCACGCCTGGCACGCATCCTGTCGGTAATCCCCGGTTTTAAGCAGCCCCCATCCACGCACGCGCCCGAACAGTTAGACCACGCGATCTGGGCACTTGGAGCCGGCGGATTAACCGGAGTGGGGCCGGGTGCCTCAAGGGAAAAATGGAACTACTTAGCGGCCGCGCACACAGACTTTATTTACGCAATTCTAGGTGAGGAACTGGGGTTAATCGGCACGGTCGCGGTACTGGCATGTTTCGGTGTGCTCGCTGTAGGAATGTACCGCGTAATCATCCATCACTCCGACCCGTTTGCCCGGTACGTAACCGCGGGGGTGAACGGGTGGATCGCTTCCCACGCGCTCGTAAACATGGGGGCGGTGGTGGGGCTAACGCCAATTATTGGGGTGCCCCTACCGCTCATATCCACCGGAGGATCAGCGTTCGTATTCACTTCAATCGCACTGGGCATAGTCTTGGGGTTCGCGCGGCAAGAGGCGGGAATATCCAAGACAATGGGAGTGCGGCACTGGGTGAGCAAACCTATTAAGCGGCAGCGGCAACCGCGCGGCGCCAAGTTGAAAGAAAGGGCGGGACAATGACACGTAGGCGCATTTTGATGGCTGGTGGAGGTTCAGCCGGCCACGTCAACCCCCTGCTTGCGGTCAGCGCGAAACTGGCTGAACGCGGCACCGACGTGCTGGCGCTTGGCACCAAAGTCGGATTAGAAGCTGAACTGGTGCCCCAAGCGGGCTTTGAACTGTTAACAATCGACAAGATCCCAGCGCCCCGCCGCCCGGGACTAGCTGCCCTCCAGTTCCTCCCCAAACTTCGCCGCACCATCGCGCGCGTAGAAGAATACTTGCGGGAGCGCGAAGTCGACGCGGTCATGGGGTTTGGCGGATACGTGTCCGCCCCAGCTTACCTTGCGGCCCGGCGTCAAAAAATCCCTACGCTCATTCACGAGCAGAACGTGCGCGCTGGGTGGGCGAACAAGCTGGGGGCACGTTCGGCAGACCGGGTGGGCCTCACGTTTGCAAACACGAAGCTGCGTGCGCGCCGCGGTCGCACGGAGGTAACCGGGCTACCGTTACGCACGCAGATTGAACGGTTAGCGAAACTGCGGCAAAATCCGCAGTCACGCACACGCGTGCGTGAGAACGCGGCAAAGAAGCTTCATTTGGATCCGAACCAGCCGACCCTGTTGATAACGGGCGGGTCGCTAGGGGCGAAACATTTGAATGAGGTGATGGTCGCTGCTGCGAGCGCGTTCGACAAGCGGCTGCAGGTGCTGCACTTGACTGGGAAAGGTAAATCCGAAGGTGTCGAGCAAGCGGTTCGCTCATGCGGATTTGAAGGCCGCTGGATTGTGCGCGAATACGCGTCGAACATGGCGGACTTCTTCGCGGCCAGTGACCTGGTGGTGTGCCGCTCTGGTGCCGGCACTGTGTGCGAGTTAACGGCGCTTGGAATCCCCGCGGTTTACGTGCCTTTACCGATTGGCAATGGGGAACAGAAACTCAACGCGGCCGCGCAGGTACAAGCCGGAGGCGCGTACTTGTTTGCCGATAGTGAGTTCGACGAGTCGGTGGTGCAAAACTGGGTGGCGCCGCTGCTGGCAAGCCCGTCGCGGTTAGAGTCGATGGCTGCTGCGAGCGCGCAACTGGGCCGCGTGGACGCAGCGGGCGTGCTGGCAGATATGGTCAGTGAAGTACTGCACGAACGCGCAGGAGCACCGCACACTCCGGGAGCGACGGATACAGATCCCGATGCGAAAGAGGCGAGGTAGGCGAACATGGTGAAGTTTCATCTGATTGGTGTGGGCGGCGCTGGGATGTCGGTGGTTGCTCAGCTGTTGGCGGCGCAGGGGGCGCAGGTGAGCGGTTCGGACCAGGCGGATTCCCCTCGCCTGCAGAGCCTGAGTGAGCATGGGGTCACCACGTTTGTTGGGCATGATGCGGCGCATGTTCCCGAGGATGCCGTGGTGGTGGTGTCCACCGCGGTTAAAGATTCAAACCCGGAACTGGCGGTGGCGCGGGCCCGGGGGCAGCGGGTGATCCACCGTTCGCAAGCCCTCGCGTTGGCAGCCACCGGGATGGAGTTCGTGGCGGTTGCGGGTGCGCATGGGAAAACCACGACCTCCGGTATGTTGGCGCAAGCCCTGTCGCACGCGGGGGTGGACGCGTCTTTCGCGGTTGGTGGGGTAGTGAAAGGCTTCGGTTCGGGCGCGCACCTGGGGGCCAGCAATGTGTTTGTCGCCGAGGCAGATGAGTCGGATGCGTCTTTTTTGAACTATTCGCCGCGCATTGCGATGGTGACGAACGTAGAGGTTGACCACTTGGACTACTACGGTTCCAAGGACGCGTTCGAGCAGGCGTTTGTGGACTTCGCGGGGCGGATTGAACCCGGTGGGGCTCTGGTGGTGTGCGCGGACGATCCGGGTGCGAATAAGCTCGGGCAGGCGTATGCGCAGGCGGGGGGACGCGTTTTGACTTACGGTTTCCACGCGGATTCTGACGCGACTTTGCGCGACCCCCACTTGGGGGAGTGTGCGCGTGCCACCTTGAGTCACAACGGTTCGCAGTGGCCACTGCAGTTGCGGGTGGGCGGGGAACACAATCTGGAGAATGCGGCGGGCGCGTTCTTAGTTGGCGTTGAGTTAGGCGTCGAACCGGCAGTTATGGTGCGTGCGTTGAATGCGTTTGAGGGAACCGGGCGGCGGTTTGATTTCCGCTGCGAGGTAGATGGTAAGCGGTTGTTTGACGATTACGCGCACCACCCGTCTGAAGTGGAGGCGGTGTTGAAGCAGGCGCGTCAGGTTGCCGGTGATGGCCGGGTTCTGGTGCTGTTCCAGCCGCATTTGTATTCGCGGACGAAGAATTTTGTGATCGTTTTGCCGCGGCTCTTGCACATGCGGACGTGGTGGTGCTCACGGATATTTATGGGGCTCGGGAAGCTCCGATTGAAGGGGTTAGTGCCGCGCTAATTAGCGACCAGATTCCGGGGGCGTCGTTTGTTCCAGATTTGCATGAGGCGGCGCGGGATCTGGCGCTGCAAGCCCAGCCCGGTGACCTGTGTTTAACGATGGGCGCTGGAAGTGTAACTGAAGCGGGATCGACAATAGAACAGGTGTGGTTGAACCAATGAGGCGACCGCGTGGGCCGCGCAGCAGCAACCGCACCACTCGCACACCCGGGGATGACCGGGAGCGGCGCGATAATACGGGGGCGGAGGGAACTAAAGGAAAGCAGCCTGCCCAAGAGTCGCTGAAATCACGTATGCAGGCTAGGCTCCGAACCCAGAAGAACTATCTTCCAGCGCCGAGCGCATCGGAGGCGTTTTCCAGTAAGAAGAAAGTGCCGGAACTGTCGCGCTACCGTGACGAACGCAAGCGAGCGAAGACACGCGCAGCATTTTCCCGCATCGGGATTGCCGCACTCGTTGCAGTGATGCTACTGGCCGCGGTGTGGGCAGTCTTTTTCTCACCGATCTTCGCGTTAAACATGAATCAAGTAAAGGTAGCGGTCTCTGACTCGTCCGTGCCGGCAGATACTATTCGCGCGCAAGTTCGAACGTTCGAAGGTATACCCATTACACGCCTATCCACAACTACGGTGGCGCAGAAGGTAGAGGAAATAAACCGAGTGAAGCAAGTGACTGTGCGTCGCGCGGGCATACACGGCTTGACGGTGAACGTGCAGACGCGAAAACCAGCGGTCGCAGTAGCCCAGGGGGAGGCATGGTTGGTGCTCGACACCGACGGCGTACAAATAGACGCGGTTAAAGACCCACCGAAGAATCTGCCGCGCGCCCAAGTGGATGCGGGCTCGAAGCAAGAACGCCGTGCCGCCATTGACCTAATTACTTCCGTGCAGACGCAACTACCGGGGGAACTTATGCAGCGGGTGAAAGTGTTTGTCGCATCCGCCTCGCACCTGGATATTCAAACAGATGACGGCAAGACGATAAAGTGGGGCGATAGCAGTAATTCGAAAACGAAGGCACAGGTGGCGCTCGTGTTAATGAAGCAGCGGCCCGCAGAAACGTACGATGTGAGTGCGCCTTCTAGACCTGTAACCAGTTAGTGTCAACGCCCGTGCGCCGCGCAGTATCAACGCTGTGCAGCACGTGGCAACACCTGTTTGCGACACGCGGGTTCAGAAGTTGAACTAGTAGGTAAGTTTGTTTAACTTTCCTACGCAACGATCAGACGAAAACTGAACCTTCAACTTTAGGTTTAAGGTTCTGGGTTCGTAGAGGAACATTATTTGGGGGAACCAGTGGCAACAGCAACACCGAACTACCTGGCAACGATCAAGGTTGTGGGCGTGGGTGGTGGCGGCACCAACGCAATCAACCGGATGATCGAAGCCGGTTTGAAAGGCGTGGAGTTCATTGCGATGAACACGGACACGCAAGCACTTCTCATGTCCGATGCGGAAGTGAAAATTGACCTCGGCGAAGAACTCACCCGCGGTCTCGGCGCTGGCGCTGACCCCACGATTGGCCGCAAAGCTGCCGAAGCCAACGAAGATGGAATCCGCGAAGCCCTCGAAGGTGCCGACATGGTGTTCGTTACCGCGGGGGAAGGCGGTGGCACCGGAACTGGCGCCGCGCCCGTAGTCGCGCGCGTGGCCCGCGAAGAAGACGCGCTCACCGTCGGGGTAGTTACGCGCCCATTCGCGTTCGAAGGAAACCGCCGGGCGTCACAAGCCGAATCTGGGATTGAATCGTTGCGCAAGGAAGTGGACACGCTGATCGTTATCCCCAACGACCGCCTCCTGCAGATTTCCGACCGGAACGTTTCGTATTTGGATGCGTTCCGCATGGCCGATGAGGTTCTGCGCTCAGGTGTGCAAGGTATAACCGACCTGATTACGACGCCCGGCGAGGTGAACGTCGACTTCGCAGACGTTAAGTCCGTCATGAAAGATGCGGGAAGTGCCCTCATGGGCATCGGCAGTGCGCAGGGCGAAGACCGCGCGCTCCGGGCAGCGGAAGCGGCAATCGCCTCGCCACTTCTGGAAGCCAGTATCGATGGTGCCCACGGGGTTCTGTTCTTCTTCCAAGCTGCATCTGACATTGGCCTGTTCGAGATTCAGCAAGCCGCGATGCTCGTCAAAGAATCCGTGCATCCGGAAGCAAATATTATTTTCGGTTCCGTCACCGACGATTCTTTGGGCGACGAAGTTCGCGTCACCGTTATCGCGGCTGGTTTCGACGAGAGTCAGAGTTCCTACACAGATCCCGATGAGGTATTCGGTTCTGTAAAGAAGGCGGAGAAAGAAAAACCCGCGCAAGCAGAGAAGAAACCGACCGAAGAGAGCACGCCGGAGCGGCCCCTGGGTACTCTTCCGCAGCCTGCGCACCGAGCTGAACAGCCTGTGCCAACGCGGTCCGCTTTCCCCTCAGCCCGGCCAGAAAAAGAGAAGAAACGCGAGTCGGACGACTCCTTTGTCGTTCCCCGGATTTTCGATGAGGACGACGATGACGACAAGGGGCTGGACCTGCCGGACTTCTTGCGCTGATGCACACTAGCTCGCCCGACTTAGACGGTGCCCGCATCGGGTTCACGCGCATCCGTACTTCCGTTGCGGATGGTATCGACCGGCCCAACTACGGCCTCGCGGTCGGTGACGATCCGCAGGCCGTGCTTGCTGACCGGCGGTCCCTCGCGCACCTGGTGGGCAGTCCGATCGTGTGGATGGAGCAAACCCATTCCGACTGTGTCGCGGTGAACCCGCCTGCGGATCCGCGCGGCAAAAACGCGGTTCAAGCAGATGCGGTGATTGTTGCTTCGGGCGCGGCCGCGGTGCAGGTAGCGGACTGCGTCCCCATCCTCATGAGTGCCGATAGGGGCCGCTGGGTCGCAGCAGTACACGCGGGCCGCCGCGGTATCGAACAGTGCATTGTGGGCAAAGCCGTGCGGGCGTTGCGGGACCTGGGGGCAGAAAGCATCAGTGCCTGGGTTGGACCGTGTATTTGCGGCAAATGCTACGAGGTAGACGAAAAAACCTTTCGCGCGTGCACGCAGGTGCTACCGGTGTTGCAAGCGCAATCCCGGTGGGGGACGCGCGCGTTAGATTTGCGGGCGGGGGTGAATGCACAGCTAAACGAAGCTGGTGTTGATAACATCCATCACCGCGAAGAATGCACGTTAGAAACCCCTGACCTGCACTCTTACCGCAGATACGCCGGATGTGGCCGGCAGGTAGGGTGGATTCAAACCTCGGACCTGTAAGACACGCCGAGTCAAACCATGCGTCGCAAGCTTTCGTCATCTAACTTTGAGATATCGACTTAAGCCGGCGAAAAATGGGAGGTCTGGGATGTCAGGTGCGCTGAACCAGGTAATGGCAAAAATGGGGTGGCGTAGCTACTCGGATGAAGAACCTGAATACTACGAAGATGAGGCGGCGTACGAACCCGAGGAGGAATACGAACCCATGACTATGCTTCCGCGCCCTGAAGTTGTGTCTTCAAAGCAACCAGATCTGAGTCGGATTAAAACAGTGCGGCCCGCTTCTTACGAAGATGCGCGCACAATTGGGGAGGCATTTCGTGACGGCATTCCCGTGATCGTGAACCTCGCTGGGATGAGCGAGACAGAGTCACGGAGAATCGTGGACTTCTGCGCTGGGGTAACGTTTGGTCTACGCGGAGAAATCGAAGTTGTGGGCGGCGAGGTACTATTGCTTTCTCCCGAGTCCGTGAAGATTGAGAACGACGCGGTTAAAGCGTCTCGTTCTTCCTCCATTTTTGATTAAGAGCGATCCAACTTGGTATTAATCGGCAATATTATCCAGGTACTGGTCTCCGTGTACACCCTGGTTTTGCTGGCCCGGATGATCCTGGACTGGGTACAGTTTTTCTCCCAAGACTGGCGCCCTCAGGGTTTGATCCTTCTGGTGGCGAACGTCGTGTACGCGCTCACTGATCCGCCGTTGCGCTGGCTGCGGAAACGAATTCCTCCGCTGCGTCTGGGAGCGATCGCCTTGGACGTGGGCTTTATTGTGCTTTTTGTGGGGGTAATTTTTATAGGAAATTTGGCAAAATACCTGTTCTAGGTAGGAAGCCCGCTAGAAATTCGGTAACCTATTAGCGATGAGTGTTTGAAAGAACACGTCAATGGTGAAGGTCGGCGCTGGCTAGAGCTTCAGATCGCAATTGCGAAATGGGGCGTAGTCTGAACTCGACCCGCCGACCAAAAGAATTGTATCGAGATCCAGAGGTGAAGAAATGGCGCTGCTCACGACAGAGGATGTCTTAAATAAGACTTTCCAGTCAGTGAAGTTCCGTGAGGGTTATGACCAGGTCGAGGTAGATGAGTTCCTCGATGAGGTTGTAGAGACCATCTATGCCCTTCAGGTTGAAAACACCGAGCTGAAACAGAAGTTGGAAGAAGCGGAGTCGAATGCTCCGAAGGTGGCGGAAACTACGCCGCAGCCAGAACCTGTTGTTGAACCTGAACCCGAACCGGAACCGGAGCCTGAACCCGCTCCTGTTGCTGAACCCGCTCAGGCTACGCGCACCAGTGCTACCGGTGAGCCCGAGGACGCGACGTCCATGCTGGCGCTCGCTCAGCGGGTACACGACGAATACGTGCGCGACGGCCGGCAGGAAGGTGAGCGGTTGATCGCAGAGGCTCGCCAGCAGGGTGAGAAGATTGTGCGTGAAGCAGAAGATGAGCACACGTCAATCCTCAAGAAGCTCGATGAGGAACGGTCGATGCTCGAGTCGAAGATTAACGAGCTCAAGCACTTCGAGTCTGATTACCGCGGGAAGATCCGCAACCACCTCCAGTCACTACTTACTGAGGTGGACGCTCCACGCGAGTGAAATAGGTTCTGAACAAGCGAGCAATGTGGCGGCGGCAAGCACTATCGCTTGTCGCCGCTCTTGCTTGGACTCACGGGGATACGCAATTAGCTCTGCAGGTTTCAAAAAACAACGCACGACAACGGGGGTGTGGTGGGCGCACAATTAACGCGGCACGCAGTGACGCTTTGGGCCGTGGCGGCGGTGTGCGTTGCGGTTGACCAGGGAACAAAGCTTTGGGCCCTGACGGCCCTTGAATCTGGACAGGTACGGCCCTTTCTAGGGTCCTTCATTTCTTTACAGTTGGTGTCTAACCCCGGGGCTGCGTTCTCTTTCTTATCGGGTGCCACGTGGCTATTCACCCTCGTGGCAGGCGTTGTTTGTGCGCTAATCATTTACGTTTCGTTCCAGGTTAGTAGCCGGCCGTGGGCGCTGTGTTTAGGAATCCTTTTGGGCGGTGCGGTTGGGAACCTTGTGGACCGCATTACTCAACCTCCTGCGGTGGGAATGGGCCACGTGGTGGATTTCTTAAACTGGAACGGCTGGTTTGTTGGCAACGTGGCGGACATTTTTATCGTCCTGGCTGCCGCTGGCATATTTGGGCTGTCGATTGCCGGAATCCCATTTAGCCCCGAATCCAGCAAGGGTCGGAGCGAGCATCCTGCGGGCGTCCAAGAGCAAGTTGCACATAGACGAGGGCAACCCGATGAGTGACACCCGTTTCCTCCCGATCCCAGATGCCTTAGTGGGGATGCGCGTGGACACTGCGCTGGCGCGTATGCTCGGGCTGTCCCGCACCGCGAGTAGTGACCTCGTGGAAGCGGGGAAAGTTCGGGTTAATGCACAGACAGTGAAGAAGAACTTTAAACTACCGGGGGAAGGTCTGCTGGAAGTCGATATGGCGCAGCCGAAAGCAGTGCCACCCCCGGTGGTGGGCATGGACATTATCTATAACGACGAGGACGTCGTGGTGGTCAACAAACCGGTGGGAGTTGCGGCGCACACCGGGCCGGGCTGGTCCGGGCCAACCGTGTTGACCGAACTGGAGGCAAGTGGTTTACGTATCTCCACGTCAGGCCCACCGGAGCGACAAGGGATAGTACATCGCCTCGACGTGGGCACCTCTGGGGCAATGGCAGTAGCGAAATCCGAGCTGGCGTACACCAAACTCAAACACGCGTTCAAAGAACGAAAGGTGCGCAAAATCTACCACGCGATCGTGTGCGGTCACCCGGACCCGCAGACCGGGACGATTGACGCGCCGATTGCGCGCCACCCCTCAAAAGAATGGCGTATGGCAGTAGTAGCGGGAGGACGCCGCGCAGTCACGCACTACCGCACACTCGAACTGCTCGCGGGAGCCGCGCTGGTTGAAGTGGAGTTAGAAACCGGTCGTACCCACCAAATCCGCGTGCATTTCTCTGCCCTCCACCACCCGTGCGTAGGGGACACATTCTACGGTGCGGACGCGCAACAAGCACAGAAACTCGGGCTTAAACGCCAGTGGTTACACGCCCGCACCCTCGAATTCGAACATCCCCGCACAGGTATCCGCACGGTTGTGAACGCGCCATACATGGCGGACTTGGAAGGCGCGTTAACCCAACTGCGACACTTCGGTGAATAACCCGCACTCGGGTTAAACTGGCGCCATGGCTAAAGATCAGTTCGTTCACCTACACAACCACACCGAGTACTCAATGCTAGATGGCGCTTCAAAACTGAAGCCCCTGGTGGAAGAGGCTGCGCGGCTGAATCAAGAAGCCATCGCCATCACCGACCACGGCTACCTGTTTGGCGCCTACGAGTTCTACACCGAAGCGAAGGCCGCTGGAGTTAAACCAATTGTTGGGTTGGAAGCCTACATGACGCCCGGCATTTCCCGGTTCGAACAAAAACGCGTGCTGTGGGGCGAAGAGTGGCAGCGGCGCGACGACGTTTCGGCCCGCGGTGCGTACACTCACCTGACGCTCATCGCGGAAACGACCGAAGGGATGCACAACCTGTTCCGCATGGGGTCACTCGCTTCCCTCGAGGGACAGATGGGCAAGTGGCCGCGGATCGACATGGAACTACTTGAACGTTACTCAAAAGGACTGATCGCGTTCACCGGTTGCCCGTCCTCTGAGGTGCAGACCCGCCTGCGCCTCGGCCAGTGGGACGAAGCAGTGGCGGCGACGGGGCGGCTGAAAGACATTTTCGGTAAAGACAACCTCTACGTGGAACTAATGGACCACGGGATTGAAATTGAACGCCGCACCAAAGCAGACCTACTGAAACTGTCTAAACACATGGGACTGCCCCCGGTGGTCACCAACGACGCTCACTACGTGCGCAAAGAAGACCGCGATATTCAAGACGCGCTCTTGTGCATTAACTCCGGATCCACGCTCAACGACCCGGACCGATTCCGATTTGACGGTTCAGGCTACTACATTCGTTCGTCTGAGGACATGCGAAATGACTGGTTGGAACTACCGCAAGCATGTGACAACACGCTCGAAATCGCCCGCCGTTGCGACATCACATTCCGCACCACCGCGGATGGGGCGAACTTCATGCCGCGCTTCCCAGTGCCTCAAGGGGAAGATGAGACCTCATGGTTCGTTAAAGAGGTAGAGCGCGGACTCATCTCCCGGTTCCCGTCGGGCGTGCCAGACCACGTGCGTAAACAAGCGGAATACGAAGTGGGGATCATTACGCAAATGGGGTTCCCCGGCTACTTCCTGGTGGTGTCCGACTTCATCCGCTGGGCGAAAAGTCAAAACATTCGCGTGGGACCGGGCCGTGGCTCAGGGGCGGGCTCAATGGTGGCGTACGCGATGCACATCACGGACCTGAACCCCCTCGAACACGGATTGATCTTTGAACGGTTCCTGAACCCAGAACGCGTGTCCATGCCGGACTTCGACGTGGACTTTGACGAGCGTAGGCGCGGCGAAGTGATCGAGTACGTGACCCAAAAGTACGGTGACGACCGGGTCGCGCAGGTAGTTACCTACGGGAAGATTAAAGCTAAGCAGGCGCTGAAGGATTCCGCGCGCGTGCAGGGGCTCCCGTACTCAGTTGGCGAGAAACTGACGAAAGCCATGCCCCCATCCGTGATGGGTAAAGACATCACCGTGTCGGGCATCTTTGACCCAAACGATAAACGCTACGACGAGGCCGCGGAATTCCGGCGCTTACACGCGGAAGAACCGGACACGCACCCCGTGGTGGAAATGGCGAAAGGACTCGAAGGCATCACTCGCCAGTGGGGTGTGCACGCGTGCGCAGTAATCATGTCATCCGCACCGCTGCAAGACATCATCCCGATGATGAAGCGACCCGCAGACGGCGCGATCATCACGCAGTTCGACTACCCGACGTGCGAATCCCTCGGGCTACTAAAAATGGACTTCCTGGGGCTGCGTAACCTCACGGTACTATCGGACACGATTGAAAACATTGGGCTAAACGGAAAGAAACAACCGGACCTGCAGGAAGTCCCGCTCGACGACCAAGCGACATTCAAACTGCTCTCAACGGGGGAGACGCTGGGCGTGTTCCAACTCGATGGGGACGGGATGCAGAAACTGCTCAAACGGATGCGGCCCAACAACTTCGAAGACATTTCCGCTGTGGGTGCGCTCTACCGGCCCGGCCCGATGGGGGCAGATTCGCACAATAAGTACGCGGACCGTAAGAACGGGCGGGCCCCGATTGAACCAATCCACCCGGAACTGGCGGAACCACTGAAAGACATTCTCGGTACCACATACGGCCTGATCGTCTACCAGGAACAGGTGATGGCGATCGCGCAGAAGCTGGCGGGATACACGCTGGGACAAGCGGACTTGCTGCGCCGCGCCATGGGGAAGAAGAAAAAGGAGATTCTGGATAAGGAATACGTCCCATTCCGCCAGGGAATGATCGACCACGGGTACTCGGAAGACGCGGTGAAAACCCTGTGGGATATTTTGGTACCGTTTTCTAACTACGCGTTCAACAAGGCGCACTCGGCGGCCTACGGGTTGGTGTCGTATTGGACCGCGTGGTTGAAAACCCATTACCCAGTCGAGTTCATGGCGGCACTACTCACGTCGCAAAAGGACAATAAAGACAAACTGTCGCTGTACCTGTCGGAGTGCCGGCGCATGGGGATCACGGTGCTGCCTCCGGATGTGAACTCTTCGGAAGCGAACTTCACAGCTGTGGGGGAGGACATCCGGTTTGGGCTCGCAGCGGTGCGGAACGTGGGTGGCCACGTGGTGGATGGGATCACGGCGACCCGTAAAGAACGGAGGGACTACGAGGATTTCACGGACTTTTTGGATAAGGTACCGACCGCGGTGTGTAACAAGCGCACGATTGAATCGCTGATTAAAGCGGGTGCGTTCGACGCGATTGAACCGTGTCGGCGTGCTCTGGTGGCGATCCATGAGGAAGCGGTGGATTCTTCCGTGAAGCTGAAACGCAATGAGGCTGCGGGCCAGTTCGACCTGTTCGCATCCGCCACCGATATGGGGATGTCTGCGATGACGGTTGAGGTACCGCAGATTCCGGAGTGGCCGAAGAAAGAAAAGTTGGCGTTTGAACGCGAAATGCTGGGGTTGTACGTGTCAGACCACCCGCTGTCTGGGGTTAATCGGGCGTTGGCGCGGTACCAGGATCAGGAGATTTCACAGCTCGTGAACGCGGAATCGCTTCAGGACAGGCAGAGCGTTAAGGTCGCTGGGTTGATTACGGCGGTGGCGATTAAAACGACACGCAAAGGCGAGCTGTGGGCCACCGCTACACTTGAGGACCTGTCGGGCTCGGTGAATATCCTGTTCTTCCCCCGCACTTACCAGACGATTTCGCATGCGCTGAGTGCGGATTTGATTGTTCAAGTTGAGGGGCAGGTGCTGGACCGGGACTCGGAGGTTTCCATTGCGGGCCAGACGATGACGATTCTGGATTTGCGTGAGGACGGGACCGTGCCGGTGGTTTTGGATATGCCCTGGCAGTTCTGCACCACCGACCGCGTGGAGATGCTGCGTGATATTTTGAGCGCGCACCCCGGGCCTTCACCCGTGCACATGCGGATTAAGCGCGCGGGTACCCCCACGATCCTCGCGGAACTGGGGCAACGCTATCGGGTGAACACGGATTCGTCGTTCTACTCGGACCTGAAGGCCACGCTTGGGCCGGCAATCCTGGCGGACTAGTGCCTGCAGGCGAACCCGCGGGTTATGGGGCGGAAACGACCTGTACGGTTTCGTCGCCGTCGTCAAAGTGGACGGTGATGACCTGCCCGGTTTTCAGCTGCTTCCCCCGCCGGGTTTCCACTTGCCCGTCGACGTCCACGAATCCCCCTTGGATTGCTTCGCGCGCCATCACGCCATCTTCCACGAGGTTCGCTAGCTTCAATAGTTGCCCCAGTCGAATCGTGCCTTTAACGGGTACCTGCTGCATCGGGTTCCTTCCCAATCCTGTTTTTCCACCACGTTATCACCGCCCAGGCGAATAAAATACCGCCGAGGTCGAAGAGGGCATCAACCGGGTCGCCATCGCGTCCAGGGATGAGCAGTGCTTGCACAATTTCTGAGGTTATTGCGTGAACCACGCTGAATCCCACCACCCACCGTGAGGGCAGATGCGCAAGTAGGAGGGCGGCGGTTACAGCGGCAAAACTCGTTGCGTGGGCGACTTTGTCGAACCCGGGTTCCCCGGGTGCGGACGGGCCCGGTAACGGTGTGAGCACTTGGCGGAGCAGTGCCGCCAGCCCTTCGGTTGAGGGCGCGCCCGCAGGTGAATACAGCAACCACACCTGGCCCCCCAACAGGATCAGTGCGCACACTAACCAGGGTTTACTTCTTTCCATACGTCTTATTTCACCGTGCCAACTCCAACCTGTCCACCATCCCCAGTGCTTCGCGTACTGCCGGGGCGCGTCGTTGTGAACGGGCGGGGCAAATCCGGACTTCGGCTAGGTAAAAAAGGGGAAGGACACAAAGAGCGAGGGAGCGATTCCGCAAATGATGAATACTGCAGATACCATAGATGCTCGTACCGCTCGCGCCGCACCTAACCCGTGATGGCCGAGCAGATCCTAAAACACAAGTGTAGAAAGAATCATGGTGAAAACTTTTAGAAGGCTCCCGCTTTACGTCTGGATCCTGATCGCGATCGTACTCGCCGTTATCTGCGGCCAGTTTTTCCCTCCGGGGTTAGCGCGCGTGTTCTTCACATTTAACTCGATCTTTGGGACCTTCATCGGGTTCGCCATCCCATTGATCATCATTGGCCTAGTCACGCCCGCGTTAGCAGAACTGGGTTCGGGCTCTGCGAAATGGATTTTGCTGACCACCGCGATAGCCTACGTTTCCACAATGATTGCTGGCTTTGGAACGTGGGGCGTGAGCCACCTGGTGCTACCACCCTTTTTGCAAGGGCAAGCAATAGGGGCGTTAGACGCCAGCGAACACCCCGAGTTAGAACCGTACTTCACTGTCGCGAACGCGCACTCAGGTGACGGCGTGGAGATTGTGGTCGCGCCCGTGATGGACGTGATGACCGCCCTGATCCTCGCGTTCGTAATCGGTATCGGTGTCTCACTGGTGCGCGGCACAGTAGTTAAAGAGGGGTTCCGTGAGTTTCGGGTAATCGTGGTCGCATTGGTAGAGAAGATCCTCATCCCGCTACTACCCCTCCATATTTTCGGTATCTTCATGAATCTAACCATGAGCGGAGACGCCACCCGGGTGATCAGCACGTTCCTGGCGGTCGTGGTGATGACCTTCAGCTTGTGCATGCTGATCCTGCTGCTGCAATACACCCTCGCCGGTGCGGTTGCGCACCGCAATCCCCTCAAAAGCTTGTGGGTAATGAAAGACGCGTTCCTCACCGCGTTAGGTTCCTCCTCTTCAGCAGCCACGATTCCAGTAACCCTGGAATGCGCCCGGCGAAACGGCGTGTCAAAACCGGTGGCGTCCTTTGTTGTCCCGCTGTGCGCCACGATCCACCTTTCCGGTTCGGCCATTAAAATCACGGGCTTTTCGCTGGCTATCTTGTTTTTGACTGGCGGGCACACCGACTTCGCGTCATACGCACCGTTCATTTTGATGCTCGGAGTGATGATGATTGCTGCCCCCGGTGTGCCCGGTGGGGCAATCGCCGCGGCAGCTGGCCTGCTGTCTTCCATGCTTGGCTTTAATGACGCGCAAGTGGGCCTCATGTTCGCTACCTACATTGCGTTGGATTCATTTGGAACCGCCACTAACGTGACCGGTGACGGCGCAATCGCAATGATCATCGACCGCTTCGCCGGGAAACAACTGGGGGCGCACGCAGGTGGTGTTGATGATCACATGAAAGAAGCCTGAGGTACGCGGGCAAACAGGGCCGGGTAGATACCGATAGAATAGAAGCGGTTACAGCAGTAGGGGGAGTGAAAACACTGTGAGTTCCATTGATGACGAGTTCGAGAAAATCATGGCTGGGATGGATGATGAGCTCAGCATGGACGACCCCGTTGACGAGTCTTTACACCTTGAGGGTGGGCGGCGATCAATTGCACTTGTGATGGCGCCGATCCCTTCTGCACCAGGCGTGTCTGAACTGTTGGGTATGTACGGTATCAGCCGCTGGGTCGTGCCTCTCCAAGGCCAAGTGGCGCTGTACATGGACCTGGGAGAGGGGTCGGACGCCGACGAGTTCGCATCCCTACTGGGCGAAGACCGGCCCATCCCAGAAGAGTGCGACAAGTTTGCGCGCATCATGAGCCGGCTGACGCGTTACGGTGCGGTAGCGATCACCTCAATTCTTAGTGAAGATGAAAACGAGGTCGCCGGATCGGTTGTGGCCCGCCGCTATGTGAATGGAGAACCGGAAGAAGTGATTCCGGCGGGCCTGTTGATAAACACTATGGACGAGCGGGCGGAGGACCTCCTGCTGGGCCGCACGAAACCTCAAGACTACGACGATGCCGTGAACCCACAGGAACGGCCTGAATCACCGAAACGCGGATTTGGACGCCCGTGGCGGCGCGGTGGCAGCAGCTGATGGTACATTCACTGGAGCAACTGCAGCGTAGACTCTCGCAGCGCGTTGACACCACAGACCGGGGGGAGATCCTACCCGAAACTAAAGCAGCACTGCAGCAGATGGACGCTGGACAGCGGTTAAAACAGTTGGTGCACGCACTGCAGAAGGAACGGGTAATTGCCGCTGCCGTGGTTGAAACGAACCCGGATGATTGCGATGGTAGCGCCGGTGCAGTTAAGACGGATAGCGGGTGGGTACTCGCTGGGTTCACCAGCGCCGCAGCGCTCGCCAGGTGGGATAGTACCGCCCGGCCGGTTCCCGTATCCGGCCCTCAGCGCGCGCTCTTAGCTTGCGCCCAGTACGGCTCGCGCCTCATAATCAACCCGACACCCACCGGCTCAGCACCGGAGAACGCAGCGGCCCCAGCACGTGAGAGCGCGGCCTCAGCTCCGCTTTCCACTGACCCAAGTATGGGGGCAAACCACGCGACCTCAGCAGATAGTACAGGGACGCCGGCGGTACGGCTTCCGCGGCCCGCGGTGATTGCCCTTGCGCACGGGGATGTGTGGCTACCCCCGTGGGAAGATGACGAGTTACGCAATGCGCTGCAAACCCGCGTGGGTGCTCAAGCCCAAGTTCGTCTGCGCCCTTCCGGAGGCCAAACTCAGGTGATTGAAGTGGGCTTCACCGCTCAAGTTGGGCGCGCCGAAGTTGTGCGCGTCCTCAACGAACTTGCGGCCGAACCACGGTTGCGGGTCGCAGCCGAAACGGTGCAGTTTCAACCCACCGTCGTGAACGTGGCCTAGCATGACGCGACTTGGTGTGCGCAATCTCATGTACCACGCGAAGGAGCGCACTGTTTTTGCTCGCGTGGGTTTGCTAAACTAGAGCGCGTACATGTCAGGGTCACCTGATTAACGTGTCGCCAGACACAACAACGGCCAATCGGCCGACCAATAAGTAAGCGGAGTAATCCCACCTTGGGTTCCCCTGGACCATCTCGGTTCGGCATAGTAGGAAACGGGTTAGCAAGCGTTTTTGCGCGTGTTATGTGGGTCTTCGCCGGGAATGCGAAGACCTTCTTCGTGTTCATAGGGAAACTATGAAAGGAAGTTCTCATCAAGGAACCTCGCGTCAATGACCGCATACGAGTTCCCGAGGTGCGCCTCGTGGGACCAGAAGGTGAACAAGTTGGTGTCGTCCGAGTGGAAGACGCCCTCAGACTTGCCGAGGAGGCTGGACTCGACCTCGTTGAGGTAGCCCCCAAAGCCCATCCGCCCGTAACGCGCCTGATGGACTACGGTAAGTACAAGTACGAAGCTGCTCAGAAAGCACGTGACGCGCGACGTAATCAAGCCAACACGGTGTTGAAGGAAATTCGTTTCCGCCTCAAGATCGACGACCACGATTACGAAACGAAAAAAGGCCATGTTGAGCGGTTCCTAAACGGTGGCGACAAAGTTAAAGTCATGATCATGTTCCGCGGGCGCGAACAGTCCCGTCCAGAAATGGGCGTGCGCCTACTGGAACGCCTGGCGGAGGACGTGCACGAACTGGGCACAGTGGAATCACGCCCCCGCCAAGACGGCCGCAACATGACGATGGTGCTGGCCCCGACCCGTAAAAAGTCGGAAGCGAAAAGCGAACAGCGTAAACGCCGGGAAGCGCAGCGGCAGCAACGCCGCAACCGCCAGGCCGAACGCTCCGCTAAGAACGCGTAAAGACCAACGTTTACGCACGACAATCACTAGTTGAGGATTAGATAAATGCCAAAGATGAAGACGCACTCCGGTGCTAAAAAGCGTTTCCGTGTAACCGGTAGTGGCAAGCTCATGCGTGAGCGGGCAGGTAAACGTCACCTGCTGGAGCACAAGTCATCTCGCCGTAAGCGTCGCCTATCTCGCGACCAGGTTGTACACAGCGCAAATCTAAAGCAGGCTAACCGTCTACTAGGACGCTAAAGCAACTGCTGGGAACCGGAGTTTAAGGAGACTATAAGAGATGGCACGTGTAAAAAGGTCCGTGAACGCACGCAAGAAGCGTCGCAAAGTACTGGAACAAGCGTCGGGCTACCGGGGGCAGCGTTCCCGGCTGTACCGCAAAGCTAAAGAGCAGGTTACACACTCATTTGTGTACTCTTACCGCGATCGTCGCACCAAGAAACGCGAATTCCGTAAACTGTGGATTCAGCGTATCAACGCGGCAGCACGCCAAAACGGGATGACCTACAACCGCTTCATGCAGGGCCTGAACCTGG
Source organism: Gleimia hominis (assembly GCF_002871945.2). Lineage (NCBI taxonomy): Bacteria > Bacillati > Actinomycetota > Actinomycetes > Actinomycetales > Actinomycetaceae > Gleimia > Gleimia hominis. The sequence continues at coordinate 897,366 of NZ_CP126963.1, read as the reverse complement.
CGGGCATTGAGGTTGACCGGCGGATGCTCGCTGACCTGGCGGTGAACGACGCGACCGCATTCACCGCGTTAGTGGAATCGGCGAAGGCAGCACTGCCCGAAGACATTAACGCTCCCGCAGCGAAATAGCGAGGAAAGTTGAGTTCGACTGGGAACCAGTCGGCCAGGCGCCCGGCTATTCTAGCTAACCCCAACTCGGATCGAATCCGGGAGGTAGCTCGACTAGCCGGGCGTTCTGCACGCCGACGCGCAGGACGGGTACTAGTAGAAGGCCCCCAAGCGGTACGGGAAGCACTGCGGTTTTGTGGCCGCGACCTCAAAGACGTGTACCTCAGCTCGACTGCGATGGAACGCGACTTTGAACTCACCCAACTGGCGCGCACAAAAACCCGTTGGGTGCACGAAGTCACCGACGAAGTATCGACCGCTATTTCCAAGGATGCGCAAGGCGTCAGCGCGGTCGTAGAGGACTTCAGAACCGATGGCCTACCCCGCGTGGACTGGTCATTCGTGATGATTCTCGCTGGAATTCAAGACCCCGGCAACGTGGGCACGATGATTCGCATCGCGGATGCCGCCGGGGCGGATGCGGTGCTGGCATGCTCTGGCACCGCAGACGTGTCTTCCCCGAAAGTGGTGCGCGCCTCCGCCGGATCCGTATTCCACTTACCCACCGTAGTGAACGTGTCATTCGAAGATGCGGCGCAGTGGGCGCACGCGCGCAACATGACGGTGCTGGGCGCAGATGGACGTGGCTCAACCGATTTGTTCGACGCAGAATTAGGTGGGGAAGCAGTGGATTTAGCCGCGCCAACCGCCTGGGTTTTCGGCAATGAGGCACACGGATTCGCCCAAGTGGAAACCGGCGCGATCGACCACCTGGTGGCAATCCCACTGGCCGGGCACGCGGAATCACTGAACGTGTCCGCAGCCGCCGCCGTGTGCATGTTCGCGTCCGCCCGGATGCGCCGGCTCGTAGGAGGCGTCGCCGGGCCACGAGTGGGCGGTGATGGGGCAGGAGCAGGAGGCTCAAATGGGGCATGAGGACACGCTAATCGCCGCGATGCGTCGGCACCTGCCGGTGGGGGAACGCACCCTCATCGGTTCCGGTGACGACTGCGCTTCAATCGCGGCGCCCGAGCAGCGGTTCATTGTAACGACAGATGCAATTGTAGAAAATGAGCATTTCACGTTGGAATGGTCCTCGTTTCATGACGTGGGTCGGCGTGCAGCAGCGCAGAACCTCGCGGATATAGCAGCCCAAGGGGGGCGGGCGAGTGCCCTGGTGGTTGCGCTAGTGATCCCACCCCACGTGTCCGACGAGCAGGTGGTGGATCTCGTCAATGGTTTTGGTCAGGAAGTGTCGCGCACACGCGCAGGGGTTGTCGGTGGTGACGTGACCGCCGGGTCGCAACTAGTTGTGTCCGTAACCGCTTTGGGTTATACGCCGTATGGCGACGTGCAGCGCGGCAACGCGCAAGTCGGGGATGTGGTCGCGATTTGCGGTACGCTCGGTTTTTCTCTGGTTGGCTACCAGCTGTTGAACACCGGGCAGGTACCGGGGAGTTTGCGCACCAGTGAGGTGCAGCCAGCCTTGGCGCCGTACGTGGATACGTACCGGGCCCCGCACCCACCGTATGAGGCCGGTGTGCTTGCTGCGCAGGCGGGGGCGCACGCGATGATGGATATTTCCGACGGCCTGTCCACGGACGCCAAACGCATGGCGGATGCGTCCGCGGTTACGCTCGCGTTCGTCGGCACGCACCTGAGGGGCTTTTCGCGCCAGCTTAAACCGGGTGCGGAAGCAGCCGGGGTTGATCCGTGGGAATGCGTGCTAAACGGGGGTGAAGACCACTCGTTACTTGCCTGCTTCCCACCCGAAACCACGCTGCCAGACGGCTTTCAGGTAGTGGGCCGGGTTGAGGAAAGCACTGAGGAAAACGCTGAGGGAGGCGCGGTTACGCTGGACGGGCGGCCGGTGGTGGAAGCCGGGTGGGACCACCTCTCTGAACGCTAAACACGTTGTTTCCGCCGTGAGTGCTGAGGTTTGAAACGGCGTTGTTCCCGCCGTGAGTGCTCAGGTTTGAAACGGCGATGTTTGCGCCGCGAGTGCTCAGGTTTGAAACGGCGTTGTTTCCGCCGCGAGCGCTTCCCCTCGAACTCGTCTGGGCATGCAAAAAGACCCCGCGATGAGCGGGGTCTTTTCGTTTAAGAACGCGTTTACTTAGGCGGGACGCTGAATGCGTTCGCTCTTAATGCAGGTGGTGCACACGTTGAGACGCTTAGGCGTCCCGTTAACGATCGCGCGCACACGCTGAATATTGGGGTTCCAACGACGGTTCGTCCGCACGTGGGAGTGCGAAACGCTCTTGCCGAAGCCTGGACCCTTGCCACACACGTCGCACTTTGAAGCCACGGTCGTATCTCCGATTCTTATTAGCTTACTTTCCTACATGAGCGACAGACCACGTGGGTCCACCACCCACCCGCCCGGCACGTACAGCCGCTGCAGGCAACTTGATTAGTATAACTCACGCGTGTGCGTGCAGCTAGCTCCAACCCGTCTTTTCAATGTCAGGTTGAGCACAGTCACGCAGCCGGTGGTTCGCCCCTTTCTTTTTCGCCTGAGGATTCAGGTTACTCAAAGCCGGCCGGGTTTGCGTACAGTCGCTCGGGCCTCATGCGAATTGTGTAAAAACCTGGTCCTAAAGGACTAAACCTGAACTGCCAGCTAATGCTATGTAAACCCCGTGAAAACGCCCGAGAAACCATTGTGACCTGGCAGAAGCGAATGAAACGACTAGACTATTTGGGTGACGCAAATAACACAGTGGGACGCGTCTTCCCGGTTGTAAAAATAGGCCCAATGAAGCTCCTAGGAAGGTCTGAATGATGACTTTAATTCATCTGTGCGCCAACGGCGTAAGTGTTCTGATCGAAAGTGCGGACGATGCTCCACCAGCAATCTTGCACTGGGGGGAAGACCTGGGGGCAATAGACGCGGAATCGGCTACTCAGGTGCGCAGCTGTATCGACCTACCGGTGGGGACGAACGCGCCCGACGTGCCGCTGCGCCCCGCACTGCTAATGCAGGCGGGTGACGGGTGGAGTGGACGCCCCAGCGTGCAGGGCGCGTTCGCGGATGGTTCCGGATTCTCCCCGAAATTCACCACCACCGCAGTTGCAGCGCAGAACGGAGGCGGTGACGCGCAGCCCGTGATGGAAAAGTTCAAGCAAATGGGCTCGGGCAGTGTCGAGTACACGCTGGAGGCGGACACGGGGCTGGCGGGGGTGCTCACCGTTGAGCTGACCGCGCAGGGTTTGCTGCGCTGCCGAATGAAACTCACGAACGCGGCCGCGCAACCCTACCAGCTCAGTGGATTGTGCCTAGCGTTGCCGGTGCCGTTGGATGCGGTAGAGACCCTAGATTTTGCTGGTAGGTGGGGGAAGGAACGCGTTCCGCAGTGGCAAGAAATCACGGTGGGGACGCATCTGCGGGAGGGCCGCAAGGGTCGCACCGGGGCGGATGCCGCATACGTGCTGCATGCGGTAGAGCGCGGTTTCAACTTCGGAAGTGGGAAAATCTGGGCGCTGCACACCGCCTGGTCGGGCAACCACGTTACCTACTTGGAACGCACCTACAGTGGCGTGCAAGTACTGGGCGGTGGGGAACTGCTACTGCCCGGCGAATGCACACTCGAACCCGGTGACAGCTACACGTCTCCTTTCGTGTACGCCTCTTTTGGCCACGGGTTGGACCAGGTGGCGGCTCGTTTCCACCAGTTCATGCGCGCACGCCCTCAGCATCCGAAGACGCCGCGTCCGGTTACGTTGAACGTGTGGGAAGCGGTGTATTTTGACCACGACCTAGACAAACTCAAGCGACTAGCGGACATTGCCTGTGAGGTCGGGGTTGAACGGTACGTGTTGGATGACGGTTGGTTCGGTGCCCGCCGCAGTGACCACGCGGGGTTGGGTGACTGGGTGGTGTCCAAAGATGTGTGGCCACACGGGTTGCGCCCCCTGTCAGACTATGTGAAAAGCCTGGGCATGAAGTTCGGTTTGTGGTTCGAACCGGAAATGGTGAACTTGGATTCAGATGTGGCGCGCGCTCACCCCGAGTGGGTGATGCAGGCTGGTTCTCGTATGCCGATTCCGTCGCGTAACCAGCAGGTGCTTAACCTCGCGATTCCGCAGGCTTACGCGCATGTTCGCGATCAGATGGTGCGGGTCATTGAGGATGCGGACGTGTCTTACATTAAGTGGGATCACAACCGCGATCTGATCGATGCGGGGTACGCAGAGTCTGGGAAGGCAGCGTTCCACGCGCAGACTTTGGCGGCGTACGCACTGATGGATGAGCTCAAAGCCCGGTTCCCAGAGTTGGAGATTGAATCGTGTTCTTCCGGTGGGGGCCGCGTTGATTTAGAGGTGTTGCAGCATGCGGATCGCGTGTGGGTTTCGGATTGTATTGATCCGCTTGAACGCCAGCAGATGAACCGGTGGACCGCGCAGCTGATTCCACTGGAAATGATGGGGTCTCATATTGCGTCTGAGGTTTCGCACACCACGGGGCGGACGCATTCGTTGTCTTTCCGGGCAGTTACCGCCCTGTTTGGCCACTTGGGTATCGAGTGGGATTTGGAGGCCGCGAGCCCGGCGGATCGGCAAGAGTTGCACTACTGGTTGGATGTGTACAAGCAGCACCGCGACTTATTGTCGACCGGCCGCCTGGTGCGTGCGGATCGGGGTGAGGATTCTGTATGGGTCACGGGCGTTGTGGCACAAGACCAGGCGCAGGCTCTGTACCAGATGGTCAGCGTGGATCGTAGCGCCATGTCTCCGCGGGGCTGTTTCACGTTCCCGGGTTTGGATCCGCACAAAGACTACCGGGTGCGGTTACTAATGGCGCACACGCCGCCGTCGGGTTTTAAGCCGCCCAAATGGCTTGAGGGAAGTTGGCCAAACAGTGCTGCCAAGAGTGCGGGCAATGCTCCCGCTGAGCAGTCGGGACGGGCGTACGAGGTCGCGCGGATTCGCGGGAGCTTACTGTCTGAAGTGGGGTTGGCTGTACCGTCCATTAACCCCGAGCAAGCACTGTTATTTGAGGTTAGTGAGGCCGTCCGATGAGTGTGAATCCCACTTCGTCATCGCGGTGGCGCAGAAAACTGGGGGACTTGCCGCTGGCGATTGTCTTTCTTATCCCCGCGTCCATAGGCTTGTTGGTGTTCTTATTGCGTCCGCTAATTATGGGGATCTATTATTCGTTCACTAAATACGACTTGCTGACCCCACCGCAGTGGATTGGGTTAGAAAACTACCGGCAGATGTTTGCCGACCCCGTGTTTTGGAACGCGATTAAAGTAACGCTGTACTACGTGGTGGTCAACATTGGGGTACAGACCGTGGTGGCGCTGCTGATCGCGGTGCTGATGCAACGGTTGACGCAATCCACGTGGCTGCGTTCAATTGTGCTCACCCCGTACCTGGTGTCGAACGTAGTGGCGGCGATCGTGTTCTTGTGGATTTTGGACACGAACATGGGGATTGGAAACAAGCTGTTGGAAGCCTTGGGGATCGGCGCGCAGAACTTCTGGGGGAGTGAAGCCCTGGTGATCCCCACGATTGCGCTGGTGAACGTGTGGCGACACATGGGGTACACCGCATTACTTATTTTCGCGGGCCTGCAGGGAATCCCGAACGACGTGTACGAGGCCGCGAAGACAGATGGGGCAAGTGAGGTCCAAGCGTTTTTCCGAATCACTTTGCCACTGCTGCGCCCAATTTTGGCGCTGGTGCTAATCATGTCGATAGTCGGTTCGTTCCAAGTGTTCGACACGGTGTCGGTTGCAACGGGTGGTGGCCCAGTGGATGCCTCCCGCGTACTGCAGATGTACATTTACGACCGCGCGTTCGCCCAGTTCGACTTCGGATACGCTTCCGCGATGAGCGTGGCGCTGCTAGTAATCCTCGGGATTGTAACGATTGTGCAATACAAGGTTTCCCGCGCGGGCGAAACGGATTTGGGGTAAGACCATGGACAAGAACACACAACCTGTAGCGGGTCCGGTCCTTGAGGGGCGGAGTGCGCGCACAGATGCGGCACAAGCCCCCGCTCGTGAACCTGCCGACAAGACTGCAACGCGCGGCACTAAAAAGCGGCGTAAACGCTGGTCGGTGGGGCGAGTGCTCGCGTGGGCATTCATGATCCTGATCATCGTGATCACCCTCTTCCCGTTCTACTGGATTCTACGGACCGCACTGTCTGCCAACGGTGCGTTGGCAACCAACGCGGGTAACCTGTTGCCGGCAGGGGGCATTAACTGGGGTGGGTTTGCACGCGTCTTCGGTTTGCAAGATGTGCAAACCGCGATCGAGCAGGGAGGCAGCGGTGCCACCATCGACTTTTGGAGGTACCTGCTGAACTCCGTGGTGGTCGCCACGTGCATAACGGTGTTCCAAACCACGTTCTGTGCAATGGCTGCGTTCGCGTTCTCCCGCCTTCGTTGGCCCGGTAGAAACGCGGTGTACGCCATTTTCCTGTCCGCCCTCATGATTCCTTTAATCTTCACGTACTTACCGAACTTCACGCTCATCAAGAGTTTGGGGCTGGTGGACACGCTCCTTGGCATCATGCTGCCAACCATGTTCATCTCACCGTTCGCGATTTTCTTCTTGCGCCAGTTCTTCATGAACATTCCCCGGGAACTTGAGGAGGCGCAGTTGCTCGACGGAGTTTCCCGGCTCGGTACTTTTGTGCGGCTGATCGTGCCTATGTCACAGGGCCCAATCGTGACCCTCGCGCTACTGACGTACATCACTGCGTGGAACGATTACTTCTGGCCCCTGCTGGTTTCTTACACCGACGATTCACGCGTGCTCACTGTGGCACTGGGCGTGTTTCGCGCGCAGGCACCCCAATCCGGTACGGACTGGGCGGGGCTTATGGCAGCCACACTCGTGGCAGCACTGCCGATGCTGCTGCTGTTCGCACTGTTTGCTAAACGAATCGTCAACTCCATTGCATTCACGGGGATCAAGTAGGTCAAGATGAAGAATAGAACTGGAATTTTGAGCACCGCCGCAGCACTAGTGTCAACTCTTACGCTCGCGGTTGCCGGATGCTCCTCAAGCACATTTTCTGGCAGTAAAACTGCGATTGACTACTGGATGTGGGACGCGAACCAACTACCCGGCTACCAGCAGTGCGCGCAGGATTTCATGAAAGAAAACGACGATATTGACATCCGTATCACGCAGGTGGGGTGGGATGACTACTGGACTAAACTAACCGCGGGTTTCGTGGCGGATGCGGGGCCGGACGTGTTCACTGACCACGTGGCCCGTTACCCGGAGTTCCAAGAACGCGGTGTGCTGCTCCCACTCGATGACGTGGGGCCGCTCAAAGACCTGAACCCGCAGGAGTTCATGACCGGGCTGGCGGACATGTGGATTGGTCAAGATGGCAAACGCTACGGCGTGCCGAAAGACTACGACACCGTGGCGATCATGTACGACAAGAACGTGCTGCGGGATGCGGGAATCAGCGAAGAGGAACTGCAGAACGCGAACTGGAACCCCGACGACGGCGGTTCTTTTGGGAAGATCATCCGCCACCTCACCGTGGATAAGAACGGTAAACGTGGGGATGAAGATGGGTTCGATAAAACTAAAATCCAAACCTACGGACTCGCGGCGGACCCGACGTTAGACTACGTGGGGCAAACCAGCTGGTCCCCGTTCGCCCTGTCCACCGGGTGGACGCATACGGACGTGCCGGTGTGGGGCACAAAGTTCCAGTACGACGACCCGCGGTTCCAAAAAACCATGCAGTGGTACGCGGGGCTCACGAAAGAAGGGATACTGCCCGCGTACGGTGAGTTCGGGGAGGCATTCCCCGCAGAACAGCAACTGGGAGCGCACCGGGCCGCACTTGCCATTGCGGGTTCTTGGATGATCAACGGGTACGACCGGCTGAAAGACATTGATTTGGGAATTGCCCCGTTGCCCAGCGGTCCCTCTGGTCACCCCGCCACCATGTACAACGGGTTGGGCGATTCCATCTCTAAGCAGACTAAGAACCCGCGCGAGGCCGCCCGCTGGGTTGCCTACCTGGGCTCTGACAAATGTCAAAACGTGATCGGACGGCAAGGCATCGTGTTCCCAGCCCGCCCAGCGGGCACGCAAGAAGCAGTGAAAGCATTCCACGACCGCGGGATTGACGTCACCCCATTCACAGACCGGGTGGAACGCAAAGAAACTTCCCGCTACCCACTAACCGTCAGTGGCGCAGCCCTGTTTGCGAAAGCCCGCCCGTATTTTGACGCAGTCTGGATCGGCTCTAAAGATCCATCCACGTTCACAGAAATGAATCAGCAGATGAATCGCATTTTGAAACGCTAGCCACCCCTGCGGGCATAGTGACGCATCAGAAGTGAGCGGTGTGCGTTTGGAAGTGGAGCCGCGGGAAACTAGAAGTTCGCGAGCGTTCGAAGTGAACGGTGAGGAATTGGTGGCCCGCGAGCGTTCGAAGTGAACGGTGAGGAATTGGTGGCCCGCGAGCGCTCGAAGTGAACGGTGAGGATTGGTGGCCCGCGAGCGTTCGAAGTAAGCGGCCGGGCGGTACCTGGAAGTGAACGGCCGGGCAGTAACTGTGGGATACTACCGGTATGGATGCGATAGCCGGATTGCTAGACCGACCCCTAGAACAGGTGCTCGGAAAACGATCTGCTAAGAAACTCGCGGGCCTGGGGGTCGAAACCGGGCGGCACCTAATCACCCACTATCCACGTCGATACGCACACTGGGGGAAACTCACCCCGCTGGAACTAGTGCACCCGGGCCAAGACGTCACTATCCTCGCTTGCGTGCAGTCAGTGCAGATGCTGCAAAACCGAGCGGGTGGTGTGCGCCTTTCCGTAGTGCTCACGGACGGACACCGGTCGATAAACGCGGTTTTTTTCGCTAAACACCCCGGGCGGCTCGCCCCAATAGAACGCGCACTCGAACCCGGGTCACAGCACTTATTCGCCGGTAAAGTGGGGGACTACCAAGGCAGCTTGCAGCTGAGCCACCCGCAGTTTGAATCTACGCAAGCCCAAGACGCGCGCGCACGAGCCGACAAACCCATCCCCATCTACCCGGCGCAACAACGATGCCCATCGTGGTTCATCCACAAGTGCGCGAACCTGCTGTTAGGGATGCTCACCCCTCAAGACCTACCCGACGTCCTAAACGAAAAAGAACGGGAAGAACGCGGCCTCGTACCCCTTTTGGAAGGGGTGCGGGAGCTACACGACCCGACGTCAGACACCGCACTGGAAACGGCTAAGAAAACGGTGAAATGGTCCGAAGCCCTCGCACTCCAAGTGGCCATGCTGGCGCGGCACGACGAACTGAAACGCAAAAACGCGCCCGCAATCAACCAAAATGGGATCGAACAAGTGGTGGCAGACCTCCCATTTCAACTCACCGGTGGCCAACAAGATGCGCTGCACACCATCGCGCGGGACATGCAGCAGACCACTCCGATGCAACGCCTCCTGCAAGCGGACGTGGGCGCGGGCAAAACCGTGGTCGCCGGCCTCGCAATGACCGCGGCCGTGAACGCGGGCTATCAAGCGGCCCTGCTTGCCCCCACCCAAGTGCTCGCGCAACAGCACGCGCAATCGCTGTCGACCATACTGCCCGTCCCCGTTAGCGTACTCACCAGCGCCAGCAGTGCGAGCAGCCGAAACGAAGCCCTGCAGCGCGCCGCTAGTGGACAACCCGGTATCTTTGTTGGCACCCACGCCCTGCTAGAAGACAGCTTTAACTTCGGTGCGCTGGGCCTAGTGGTGGTCGATGAACAGCACCGGTTTGGGGTCCGTCAACGCGATAAACTGCGTGAAAACGCTGGCTCAATGTTGCCCCACATGCTCACCATGACAGCCACGCCAATTCCACGCACCATCGCCATCACCGTGTTCGGTGACCTGGATGTAACTACCATCCGCGAACTCCCCAAAGGTCGCAAAACCACTGAAACCTACGTGGTTCCCGCCGAAAACGCCGCGTGGATGAACCGGATGTGGGAGCGAGCCGCAGAAGAAGTGAAAGCAGGCGGACGCGTATTCGTAGTTACCCCCCGGATAGAATCGCAAGGAAAAACCGCCCAAGGAGAATCCGCCGCGGAAGGTAGATCTACTGCGCAAAGAAAATCCGCTAAAGGGGAAGAACCGGAGTTAGCGAACGTCGCGGACACTGCCCGTGAGCTCACCAACCTCCCGGCACTCGCGGGGATTCGCATAGGCACGTTGCACGGGCGGATGAATCCGGATAGCAAAACCGAGGCAATTGAAGCCTTTAACAACGGTGACATCGGCATTCTCGTCACCACCACCGTGATCGAAGTGGGGGTAGACATATCGGCCGCGTCGATGATGGTGATTTTGGATGCACACCAGTTCGGACTGTCCCAACTGCACCAGTTGCGCGGCCGGGTCGGCCGGGGTGGACAAAAAGCAGTGTGCATGGCCGTAGCGCGCCCAGACCTCCCCTCGGTGTCGATCAAGCGGCTGCAAGTGTTTGCCGACACCACAGATGGTTTTGAACTTGCGGAAGCAGACCTGAAGCTCCGTTCGGAAGGGGACGTGCTGGGGGAGGGCCAGTCGGGCGGACGCACTTCCCTGTCGCTTCTGCGAGTGATGCGGGACCAGGCGATCATCGAACAAGCCCGTTCGCTCGGTAAAGAAATAATTGCGGCAGATCCGCACCTGGCCCACCGGCCAGCGCTTGCGAGCCGAGTGGAAAACCTGCAAGTTCAAGCACAGTGGATGGAGAGAACATGACGCGGATCATCGCGGGCACGTACAAAGGCAGGGAACTGGCGGTTCCCACGCGGGGGACGCGCCCCACATCTTCGCGAGTGCGTGAAGCCCTGTTTTCGCGCCTAGAAGCTTGGGATGAGCTGGAGGGCGCGCGCGTACTGGACCTGTACGCGGGTTCGGGCGCACTGGGGTTAGAGGCCCTTTCACGCGGCGCGCAAAGCGCGGTTCTGGTGGATAAGGCGCGGGAGGCAAGCCGGGTGATGAGCAAGAACATCCGCTGCCTTGACGCACCAGCGCACGCGGTTGCGCAAGACGCCTACCAGTTCGCGTGCAGCACCAAACAACCGGCCTACACCCTGGTGTTCATTGACCCACCCTACGACTACCCAGCGCAGCAACTTGCACGCGTTCTCGATGCACTTCGGAGCGGTCTAGAACCTCAGGCACTTGTAGTAGTGGAAGGATCCACCCGCTCAACTGCACCTAGCTGGCCGGCAGGATACACGGAAGAATCGACGCGCAAATGGGGTGAGACGAGGGCGTGGTTCCTCACGTATACGGGTAATGAGGGTAGCGTGGAGATATGACGAGAGCGCTGATTCCCGGCTCATTTGACCCGATCACGTTGGGGCACGTAGATATTATCGAGCGGTGCACGAACCTGTTTGAAGACGTGATCGTGGGGGTAGCTAACAACTGGTCGAAACGGTACTTGTTTAACGCTCACGAACGAGTGAGTTTAGCCAAAACAGTTACGAAAAACCTGGCGAACGTGCAGGTTGCCCGCGTGGAAGGGCTCCTGGCGTTGTGGTGCGAACAAAACGGTGTGGACGTGATAGTGAAAGGGCTGCGCACCGCTGGGGACGCGAGCTTCGAACTGCCCCAAGCGACCGTGAACCACAACCTCGCGGACATTGAAACCCTGTTCCTACCAACCCGCGCGCACCTCGCGCACATTTCCTCGACGATTGTGAAGGAAGTGGCGGTCAACAAGGGGTCTGTGCGTGCAATGGTGCCCGAGCCGGTTGAATGCGCGTTACGCGATAGGATTGACAGCACTACCACCCTGTAAGGAGTCTTGAGATGAGTAACCACGAAACCCCCGCTTCGGATTTTGACGAGGTGGTGGCGGGTCCGAAAGCGGATTCGCAGAACATTGACGATGTTTACGGGCCATCTACCGTGATTGCCGCGATCGAACAGATTGAAGAACTTGTGGAGGAAGCGCGGGCCTTGCCGATGAGCGCGTCCGTGCTGGTTAACAAGGCGGAGATGTTGGATTTGCTGGCGCAGGCCCGGCAGGCGCTCCCGGATGACCTGTTGGCGGCGGATGCGGTAGTGGCAGATGCGGACGCGGTGATGGTACGGGCTGATGACGCGGCTCAAACCACGTTGGATGAGGCGAACGCGCGGGCGAAAACGATTGTTGAGGACGCGCGCAGTAAGGCTGAAGAACTGACCCAGCGGGCTCAGGAGGATGCACAGCAGGAGGTGGCGCGCGCGCAGCAGGAAGCATCAGCTACTGTTGAGCAAGCCCATGAGGAAGCGCGGCGAGTGGAACAGCAGGCCCGGGAGCGTGCGGAAGAGCTCGTTAGTGAACAGCCGATTGTGGAGCAGGCGCGTGAACGTGGGGAAGAGATTGTGAATAAGGCGCGCAAGCACGCGTTAGAACTGGCGAATGGGGCGGATTCGTACTGCCAGGAATCACTCACGGCGCTGACGAAAACTTTAGAGAAAATGTATTCTCAGGCGCAGGCGGGGCGGGAAAAGATTGAGTCCCACCGCCGCGCTGATCACGAGTAGCCGACTGCTATTCGTCGGGTGCAAATAGTTGTGATGACGAGCCGTCGCACTTAAATGCGGCGGTGTGGAGAAGAGAGGTTGAACGGCGTGAGCCAACCATTTGCGGGTGCCAAGCTGTCTATCGCCACGCTCCCTACGCGCAGTGGGAGTGTGCGGGATTACCAGTTGGAGCTTGCGGCTCCAGACGATTTGGGGACCCAGGTGATGACGGTTCCGGCGGGCCAGGTGATTCCCGTGGACGTGACTGTGACGTCTATGGAAGATGGCGTGTTGCTGCAGATTCAAGCCGATGCTTCGGCGCGGGCGGAGTGCGTGCGGTGTTTGCGTCCCGTTTCGCAAGGCGTGCACGTGGACGTGCATGAAATGTTGTTTACCCCTGAGGCTGTGGCCCGGATTCGTAAGGAAGATGGGGATGAAGCGGTCGAGGATCTGGTGGTGCTGGAGGGGGACGAGATCGAGCTGGAACCCTGGTTGCGGGACGCGATTGTGACGAGTTTTCCGTACGCCCCGTTGTGTAAGCCCGATTGTGAGGGGCTGTGCGACGTATGTGGGAAACGCTGGGAGGACCTGCCGGATGATCACGAGCACGAGGTATTGGACCCGCGGTTTTCGGCGTTGAAAGATTTCTTTAAGGAGGATTAGGGGTGTCGTCGCATTCGCGTAAAGCAGCGCCGCCGGCAGCGGTGAACTCGCAGATTGCGGACCTGATGGGGGCGTGGTCTATAGAGTTGGACCCGGATTTGGCGGTGACTGCGCTTACGCACCGGTCGTTCGCGTTCGAAATGGGTGGGATTGAGCACAATGAGCGGCTCGAGTTCCTGGGAGATTCCGTGTTGTCGATTGTGGTTACGGAATACCTGTTTAAAACGTTCCCATCTGAGTCGGAGGCGCAGCTGTCTCGTATGCGCGGGGCCATCGTGTCTGAGCGGACACTGGCGAAAGTCGCGCGCGGGATTCATTTGGGGGATTTCATTTTGCTTGGCAAGGGCGAGAACCTCACGGGTGGGCGCGAACGCGATTCGATTTTGTGTGACACGACGGAAGCGATGATTGGCGCGACCTATTTGACGTACGGCCTAGAGACCACGCGCAAAGTGGTGGAGCACCATTTGAAACCCTTCTTGGATAACGCGGTTCAGATGGGCCAGTCGTCGGATTACAAGACGACGCTTCAGGAATATTGTTCGCATGAGGGACTGGGGGAGCCGGTGTATGAGGCGATCGGCTCCGGCCCAGACCACGCGCGCCGGTTCCACGCAACCGTGACAATCGGGGGGCGCGTAGCCGGTGAGGGGGATGCGACCTCGAAGAAGAACGCGACTGCGGCGGCTGCGCGGGCTGCTTTCTTGAGTTTATCGGGCGCGAACTGATCGATGCCGGAGCTTCCCGAAGTTGAAACGATCCGCGCGGGGCTAGACCCCCACGTTCGGGGCCGCACTATTACGCGCGCGCACGTGTGGCACCCCCGCTCAGCTCGTACGTCGGCGTCGCCGCACGCACTTGAGCAGGCCCTCACGGGGCTGCAAATTGAGTCGACCGCGCGGCGGGGCAAATTCATGTGGGCGGTAGCGCAAAAGGAGCAGCGGGAACCCCTGGCGATTGTGATGCACCTGGGGATGTCGGGGCAGCTTCACTGGCATGAACCGGCCGCGGCGCCGTTGGCGCGTAAACGTCACGAACACGTGCGCTTAGAGTTTGACGACGGGTCGGTGCTGAGTTTTGTTGACCAACGCACGTTCGGGCGGGTTGAAGTGGTGCCACTGTTGGTTACGCAGCAGGGGGATCGCGTTCCCACCAGTGCGGCGCATATTGCGCGTGACCCACTGGATCCACTGCTGGACCCCGCGGCGGTCAGTAGGCGCATCCGCGCATCCCGCACGCCCATTAAAACCCTGCTGTTGAATCAGGCAGTAGTCTCGGGGGTGGGGAATATTTACGCGGACGAGGCTCTTTGGGCAACCCAGATTTTTGGGGGCCGGCGGGGACGGTCCCTGCGGGTGCGGGACGTAAGTGCGGTATTGAAGGCGTGCCGAGAGGTGATTGAACGGTCGATTGCCGCGGGAGGGACGTCGTTCGACACGCTGTATGTGAATATTCAAGGACAGGCGGGGTATTTTGAGCGCGAGCTCCAAGTGTACGGACGGGAAGGGCAAAACTGTCGGCGCTGCGGAGCTGTAATTAGGCGGATTGTGATTTCTAACCGCTCACATTTTTATTGTCCGCACTGTCAACGCGGGAGGTTAATCCGCGGCTAGTCTGCGTAGAATGGGACTGGTTTAGTTTTTGCCACTTCGAACCTGTGGGGTGAGTTTGTGAATAGTGAAAGTAAAGCCGTTCGCGTGATGATCATTGACGACCACGAGATTGTCCGAAGGGGCATCGCGGAACTCGTTGACCGGGCGGATGATCTGGAGGTCGTGGCGGAAGCCGGGTCGGTTGAAGACGCGATCCGCCGCGCCGAACTGGTGGTGCCCGACGTCATGCTGGTGGACCTGCAGCTACCGGACGGCACGGGGATTGACATTATGCGGAAACTGCGAGAGACAAAACCGCAGATCCGCCCGATTGTGCTCACGTCGTTTGATGACGATTCGGCTTTGTCAGAGGCTCTTGAGGTGGGGGCTTTAGCTTACGTTTTGAAGACGGTGCACGGGGCGGAGATTACGGATGTGATCCGCGCGGTTGCTGACGGTCGGGTACTGCTTGACGAGCGTACGGTGACACGGAGGCGAGCCGACCACGGGGACCCAACCGCCGATTTAACGCCGTCCGAACGCAAGGTGCTGGGCCTGATTGGTGACGGGTTGTCGAACCGTGAGATCGGGGAGAAACTCGGGGTGGCAGAGAAAACTGTGAAAAACCACATCACGTCCCTGCTTTCCAAAATGGGATTGCAGCGCCGCACTCAGGTGGCTGCGTGGGTTGCTGGTCAGCGCGCGGCGGCGTGGCGGAACCAAACCCCACCGCGACCATAATCTCCGCCTAACCAAGCAGGTGGACCCGCGCCGCGGGCGTGCCCCGCTGCGCCCCCTTTCGCACGAACCCCGCGAGGCAAGGCGCTCCCGCTCGGGAAGGCTGCCCGCGCGGGATCAGTAGTCTGCGAGCGGCACGGTCCAAACCATGGTGGTGCCGTGCCCAGTTTGTGCCGGCCCGATTTTGAACGATCCTTTCAACCTGCGCGCTCGCATCCGCAGGTTCCCCAGACCGGAGGTGCGGGTGCGGTTCTTCGGGATCCCCACCCCATCGTCTGTGACCCGCACGCTGATTTCCCCCAGTTCCGCGTGCCCGTGCACGTCAATCAGTACTTGCGCGGCGGTTGCGTGAGCGTGTCGGGCAATGTTTGATAGGCCTTCGCGCACCACAGCCACAACGTCGTCGGCGATCGCGTCATCCACCCGGGCGGACACTTCGTCGATACTATCCGGGTCGTCGGGTTCAATCAGCTGCCCGTCCAGATCCAGGATCAGCGAGGGCGCGAACCCCAGTGAGTTCCGCGCAATCGACGTTTCCCTGCGTAACCGTTCCACCAGGTCCACTTCCTGATCTGGCTCGCGCAGGTCGTGCACGATCGAGCGGATTTGCCGCACGGACGCGTCAACGGCCTCAAGCGCATCTGACAGAATCGAGTCGATCTGCTCTTTTGTGGTGTCGCCGGTGTAAAGTTTCGCTTTCGCCGTGTCAATCCGCATGCCCGTGGCGAATAGCTGTTGGATTGCGAAGTCGTGTAGGTCCCGGCCGATGCGGTCGCGTTCGTCGTAAAGCGCCGCCATATCCTCCGTGTGACGGGCTGAAGACAGTTCGAGGGCGAACGCAGCCTGCCCCGCCAGAGCTTCCGCGAGCGGCAGGTCGGAGCGGTTAAATGCGGGTGCACCAATTTTTCGCAAGATCAGTAGGACGCCCTGGGCCACGCCCCGGTTGATTAGCGGTACGTACATGGCGGGGCCGAAGTTTTTGAGTTGGTCGACCCGCAGCATGGAGGCGTTTGCGAGCGAATCCACGATCATGCCGGTTCCTTCGTGCACCACCGCCATGGCGCGGCCCTCTGGGGGAAATACGGTGCCCAGCAGGGTGTCCGCCATGTAGCCTTCTGAGATTTCGCACGCCCACGAGTAGCCCACGGACGGCAGGACGATCAGCGCGGTGTCTGCCTGCGCCACGTCTAGCACAGTTTTCG
Source organism: Gleimia hominis (assembly GCF_002871945.2). Lineage (NCBI taxonomy): Bacteria > Bacillati > Actinomycetota > Actinomycetes > Actinomycetales > Actinomycetaceae > Gleimia > Gleimia hominis. The sequence goes on along the minus strand of NZ_CP126963.1, from coordinate 880,582 downwards.
CGATGTGCGGCAGGATTTCCTCTTCGTCGTTGCCTTCCAGCATGGAGGTGACGATTCTTTGAGTACCTTTCATCCACCGCTCCCGGTTGCGTGATTCTTGGTACAGGCGCGCTTTCGCTACGGTTGCGGCGGCGACGCGCGTGAGGGCGTGCAGTACCCGCACGTCGTCATCGTCAAAATCAGTGGGCTTGTTCACTAGGTACAGGCGGCTCATGGTTTGATCGTGGATCGGCGTGGGGGTGACCAGGAGTTTTTGGAGGGTTTCCGCGTCACTTTGGGGGATGCGATCCAAGCTGGAGGCGTCGTTGAGGATGTAGGTTTCGTCGGTGGGCACTAGGTTCACCAGGTTCATACCCGTGAAGACTTGTTCGGTTTCACTGGGGTGGTTGTAGTCGCGGTTGAAAAACAGGCGGGCTTCCCCCCAGGTGTCGAGTATTGACAGGGCGCCGTAGCGGGCGTTCGTGAGTCTTGTGGCTTCGTTCACGAACGCTTGGAGGATTCCGTCTACACCGGATGCTGCCGTCAGTTTTATCATTGCGTCCACGAGTTTTTCCGCGTGGGGTAGGGTCGGCTGACTGTCAGGCGAGGTCATCGGTGTCTCCTTCTTGGGACAGGGCCCATTGGTACTGTTCGTTCGTTTGCTTCAAGTTGTTGTGAGTGCCGCGGGCAGAAACCGTGGCGCTGCGGGTCCCGTCTGGATTTGTGGTCGGGTCCAGCACGAGCACTTCATCTGCTGCTTCAAGCGGGGTGAGTCGGTGCGTCACCACCAGCACGCCCCGGTTTTGGTCCGATTCCAGCAGGTCACGGATCAGCCCGTCTGCCGTTTGGGTGTCGACGTGCTCACCGGGTTCGTCTATTAGCATGAGGGGAGCCGAGCTGGCGAGGGCTCGGGCGAGCAGTAGCCGGCGCCGTTCTCCTCCGGAAATTGTGCTGCCTTCGGATCCGAGGAGGGTACCGACCCCGTCGGTGAGTTCAGCGGCCCACTGTCCCAAGCCGGCGCGGCGCAGGAGTTCGTGCGCGTCCTCAGCTGTGATCGTGGGGGTGGCGACCCGCAGGTTCTCTAGAACGGTGGTGGCGAACACGTGTGCGTCTTCGGCGGTGAGGGACACGTATTTACCCACGTCGGCACGAGCGAGCGTGTGAATGTCGCGTCCGCACAGGGTTACGGAACCAGACTTGGGTTCTAGTAGGCCCGCGAGCGTGTATAGGAGCGTTGTTTTCCCGATTCCGGAGGGCCCCACGATCCCGGTGTGGGAGCCGGGCCGGAGCGTGAGGTTTATCCCGGATGCCACTACGGGTCCGCCGGGCCATCCGACTGCGAGGTTTTTGGCCTCTAACACGGGGGTGAGGCCGGGTTCTAAGTGTGCTTGGCCCTGTGGGGCGGCGCTCAACAGGTCGTCCAGACGCACGGCAGCGCGAGCAGATTTGACGAGTTGCACGGCTGCGGGCCCTAAGTCAGAAGTGGCTTCGAACGCGGACAGGGGGGTTAATACCACGACGGCGAGTGCCACGGCTGCGAGCGTGCCCCCAAGCGTTGAGGGAATCCCGATCCACATGGCTCCGCTCACCGCCACCGCCACGCCAACGAGGTCCACGAACGCGGCGAGGCCGGCAACGAACGCGGCGTCATTCTTCGCTTTACGCAACCGAGTTTCAGTTTCGGCAATTGAGTTGTGCACCGCGGGGAGGCGGCCCTCGACGGCTAGTTCACTGGCGTGGTCCACGAGCGTAACCGCGCTTGCGGCAAGTTCGGTGCGAGCTAAGTCGGTGGCCTCTTGGGACCGGCGCGTAGCCACAACCGTCAGGAGCGGGCCGGCTACGCCCGACAGCGCGAGCCCAAGTAGGAGCACGAGGGCACTGCCCACTGACAGGAACGCGATCCCCACCACGGTACCGACGCTGCACACGAGCGCGACCGCTGCGGGAAGAACGGATTTGACCAACAGGTCACCCACGGCGTCCACGTCCGTGCCGGTGCGGGCCAGCAGATCCCCGCGTCGCAGTGACACTACTTTATCGGCCTGTGAGCGCGCCAAAATTGCGTAGACGTTGTCGCGCAGAGCCGCGATTCCATCCATCGCGACCGCGTGCGAGGCCAGGCGCTGGGCGTAACGCAACACGGCTTTAGAGACCCCGAAGAACCTCACGCCCACGGTGGCGACCATTAGGTACATAACTGGTGGCTGCTGGGAGGCGCGGGCAATGAGCCACGCGGAGGTCGCGCCCAAACCGATGGCCGCACCGATCCCGAGCGCGCCCAGCAGCACGGCGAGAGCGAACTTTGGTTTAGAGATCTCTAGCAGTCGCAGAACGCGCCGGATTGCGCGGCGCTCGGTTTTGGATAGAAAAAGATTCACGACTGCGCTCCTTCGAGCAAATCCGGGGTGCTGGTGACGGTCAGGGTATGCGCTTCGCTTTGAACTAGTTCGGGGTAACGCTGTTCTTCCGCGGCTGTTGCGGCGCGTGAGACCACTTCGATCACGTGATCGGCTGCATCCGTGACGGCCTTGCGGTGGGCAATTACTATCACTCTCCGGCCTTGGCTTTGCAGCTGCTTGATCGTGTCGATCACCTGGGTTTGTGTCATGGCGTCCAGATGTGCAGTGGGTTCGTCAAGAATCACAATTGGCGCATCCGACAGTAAGGCGCGCGTCAGTGCCAGTCTTTGCCGCTGCCCCACCGATAGGCCCACGCCCGCGTGCCCCACTTTGGTGTCCCACCCTTGCGGGCACTGAGAGAGGACTTGATCGAAGCGGGTGGCGCGCGCCGCTGCGGCCAGTGCCTCATCACTAACTGCGCTTCCCGAGGTCACGTTGTCACGGATTGTGCCGGGCAGTATCGCAGGGTTTTGCGGCACCCACGTAACGCAGTTCCACCAGCTTTGCGGGTCCACGTCCCTCAGGTCTAAAACTGAATCACCGGCGCGCAGCAGAATATTTCCGCGCGTGGGGGGCAGTAATTGTAGGAGCGTCATGATGGTCGTGGTTTTCCCAGCGCCGGAAGCTCCCACGAGTGCGGTTATTGACCCCGGTTCGATGCGCGTATTCAGTGCTGCCGGTGCCCACGCTCCCCGCGCGGCGACGGACAGGTCGCGCAACTCTATGGTCGCGCCGCGCACATCGGGCGCCGGGATGGTGCCCGGTTTAATCACTGGGGTTTCTAAGATTTCGAACGCGGATTGGGCTGCGGAAAGTCCATCGGCGGAAGCGTGGAATTGTTCGCCAACTTCGCGCAGCGGTAAGAACACTTCCGGCGCGAGCATGATTACTGCCAGGCCGGTGAACAGGTCAACCGTGCCACTGACCATCCGCAGCCCCACCCAGACTGCTACCAGTGCCACCGAGAGGGTTGCTAAGAACTCCAAGATCGCGCCGGACAGGAACGCCACCCGCAGTGTCTGCATCGTGGTGCGTGCGTGTTTTTGCCCGAGCGTGTGAATGTGCTCGCGGGGCGCGCGTTGCCGCCCGAGTGCCTGCAGGGTCGGTAGGCCCGCGATTACGTCTAGCAGCTGCGTGGCGAGCCGTTCCATGGTGGCGAGTTTTTCGTCAGAAAACTGTTGCGTGAGTTTGCCCACGAGGATCATGAAAATGGGAATCAGTGGGATTGCAAAGATGGCGTACAGGGCCGAGGTCCAGTCGAAATACAGCATCACCAAAATCGTGAGGGGCGTTACCGTAGCGGTGAGGACTAGTTGCGGAAGGTAAGCCACGAAGTACGGACCCAAGTCGTCTAAACCCCGCGTGATTAGGGTCACCGTGTCGGTCCCGTGGCGAGCTAACCAGCGGGGCCCCAGCTGGCTGGCGTGGTGCAGTACTTTGGACCGCAGTTCAATAATCGTGTCGTGCGCGGCGCGTTCCCCCATGGACTGGCGCAGCCACGTGAGGGCCGCGCGGGTGAGCACTGCGATTAAAAAACCCAGAATGTATGCGCGTACCTGAACTAGGGAAGCACCGTGCGTGATGACGGGGGAGATGGCGGCCGCGATGCAGTACACCTGCGCAACCACGAGGATTGCGTTAAGGGTACCGAGCAGGGCCACGAGCCCGATGTACTTGCGGGCAGCGCGGGCGTAGCGCAGTAAGCGCGGGTCAAATGGTTTCAACCTGTTTCCTTCTGGCCGATTACGTACTGTTCCATCATAAGACTGCGGGACCAGCAAACGCTGGTCCCGCAGTAACTCTCAGTGAAGATTAGCCTTGAAGGAAGTTAGCTCCGAGACGAATCTTCGTGGGGTGCAAACCGGTGTTCGTGGACACGTCATCGGGGGAGATGCGGTCGCGGAACACGTGGTAAGACCATGCGGTGTACGCAAGCACGATGGGCACAAACACCACTGCGCAAATCGTCATGACCGTTAGCGTACCGGTCGTGGACGACGCCTGCTCGATCGTGAGCGAGTACATGTCATCGATCGACGAGCGCATCACGTTCGGTGCCATCGCAACGAAGATGAATGCGACTGCCGAGGCGATGCTCAGCGAGGACAGCAGGAACGACGTTACCGACTTGTTCATCGCTTTTTGCGTAAACGCCGCGGATGCAATCAGTGCTAGCGCAGCCACTACCAGGGGAATCCACGCCCAAGAGTTCGTGGCGTAACGCAGCATTGCCCACAGGGCCCACACTGCAACCACCAGGGTCGCAACGATTGAGAAGGTGGAAGAAAGCTTCTCCGCCCGCTCATGCACCGCGCCTTCGGTCTTGAGGGACAGGAACTGCGCGCCCTGTGACAAGCACAGCGACAGCACGGCGAGCCCACCGAGAATCGTGAACGGCGTGAGGAGAGAGAAGAAACCACCCGTGAGGTTGTGCACGGAGTGCGCCAGAACCTCAGGCGTAATTGCCCCCTGTACCGCCTCGTTAGTAGTGGGGTCCACAACCTCAATCTTCATGCCTTGAACCAGGTTGGCGAACGCAACCCCAAGCAGGATTGGCACAACCCAACCGGCGATACTGTGCAGCACGTCCCAGGTGTGGCGCCACCGCAGCGTGTTGATGCTCTTGCGCCATTCGAGCGCGGCAATACGCAAAATCAGCAGTACCAGCACCAGGAACAACGCTAGGTACATGCCGGAGAACATGGTGGCGTACCACTCTGGGAACGCCGCGAACGTAGCCCCACCGGCGGTTAGTAACCAAACTTCGTTACCGTCCCAGTGTGGGCCGATTGTGCGAACCGTTTGCGTGCGTTCTTTATCGTTTTTCGCCACGATTGGTAGCAACGCACCGACCCCGAAGTCGAAACCTTCGAGAACTAGGTAGCCCGTCCAGAGGACGGCGATCAGAATGAACCAAAGAATACTGAGCCAACTCATTGTCTATATCCTTCCTCAGTACCCGAATGCCAGTGCGGCGGAATCGTCCGCAGTGTCGGCTTTAGTTTCGCCTGGTACGTGCATGCCTTCGAGGGCGTAGCGACGCATCAGCCAGATCCAAATGACCCCAAGTCCACCGTACAGGAGGGTGAAAATAATGGTGGAGGCCAAAACTTGACCGGCCGGAACGGTTGCGGAAGACGCGAACTGAGTTAGCTGCAGTACCCCGCCAACCGGATCGTTGTTTAACGCAGCCGCGGAGTTCGGGTACACGACCCACGGTTGGCGTCCCAGTTCGGTGAACAGCCAGCCGGCGGACGCACCGATGAACGGCGCGAGGATGCTCCAGATCGCGGCCTTACCGATCGCCTTCGACTTGATGACCTTGTCGCCGCGCAGCCCGATGAGGGTGACTAGACCCGTGATGCACGAAAGCAAGCCGATGAAGATCATGACGCGGAACGACCAGAACGTCGGGGCGGCTGGGGGCCGGAAGTCGTATTGGCTGGCGTCGCCGTAACGCGATGTGAACGACTCGTTAGCGTTCAACATTTCAACGGTGCGTTCTTGAATGTCCTTAACCCCTTCGACCTCTGCGGTGAATGAGTTGTGGGACATGAACGATGCTACGCCCGGCACGGAGATGAACTTGGTGGGCTCGCCTTCGTCGCCAATCGGGCATTCCCCGAAGGATGCGACGGTGAAGGCTGCGGATTCTGTGTCCATACAAACGCCTTCTGCAACTGCCATCTTCATGGGCTGCAGGCGCACCATTTCTTGCCCCTGGAAGTGGCCGGTTAACGCCACGCCAACCCCACCGATTAGCAGTGCGATCGCACCGAAACGGGCAATCGGTTTCCAAACCTTCGTGGCTTTCGCGAACCCTTGGTCCCCTTCGTTAACTGCGCGCGTGTGCCACCACAGGGCGATACCGCACACGAACGATCCGGCGATCAGCACTGAAGTGGTGAACACGTGGGTCCAAGACCAGAACAGGACCGGGTTGGTAACCACATCGAGGAAACCGCTGGCACCATCTAGTTCCGCACGCCCAGTTTCGGGGTTGAACACGGCTCCAACTGGGTGCTGCATCCACGAGTTCGCACCGAGGATCCACAGTGCCGACACGGACGTACCGATCGCCACCAGCCAGATACTCACGAGGTGCATGGTTTTGGAGATGCGGCCCCAACCAAAAATCCACACGCCAAGGAACGTGGATTCGAGGAAGAAGGCGAGCAGCGCCTCAAAAGCAAGGGGAGCACCGAAAATGTCACCGACAAAGCGGGAGTACTCCGACCAGTTCATGCCGAACTGGAACTCTTGCACAATACCGGTTGCAACCCCGAGTGCGAAGTTGATGAGCAACAGTTTCCCAAAGAAACGCGTTGCGTTGAGCCAGACCTCATTGCCGGAACGATGCCACTTGGTTTGCATGATCGCAACCAGGAGTGACAGTCCGATTGTGAGCGGCACCTGGAGGAAGTGGTAGACGGTAGTTATACCGAACTGCCACCGTGCCAGGAGCACTCCATCGAGTGCTGCTGGGAGGACGGTCATGATGTCCGCCTTTCCGAGTTGATAGGTTAATTAAAATTATTTGTTGCTAGTTCGCAACCCTCATAAATAAGGATAATGGTATTCTATGCTGATTTCTGACTCTTCGTCAGCAAAACGCGGGGGCGCTGCCAGCTGGCGGAAAAATCCGGGTGGCGCCGAAATGCTGCGGGAACGGTATTTATAGCAATTTTGGGCCCCTAGTCCTATCAAATGCAGGTAAAGAAACTGCCTTTAATGTCACTTTTTCGCTTGAGGCACTTTGTGAAGCGGAGGGGGAAGTGATCTCCCCAATAGGTTCTGCGTGCGCATCTGTGGAATACTGTGCATGTAACTAGCGGAGTACCCCGCCGGTTGAGCTTACTGCCTGGACGCTGAGTTCGCGTAACTGAGTTGTGGCAGTAGGGGCGCGTTCCGTGCCTGTCGTGTTTGTGCACGTCGAGCGCTTTCAGAGTTTCCGCCTGGAGACAGGCGGCGGAGTTTGATCCGGTACTGGACTACTCGAAATTAGTGTGGAGTAAATAACGTGAATAAAGAAGGAAACGGCGATTCGGAAAATAAGTCGCTGCCAAATGCAGCGTTCCAAAACAGTGGGGCGCAAACACCAGGCGTTGGCATGAACCCGCTGTTCATGTCGGCCGAAGCCGGCGGGGCTGAGAATTCCAACCAGGGGCGGCCCCCAATGGGCAGTGACGCGTCGGGAGGAATCTTTTTCCAGGCCCCGCAAGTGGCCGCCGGATGGGATGCGGGAGCAGATCAGGACTGGGACGAAGCGGGCGACGAGAACGCTGAGGAAAGTAGGTCGCGCGGGTCGAAACAAAAATCTGGGCGGCGCCGGAACCGACGCGAACGAGACCGCAGTGACAGCGGCGGTAAACAGGCCAGTGCTGAACGCAATGACGAACCGGGGAGCAAACGCGGCTCGGATTCAGAAGATGAGGATGGGGCGGAAATAGAAACGTCCCGCCGTCGTCGGCGCCGCCGCCGCACCGCCAGCCACGAAGAGGTCGTAGCGGAAGTTGAAGGGGTTAAAGGGTCAACCCGGCTAGAGGCCAAACGGCAGCGCAGGCGCGAGGGTCGGCGTGAGAAACGACGGCAGGTAGTTACGGAATCGGAGTTCTTGGCACGTCGCGAATCGGTGCGTCGTGAAATGATTATCCGCGAGTCAGATGGGCTGAACCAGATCGCGGTGCTAGAAGACGGACTGCTTGTTGAACACTTCGTGGCCAGGCACACGCAGCAAACCATGGTGGGGAACGTGTACCTCGGGCGCGTGCAGAACGTGCTGCCCTCCATGGAAGCTGCGTTCGTGGACCTGGGGAAGGGCCGCAACGCCGTGCTCTACGCGGGGGAAGTGAACTGGGAAGCGGCGGGCGTAACCTCAAAACCGCGGCAAATAGAACAGGCCCTCAAATCTGGTGACACCGTCATGGTGCAGGTAACAAAAGACCCGATTGGACACAAGGGCGCACGGCTAACCGGTCAGGTCACGCTCGCGGGCCGGTTCCTCGTGTTCGTACCCGGTGGGGGGATGACCGGGATTTCCCGCAAACTGCCCGACGCGGAACGGTCTCGCTTGAAAAAACTGCTTTCGAAGATCGTGCCGAAGGAAGCCGGTGTGATCGTGCGCACCGCAGCGGAAGGTGCCAGTGAAGAGCAGTTGCGTGACGACGTGGAACGGCTCAGTAAGCAGTGGGACGAGATTAAGCAGAAAGAAAAACGCAAGCCGAAAGCACCAACTCTGCTGCGTTCCGAACCGGAACTCGCGGTCCGGGTGGTGCGGGACGTGTTCACGGAAGACTTCGAATCCCTCACGGTTCAAGGGGAGCGCACGTGGGAAACGATTCATCAGTACGTGTCTGACCTGTCGCCGGAGTTGGTGGAACGCCTGCGCCATTGGAAGAGTGACGACGACGTATTCGCTGCTCACCGCATTGACGAGCAGTTGGCGAAGGGCATGGACCGGAAGGTGTTCCTTCCCTCCGGTGGGTCCCTCGTGATTGACCGGACGGAAGCGATGACGGTCATCGATGTGAATACGGGTAAGTTCATTGGCTCCGGGGGGACCTTGGAGGAGACCGTTACGAAGAACAACCTGGAGGCCGCTGAGGAGATTGTGCGGCAGCTGCGGTTGCGCGATATCGGTGGGATTATCGTGATCGACTTCGTGGACATGGTGCTCGAATCTAACCGCGAACTGGTGCTGCGCCGCCTGGTGGAGTGCTTGGGCAGAGACCGCACCCGACACCAGGTGACGGAAATTACTTCCCTCGGGCTGGTGCAGATGACCCGTAAACGCGTGGGAGAAGGTTTGGTGGAAGCGTTCTCCACGCCATGTGAATGCTGTGATGGACGTGGCTTTATTGTGCACGATCATCCGGTGGAAATCTCGGACGAAAACGAAGGGCGCAACCGCAAACGTGGCAACAAGCACGGGAAGAAAAACCGGGAGCAAGACAAAGCGCGTGAGCAAGCGGATTCCAAGCAAGACCAGAAGCGTGAGGAAGTGAAGAGCGCACTCAGTGCGATTGCCGCAGCGACCGCGTCGGCGCATGAACAACCTCAGGAAAATGGGGCGGCAAATGCAGAATCCATAGAAAACAGTACTGAAGGCGCCGCGAAGAAATCGAAGAAGAACGGGCGGAAGAACCGTAAGAACTCGCAGAAGGCCAAGAGAAGCTCGGCGAAATCCGGGGGAGGGGCGAATTCTAAAGAAAATGAGTCTAACTCCGGTCACGGGCAGACTCAGGGGGAATCGGATTCGCACCCGGCTGACGGCACTGCCCGCAAGACCGATGCAGCAGGTAAAGCACCGCGCCAGGAAGAGGACCGGGACAAGCTGGGGAACGGGCGCAAGGAAAGTGAGTCTGAGAAGGCAGGTAAGGCGCCGCGCAAGCCACGTCGACGCGGGGTAACTATGGAACAGTCGGCGCCGGAGGAAGCGCCGGCAGCAGATGCGAAACCGACCCCGAAAATCGCGCGTCCGGTGGCGGCGACCGTGGAAACGGCTGAGGATTCCCCCGTGACGCGTCCGCGCAAGAAGCGCCATCGGCGGGTGGTATCTACCGACACTGGGGGTGGTGAATAACACACCGGACAAAGCGGTTTTTGAGGGAAAATCGTTTGAAAGATAACGGTAAATCCCGTATTCTAAAGCGTCGGTGCGTTTAATCCACTTCTAGTTTGTGGTGAGGAACGCGCAGTAAGTATTCGTAATCGATAAGAGATGAGCAGCAACGTGGTCTACGCGATCGTCAAGGCCGGCGGCCGACAGGAAAAGGTGTCCGTCGGTGATGTCGTCGTCGTCGACAAGTTGGCAGGAGAATCCGGCGACACCGTCGAACTCCAGCCCGTAATGGTGGTCGACGGTGACAAAGTCACCTCCAACGCCGATGAGCTTGGAAAAGTTAAGGTTACTGCCGAGATCGTCGAACCCATGAAGGGCCCGAAGATCTCGATTGTGAAGTACAAGAACAAGACTGGTTACCGCAAGCGCCAAGGTCACCGTCAACCCTTGACTAAGATCAAGGTTACGGGGATCAAGTAGGTTCTAAAAGGAAGAGGCTTAAGAGATGGCAAGTAAGAAGGGACTCGGTTCAACTAAGAACGGTCGCGACTCTAACGCCCAGCGTCTTGGCGTTAAGCGTTTCGGTGGCCAGTTCGTGAACGCAGGTGAAATTATCGTCCGTCAGCGTGGTACCAAGTACCACCCGGGTGTGAACGTTGGTCGTGGTAAAGACGACACCCTGTTTGCACTAATTGCTGGTGACGTGGAGTTTGGTAGCCGTCGTGGTCGCCGCGTGGTAAGCGTGGTGGAACCGGCTGCAGTTTAACCTCTTTAAGGTTTAACACGAGGGTGGGCGGAATAACCGTCCACCCTTGCATCATATCTTCGCGGATTTGCGGCGAACCCAGGCTGCTGAGCCTATAGCGCGAGGGCGCATGGGCAGTAGCGAAAGGGTGCATCGGAGGAAAGGGAATATAAATGGCTTCATTCGTGGATACCGTAAAGCTGTTCGTGTCGGGCGGTGATGGTGGCAACGGGTGTGCCTCCGTGCGCCGCGAAGAATATAAGCCTTTGGGTGGCCCTGACGGGGGAAACGGTGGTAACGGCGGGGATGTGATCCTCGAAGTGTCAGAACAGGTCACGACGTTACTGGATTATCACCGTTCGCCGCATCGGAGTGCAGAAAACGGCACTCCCGGTCAAGGGGATAACCAGGAAGGTAAGAATGGTGAGCACGTGGTGCTGCCAGTACCTCAGGGGACGGTTGTAAAGGAAAATGGTGAGGTAATCGCAGACCTCGCTGCCCCGCAGCAGAGGTACGTGATTGCTCAAGGTGGGCGCGGCGGGCTTGGGAACGCAGCGCTGGCGTCACGTAAACGCAAGGCCCCCGGGTTTGCGCTGCTGGGGGAGCCGGGACAGGAACGCACCGTCACGCTGGAACTTAAATCCGTAGCGGATGTGGCTCTCGTGGGGTTCCCGTCGGCGGGTAAATCCTCGCTAATTTCAGCGATGTCTTCGGCACGCCCGAAGATCGCGGACTACCCGTTTACCACGCTCGTGCCGAACCTGGGGGTGGCGGACGCGGATGGGTTGCGGTACACGATCGCGGACGTGCCGGGGTTGATTCCCGGGGCGGCGCAGGGCCGTGGTTTAGGCCTGGAATTTTTGCGCCATATCGAGCGGTGCGCGGTGATCGTCCACGTCCTCGACGCAGCCACGTTTGAAACTGAACGCGACCCCGTGTCTGACCTGAAGGTGATTGAGCACGAGCTGGCGCAGTACCGGTCGGATTTAGGGGACGTTGAGGGCTACGTTCCACTTGGACAGCGGCCCCGAATTATTGTGATCAACAAGATTGATATTCCAGATGGGCGCGAGATGGCACAGATGCAACGCACTGAACTGGAGGCGTTCGGCTGGCCCGTGTTCGAGATTTCAGCGGTTACCCATGAGGGGTTGCGCGAACTCGGTTTCGCACTGGCGAACGCGGTGGCCGAGCAGCGCGCCCAGCTACCGGAACCGCAGGTGCCGGAAGTGGTAACGGTGGAACCGGTGGGCCGTCGGAGGGGCTCGGACTTCACAGTGACCACCACTGATGTGGAAGGTGAGCGCGCGTACCAGGTGCGTGGAAGCGGTGTGGAACGGTGGGTGTCGCAAACCGATTTCGGTAACGACGAGGCCGTGGGCTTCCTCGCAGACCGGTTGAAACAAGCTGGAGTAGAAGACGCGCTGGTTGAGGCGGGGGCACTCCCGGGGGATCCGGTGGTTATTGGCCCGGCAGAATCAGGGGTCGTGTTCGACTGGGAACCGACTCTGCAAACTGGGGCGGAGCTGCTCGGACCTCGAGGTTCTGACGCGCGTATGGAAGGCTCCGGCAGGGCGACTCGCAAGGAACGTAAGGCCCGGTACCGCGAAAAGATGGATGCGAAAGCTGCGGCCCGCGAGGAACTGTGGACGGAACGTGAATCCGGTGTGTGGACGGACCCGAGCAGCAGGTAAGACGAGAGGAAAGCGTCGAGAGCTATGGAATACGCTGCAAACACAAGGGACGGTGGGCAAGTGAACCGCCCGTCGATCGGCGTGATGGGTGGCACCTTCGATCCGATTCACCACGGCCACCTCGTGGCTGCTTCAGAGGCGATGGCCGTGTTTGGACTAGACCAGGTGGTGTTCGTCCCAACCTCGACGCAACCATTTAAAGCCGGCCGCCGCGTAACTTCACCGGAGCACCGCTACCTCATGACTGTGATTGCGACGGCCTCAAATAACCGCTTCACCGTTTCGCGCGTTGATATTGAACGTGGGGAAACCACGTACACGATCGACACGCTGCGGGATCTGCATAACCAGCGTCCTGACGCAGACCTGTACTTCATTACTGGTGCGGATGCGTTAACGCGGATTTTGGAATGGAAAGATGTGGATGAGCTGTTTCAGTTAGCGCATTTTATTGGGGTGACGCGCCCGGGCCACGAATTGGGAACACAAGGACTCCCTGCTAGTAAAGTGTCTTTACTGGAAGTGCCGGCAATGGCCATATCATCTACGGATTGTCGGAAAAGAGTGAAAGCCGGTAAACCGGTGTGGTACTTAGTACCTGACGGGGTTGTACAGTACATTCAAAAGTACGGACTCTATAAGAGTTGAACCGAGTTTTAGGAGATATGGATCGTACGTGGAGCTTGAACGGGCAACAGTAGATTTAGTTACCGAACTGGCGGCGGCTGCGGAAGAAATGAAGGCAATCAACCCCGTAGCTATCAACGTGGGGGAGCGCACTGCATACTGCGATGTGTTCCTAATCGTTTCAGCAGACAACGAACGACAAGTGCGTGCGGTTACCCGTGCTCTAGTGGATCGGGCAGTGGAGCTCGGTTGGCGCAGGCCCAGTGTGGAAGGCGCCGAGGAAGCCCAGTGGGTTCTACTGGATTTCGGGGTGGTAACTGTGCACGTGCAGTTGGATACGCAGCGCGAATACTACGGGTTGGAACGCCTGTGGGCAGACTGTTCGCGTTTACCATTTGCACAGCCCGCGAAGGTGGGCGCGTGAGCACTCGCATTATCTTTATGCGCCACGGGCAGACGGATTACAATGCGGCGGGGCGAGTTCAAGGCCAGATTGATATTGCTTTGAACGAAGTGGGTAAATCCCAGGTGCGGGCTGCAGCTGCGCGGGTGGCGCAGTTGAAGCCGGATCGGATTATTTCTTCCGACCTATCGCGTGCCGTTGACACCGCGCAGGGGGTGGCGAACCTCTTGGATGTGCCCGTAGAAGTCGATAAGCGGGTGCGAGAACGTGCTTTCGGTGTGTTCGAAGGCATGAGTGGTGCGCAGATGCAGGCAGATTATGGTCCGTGGTACTCTCAGTGGCGGTCAGAAGGAGAATGCGCGGACGCGGGGATTGAATCGCGCCGCGACGTAGGCGAGAGGTTTGCGCAAGCGGTTTTGGAGGCCTCGCAAACTCCGGGTACGTACTTGTTTGTGTCGCACGGCTCTGCGATTGTGCAGGCGATGACGTGCCTACTTGGTTTAGATCCGCACGAGTGGGCGGGGTTACGCGGGCCAGATAACTGCCACTGGTCGATTTTGGTTCGCGGCGATCGGCCTCCGCATTGGCGCCTGTTGGCGCACAACTTCGGAGTTGGGCAGTTAGAGGGTTGAGTCTTTAACGTACGGTAGCGCTCGTCCTTCAACGCGGGTGATCCCAAATGGGATGCCGTACAGTTGCGTGAGGTTCTGTGCCGTCAGCGTGTTTTCCACCGGTCCTTGCGCGAGGATATGGGCGCCGCCCAGGAAGATAGTGCGCCCGCCCAGTACGGGTACGGTTTCGGGCGCGTGCGTGGTGAGCACGATGCTTTTGTTTTCCTGCTTCGCGAGCTCAGACAGCAGTGTGGTGAGCCGGTGCGCGTTCGCTGGGTCCAGGTCCGAGGTTGGTTCGTCGAGGAGTATGAACGGGGTGCGTTGGCACAGTGCGGTGGCTAATAGGACGAGTTTGCGTTCTCCGCCCGAGAGCTCATTGAAGTAACGGTACGCCAAGTGACGTACCCCAAGTTGCGAAAGTGCCTGCAGTGCCTCTTTGCGTTCACTCGCGCCGGGGGCGTGTAAGTATTGCAGTCGGGAAGTGGTACCCATGGTAACAATTTCGATTGCTTGAAACGAAAAGGTGACGCCCAGGGCTTGTGGGATGTAGGCAACCTGCTGGCTGAACTCCCGGGCTTTCCACTTGGATACTGGATTATTACCCAAAAGCACTTGCCCTCGGCTGGGTTTTAGGTGCCCTACCAGTAGTTCCATAAGCGTGGACTTACCTGTTCCGTTCGGCCCGAGGATACTCACGCATTCGCCACGCTTGATGTCTAAGTTAATGCCCTCTAAAACAGTGGGGCCGCCGTAGCTGAAACTCACGTCCCTCATGCGAATCATACGAACCGGATCTTTCTGCGAAACACGAGTAGTAAGAACAGCGGTAGGCCAACCACGCCGGTTAACACGCCTACGGGTAGTTCACCGGCTATCAGGGTGCGGGCAAAAAGGTCGATGAGCAGCATAAATGAGGCACCTAAAGAGATGGATGCGCCAAACACCGCGCGCATTTGTGGCCCCACAATCATGCGTGCGTAGTGGGGGACGACGATACCGACCCAACCGATCACGCCGGCGATTGAAATGCACAGTGACGCCAAGGCAGAAGCCATGATTAGCGCAATAGTGCGGTCGCGGCGTACTTGCACGCCAACGGATTGGGCGAACGTTTCATCGACGCTGATGACGGTCAGGCGCCACAGTAATCCGGCGATGAGCACGAGAATGAGGATGTAGGCGGGCAAAGTGGTTTTGAGGCTATCGGGACCAATCGAGGCGATGGAACCCATGAGCCAGAAAATGATTTGGGGCAGTTTTTCGTATGGGTCTGCAACGAACTTGATTAGAGCTGTGAGGGATGCGAACAGTGCGCCCACGAGGATTCCCGACAGTATCAGTGCGCTCGCGTTACCGCGCGAAGTGGAGGCGAATAAAAAGGTGAGTCCGACGGCAATTAAAGCCATGACGACGGCGCTGGCTTGAACGGCGAGTCCGCTTCCGAGTGTGAGGATCGCTAGGGCAGCGCCGAATCCGGCGCCGTTGGATACGCCCAGGGTGTAGGGCGAGCACAGTGGGTTGCGGAAAACTGCTTGGTAGATTGCGCCAGAGACCGCGAGGCCTGCTCCGACAACGACTGCTCCGAATACGCGCGGTAGCCGCACTTGGGTTAGCAGCGTGTATGCCTGCGGGTCCGCTGCATCTTGAGCGAATACGAGGTCGATGATTGAGCGCCAGATGGTGCCCGGGGCAATGTGGTATTTGCCCACACCGGCGCAAATGGTTGCAAGCACGAGTGGCAGGGCTACGAACCCTGCCACTGCGCTTATGCGCCTAACGCTCAATCTACTTTGCCTTTGAACTCCACTCCGTAGAACTTGCTGTAGAAGTCCTGAGCGCGTTCTTTAACGTAGTCGGCGCTAACTTTGTCTGGGTAGAACTTGTGAGCTAAGAATAGTTCACCAAGTGCCATCGAATCGGTATCGGGGTTACCCCACGGTTTCGTCCAGTATGGCGCTTCGATTACGTTACCTTCTTTCACGGCCCGCAGCGCTTGCCACTTCGCGTCGTTCTTTACGGATTCAAGTACCTCCGGGTAACGGTCCTGGACGATCACGTAGTCCGGATCCCACTTGACAACTTGTTCAAAGTTGTATGGTTTGTAGCCTTGAATGTCGTCTGCAGCAACGTTCACAGCGCCTGCGCGGAGCAGCTGGGCGCCCACGTATTTGTCGTTTCCGTAGGTTTGGTCACCTTCGTTGGCGACGAATACTTTGACCCGCTGGTCGTCGGGTACTTCTCCGACTGCTTTTTCAACGTGGTCGCGCGAGTCTTCAACGAACTGCCACAATTCTTTCGCCTTATCTTCCTTGCCTGTTAGTTTACCTAGCGTTTCAACGCTCCACTTGAGCCCGTCGGTGTACGCTTTGTCAGAGTTCGCCAGGCGTGGGTTCTGCGCTTCTTTCTGCTTCCCTTCGGCACGCAGAGAAACGGTCGCGTAGGGAATCTTCAAGGAGTCTAGTTTCTTGAGGTCCTCAGGGTTCGCCTGGGAAGCGACAATCACGATGTCTGGTTTGAGGGCCGCGACTTGCTCAACGTTCATGGATTTTAAGTCGCCGGGCGTGGGGAGGTCTTCAACTCCGGGGAAGACGTCTTTCATGTAGTCACCGAGGTCGCGTTCCCATTTTGCTTCGGTACCCACCACTTTGTCTTGCGCTCCCAGCTGAGCCAGAATGTCGAGCGAGTGGTGTTGCAAGACGACCATGCGGTCAACGGGAGCTTTGACTTTAACTTCGTGATCGGCCTGGTCGGTGAATGCTATTTCACTTTTCGATGTCTGCGCTGAACTGCTGGTTGCAGAGGGGCTGCTGTCTGCTTTGTTATCCGTTGAGGTTGTGCAGGCCGCCATCGTGAGTGTGAGGGTGATGGCACTGAGTGATGCGATGGATAAGCGCTTTAAATTCTTCAACTATCTTTCTCTCAAAAACGGGTGGAAACGTATTTTCCCACGCAAAAGCGTGATAATTACCCTAGCACACATGAATCCGGGGGCCGCGTTGGTGCGCCTGCCCCCGGACTCATACAACCGCAGCAGAGTGAGCCTGCGTCGCTATATACAGCGCCGGCTTCGCGCTGGCTGCAACCTTACTTGGTTTGCTTGTATTTGGCGCCTGCCCACGCACTATTTATTTTGCGTGTATTTTGCATTTGCCAGCACGTTACTTATTCTGCGTGTATTTTGCTTCGATTTTCTCTCCGGTTTCGGTGTCAATGTGTTTCCAGTAGTCGATCGCTTGGCGGGCAACGTGGTCATCGACCCCGTCGAGTAGCATTCCGCTGACGGTGTCGACCAGGCGGGTGCGCGCGGCCTCGTCCATTACGTTGCGCACGAGGTCGTGTGCTTGCCCCCAGTCGTCATCTTCTTCGTGCAGTGAGTACGCGGCTCGCACAAGTTCACCGTCCGCTTCCCAACCGTTGTCAACCGGGCCCTGTTCGTCTTGGAACGCGCGTTCGTACGAGTTCGGAGCGTATACGGGCGCGTCTCCGGAGTGGAAGAACTGCATCGCTCCTTCTTTGTCATACGAGTTCGTGTTCACGATCGGCCGGTTAACAGGTAGTTGGTTGAAGTTCGTGCCCAACCGGTTGCGTTGCGCGTCGGGGTAAGAGAATACACGGCCGAGCAGCATCTTATCGGGGGAAACCCCGGTTCCCGGCACCATGTTCGAGGGACTGAACGCCGCCTGCTCGATCTGCGCGTAGTAGTTCACGGGGTTTTGGTTCAGAGTAAAGTGACCCACCGGAATGCGCGGGTAGTCTTTTTGCGACCAGGTTTTAGTGAGGTCAAACGGATTAAACCGGTAGGTCTTCGCTTCTTCGTACGGCATGATTTGCACTTCGAAACGCCACGTGGGGTAGTCGCCGCGAGCAATGGCGTCGAACAGGTCTTGCCGGTGGAAATCAGGGTCGGTTCCCGCTAGTTTCTCGGCTTCTTCGTTGGTGAGTCCTTCAACGCCCTGTTCGGTAAGGAAATGGTATTTAACCCAGTAGCGTTCCCCCTGCTCGTTGACCCACATGTAGGTGTGTGAGCCGTAGCCGTTCATGTTCCGGTAAGTCTTGGGGATTCCGCGGTCACCCATTAGGTAGGCAACTTGGTGCGCGCTTTCGGGGGAGAGAGACCAAAAATCCCACTGCATGTTGTTCGAACGCAGCCCGGAGTCTGGGGTGCGTTTTTGCGAGTGGATGAAATCGGGGAATTTCATGGGGTCGCGCACGAAGAAGATGGGCGTGTTGTTGCCGACGAGGTCGAAGTTTCCATCCTCGGTGTAGAACTTGAGTGCGAATCCGCGAACGTCACGCCACGTGTCGGGCGAACCCTGTTCTCCAGCGACGGTTGAGAACCGGGCGAGCATTGGCGTTTTCGTACCCGGTTGGAAGAGTTTGGCTTTCGTGTATTTAGACACGTCGTGCGTGATAGTTAGCTCACCGAATGCTCCGGCGCCTTTAGCGTGAGGGCTGCGTTCGGGAATGCGTTCGCGGTCAAAACGCGCAAGCTTTTCTACTAGTGCTACGTCGTGTAGCAGTAGTGGGCCGTCTGGTCCGACACTGAGGGAGTCCGCGTCGCTTTCCCTTACCGCACCCGTTTCAGTTGTGGATGGTTTCTTGGGATCGTGCTGTTCCAGTCCGTCGAATCGTTTCATGGTCCGCTCCTCCTTGACGCTGTTTGAAAACGATGCTTTTCCACTCTAACCGCCGAAAGGTGTGGGCGCTCTTCGAAGCTTTAGATATGGACTCCGTAACTCTCGCTGGACTTAATTAAGAATGGCATTCTGTGTTAGGGTGGCCTTATCTAGATTTGATCCTGGAGGATAAACATGACTCTCCCAAAAACTGAATCCGCACAAGGCTCAAATGGAGCACGCATCTTAAAGGGTAGTGATTCCACATCGCTGGTGCGGTACCTCGTGAATATTGGCGTATTTGCCGCCCTATACTTCGTGATTTTATTTGCCACCGGAATGCTCGGGGTCTTATCGCCCGCGGGAAGCTTGGTGGGGTGGAGCATCGGTCTGATAGCGAATGCTCTGGTCATAACCTTGTTTATGGCGCGTACTCCAACCGTGTGGGCGCTTGCTGTTCTAGGGCTATTAGTGGGCTTACTGATGGTGGTTACAGGGCACTCGTTCCTAACCCCACTTACTTCCACGATCCTAGGATTTGTGGGTGGCCTAGTGGCAGCTACTGGTGGTTTTGCCAACCGAACTAAAAACTCCCTTGCGTACGCTGTCTTTTCACTTTGGTTAATTGGGCCGCTTCTACCAATGTTTTGGGATCGGTCCGGATACTTGAAATACATAGAAGAATCCATGCAGAACCCAGCGTACGCGAAAGCGTGGGGCGCTTTGTTTACGAACACCACTCTTATCATCTGGACCTGCGTAGTGTTCGCGCTGGCCCTGGGATCGGGTTACTTGGGGAACAAGATGCTGGGCAAGCATTTTCGACGCGCTGGCCTCGTCTAAGGCAAATGGACGGGCCTCGTCTAATGCAGATACAGACAATGGGCAAACCGGGCGCTACGGCAATGCAGCGTAAACACCGGGGTGGGGCAAAAGCGAACACGAGCAGTCAGGTGGACCCTCGAACGGGCATTATCCTGCTCGCCGCAACTAACTGGGTCGCGTGGCATCCGCAAAGCGCAACATTCATTCTTGTGCTGGTCGCATGCGCATTCGCCGCGGCAATCGGATTCACCGGCAGAACTGGGGTTGCGCTCGGGCTTGCGGGCACATACTTTGCTTTGTTGGGCCTGCGGTATCTTCCACTAGCTTGGCCTAACCTTTTAACCCACGTTTTGGGAATTAGCGCGTACTGGAGTTTGAAACTACTACTTGCGCTGCTGAGTGCAGTTTGGTTCCTCACCGCGATCCATATTTCCGATCTTGTTGAAATTTTGCACCGACTGCGTGTTCCGATCCGCGTAGTTGTTCCGTTCGCGGTGTTATTCCGATTTCTTCCAGTGGCTTTTGGGCAGTTCAAGCTGGTTTGGCAGGCGATGCAGCTACGTGGATATACCGGAATAGCACTAGTTACGCACCCGGTGCTCACTGCTGAACGAGTAGCGGTACCTGCGCTAGCAGCGGCGGCGCGTTCGAGTGATGATTTAGCGGCTTCTGCTTTGCTGCGAGGCGTCGGTGCCAATGCGCGGCCCACCCCGGTGCGAGTACACCGGTTTCAGCTTTCCGACGCGGTGCTGCTTGCGATTACCGCGGCGATAGTTGCGATAGTGCACACGGAATATTTGAACGTGGACGAGTATCTGCATTCCGTGCTAATGGGCGGGTCTGCCCATGCATTAGTTGGCCAACCATGTCTTGGGCTTGGAGTTGGGCTCGGGCTTGGATTTGGAGGGGTTTGATGCATCCGAGGCTTTCAGCATTAACGTCGTTTTTGCGGGCAAGCAACCTACGCCGAGGCAAAAGCAACATTGCGCTTCAGACCAGTGCCACTCATATGTTGGATAATGACCAGTGCGCAACCGACGACGCCGCTTTTGAAAGTTTTTATGAGGGAGTTGGCCGAGTCGGTGAGCGAGTAGTGTTGCGCAACGCTGGCTTCAACTACTTGCACGGTGGAAGAAATGAATGCGCTGTGCAAGACCTAAATCTAGCTTTAGAACCCGGCTCAACCACTCTTCTGTGCGGTGCCTCAGGTTGCGGAAAGTCAACGGTCTTACGGATGGTGACCGGGTTGGTTCCACATTTTTACGCGGGAGAATACTACGGTTATGTAAAGATCGGCGAAACTGATGTGGCAACCACCCCACTTGTGAACGCCGGGAGAATAATCGCTAATGTCGCGCAGAATCCTAGACGACAGTTCTTCACCACTGATGTTGACTCGGAACTCGTATTTGCTCCAGCTAACTACGGTTGGGGCCTGGAGAGAATCCAACAAACCGTGGGAACTGCTTGTGAGTTGATGGGCATAAACAGTTTGCGTGCTAGCTTGCTTTCTCACCTGTCAGGTGGTCAACTGCAACGCGTTGCGTGCGGTGTTGCGCTTGGGCAAGACACTCCGGTTGTGGTTCTCGACGAGCCCACGTCGAATCTAGACGAAGCAGCAATCTCTCAACTGCGGCGCACACTCGATCTTTTGCGGAAACTGGGGAAAACGGTGCTGATTGCCGAGCATAGGGTCCATTATCTTAACGGGCTTATTGATACGGCGGTGTACCTGCAAGACGGTCGGGCGAAAGCTACGTATACGGGCGAAGAGTTTTTCGCGCTGTCCGATAAGAAACGTAAGCAGTTAGGCCTACGGAGTTTGGAGTGCGTTGCCCTGCAACGCTTGCCTGCGGCGCAGTTTGATCAGCCACAGCGGTCAAAAAAGAGCTTTTCACGCCAACAGCCCTCGAACCTGGCCACCCCCGCCACAAAAGGTGGTCTGCTGCTAAAAGGTCTGATTGTGAAGATCTCGCGCAGAAAGAACATCACCTACCCGCAAATGTTTTTTCCAGCCGGTGCGGTAACGGCAGTTACTGGTCCAAATGGGGTTGGGAAAACGACGTTAGCTAACGCGCTGTGCGGTTTCAAAAAGATCTGCAAGAAAAGGGGTGACACAGAAGCAGTGCGAGTACTCGTAGGTGTGGATGGTCAATGTAGGTCATTGCATAACTCTGATTGCTTCTTAGTGATGCAAGACGTTGGCCACCAGTTGTTCGCATCCCGCGTGGACAATGAGGCACCAATCGGGGTTCTGCAGTCTCTAGGGTTAGCAGACCAGGCTGCTGCCCACCCGCTTTCCCTATCGGGTGGGCAGCAGCAACGGCTTGTGATTGCAACAGCGCTTGCCCAGGATTGCAAGGTTTTGATATTTGATGAACCCACGTCGGGGGTGGACTACAGGCACCTGCAGTCAGTAGCCACAAAAATACGTGAGTTAACGAACGAAGGAAGAGTCGTCATTATCCTCAGCCATGATGCGGAGTTTATTAATGCATGCGCCGACTACCGAATAGATCTGGCGCCGTCCGGGTCGTCCAGGGGTAAGAAGAAAACATGCACCGGTTTGGAAGGAAACAAGCATGAGTGACAATGCTGCACCAATTAGTCTCAGGGGTGGTCAAAAAGCGCTAAAAAAAGTGCTTGCGCCAATCTCGAAGCGGATCCTCGTAGCAAGAGTTTTAGCGATGGTGGCAGCAGTCCTGGCGGTAGCTCCCTACGTTGCGCTGGTGGAACTTGGGAACGTGTGGTTAAACGGCGCAGACACATCGCGCGTTAAGCCTATTCTGTTTTGGCTCCTAGCTGCGTTCTCATTGCGCCTAGGGTTTTATTTTGGCGCGTTGGTTATAACACATTTCGCGGATCTAAAACTAGGGTATCTATTGCGCAAACAGGTGGTAGATCGGCTGGCTAGGGCGCCACTAGGGTGGTTCACGGAAACAAATTCCGGGCGGGTACGCAAAAGTCTGCATGATGACATCAAGCAGATCCACCATCTGGTAGCACACGCACCCGTAGAGATGACTACCGCAGTGATACAACCTGTGCTTACGCTCGCCTACGCATTTTTTCTGGATTGGCGATTGGGACTTTTAGCAATCTCAACCATCCCAGTTTACGCGGTGGTTATGGCGTATGAAACCCGCGGAATGGGAGATAAAACCATGCAGATGGATACCAAGCTCGCTCGCATCAGCACAACCATGCTCGATTTTGTAGCGGGAATTACGGTAGTGAAAGCGTTTGGCAGAACAGGGCAGGCCCACAGGCAGTACCGGGAAGCCACTGAGGAGTTCAGGAGATTTTATATAGGCTGGTGTGGTCCGCTGATGAAGATCGCATCGGTGGGGGAGGCTGTAGTTTCAGTTCCGCTGATTCTTGCGATCAACCTCGCGGTTGGAGCCGCGCTGATCACTGCCGGGTGGGTTGAGCCGGCGCAGGTCATGGCCACAACCTTGATTGCACTGCTGCTTCCGCGAACTATAACGATTTTCGCGACCCTTAATTGGTCGTATCAAACAGCAGGTGCGGCGGCCTATCGGATTGTAAAACTGCTTAACACAGAGCAGTTACCCTCGGTTGAAACTGGTAACACTGCGCATGCGTACGACGTTGAGTTCAAAAGTGTCACCTTTGGATATGCGGGTGAGGATGATCCAGATCCAGCTGTAAAATCGTTTTCTTTGCGTATTCCTCAAGGTAATGTAACAGCACTAATTGGGCCGTCTGGTTCAGGCAAGTCAACAGTTGCTTCTTTGCTTGCAAGATTCTTCGACGTCCAAGCCGGGGCGGTGTTTATCGGTGGGGTTGATATTCGCCAGATGGATACTCGCGCGCTGTATAAAACAGTGGGGTTTGTTCTACAGAATTCGCAGTTAGTGCGTGCTTCGATTCGAGACAACATTTCGCTGGGCCGTCCGGAAGCGGTATTTGAAGACATCGTGGCGGCGGCGAAAGCCGCAAATATTCATGAGGAGATAGTCGCGCTTCCCAACGGGTACGACACGGTATACGGCGATGAAATCCAACTTTCAGGTGGGCAACGGGGCAGAATAGCGATTGCTCGCGTGCTGCTCATGGATACCCCGATCCTCATTTTGGACGAGGCCACGGCATATACGGATCCGGAGGCGGAAGCACAAATACAACGAGCACTCACTCGGCTAGCAAAAGGACGCACCGTGTTGGTTATCGGACATAAACCTGAGGTCATTAAAGGAGCTGACCAGATTGTAGTGCTAGACAACGGTTGTATTGCCGCCTGCGGTACACACCAAGAACTTAGTAGTAATAGCAACTACCAAAAGCTCATGAGGCAGTCTAGTCACGCAAGGCAGTTTATGCACCCACGCGAAAGGATTACGCAGTGAGTATCGTTGAACGGTTCACGAATGCTACGGTCCCGCTGGGGATACGCCGAACCATCCGGCATGAACCGACGTTGCAATACACGACGTTAGCTAGTGTGCTGCTGGGAATAGTAGAGGGAATTGGGCTTTTCTTACTGGTTCCTAGCGTGAGTGCGCTCGTGTCTAACAACTCGGTGTGGGGTTTGCGCACAGGTGGGTGGGTGATAGTGCTTGCTGTGCTCGCAGTGGTTGGGTTCGCATTGCAGTACTCGCGTTCTCAGTTTGCGTATAGACTTGCTTTACGTTTTTTTGAGTTGATGCACGTGCGCATTGGACAGCAGGTTGCCCGTGTTCCCCTGGGATGGTTCAAACCTGGGGTGGCGGCACGGCTGTCACGCGCGGTTTCGTCTGAGTTAATGCAAACGGGGCAAATTGTTGCACATGTGGCGGCACCACTACAGACTGCGCTAGCGGCTATTTTTACGCTCACAGTCGCCACCTGGTTTTGGAACCCGTTGATGGGGCTAGCGATGACTATTGCGATTTTGATATTTGTCGCGCTCACCCAAGTAAGTGTGTACTTAGGGCGGATGGGCTTTCAAAGTAGGGAACCTCGCGAAGCAGAGTTGAGCGCGCGCATTGTTGAGTTCGCTACATGTCAACCACTGCTTCGCGCGTCTGGGCAGGCTGACCGTTTCCAACCACTTGCAAACGCTAACCGAAGTTGGTGGAAGACAAGTGTGCGGGCACTTTGGTTACAAACGGGCGGACTCGCAGTTTCGGGTGTGGCGGCGCAGCTCGTGGTTATTGCGTTGATTTCTTTTAGTGCTCTAATGGTTACGCACACAACTATGGCAGGTGTTGCCGGAATTGGCTTCATAATTGTGGCGTTGCGGTTTATGGAAACTTTGTCCGCTGCTTCAGAGGGGTTTATTAGCATGGAGTCCACCCGGGAGCCGTTAAAAGCCATTGAGGCAGTTTTTGCGGCAAAGCCAATGCCACAACCTCAAGAGAATGCGCCATTGTCTAAGCCCGGAGAGGCTAAACTCGAACACGTAGATTTTGGATATAACCCGAATAACTTGGTTCTTCGAGATATTAATATTGAGGCGCCACGCGGGTCAATGGTTGCCCTGGTGGGGCCCTCGGGATGTGGGAAAACTACCACGGCCATGATAATTGCAAGATTCTATGATGTAAATCGTGGGCGTGTGCTGGTAGGGGGCGAAAGTGTTCGGGACCAACCTATCGAGCAGTTGATGCAGCAGATCTCCATGGTGTTCCAAGATGTGTACCTGTTTGATGACACTTTAGAAGCAAATATAGCTATCGGAAACCCAAGTGCGAACACGGAAGAGATACAACGGGTTAGCGAGTTAGCGGGAGTGGGGGAGATTGTTCGGCGGCTCCCTCAAGGGTGGAAAACCCGAGTTGGGGAAGGTGGTAAACGCCTCTCAGGTGGAGAACGCCAACGCGTATCAATAGCACGTGCACTATTAAAAAAGGCTCCCATTGTGCTCTTAGATGAGGCAACTAGCTCACTGGATCCAGAGAATGAGTCGAATATCGTCAAGGCTGTGGAGGAACTCCGGAAGACATCTACGGTAGTTGCCATTGCCCATAAACTGCACACCATAGAGACCGCAGACAGAATCTACATGTTCACCCCAGATGGTCGTATCGACAAAGCCGGTACCCACAGTGAACTGATGCGAACTTGCCCACGGTACGAGTCGTTTTGGAAGGCGCGGGAGGATGCCACGGGGTGGCGCCTAGTGTGAACTAGAGGTGGAACAAAGCGATAATAAAAGTGTGAGACCAAAATGTGAAGCCACGAATCCGGGTATCGGACCAACAAAACGGTCGCAAAACTCGTCGCAGCTAGCGGCAGTTACCGCGAGACCGGGGCCGAAACCCTCATTTTCTAAAGATGATGTTGTGAATGCGGCTCTCAAGATGAATCTACACGAGTTCACCATGGCACAGCTTGCACGCACCGTTGGGACAGTACCATCAGCGCTCTACCGCCTATTTGCCTCGCGCGACGCGGTCTTAACTGCCTGTCTGGATAGGATCGCCGAAAACATGGATTTAGGCCGCATCGGTTCGGGTTCCACACCGAGAAACCAAAGTACCTCAATAATATTGAAAGAATACGCTGAGGTGTGTTGGCGAACAATGGAACAATACCCCGGCCTGTCGCAAGTGCTTACAAGCAACCCGAATGCCCCAAGAAGTATCAGTGAGCCAATGGAAAAACTGATAACTAACCTTACGAAACGTGGTGTGAGTCGCGGGCAGGCATTATTCGCCTTGGACTTCTTAGGTGATCTAGCAATCTCAACTCATCTAGCAATTCAACCGTATCGGCAGATGGACGCGGCTCAGCAGCGTGAGCACAGGCGACGTGGGGGAACCTGGGCGATGCGCAGCTACTGGCTGGACCGCGGAAGCTACGATCAAAAAGTTGATTTTGTGATCCGCGGTCTAGAAAGTGACTGGCCCGAAATGGAGTAGTGAGCGAATCGACAGAGCCTTCAAAGCCTTTGCAATATCCTGCTAAAGTTAATACTCAAGACGCAGGTGCGGCTGAGAATGGCTGTGCCCGCGGTAATCTACGTTCCGAAAGGGCAACCTAGAGCCAACGTGCGCTAGATTGCAGAGCGAGACTAGCGAATACAGGGGTAGAAGAGCTGATCATGTACCGCGCCCGGACTGCATTGGTGTGGGTCAGCCCGGTCATCGTGTTCATGCTCGCTTTATCCGTGGGCCGTTACCCGGTGAGCCTCGGATCCCTATACGACGCAACTAGCGCATATCTAACCGGTGCTCCGATGGACGCCGGTCAGCTTGCACTGATCCGCGTGCGCCTTCCACGTGTGCTCGTCGCCATGATTGTTGGGGCAGCGTTATCTTCCGCAGGCGCGGCGTTCCAAGGCTTGTTCCGCAACCCCGTGGTCTCACCAGACTTGTTGGGCGCTTCGTCCGGTGCTTCCTTCGGTGCTGCGCTCGCAATTTTCGTTGGAATCTCCAGCCTGGGCATACAAGTTGTCGCATTCACGTTCGGACTGCTGGCCGTGATAATAGTAGCTACCCTCAACGGACTGCTCGTGCGCCGCGCTAACACAATTATCACCCTCATCTTGTGCGGTATGCTCATCGGCAGCCTGTTTAACGCCTTTGTTTCACTGTTGAAATTCGTAGCTGATACCGAAACAAAACTACCGGCCATCACGTTCTGGCTGATGGGTTCGCTCGCGGGCACGCAGCTCAGTGACTTAAAAATTCTGTGGTTATTTGTGCCCGTAATGCTTGTCCTCCAACTGGTGAGGTGGAAGATTAACCTCCTCTCTCTTGGCGATGAGGAAGCGAAAATGCTGGGGGTAAACGTGGCTGTGTACCGGTGGCTAATCATTGGTTGCGCCACGCTACTGACCTCACTTTCAGTTGCAGTGAGCGGCAATATTGGGTGGATCGGTTTGGTGGTGCCACACCTGGCGCGCATGCTGGTGGGGTCTAACTACGGGCGGCTCATGCCCGCAACTATTCTGCTAGGGTCTTCATTCTTACTGCTTGTCGACACGGTTGCTCGGCTTTTGTTCACCGTCGAGGTGCCGCTCGGTATCCTCACCGCGATTGTGGGCGCACCCTTTTTCTGCGTCCTGTTGTTCCGCGCGCAAAAGGGGTTTGTATGATTATTAAAGCGCGCGAACTAGTGTGCGGATACAAGCCTGGGCACCCAATTATTGGCCCCATTTCCCTCGGGATTAAACGCGGATCAATCACCTGCATAGTTGGGCCAAACGGGATCGGTAAGACCACTTTGTTCAAAACCCTCTTGGGCCTGCTGAAACCTCTTTCGGGGAGTTTTGAAGTAAGTGGCAAGGATGCGTCGCAATACTCGGCGAAAGAATTTGCACGTAAAGTCGCGTATGTACCTCAAAGTCATATTCCACCATTTCCATTTACGGTCGAAGATTTTGTGGTTATGGGTACGAACCCACATTTGAATGAACTGGCTTCGCCTGGGGAAGAAGAGTTTGAGGTAGCGCGCCGCGCATTGGCGAACATGGGGATTTCGCATTTAGCTAAGCGCGATTACACGCAGATCAGTGGGGGAGAGCGGCAACTGGTTGTGATTGCCCGCGCGTTAGCACAACAGGCGGAGCTGATCATGATGGATGAGCCAACTGCGAGTCCGGACTTTGGGAATCAAGTGTTGGTTCTGCAGCGGATTCAACGGTTGAGCGAATCTGGGTACACGATTATTTTTATTACCCATGATCCGACGCAGGCTTTCACAGTTGCAAACGAGGTTGTGGCGTTGGGGCGTAATAGCTTCGTGCAGGCCGGTAACCCTAGTGCCGTACTGACCGAAGCGACTTTGAGTGATCTGTACGGGGTGGACGTGCAGGTAGCGGCGATCCCCGTGCAAGGCGCGGGCGTTACTACAAATGTTTGTATTCCAGCACAGTTAACGAGAGGAAAGAGGAGATGAAGTTACACTGAAAGTGGCGGCAGATAGCCGCTCTTATGGCCGGTTTAGCCCTAGTGGTGACTGGCTGCGCATCGAGTGGTGGTGGTTCGGAGAGTTCGAGTTCACCGCAAGCTAGTGAATCCGTGTCGGATACTTACACGTTCACGGATTCTACGGGTAGGGAAGTGGAACTACCTAGAAATATTGAGCGCGTGGCTAGTGGCGGCCCGCTTGCAAATATCATGTTGTACGCGGTGAAACCCGAAGTGATTGTGGGTTGGTCGAAGAAGCCTTCGAAGGAAGCTCGCGAGTGCATGGATAAGAAGTACTGGGATCTGCCCGAGTACGGTAAGTTCTACGGTAAGTCCGGTGACTTTAACCGCGAGGCGTTGATGGCTGCCAAACCACAAGTGGTGATTGACGTTGGCGAGTGGGATGAGGACTACAAGAAGGATCTGGATAAGCTGCAGGAGCAGATCGGGATTCCGGTTGTCCTAATTGATGGGAATATTAAAGAGAATCCGTCTGCGTTCCGAACCATGGGTAAGCTGTTGGGTGAAGAAGAACGCGGGGAAGAACTCGGTAAATACTCCGATGAGGTTCTGCAGGATGCGCAGGATCGGGTGAAGAAGATTAAGGACCACAAGAAGGTTTATGTGGGTGAACGCGAAGATGGTTTGTCCACGATTCTTGCGGGTACGATTCACGCTCAGATTTTTGAGATGGTTGGCGCCGACGTGGTGGCCACACCGGAGGTGGCGAATAAGCAGCAAGGTGGCGGCACGGTCTCGTTAGAGCAGGTGCTTGCGTGGAATCCGGATGCAATTTTCTTTGGGCCCGATTCGATTTATGAGTCGGTTGCGAGTGATCCGACTTGGAGCGGGCTTAAAGCTATTCAGAATGGGGATTACTACAGGATTCCGGATACGCCTTACAACTGGGTGGGCCGCCCCCCAGGGCCGAACCGTCTGATTGGGATCCGCTGGGTTGGGAACATGCTTTACCCGGACGTGTTTGATTACGACATGGAGAAAGAGGTTAAGCATTTCTACAAACTCATGTATCGTCACGATTTGACGGATGAGGAAGTGGCGGACCTGTTGGGTGATTCAGATTCGCATGAGGAGAAGGCTGCATGAGTAACCCGTGGTACCTGTACGATCGCCTGCTGGAACCGATCGGTGACAGTGTCACGGTTGAGGATTACCAGGTGGGGCGTTCATGGACGCAGGTTCATACGAGTGAAGGTTCTGTTGGGCTGGCGATGAACACGGAGTTTGGGACGCGCCCGTAGTTAACGGCCGATGACTCGTTAATTGGTAAGCCTCTGCGTTCGGTTGCGGAACTTGTGAAGAGTTGGAATGCGCCCGAAGCTTCGGTGGGAATGGCGGCAATAAACGCTTGGTATAACACACCTGATGCGTTGAAGTCGTTTACCCCACATCCGAATGCTCGCGAGCATGATGCGTTTGCTGTGTACGCTCAGGACATTGTGGACAAGCGGGTGGCGGTAGTGGGGCACTTTCCGGGAGTTGAGAACCGATTGAGTCAAGCTGGTGAGCTCACCGTGTTGGAACGTAAACCGTGGCAAGGTGATTATCCAGACCCGGCATGTGAATACGTGCTCGGCAACCAAGATTACGTGTTCATTACTGGGAGTACGTTTGCGAACCGGACGGCGCCGCGTATACTGCAACTTGCTGAAAATGCGTGGGTAGTGATTATGGGGCCTACTACTCCTTTGGCGGCCGTTTTATTTGAGGAAGGAGTGGATGGATTATCCGGACTCGTGGTGAGTGATCCGCAGAAACTTAAGAAGTCACTGCGCGGCGTTGGTGGTTTGAGTCATTTCGACGCTGGTGTCACGTACGATGTTGTGAAACCACGATAGTTGTGTGAACGCGAAGACTCCCGCTTGGCTAAGTAGTTGCAGCTCAGTTAAGCGGGAATCTCTTAACGGCGATATTAGCTTGGGTTATTCCAAAGTGCTTGTCTATCGTCAATATCCTAGCGTTGGATAACTGATTGTCATTATTCTCAACTAAGACACTGACAATATTTGCGGTTGTCGAATAGTGAGACCCCACGATATGCATTTCAACGGAATCACCCAAACTTTTGGGCGGGCTCCCCGCGTAACTTCTACAAGCTCAAGGAACCGCCCGCAAACCTCTTAAGCATGCTTTCACCTAACCGGTCGTAGCTGCTTCGAAAATACAATTACTACATCGGAACCACGTAATCCCGGCAATTACTTGATTCTCAAAGTAATTCCAAACCCACGTATTTATATCCAAATGAGCCCCTAAACAGTTGCCTTCACGCTACTATGGATACTTTTGTGTAGCGGGGGTAGTTTTTCGTGAAAGGGGTGCACTTTCCACGCAGAAGAATAAACAGATATAGGCCCACACTGAAACGAGACAATCAGTACTGAAACTCTTCGATTGGTCTTTGAAACGGAAGATTATGCTCGATTTCAACCGCTCTGTTTCCGACAATGGATGTCACTCATTGATAAGCCCAAGGGTGCGATCTCTTAGCAAATCACCGTGGTTGCCTCAGCGGCCTATCGAAGCAGCCTGATCATCACCCTTGATAAACGCTAGTGCCACCAACGCTGGGATAACGGTCAGAGCTAGAACAATAAGATATGTCGCTACGTGACCGTCCTTAATCAATAGACCTGCCAGCAGAGCAGAAATAGATGAGGCGCCTAAAAAGACCAGGTCGCCAATAGAATCTACGCGCGAGAGGTGCGCATCATCCGTGACATACTGACTCAGCGTACCCGAATAAATAAATAAGCCAACCCAGCAGAAATCTAGAAAAAATAAACCTGTCGATGCCAAAAATACAGAATTAACAGTCGAGTACGTACCGAGGATAGCGCCGACACCAAGGAGGGAGACCAGAAGGACAGCACGATACTCCTTCAAAGGGATAAAGCGTTCGAGCACGATAGACGCAATAATTCCTCCTACGCCAGAAGCCGCCATGGTGAAACCGACTTGCCATGGACTGAGTCCCATATGGACCCCGAGATGAACAACAACACCAAACGCATAACCTGCAGTTGTTGCCCCCAGGGCAAAATGTACTGCCATCATCGCAACAAGTGTGCGGCTCTTGACTACATACCCGACACCTTCCCGAATATCGTTGGCAATAACAAGAAGCGAGAAATTCTTTGCCTTTTCACCTTCACGGGGCGTCGGCTTATCTGGAAGCCTCGAATAAATTGCGCCATTGAATAATGACAATACTGCGGGCACAAACAGGGCGTATGCTCCACCAAGAATTCCCACTAAACCACCTGAAATCGATGGTCCACCGATCGCAGCAACTCCCTCTATCGTCTCAACTCGAGAGTTAAATTTCAGCATCGCCTCGCGCCCCAAAACCTGGGGTATATAACCTGAACTCGCAGCAACACCGAATTGACTTGCGACACCACGAACGACCCCTAAGGCAACCGTGATCGCCATATTCGCAACCCCACCCAATAGCAGGCTCCCCAGCACCGTCAGGCAAAAACCTTCAACGAGATACCCCGCAAAAACAATTTTCCTCCTAGGTAACCGATCAGCAACTGCCGCCAAAGGCAATGAAAGGAATAACTGAGTCATCAAGGTGACGCCAGCAAGAGTCGATGCCAATGCGATCGAACCTGTCGCATAAAGAAAAGCTAACGGAAGCGCGAGTTGCGCAATAGCATCACCAATCAAGTTTATCAGCGTCGTACTGTATAACTTACGAAACAGGGCGTTCTCAGAATTCAAGATTCTTCACCTCAATGGCATCATTAAAGCAGCTGCGCGTAAACGAAGACCACATGATACAGGAATAGAGGCTGAAAGTTCTTCACAAACCATCCTGTAAATATCGTAATGGTACCGCTCTCGTGGCGGCCAAGAGCGTAGCCTCCGCAGCGTATCTTCATAAATAAACTGTTCACATTCGATAAGGTCATCCAGCTTTTCGTTTCTAGAGTCATGCTCATCAATTTCTGCTGCCATAAGGTGCACACGAAGGTGGGAAATTACATCTTCTCGGCATGCCGCCCCATGCCTGAGTGCCAAGGCGATTTTAAGACGGCTCGTACTCAGAAGTACTCGCTCTTCAAAGGGCAAATTAAGCGGAGTCCAAAGGTCTTTAACCAGCTTTTCATACCTTGAATCTTCATTCATAGCCCAAACCACATTTCCATCTTAAAAATGATTTGGTGATACGCTCCGCGAGAACACGATGGCCGTCAATGTTTCGCGCAACGGGACCAATCGCAGCTTTTGCATTTGCACCAATTACGTATTCTCGCTCACCGATAGACGAGTCTATACTGCGCAACGATTCACGTGGTATGTCTCCGTTTGGTTCAAGACCAAGACATAGGATAACGAAATCATATTTACTCAAATCCAGACTTACCCCATCCACACGCTGCGGCAGCTTCATTCCGCACCAGAGGCACCACCGCCCATCAGGGTCAGCTTTTACTGTTGGTTCGATGCCGATGGAGGTGGTGTTGGTGGCGAAGTAACCTGCATGCCAGGCAGTATCGCAGTCCCATACGAGTTGGCTGATTGTGCCGTCGGACTGCACTTGGTAGTGGGTGGACGCGGGACGGGTTTGCCACACGTCGTAGCAGCTCCTAATGGTGAAGTTGCCTGCGTTGTGGTGGATGATGACCTTATCGATCCGCCTACCGTTTCGGCCGTGTGTGTAGTGTGTGTTCATGATGAGGTAGATGTCGGCCTCAAGGGTGTTCCAATTCTTCATGACTGGTTCTCCTTTGTGTTTTCAGTGGTTGAGGGTTCGGTTAGGGAAGGTCGGGTTTCGGCTCGGTTAGCGATCGCGTCCAGTGCGGTGCGCATCTGGACTGGGACGGGTAGGCCGAGGCAGGTGGCGTTCTCGACGAGGGAGATACCTTCGTTGGACAGGTAGAAAAAGATGACCGCTGCCCTCAAAATTCCTGGGGTACCGAGGATGTGGACGTCGATGAGGTGTGCGAGGCCGACGAGGGTGAAGATGAGGATCTTGCGGCTGATGCCCCGGAAGTCGACGGAGCTGGAAGGCGGCGTTCATTGATGGCGACGAGGACGCCGGTGGTGTAGTCGGCGATGGCGAAGACGATCAGGGCGTAGACGAGGCCGTCGAGGCCTCCGAGGTAGGCAAAGCACAAGCGATCCGCACCACCCGAGCCCAACCACAGAAACCTTGACACCAGACAAGGAGAACTCGCTGAACTGGGACACCACCCAAATGTGTTCATCGAAGACGACAACCTCGAATAAGTAGGCTCAGATGCTCAAGCACGTAACGCATATTTCGTCCTCCATCAAGAAGGACTCATCAACGCAGCTTGTCTTGGACTTAAAGCAAGATTCGACTCGAACATTCGCTCGTATCAGACAAAGAAGCCATCGCCGCCAAAGCCGCGCGCAAAGCTACACGCTCTGCCGAAGAACTCAAGCTCAAACAAGAAGCGAGCCGGTGGCGGCACAAAGCTGACGACGCCGGGAATGACTACCGGGCCGAACGCAACCACCTTCATAAGGAGTCTGACGAATACCCAGACAATGCCCACAGTGTACTCAACGCGAGCGAAACTAGGCGCGAACTATTCACGATCAGCTGGGAAGCGCACTGATCAAGTCTCGCCACGAGAGATTCTGCAGCGGTGACCGATTTCTTTATACAGCTGCAGATCACCAGATACTGCTGACAAATAACGCTTGCACTCGGATATGCCGTTAACGAGGAATTAAAAGTAGTCAATTTGCGAGTTGTCGGAAGCTCGTGTTTTCGTTCAAACCACCACTGTGTATTGAAAATCATCGGCTTCGCGGTTATACGGAGAATGACAATCCCTCGTCTGTTTCATTTTATGAGTTCATATTGCACCAATAAATTTTAACAATCGATAATTGGCATATCTTGCTATATCTTGAGCGGCGAGTGGGTTCCTTCTTGCTGCAAGTGATAAAACTGGCTGTGTCGCCTTTCCACCCCGAACCTTTCGGCGGCACCCAAACTTTTCGGCGCAAGCCACACTTTTTGGCACTACCCCCTTAAGTACTATTCCCGACCCCAGCGAAGCGCCCAAAAGCCGATCGAGAATCCTCTCCCGTGCCTGTTCCAAGCTTCTTCGGAAACACAACAACCCTCTCGAATTCCTTGTTCTACTAGGTAAAACTCGGAACCGGAGGGGTTCATTTCGCACTCACACTTTTGTACCCAGAGTGGCGTGCAGGCGGTGGAGCTAAGGGGATTTGAACCCCTGACCTCTTCCATGCCATGGAAGCGCGCTACCAACTGCGCCATAGCCCCGCGTACAGCAATAAACTATATCGGATCACAAACCGCGTAACCAAATCTTAGACTGTGTTAACACTCACCTGTTTTATTTCCTCAGCGATCTGTCGGATCACGGGTTCAAGAGGGGAGGATGAACGCCAAACTAACCTTAACTTCCGAGTGGGTTGGGGATCTTCGAAGCGGATCAGATGCAACGAGTCAGGCTGAATAAACGGAGGTTTTACCGACAACTCAGGAAGTAAAGTAATTCCCGCTCCCGATGCAACCATGTAACGAAGTGTTTCCAGTGACGTCGCAGCAAATTGGGCCTGCCTAGCGCCCACGTGTTGACACGGCGCCCACGAATGGTTCCGCAAACAATTGCCTTCCTCAAGCAACAAAATAGTTTCCCCACGCAGTTCCTCAAGGGAAACAGGTTCTTTCAGGCAAGCTAAACGATGTGAATCCGGCACCGCTAGAACCAAGTTTTCTTCAAATAGAAACGAGGAAGAATAGCGGGGGTCTTCAACCGGATCCGCCACAATCACCGCATCAAGACCGCCCACAGCAAGCTGGTTAAGTAGCGTAACCGTTTTCTCCTCCACGAACTGAAGTTGCGCATTCGGTATGCTCTTATTCAGCCGAGGCAGCAGATGCGGAAGTAAATAAGGAGCAAGAGTGGGGAAAATGCCAATGGAAATACGTGCCGCCCACGGATCTGCCCCCCGATCCGCCGCGTCTCTAATGTGAGTCAAGTCCGACAAAACGTGGCGTGCATACGCCACGACCTCCCGCCCAACGGGCGTGAAAAGAATCTGCGAGCCACAGCGCTCCACCAAAGCCGCACCCAAATCAGACTCAAGCTTACGGACCTGAGTTGACAGCGTAGGTTGCGACGCTCCAGCGGCAGCAGCTGCGCGGGTGAACGTGCCCTCATCCGCCAAAGCAACCAGGTACTCCAAATCTCGCAGATTCATTTCACAATCCCTAAAACAACAATCGAACTAAAACCCGCCGCGATAGATCCGTGCGGAACCGCAATCGTGCCTCATGCTTAGTCCTGAGGTACCTTGCTCGCTCAGCGCAAAAACTACTCATGGGTACTTGGCTAGCTCAGCGCACAAAACCACGAACGGGTACTTGGCCAGCGCGGCAAGCGTATCTAGTTAGCAGTGTGGCGGATAGAGTAATCAAACGCTCCCAGCGCGGCTGTTGCTCCAGCACCGAGCGCAGTTAGGATCTGCTTATACGGCGTATCCGTGCAATCCCCAGCGGCGTAAATGCCTGGCACAGACGTCGCTCCCGTGCGGTCCACCTTGATTTCTCCGCGACCATTCAACTCCAGAACTCCTTCAAGCCACTGCGTGGAAGGCACCAGGCCGATTTGAATGAACACACCATCTACGTCCAAACGGTGTTCTTCCTGCGTTGCCCGGTCTAAATACGTAAGTCCGGTTACCTTCGAACCATCACCGTCAATGGAGGTTGTTTGAGCGCCCGTCACAAAATCAATATTCGACCGTTCGCGCGCGCTCTTTTGCAAAACCTCGTCGGCCATCAGATGGTCTGCGAACTCAACTACCGTAACGTGCTTCGCCACGCCCGCAAGGTCAATCGCAGCTTCAACCCCAGAGTTACCACCACCAATCACAGCCAGGTTCTTCCCCTCAAACAACGGTCCGTCGCAGTGCGGGCAGAACGAAACTCCCTTGTTGCGGTACTCAGACTCTCCGGGAACCCCAAGAAGTCTCCACGACGCACCGGTTGCCACAACTAGATTCTTCGCTTCCAGTGCACCCCCAGCTGCGGTAGTTACCTTATGAAAACCGTTTTCTTCAGCTGGCGTTAACCCAATTGCCTCATGCGGGGCGTAAACGTCGACATCGTAGTGCCGTACATGTCCCTTCAGGTCTTCCGCAAGCTGAGGTCCAGTGGTTGCGATTGTGGGCACGAGGTTCTCAATGCTCATCGTGTCGAGCACCTGTCCGCCTTCGCGTTCGGCAAGAACCGCTGTGCGTAGGCCCTTGCGGGCACTGTAAATTGCGGCGGACGCACCTGCCGGACCACCGCCGACGACGAGAACGTCGTATGGTTGCGCATTGTTCATCTCTTCAGTTGCCCGGGACTGCGCATCAGTGTCGATCAGGGCGATGAAGTCATCCACGGTCGCGCGGCCTGAGTGGACCATTTCGTCACCTTCGAACACCGCTGGAACAGACATTATGTTGCGTTGTTCAACTTCGTCTTTAAACGCTCCACCTTCGACGGTGGTGTGTGAAATCAACGGGTTAAGCACAGAGATCATGTTCAACGCCTGAACTACATCTGGACAGTTCTGGCAGGTGAGGGACATGTACGTTGTGAACTCGCGAGGGGTTTTAACCGCCTGGATGGCCTCCACCTGCTGGTCCGTTAGTTTCATTGGGTGCCCACCGACGTGCAGCAGTGCTAGCACAAGCGATGTGAACTCGTGTCCCAGGGGGATACCTGCGAATGTTACGGCTACGTCAGAATCGTTACGGCGAATAACAAAAGATGGGGTGCGACGCATTGGCTCTTCAGCGATAGAGACGAGCTCGCTCTTATCAGCAATCTCTTGGAGCAACTCCCGCATCTGCGTTGACTTATCGCCTTCATCCAAAGAGGCAACGAGCGTGATCGGTTTGCGCAGGTTTTGTAGTACTTGCGCCAGTTGGGCGGATAGTTGGGGATTTAGAACACTCATTAAAAGTCCTTTTCGTTAGTGTTGGCGGCCCTTTCGGGGCCGCCAACACGTGTTTTCCAATGGGGTGGAAGGTCTTAGATCTTACCTACGAGATCGAGTGACGGCTCGAGTGTCTCTTCGCCCTCTTCCCATTTCGCAGGGCAGACCTCACCCGGGTGAGCCGCAATGTACTGCGCTGCCTTTACCTTCCGAACTAGTTCTGCTGCGTTACGCCCAATCCCTTCTGAGGTAACTTCGAAGAATTGGATTGTGCCTTCTGGGTCGATGAGGAAGGTGGCGCGGTCTGCGAGGCCTTCTTCTTCCCGCATGTTCTCGAAGTTGTTGGTGACTATGCCGCGTGGGTCACCAATCATCGGCCACTTGATTTTACCGATAGAGTCTGAAGATTCATGCCACGCCTTGTGGGTGAAGTGCGTGTCGGTAGAAACGGAGTAGACCTCCACACCGAGTTTTTGTAGTTCGTCGTAGTAATCAGCGAGGTCAGATAGTTCCGTTGGGCAGACGAATGTGAAGTCTGCTGGGTAGAAGAAGAAGATTGCCCATTTTCCAAGCACGTCTTCTTCGCTTACTTCCACGAATTCCCCATTCTTGAACGCTTGCGCGGTGAATGGTTTGATCTTCGTGTTCATCAGGTTCATTACGATCTCCTTTTGGAAACTCTTACCTTTTTAGAAACTAATATCTGTAAGTCGCTTGCCCTTTTGAAATCCTCAAGCAACCCCATTATTGGTCATAGCTATAGAGAAAGCAAATACCATCAGATGCGTGAATACGTACTGGTCAAGACCTGTTCTGCAGGTAGGTGTGAGGTGCTCGCATGAATATAGGTAAGCCTCGTTGTCATCGCATTTAACTGTTTGTGTTGTGAGTTACATTGCTTATTGTTTGAGTTCGCTTTCAGCTGACGCGCCTGAGTTTTTGAATTTGCAGCGGGGTTATTGCTGGGCTGGGTGGTTGTTTGAGTAGAATTATGGG
The DNA here is from genome assembly GCF_002871945.2 of Gleimia hominis. Taxonomy (NCBI): domain Bacteria; kingdom Bacillati; phylum Actinomycetota; class Actinomycetes; order Actinomycetales; family Actinomycetaceae; genus Gleimia; species Gleimia hominis. The sequence goes on along the minus strand of NZ_CP126963.1, from coordinate 842,299 downwards.
AGTTGAGTTATTGGGGGAGTGGATATGAAACCGCTGGTGATTGGGATTGCTGGGGGAACGGGGAGCGGGAAAACGACGCTTACGCGTGAGTTGATCCGTAGTTTTGAACAGCAAGTTTCGGTTATTTACCACGACAATTTCTATAAGGCTCATGTTGGGCTTACGTATGAGGAGCGTTCGGCATTAAATTATGATTCGCCGGATGCGTTTGATACGGATCTGATGATTGAGCAGTTGCATCAGCTTATGTCCGGGGTTGCGGTTGATTGTCCGGTGTATGATTTCAAGATTCATAACCGTAGTGATGAAACGGTGCGGATTGAGCCGAGTCCGGTATTGATTGTCGAGGGGATTTTGATTTTCGCGTACTCGGATTTGCGGGATTTGTTCGACATTAAGCTATTTGTTGATACGGATGCGGACGTGCGGATTCTGCGTCGAGTTAAACGTGATGTGGTGGAGCGTAAACGTACGCTCGATTCCATAGAGTCGCAGTATTTAGGTACCGTTAAGCCGATGCATGAGTTGTACGTTGAGCCTTCTAAACGGTATGCGGACTTGATTATTCCTGAGGGCGGCCGGAACTTGGTGGCTCTTAACATGGTGACTAATCGGATTCGTCATCATTTAGACAGCGCGGGTGTGGAACATTAGTTCCGCCTGCAGTGGCCCTGGTGTTTGAGCTGTGTTTACTCCAACGGCTTGTAAATCGGAATTCAGCAGTTTCGGACCCACGTGTTTGTATCCTGCGGCGCGCATTCGCTGCAGTAGACGGCGTAGTGTTTTCTCGTTGTCCCACTGCGGGTGGTCTAAACGCTCCCACACTAGGTCTGCTAGTTGGTATCCGTCTGCGTTTAGTTGAACGGTGGCGCGAGCATTCGCAATGATGGCCTCAATTTTCCTGCGGTTTCGGATTACCTTGGGGTCTTCTAAGATTCGGTTCACGTCCACCGGCCCAAGTTGAGCCACCCACTCTGGGTTGAACCCCACGAACACTTCCCGCAGGTGCGGGCGTTTAGCGAGGATCGTTGACCAGCGCATTCCACATTGGAAAATGAGTAAGGACAAGGTTTCAAACAGGACTCTTTCAACGAATTGCGCTCGGCCCCACTCTTTAAAGTAGTAATCCCGTGTCTGTGCATTGTGCGCCGCCCATGAGGGCAGCGAGGGGAACTGTTCAGTAAGTAGTGCTTGTGGCATTGGGACACCTTTCTATTTTGGGGGCATGTGCACCTGGGCAGGTGGTAGTTTTATTCTTCCCGGCAGTGGCACGTTTGAAAATGCCGCGTGTAAACAATGGGGAATGTCCGGGGTGTGGATAAGGTTTATCCACTGCGTTTAGTAGACGCATTGCGTGCCTTAGAGTAGTGCCTTGGAGTGGAGTGTTGTGTGAATACTGAGATGACTGTCGCGGGCCGGCGCGTTCTGGTTGTACGCAGGCGTCAAAAACATATGTATCTGCGGGTTAAGAGTGGGTATCTGCTAGTTACAGCGCCGACCCGGACTTCTTTGAATACGGTCCGGAGTTTCGTGCTAGGAAAAGAAAAGTGGATTCGAGACCGGATCAATTCTGGGGTGCAAGACCGTCCCGCTATTGTGCCAGGCAAGGTAATTAAAATTTGGGGTGAGGATGTGCGGTTGGTGCACGCACAATCTGCGAACATACACCTCGGGCACGTAGGGCAAGGTCGAGCGTTAGCTCCGGGTTACTCGCTGTCTAGCGGGGTTCTTACCGTGTACTCACCGCACGACCGTGGGTCTGATTGGGAACGTGCGTGTGCGGATGCGTTTAGCAATATTTTGCTTGAGGTACTGTCACAACTGCGGCATGAGTGGGAACCTAAAATGGGTGGAGGCCCAAGGCGGTACTCGTTGCGGAACATGAAAACTCGGTGGGGGAGTGCGCGGGTGGATGGTGAGAGGATAACTATTAACACGAGGTTGGTGCATTATCCACGACGATCATTGGAGTACGTGCTGGTGCACGAACTTGCGCATCTTCACGTGCCCAACCATGGCACTAACTTTTACGCCATGGTGGACCGGTTTTTACCTGATTGGCAATGCAGAAGAAGTGAGCTGAATACTCTAGATCGGGAAACTGCTTGGTGAGAGTCGTAATGCGGCAGGTGCGCACCTTAGCATGCTGTAGAGGTTCTACTGGACCCTTTGTTCGTTAACAAGACTTATCTTGTTTTGAGGCTTTACGTGTCCGGATTGTAGGAAGGTTTTCCACAGTTGGGTTTGGGCTCTGGTTTTATTTGTGGGGTTCGTTTATTGTTTTTTTTAGCGGTTGGTTTTTGTTAGCTGGCGGCTTGTTCGTGTAGGCGAGTTTGAGGATTTTCGATGTTGCGGACCCTCTTTAGTAATCGTGTGTCTCGACTAGTTTTAGTGTTGGTTTTGTTGTTGGCTTGTGTGCTCACTGTTTCTGCCTGTGGTGGTACGAGTACGGGTGAGGAGTCTAAGGGCGCGGTTGGGGCTTCTCCTGCAGCGTCGTCGTCTGGTGGGGGTTCGTCTTCCCCGTCGGTGTCGGCTTCTGAGGAGGCATTGGTTCCTCCGCCTCCGGTGTCGGAGCGTTATCCGCATGATAAGCCTGAGTATCCGCAGGAAGGGTATGTGCATTCCCAGGAGGGGGCGATTAAGGTTGCGCAGTATTTTACGGAGCTGATTGGGTATTCCTACAGCACTTTGGATACCAGGCCTCTTGAGAAACTATGCGACAAGAAGACAGCGCAAAACTGCTTGGAACTCATAGAGAGTGTAGAGGAGTCTCACAAGGACCATTCATGGTATGTGAATGTCGATACAACGGATTACTCCGTTAAGGGAGCATATCTTCCCAAAGAGAACACCCCAGGTGAGATTGCTTTCCGTTTTATCGTCAAGGGGAGCACCTACAAGTTCTACAACGGTAAACCGGGTGCAGTTGAAGAAGATGTCTCCGATCCGGATCAAGAGGTCGTGGTCAATCTTACATGGAAGAACAATAACTGGATAGTTACAGACGGTACGTTCATGTTCCTAGAGGAGAAATAATGGGTAAGCCGCTTGTCTTCTTAGCTTGTGCAGCTCTGCTGATATCCGCAGCAAGTCCGGATGGTGAAGGGAATACTCATAGGAGAAAGTTTGGTGAAACGCATGAAGATACAAAGAGCTTAACGTTATCTCCCACAGGCTTTATAGATATTAATGTTCAGTCTCATAGTGTTATTTATTCTTATGATACGGGTGGTGAGGCTTCGGTTGCTCAGCCTAGTTATGAGGCTTCTGCTCCTGCTGCGGGTGGGGTGAGTGCTTATCGTGGGGGTGGGGCTAGTGGTGGTTGGGGTGGGGGTAGGGACTTGTCGTTTAAGTCTTCTGCTGCGCCTGCTGGGCTGGGGGAGGAGCCGAAGGTGGTGACTCCTTTTCAAAAGGCGATTGCGGCGGTGGCTGCTGATAGTCCGCCTCAACCACGGTTGCATGTCCAGCCTGATCGGGGGTGGGTGTGGACTGGGTTACCAACTATTTTCTACTATACGAATACGTCTAAGACCTCGCGGGTTGATGGGGCGGAGGTTAGTTGGTATGTGACTACTCACCGGTTGGATTATGCTGATGGGAGGACGCAGTTGTTCAGTGGTGATGGTGCTCCGTATCCTAATCAGTCGCTGGTGCATGAGTATGTGGAGCCGCTGCGTAATATTGAGGTTCATTCCACTACGTTTTGGAGTGCGCGAGTGAAAGTTGATGGGCAAGTGTTCACGCTCGACACTAATCGCACTACCCATGAGGTTAGTAGCATGTTTGATGCTAAACGCCCCCGCTCGTCCCTAGTAGTCACCCCCGGATGGGACGAATAACCAACCAGCCCCCAAACAGGCCAAATAACCAACCAGCCCCCAAATAGGGCGAACAACCACTACGACGAGTGGCACCCTCAGGGAATACTTTAACTGCCAGCAGAGAAACCCACTGATTTCATAACGTAAATAGAAACCTGATTATTAACTAGAAAACTAATTACTACCTAAAACCAGCCTGGTTCAAAACCAGCATGGTTCAACCCTGGTTCAAAACCAGCATGCTTCAACAAATCAAGGGAGGACACACACCGGCATGTCCTCCCTCAAAAAACTGTTCTCTAACAGAACGCCGCAGCTAACGCCGCGTCCAATGCCTTCTCAAATAACGTCTCACGCTCCGCGGAGCTCATATCTGCTGACGAGTCCAGCAAATTATCAGAAACCGTCAACACAGCCAACGCTTCATTATCAAACTCAGCTGCAACCCCATAAAGCGCAGCCGCTTCCATCTCCACACCCAACACACCATACCGAGCTAAACGCTCATTCTGCCCCTCAGGCGTCAAGTAAAAATGGTCCCGCGAAATAATAGTTCCCACATGCGCATTCGCACCAGCACGCTGCGCCGCAGCAGCTACCAAGTTATACGAAGCCACAGCACTAAAATGCACACCCGGCAGGCGCGGAACGTTCATAGAAGACTCCGTATGCGCACCCACACCAATCACCACGTCACCAACCTTCACCTTCGGCGAAAGCCCACCACATGTTCCAACGCGAATGATCCGCTCAACATCAAACTGAGAAAACAACTCCGTCGCATAAATAGTGATCGACGGCTGGCCCATACCCGAACCCATAACGGAAAGAGGCTTACCATCCACCGTTCCCGTATAAGCAAGCATGCCGCGCACATTATTTACCTGGCGCGCGTCCTCCAACACAGTCTCCGCAATCCGCTTTGCCCGCAGCGGATCACCCGGCATCAAAACCGCCGGAGCGAAATCCCCAGGTTCCGCAGCAATATGAGGTGTAGCCACAACAACTCCTAAAAACTAAAAACTAATCAAACAAAAACGACACCGTAGTCACCAAAGCAAAATCTAAGCCAGCGATCATGCCGCTAACTTGCACGGCGGGCAACTAGCTCAGAATCCGGATCTGGAATGGGTACTGATAAAGCTCGCCTCGGTTCGCTAACACCGCACCCCGGATTGAACACCACAGCGTCGCAATGAAAGCAATGCCCCACAGAACGACAGTTACAGGAATTAAAATGAATGTAAATAGTAAAGCCCAACCAATCAGGGTCATTATAGTAATCCCCAAAGCGAAGTTAAACGCTCCAGCCGCGGCCCTTTGCGCAAACGGATCTTTACCCCGCGCAAGCGCCCAAATAACAAGAGGACCAACGAACCCTAACCACCCCACCGAGAAAACCATCGCAATTAAGGCTGACAGGTGAGCGATAACAGCCAACGCATTCCCGCTCGGAGCGTTCGGCACATTGTAACGAACATTATTATTACTCATACAACTAATGATTACACGAGCAGGATACCGCCTGCATGTTAACTAGATCACACAAGAACGCGCACTCGCATTTACCCACCACTTTTCATACCATGGCTGAACGCAGACACTTGTTTACCAAAGTCAGCCATGTCCTAAAGAACCGACCCGAAAGAATCCATGCCAACCATTAAACTCGTCGCCTTCGACCTAGACGACACCCTCGCTCCCTCCAAATCCGCGCTTCCACAGCCAGTCGCTCAAGTACTGCGTCGGCTCTTAGATAAAACTCCCGTATGCGTTATCTCCGGAGGTCGTTTTCAACAGTTCGAAACACAGCTGCTGAACCATCTGCATGCCAGCGATACTCAGTTAAGGCAGCTTCACCTCATGCCCACTTGCGGAACGCGCTACCTACGATACCGAAACGGTAATTGGCACACTATCTACGCGCACGACTTATCCGAAAAAGCTAGAGTGCAAGCTATCCAGGCGATTGAACAAGCAGCGCGTCAACTCGGATACTGGCACCCCCACCCGCGCGGCCCCATTATTGAAGATCGCGGCAGCCAAATCACCTTTTCTGCGCTAGGTCAGCAAGCCCACTTGGAAGACAAGGCCAGTTGGGATCCAGACGGTGTTAAGCGCGCAAAATTGTGTGAGGTACTAGCCCAGGGGCTACCTCAACTGCAAGTACGCGCAGGGGGGTCCACCTCGGTTGACATCACCGAAAAGGGAATCGATAAAGCATTCGGCATGAACCACCTTGTGGACAGCACTGGGATCTCCCGCGAAGAAATGCTTTTCATCGGTGACCGCCTCGACAAAGGGGGAAACGACTACCCGGTTAAAGCCGCCGGATTTTCCACGCGCCAAGTGACGTCGTGGCAAGACACCGTCGAGGTCGTTACAGCACTCCTCAAGCGGGAACTATTTAATAGGGAACAATAATAATCCCCTCACTGTGGGCGGGTTGCCCAAAACACAACCGCCGCAGCGGCAGCTACATTCAAAGAATCTACACCGTGAGACATAGGGATCATTACCTTATGATCCACAGTGCGTAAAGTCCGATTCTTTATCCCATACCCTTCAGACCCCATAATCCAGGCGATTCGCCGGCCAGGGCTACCCTCAAGGTCATGCGCGAAATCCTGTAAAGAAACTGGTTTGTCATGAAGCGCCAAAGCAACCGTTTCAAAACCATGCGATTGGAACAGATGGGGATCAGGCCACGCGTCTAACCGCGTCCACGGCACCTGAAAAACGGTTCCCATCGAAACTCGCACGGAACGCCTGTAAAGGGGGTCCGCGCAAGAAGGCGTAACGAGTACCGCATCCACGTTAAGCGCAGCGGCGCTGCGGAAAATCGCGCCCACGTTAGTGTGGTCAACAATATCTTCGAGTACCACCACGCGTCGCGCATCCTGCAGGAGCGCTTCAACAGCAGGGAGCGGGTGGCGATGCATGGACGCTAACACGCCGCGGTGAACGTGGAAACCAGTGAGCTGTTCCAAAACTGATTCCTCTGCGACAAATACCGGCGCATCCGGAAATCTTGCAAAAACAGTTCTCATACCATCGAGCCACCGCGGGGACGTGAGGAACGAACGCGGTTCATAACCACCCTCGAGGGCGCGTTCAATCACGTTTTTAGATTCCGCAATAAACAATCCGCCCCGAGGTTCCAAAACCCGTCTAAGAGCCACATCGGTTAGGCCCCGGTAGTCGCGCAAACGCTCATCGGTTAAGTCATCCAGTTCCACAATCACGGACCCAATTAAACCACGCTGACTGGATGCCTAAACCACGCGGACCCAGAAACCAGGCGGACTCTAACCAAACGAACTAACGAGCTAAACCACTCTGGTTCTGCAACCAGGTCTCTACACGGCGGTGGAGAAACCTTGTCCACACCAGTTTTAACTCACGCTTGCCGATAGGCACCATAGACCACTCGGCGGCACGGTTGCATTCTTAAAACAGGTATTGCCGCTGAGTCCTCACTTGCGCCGGCACCAGACAAGACAAAAGCACTCAGATTAAGATCAGGAGGAACTTTGACACTCACAGCTACAGGTACAAGAGAACAAGTAGGGGTTTACGGCATGCGCGGTTGGACAACGCGCAAGCAAATCCGGCGTATCTTGCAACCATTTATGGATGCACGCATGCGAACGGACTCCCCATCCGAAGCGCTTCATTCCTTTCAAACATACCGAGACCTCGACGCGCGTGGTGCCCAGCTTTTACTGAGCACACTCCCGCTCGCCAATCTATCGGAACGTCAGAACCTAGCTCCGACCTGCGAGGCCATGTTGAAAGCATGTGCGGTAGGCCGAGGAGCGGTGCGAGTCTCCGGGTACGCGGTTGGGCCAGCCAGAACTGATGAACGAGTAACTGTTGACGGGCTCATTTATCAAAGCGATGCGGAATGCATATTGTGCACCTACCCCAGTTCGGCCGTGGAGAACCCGCAAAAAGGTTCTAAAGGATGCGCTCATTTGTGGCGCCGATTTCGCTCCGAACTGCAACTTCAAAGCGCGTTAGATTCACCAGATGAGTTTCAACGCGTGAGGTTCGAAACGGTGGGAAGGCCTGGGACTAGCCAGAAGAACGCGTGGTGGCTGTGGTGGGATTAGAGCAACCCCGGTAGGGCAGATACGGAATCAGCGGTTATTCAGGTAAGCTGGGAGCCGTGTTTGGTAAGCGTAAGAAGTCTTCACAAGAGCAAAATCCGGTTCAGGGCACCCGCAAACGCGGCAAAGGGCGGCCAACCCGCTCGCGTAAAGAAGCAGAAGCCGCGAACCGTAGAGACGCGATCCCTGCGGATCGGAAAGAAGCGAAACGCCGCGCACGGGAACGCCGAGACCGCATGTGGCGGCGCGAACAAGAAGCGCTTAACACTGGTGAAGAACGCTACCTACCAGCACGCGATAAAGGCCGAGTCCGCCGATTCACCCGCGACTGGGTTGACGCACGATACTCCATATCCGAATGGGTCCTCCCACTGATGATCCTGTTCATCCTCACCATGCTCGCCATGGCACTCATCGTGCGCTACGTATCGGCGTACACAGCCCAGCTGATCACCACCACAATCTCGGTGGGCACATACGGCATGTTCCTAGCCGCAATAATCGAATCAATCTGGGTGAACCTAAAGATCAAAAAACAAGTGCGAGAACGAATGCCATCCGAAGGGTGGCCACGCGGACAGTGGTTCTACACGTTCTCCCGAATGGTCATGGCTAGGCGCTGGCGCAAACCCGTGCCCATGGTTGAACGCGGAGAGTACCCCAACTAACCCCTCAAACTAAAACCGAGAAAACGCATCGAAACAGTCAAAACGCAAAGAGAGATTATGAGTAAGCAACTACGAGAAAAAAACGATCAACTCTTCGAACAATTCGTAGAAGAACTAAAAACACTCGTGCGGATCCCCTCAATCTCATCGGGATCATTCGACCAAAACAACATGGTTAAATCCGCCGAGCACGTGGCTGAACTCTTTACCCAAGCGGGATTAGAAACCCAAATCCTCACTGCGAAAGACGAAGCAGGCAACGAAGGCCGCCCCGCGGTAGTAGCGCAATCAAAACCTATCGAGGGAGCGCCCACCGTCCTCTTGTACGCGCACCACGACGTGCAACCAACCGGAGACGAATCACGCTGGCACACCCCGCCCTTTGAGCCGCAAGAACGCGACGGTAGACTCTACGGGCGTGGCAGCTCCGACGACGGCGCCGGAATAATTGTTCACTACGGTGCACTCAAACTCCTCGCAGAAAAACTACCTGTGAACGTAAAAGTCTTCATTGAAGGTGAGGAAGAAATCGGCTCCCCAAGCTTTGAGAACTTCCTCAAGAAATACCACGATCAACTGGACGCCGACTACATCATCGTTGCCGATTCCAACAACTGGGAAGCGGGGAAACCGGCCCTCACCTCCAGCTTGCGTGGCGTCATTCAAGTGACAGTGCGGTTGCAGATGCTGGAACACGCTGTGCACTCCGGCATGTTCGGCGGAGTAGTGATGGACGCGGTAACCGCAGCAAGCCGACTAATCAGCACATTCCACAACGAGGACGGATCCGTAGCCGTTGAAGGGCTCGTTAGTAAAGAAACTGCGGACGTTAACTGGGATGAGCAAGCAGTGCGGCGCGACACCTCCATGATTGAAGGAACAGAGCTCATAGGACGCGGGGATATTGCCTCACGTATCTGGACGCAACCGGCCATCTCCGTAATTGGAATGGACTCCACCAGCGTGGCCCATGCCTCCAACACTATTCAACCCGAATGCACATTCGTCATCTCCATGCGCACCGCACCGGGAACCGTAGCTGCTGAAGCCCACGAAGCACTTGTCAAGCACATTAAGGAACACACCCCGTTTGGTGCGCGCGTGACCATTACCGACGGAGAACTTGGCCCCGCGTACGAAGCTGACCTCGAAGGAACTGGCGCGAGGATTGCGCACGAAGCACTCTCCGAAGCGTGGGGAGTGTCATCCGTCAACATCGGCGGAGGCGGATCCATACCATTCATCTCCACGTTCAAAGAACAATTCCCGGGTGCGCAAGTGCTCGTCACCGGGGTGGAGGACCCGAAAACCAACGCGCACTCCGAAAATGAGTCGCAAGATCTAGCAGACCTCAAAGCCGCGATCTTAGCTGAAGCACTCATGCTAACGCAGTTCGCGAAACAATGAGCCTGCCGTTTAACCGCGTTATCCTAACCGCCGAGCCAGCCGCCCCGGTGAGCCAGCGGACCTTGGAAACAATCGTGACGCATCGGCACGTGGCGCAGCTACGTGTCGACAGCGTTACGCAAGCAGCTGCCCAAACCTGTGGCCAGGCAGAGACGTCTCTATTTGGAGAAACCATTGCAGAAGCACGAAGCGTCGTAGCGGGGCACGAGGAAGCCACTGCGCAAGCGGGTTTAGACCATCTGATCGCGATCGCGCAAGTACCTGCGGAAGAGGTCACGCTTAAAGCGTGGCAAGATCAGACTTTTCTGCGTGAACTACGGGCACGAGCGCTCAGGGAACTAGCGGGTGAACAACTCGAAGTGCTCTACACGACCTCGCGCCCCCTGTTCGGCTTGGACTCAGTGATGGCGCAGCACCCAGATGGGACCCCCCGCGCGTTCAATCCGCAAGAACAAGCTCGTCTGGGCCAGATTTGGAAGAATCTGCAGCGAATAGTCGACGAAGGGAACCTTGTGGGCAGGCCGGCGGACCAAGCAATAACGCGCATCCCCGGGTCTGGTGCGGGCGCGGGCCTGGGTGCCATCGCCCTGCTCCTACGCGGAGCACTCGCCCCATACTACCCACAGTGGGCGCGTGAAAACCTCAAAGATAGCGACGAGCGTACCTTAGTAATTTGGGTCGGTAGTGCTCTCCACCCACAAACCGTTGCCGACTCATCCCTGGAAGCACTCGGGGAAACCGCCGCGCAAAACGGAAGTGTTTTAATCGCGTTCGCAAACGAGTCTTCACTGTCCCCACACGAGTTAGCACAATGGGGAGTTAACAGTGCATACATCATTAACAACGATCCCGTGGCGTATCTAACGCGCGTAATCTGGGGCACTTGGCTCCGTGCCACATAGCCACAAGCACCGCAACGCTATAGAGTGTTCATGTAATCGAGATAGGAAGGCAGATCAATGTCTGTTGAAGCACTCCCAACCCATGAGGTTATTTTGACTGATGTGGCTGCGCAAAAAGTTCGTAGTCTGCTGGAACAAGAAGGCCGCGACGACCTGCGACTACGCGTCTCAGTTTCACCCGGCGGCTGCTCCGGCCTCATCTACTCCCTCTACTTTGACGAACGCCTGCTAGACGGCGACGCCGTGCGTGACTTCGGCGGAGTCGAAGTTGTAGTAGACCGCATGTCCGTGCCCTACCTAAACGGGGCCACGATTGACTTCTCGGACACGATTGAAAAACAAGGATTCACCATCGACAACCCCAACGCCACTGGATCGTGCGCATGCGGGGAATCCTTCCACTAAACAATCCGTGCCGCAATAAGACTTATAGTTGCGCAAGACAACTGGAGACCTAGCCTAAATGAGCAAACCAACCCCGTTTGGTTTGCTCATTTTTGAACCAACTGGGTGCTGCTCAGTGAGCGCAAAACGTAGACCTATAGAATTGAACACATGAGAAACACGATTTTCCGAGCACTCCTCGTGCCCCTAATAGCAATCCCCATGGTCAGTGCCTGTACCTCAACACCTAAACAGGACGAAGCACAACAAACAGCTTCACCAACCGCATCCGCACCCAGCGATGACACGCAAGATTCGGTACCGGTAGACCGCAAGTACTCAGGAAAACTTCCAGAAGTCAGCGGGGAATACGCAAAAAGCGCAAAAATCACCCCAGTCAAAGCCGACGAGCCAAAAGACGCGGTGGTTGTGAAAACACTCAAAAAAGGTGACGGGGACGCGGTTAAAACCACGGACACCGTTATCGCGCATTACCACGGCGCCCTATGGGATGGAACCGTTTTCGACTCCTCTTTCGAACGCTCAGAAAACGAGGGAGACAAAGCAGAAAATGGTGGTGCAAAACCGGAAAATGGAGCTGCGAAACCAATCGCGTTTTCTCTCAAACAAGTAATCCCCGGCTGGACCTACGGTTTGGAAGGCCAAAAAGTGGGGGACCGGGTTGAACTAGTAATTCCCGCAAAATGGGGATACGGACCGCAAGAACAGGGGAGGATCCCCGCTAACTCAACCCTCGTATTCGTCGTTGACATCGTCGGTAAACTCGATACGCACGACAAGTCTGCACTAAAACAAGGCGAAGATGCGAAACCGAAACTACCAGACGGGATTAAAGTTGAGGGGAAAGCCGGGGAAAAACCGACTATTCAGATTGACAGTAAAGCAAAGGAGCCCGCGAAGGTAGAGGCGATTACCTTAATTAAAGGTAAAGGACGTGTCGTTACTGAGAACGATTTCGTGAGCTACTTCGGTACAGCCCGCAGCTGGGATGGGAAGCAATCGGTGTCCGATTGGGACCGGGATGAAGGAAGCGCGTCGCCCCAAACCGTCGGTAAGTTGATTGGATTCGCGGGCCAAACCGTGGGTTCGCGCGTGTTATGCCTCCTACCGAAGGTTGAAGGGCAATCCGCTCAAGCTGTGGTTGTGGACATAACTAGTGCACAGGCGGCTAAGTAAACACCGGTAAGCGTTCACTACAACGCGGGCGCGGCCGAGCACGTATGCTTAGAATAGTTAACAGTATCCGTGTCACACATTTGAAGATGGTTTCAAAAAGGGGACTTAATGTCTGAAGCACAAGAACGTACCAGTATCCTGCTTTACTCTGACAACTCCGAGCGTCGAGCCGAAGTTATTAAAGCAATCGGTATCCGCCCCGCAGCTGGGCTGCCGCGGGTGGAGTGGACTGAAGCGGCGACGGCTGCTGGTGGTAAGCAAAAGTTCGCGGAAGGCCAGTTCGACCTCGTCATAGCGGATGGGGAGACGCAGAAAACTGGGGGGATGGCGTTTGCCCACGAGCTGCGTAACTCGTTCGACGAAGTCCCTCCGATTCTTATCCTCACTGCTCGTCAGCAAGACGAATGGTTGGCCCGCAGCGCTGGGTCCAGCGCCGTGGTCTGTGAACCTTTGGACCCCATCGCTTTGGAGGACGCGGTCGCTAAACTATTAACAACTAAACATTAGGCGCGAGTTGGGCTGGCACGGTTGATGCCAGCCCAAAACGTCATCCATTACAGATACGTTCCGTCATCAGTCACGCACATAGTTCAAACGTCGGAGGTTACTCATGCTTTATCAGGTTCTAAAGAGAGGTGCCGGTCCCTTTATGAAGGCGGTGTACCGACCTTGGATCCGGGGCAAAGAGAACATTCCCGAAACCGGACCTGCGATTTTGGCTTCTAACCACCTGGCGGTTTTCGATTCCGTGTTCCTACCGCTGATGATTGACCGTGAGGTAGTGTTCATGGGCAAAGCCGACTACTTCACCGGAACGGGTTTCAAAGGTCGGATGACAGCGCGGTTCATGCGGGCTGTGGGGACAATCCCAGTTGATCGTTCTTCAGCGAAAGCAGCGGAAGCAGCGGTGCAAACCGGGTTGAAGCGGCTAAATGAAGGAGGTTTATTTGGGATTTATCCCGAAGGCACCCGCAGCCCCGATGGGCGCCTATACCGCGGTAAAGTTGGTGTAGCCCGCCTAACCCTGGAGTCGGGCGCACCCGTTATCCCCGTGGCAATGATTGGGACAAACATTGCCCAGCCGATCGGAAAACGTATCCCCACTTTGCACCAGGTTGGTATAGTCATTGGCGAGCCCCTGGACTTCTCGCGCTACGCGGGTCTGAAAGAAGACCGGTACACGCTGCGGGCTGTTACCGACGAGATCATGTACAACCTGATGATGCTCTCTGGCCAAGAGTACGTAGATCGCTACGCCGCCGACGTTAAAGCGGAGTTGGCGGCGCAAGGTAAATTTGCTGGACCCATTCCCAATAGTGCGAAGGCGCCGGGTGGCCGCGAGAAACCACACACGGAGGTTCCCACTCCGCAACCGGGTGAAGAAGTGGACCTAAAAGGCAAGCTCGAAGCCGACGGATCCGGCGGCCAAGCTCAAGACGACGATTCAACAGCACAGGACAGCTAACCGAATCCTGCGAACCTGCGGGCGCCTCAAGCGCGAGATACCTTAAGCGGGGAATGCTTCAAGCGCGATATCCCTCAAGTGGGGAATGCTTCAAGCGCGATATCCCCCAAGCAGGCAATACCCCAAGCTGGGAATAGGGGGTCGGTGGGGGAACCGACTAAGATAGAAGCGGAACTGAAAACTGTAACTAAAATAGAACCTAGTTTATTCAACGAAAGGTGTTTTGATGACCGTCAAGCGCGTAGCTCTATTGACCGCAGGTGGTTTCGCCCCCTGTCTCTCATCAGCCGTAGGTGGGTTGATTGAACGTTACACGGAGCTGGACCCCAGCGTGGAGATCATCGCATACCAGTACGGCTACCACGGGCTGCTCACCGGTAACTACGTGACGATCACGGATGAGGCCCGGGCGAAAGCCGGTTTGCTGCATGAATACGGTGGGTCCCCAATCGGTAACTCCCGCGTGAAGCTAACGAACGCGAAAGACCTGGTGGAACGCGGACTCGTTAACGAAGGCGAAGACCCACTGAAGGTTGCGGCGGAACGTTTGCGGGCAGATCACGTCGACGTCCTGCACACCATCGGGGGCGATGACACGAACACAACCGCCGCGGACCTCGCGCACTACCTGGAGGACAACGGCTACCACCTAACGGTAGTGGGACTACCTAAGACAATCGACAACGACGTGGTGCCGATCCGCCAGTCACTGGGCGCCTGGACGGCAGCCGAACAAGCTTCGAAGTACGCGCAGAACATCATTGGTGAGCACCGCTCCAACCCGCGGATGCTGATTATCCACGAGGTCATGGGGCGTAACTGCGGGTACCTGACGGCAGCTGCTGCGGCGAACTACCACGAGTGGGTTAAGCAGCAACCATGGGCACCAGAACTGGGGCTGAGCCAAGAACGGTGGGATGTGCACGCCGTGTACGTACCCGAAGCACACGTGGACATCGACGCGGAATCTGAACGCCTCAAGAAGGTCATGGATGAAATCGGGAACGTCAACATTTTCCTCTCCGAAGGTGCGGGCGTTGACGACATCGTCGCGCAAATGGAAGCTGCGGGAGAAGAAGTGCAGCGCGACCCATTCGGACACGTGAAGCTAGACACCATTAACCCGGGTAACTGGTTCGCGAAGCAGTTCGCGCACAAGCTCGGTGCAGAAAAAGTGATGGTCCAGAAGTCCGGTTACTTCTCTCGCTCGGCGAAAGCTAACGCGCAAGACCTGCGGCTCATTAAATCTATGACTGACTACGCGGTGGAATGCGCGTTCGAAGGCACCTCCGGCGTGATCGGACATGACGAAGAAGATGGTAACAAGCTGAAAGCCATCGCGTTCAAACGCATCGCAGGTGGCAAAGCATTCGACACCACCCAAACGTGGTTCACGACGCTTCTGGATGAGATTAATCAGCCGCGATAAGACCGCATAGTTCTAAGTCTTGAGGGTGTGGGAGCCGCCGCGCGACCCCGCACCCTCAAGCCATATTGGAACTAGGGGCGACCAGAAATACGTAGCCAAGCAGATGATTATTGACCAAACGTTCCCGTGGGATTCGTGGCGGAACCTACCTGCCAGCCAACAACCGCAATACCCAGACGAAACCCACGTGCGAGCGGTCGCGCAGCAACTGCGCAGCCGTCCACCCCTCGTATTCGCAGGGGAGGTTGACGACCTGCGCGCACTCGTGGGGGAAGCAGCGCAGGGCAACGCGTTCATCCTCATGGGAGGTGATTGTGCAGAAACATTCGCGCACTCCACCGCCGACCGGATCCGCCTCAAAATCCAAACCATCCTGCAGATGGCAGTGGTGCTCACATACGGCGCGTCCGTGCCGGTGGTGAAAGTAGGCAGAATCGCGGGGCAGTATGCGAAACCCAGATCCTCAGACGTGGAAACGCGGGGGAATGTAACACTGCCTTCCTACCGTGGGGACGCCGTGAACGAACGCGAATTTACCGCGCAGGCTCGGGTGGCGAACCCGGCCCGGCTGCTGGACCTATACCAGCATTCTGCCGCATCATTGAACCTCATCAGAGCATTCACGCAAGGTGGATACGCAGACCTGCGGCGCGTACACGAGTGGAATAAAGGCTTCATGTCGAACCCCACGTACAAGCGGTACGAGCGGCTCGCACGCGAAATAAATCAAGCCGTTGGGTTCATGGAAGCCGCTGGGGTGGATTCCGAGGCGCTGCGGGTCGTGGATTTCTACGCGTCCCA
This sequence comes from Gleimia hominis, assembly GCF_002871945.2. Taxonomy (NCBI): domain Bacteria; kingdom Bacillati; phylum Actinomycetota; class Actinomycetes; order Actinomycetales; family Actinomycetaceae; genus Gleimia; species Gleimia hominis. The sequence continues at coordinate 826,113 of NZ_CP126963.1, read as the reverse complement.
CGAGGCCCTGTTACTGGAATATGAGGCGGCGATGACCCGGGTGGATTCGCGCGGCGGTGACCACTACGACACATCCGGGCACTTCTTATGGATCGGTGAGCGCACGCGCGACCCGAAAGGCGCGCACGTAGACCTACTGTCGAGTGTTCGCAACCCAGTCGGAGTAAAAATATCCCACACGGCGCAACCCGATGATCTATTTGCCTTGATGGACCGTCTGAATCCACGGGGGGAACCGGGACGGCTCACGTTCATAACCCGGATGGGAGCGGGAAGTATTCGAGAGTGCTTACCGCCCCTGCTGGAAGCCGTTAAGCAAGATGGCCGGCCCGTAACCTGGGTGTGCGACCCGATGCACGGGAATACGATTACTTCCTCGACCGGTTATAAGACGCGTAGTTTCGAAACGATCATGGATGAAGTTGAGGGGTTTTTCACCGCTCACCGCGAAGCCGGTACCGCCCCGGGTGGTTTGCATGTGGAACTCACGGGGGATGATGTTACTGAGGTTCTGGGTGGGGCAGCTCATTTAGATGATGAGGGGTTGCGTGCCCGGTATGAAACAGCGGTGGACCCGCGGTTGAACCACCAGCAGTCCCTTGAGATGGCGTTCCGGGTAGCGGACTTGCTGCGGGAGGCAACCACCGCCTAAACCGAGCCTGCGCCGACTTCTTACAGACGCGAATTCACACCGACTTTTTGCAAAAAGCGACTTCAGACAGCTTTCTGGAAAGCGGATCCACATGGCCTTCGAAAACGCGGTTTTACACAACGCGGATAGTGACGGTGGACCCAATTTTTGCGTTGTCGCCTTTACCAGGCTTGGTGGCGATAACGCGGTCGAGTACCGAGGCCACACGGTCCACTTCCACTTTGAACCCGGCGGCTTCTAACTTGGCCTTCGCATCCGCTTCACTAAGGCGAGTCACGTCTGGAACAGGAACCACTTCGGGGCCTTTTGACACCACTAGTTTCACCGTGTCGGCGCGGTACCGCGTCTGGCCGCCCGCTGGGTCTTGCGAAATCACGGTGCCTTTTTTGACGGAGTCAGAGAACTCGCTGTCCGTAGTCACGTTCAACCCCAGGTCGGTGAGAATCTTCTGCGCATCCGCCTGCGGCTTACCCGTGACGTCCGCGACTTCGATGGGTTTGCGGCCTTTAGACACCACTAGCTCTACGGCACTGTCGTGCTTAACTACCTCACCGGATTGCGGGCTGGTGGCAATCACAACGCCTTTCGGTACGGATTCGGAGAACTCTTCTTTCACTTCCCCCGGTGCGAGCCGCGCGTTTTGTAACGCCTGAGCAGTTTCCTCTTGCTTCATCCCCACCAGGCTTGGGACCTGCACCATTTCCACACCCTTGGATACGACAAGGTGCACGACGCCTCGCTTATGTACCCGGCCACCCGGTTTCGGTTGGGACGTGATGATCGTGTCTTTTTTGACGGTGTCCGAAAACTCGTCTTCCCGCACGTACTTGAGGTTGAGTTTCTTCAGTTCCTCACCCCCTTGAGTGGCGGTGAGGCCCGCTATTTTCGGGATCGTAATGTACGAGCCGGGGCCGTATTCGAACCACCACCACGACAGGGCAGCGGTGGCGGCTATGAGGAGCACGAGAATCGTGGCGATAACGAGCGGTAGTTTTCTGCGTTTCTTCGTTGGCTGCGGCTTCGCAATGCGGATCGGCTTACTATTGGATTTCCTGGTTGCGGGCAACGCCATCGTGGGGGATTGCCACGCTATCCGGTTCGTGTCCTGGCTGGTTGCGGGTCCGCCTGCGCGCTGCGCCCGCCGCTGAAGGATTTCGTTGGGCAGCTGCTCGCGAATATGCTGCAGTGCCGTGAGCGCTGCGGACGCGTCGATCGGCCGGTCTTCCGTGTGCCGGGCAGCGAGCGCGCACACGAAGTCATCTATTTCAGAGGGGATCCACGACTCGAGCGTTGACGGCGCGGGAATATCTTGGTTCACGTGCGCGAGCGCGATTTGGATTGGTTTGAGTGTTTCAAACGGGGTGTGGCCGGTGAGCATTTCGAACATCATGATGCCCAGCGAGTACAGGTCAGCTCTGGGACCGACCTCAACTTCATTAACCACTTCTGGAGCGATGTACGCAACGGTTCCGAGCACCGTTCCGGTAGTTGCAGCAGAAACGTCTGAGGCAGCGCGCGCTAACCCGAAGTCCGCTACTTTCGCGGGACCTTCAGGGGGAAGGAGCACGTTCTCTGGTTTGATGTCGCGGTGGGCCATACCCACTCGGTGAGCGAGCGAGAGGGCTTGAAGCACATTTTCCGTGATGTCGAGGCACCTGCCAACAGAAATGGCGCCTTGAGCGTTCAGTACTTGCCGCAGGTTAATCCCGTCCACGAGTTCCATAACCAGGTAGCCGCTCCCCGCAACTTCCCCCTGGTCAAAAACGGATACTACGCACGGGTGGATGATGCGTGCGGCGGACCGGGCTTCGCGGCGAAACCGCTGCACGTAGTCGGCTGATTCTGCCAGGTGTGGGTGCATGACTTTAACCGCTACGGGCCGGCCGAGTCTTTCGTCATGCGCAACGTAGACGGTTGCCATCCCACCGCGTGCTAGCCGGCGTTCGATGCGGTACCTGCTGTCTATCGTCATTCCCACGAGGGGGTCGGTGACTCGGTTCGCACTTGCCCGGCGGTGAGATTTAGGCTCCAAGTCCGCCTCGGGTTTTTCAACGGGGTCTTTGCTGGGCTGGGAGTCAGGTTGATTGGGTGATTGCGTTTGCTCAGAAGCGGACACGCCTTCGGGGCGGGTCCGCGAACTTGTTTCCTCATGCCCATTAGCCACGGCAAAATTGTACATAATCTAACGGCGAAGGCTCAGATGTACGGCGGCGAGCCTGAGTACCCGCCAAAGCGCCGAAGCGGAAACCCCCTTCAAATCGTTGCGGAATGGAAACGGTGAATTCGTTAAAATGGGGGTATGGACGATTTTCTAACGGTAGCGGAAACTGCGCGACTACTCGGGTTGCCGCAAACGCGAATCAAGCAGCTTTGGGCTCGCCGCGAACTCATGAAAGTACGCAAAGATAAGGTTGCGATGGTTCCCGCGCAGTGCCTGGTGAAAAGCGAGAACGGGTGGATTCCCCGCCCCAGCATAATGGGAACGCTCACGATGCTGGCGGACGCTGGTTTTTCTGATGAAGAAGCGGCGCAATGGATGCTCAGCCCTCAGGAGAGCCTAAATGATCGCCGTCCCTTGGACATGCTTGCCGCAGACGAAGTGCACGCCGTGCGGGCAGCGATCATCCCACTTGCCTTCTAGGTTCTCTAACTCGCGTGACTAGGAGGCGCGCTGCGTGAGGATCCGGCCAAGTTCTAAGAGCGCGTGCTCGCGCGGCCCATCTAATTTGAGGGTGCGGGCAATCTGCGCGCCTTTTTCCGTGTACTGACGAATCATCGCTTCGTGCACGCGGGTGGCCCCAGTTGTTTGACAGATACGGCGTACGCGCGCAACCTCTTGCGCAGTAGCATCCGCCCGGCCCAGCGTCGTTTCAATAATTTCGCGTTCAGCCGCGTTCGCCCGCTGCAGTGCCAGTGCTATCAAAACGGTGCGTTTGCCCTCCAACACGTCGTTGCCAGTGGGCTTACCAGTCTGATCCTCGTCACCGAACATACCGAGGGCATCGTCACGCATCTGAAACGCGATACCCCAATAGCGGCCCACTTCCTCGAGCTTCTTCACGACCAGGCTGTCCGCCGGTTCGTTAACTAAAGCTCCTAGTGCGAGGGGGCGCATCGCAGAATAATCCCCAGATTTCAAGGCAATAACTGTTTTAACCTCCTCTTCCAACGCATCCGGATCCGCTAGCGGCGCCTGCTCAGTGAGGATGTCCAAGTACTGTCCCCAGGCAACCTCAGCAGTCATCGTCGCCATGTAACTATGCACGCGCGCGGCTACCTCAGCGTCTAGGCCTAAAGTGGCGTGTGCTGTCGCCAAGTGGTTTAAAGACAGCAGGAAATCGCCAACGAGGATCGCCATGTGCTCCCCGGTGTCCACACCGTAACTGGCCGCGGCCTCGGCGTGAAGCGAAGCATGACCGCGCCGCGTGCCAGCCGCGTCAATGACATCGTCATGCACCAGGGCAGATGCCTGGTAGATCTCAGTTGCCACCCCCAGGGCCTGTGCCACAGGGTCCTGCCCGAAAGGTGCGGCGCCCGTAATATACGCACCAATGTTCACACACAGTGCCCGCAGAGCTTTTCCCTCCCCGAGGTAAAGCCTGGCTAAACGCAAGAACTCCTCGCGCTCAGGGTGTTCTAACCAGCGAGTTTGCTGCTGCTCAAAAAAGGCGAGCGTGCGCTCGTGAACGCCGCTTGCAAAGTCGGTTACGAAATCGGAAGAGAATTCTATATTCCGGTCGGATTCATGCGAACTCATGATTACAAAGCTACCCTAATAGATACGAATCGAGTATTGATTAGGGGGAACCCATGTCCGTGTTAATCAGCTACCACGGTAATGCCGAGTCGGACGCAGCCTTGAAACTAGCGCTGCAACTAGCGCACCTGCGCCGCACCCACCTGGTGATAGTGGTAGCAGCCCGCTTCTCCAAAGGGGATAAGCGCACTGTCTCGAACGCCCACGACCGACTTTGGGAAGCTCTAGAGGGCACCACCATCCCCTTTAAAGTTATAAGCGCTACCGCCGACAAAACCGTTTCCGAATCCGTACTCGACACCGCAGTTGCAACAGACGTGGATCTGATCGTCTTGGGATTGCGCCGCGGCGGGTCAAAACATACGTACATGGGAGATAACGCAACCCGAATCCTGCTCGACGCCCCATGCCCGGTGGTGACCACTACGGAACACGTTTTAGAAGACGAGTAACCCCGGTTAGTTAGTAACCGAGTGGTTTCGGTTCGCCGTAGAAGTAGTTACAATCGCGTTCGCGGTTAGCCGATAATAGCGCTCAAAGTGGCGGATATGGCGTGCGGATGATTACAATTGTATGCGATTGTCCACTCATCAGTTTAACGCGCCCAAGATATCCCATCTTGCGCAACAGAACTTTCTAGGTCAACTGCGGAAAGGTTGATTTCGTGACTACTGCTTCAAAGAGCACTAAGACGACGTCTAAGAAACGGGCAGACGAGAACGCCCAGAAGACGAGCACCACCCCTCAGCAAGCTAAGTCAACGGCGAAGAAGGAACCGGCGAAGTCTAAAACAGCTAAGAAACCAACCACGAAGAAAACAGCCGCTAAAACTGCGTCCACCAAGGCAGCTGACACGAAGACCGCGAAAACGCAGGCGGGCAAATCCAAATCTACTAAGAAAACTACGGCTGCGAAGAAGACATCGGCTGCGAAGAAGACATCGGCTGCGAAGAAGACAACTAAGAAAAAGTCAGCGGCGAAAACAAGCGCTGCAACTAAGGAAACTGCGGCGGAATCTGCGGCAAGTAAAGATGCTCCGAAGAAGTCTGCTAAGAAGAGTGCGGCTAAGAAAACTACCGGTAAGAAAACCACTAAGAAGACTGCCGCGAAGAAATCTACGGCGAAAGCTACTGGTGGAAGTTCTAAAAAGAGGGCTTCGAAGAAGAAAACTGCTAGTGAGGAGCCGGTAAAAGACCGGACGCAAGACGTTGAGGACGCGAACGAAGAAGAGGAGCGCGACCCTCAACTAGATGAGCTTGAAGACGAAGAAATCGAGGACCTCGAAATAGACGAGGATGAGGAGGAAAACTCCGACTCGGACGAGGGTGAAGAAGACGAGGACGACGACGACAACCCGAGAACAGCGCGGGGGCGGCGCAAACAAAAAGAGAAAGAACACCAGGAAGCGCAGAAGTCCGGTGGGTTCGTGGTCTCGGACTCTGACGACACGGACGAGCCCGTGCAGAAAGTTACGGTGGCCGGTGCTACCGCGGATCCGGTTAAGGACTACCTCAAGCAAATCGGTAAAGTAGCGCTGCTGACCGCAGAAGAGGAAGTGGACCTGGCGCGCCGGATTGAAGCGGGGCTGTTCGCAGAGCAGAAAATTAAACGCGGCGGAAACGAAATCCCTTCGCGGTTACGCCGTGAATACCAGATCTTGGTGCAAGACGGGCAGCTAGCTAAGAACCACTTGCTGGAAGCAAACCTCAGGCTGGTGGTGTCGCTGGCGAAACGGTACACGGGCCGCGGCATGCTGTTCCTGGATCTGATCCAAGAGGGGAACCTGGGGCTGATCCGCGCGGTTGAGAAGTTCGACTACGCAAAAGGCTACAAGTTTTCTACGTACGCAACCTGGTGGATCCGCCAGGCAATCACCCGGGCGATGGCGGACCAGGCGCGGACAATCCGGATTCCTGTGCACATGGTGGAGGTCATCAATAAGCTGGCGCGCGTACAGCGGCAAATGCTGCAGGACCTGGGCCGGGAACCCACTCCAGAGGAGTTGGCGGAAGAACTCGACATGACGCCTGAGCGCGTGGTGGAGGTGCAGAAATACGGGCGTGAACCCATTTCACTGCACACCCCACTTGGCGAAGATGGGGATTCGGAGTTCGGTGACCTGATTGAAGACTCCGAGGCGATTGTGCCCACCGATGCCGTATCGTTCACACTGCTGCAAGAACAACTGCACCGCGTGTTAGACACGCTGTCTGAGCGAGAAGCTGGGGTAGTGTCGATGCGATTCGGGCTCGGGGATGGGCAGCCAAAGACGCTGGATGAGATCGGGAAGGTCTACGGCGTTACGCGCGAGCGGATTCGACAGATCGAATCGAAAACCATGTCGAAACTGCGCCACCCGTCTCGCTCCCAGGTGCTGCGCGACTACCTCGACTAAGCAGCAGGCTGCACAAGTGAGGTAGCGCGTCTACTGCGTTCAGCCGCCCCGCGGGGCGCACCCGCCGGGTTTGCGCGCTTAGACGTAACTACGCGTTCAAACAAAACTAAGGGCCTAGATCCACTGTGGATCTAGGCCCTATTAATACGCGCCTGGCTTAACGCAACGCGTGGCCCGATGTAGCGCGCCTTATTGCAAGGCACCTTTCGGTAACGCGGATTGTGGCACGCGTCTTTTTATCGCGGACATTGTTGCAAAGCGCATTGTTGTAGAGCACTTTGTTGCGGCGTAGAAACCGGGTTAGGCTTCGAGCTCATCGGTGTAATCGTGTACCGCAACCGCGGTTTTCGAATACGAGTCGCGTAGCGCCCGCGCGTGGTGGGCGCAAAACAGTAGTGAACCTGATTTCATAACTACCTCAACCCAAGCGCGTGCCCCACAGGCATCGCAACGGTCGGATGCTTTCAACTTCGTAGGTTCTAGTAAAGTCGATTCCTTCATGCCTCTATTTAAGTAAAAGAAACGGGTAAATGCACGCGAATAAGTACCCTTTCGCCACTGGCTGAAGGGCGATGGCGCCCTCCTAAGCGGTGGCTTTTAAGCCCGCCAGAGTGGCGTTTTCGGGCGTGGGAACCGGGCCGCATGCGCTCGATTGCTTACAATAACCAGGTGAGTAAAACATCTAACGCAGCATCGGAGTACACAGCCCGGCATCTTTCCGTTCTTGAGGGATTAGAAGCCGTGCGCAAACGCCCCGGAATGTACATTGGGTCAACGGATAGTCGGGGCCTCATGCATTGCCTGTGGGAAATTATCGATAACGCGGTAGATGAAGCCCTGGAGGGATACTGCGACCACATTGAAGTAGTGTTGCACCCAGATCACTCCGTGTCGGTGGCGGATAACGGGCGGGGGATCCCCGTGGACACCGTTAAAAGCGTGGGCCTGTCCGGCGTGGAAGTTGTCTTCACCAAACTGCATGCGGGCGGCAAGTTCGGGGGCAGTTCCTACAGTTCCGCCGGTGGTTTACACGGCGTGGGGGCGTCCGTTGTGAATGCGCTGTCCGCCAGGTTGGATGTGCAGGTTGCCCGCGGTGGTAAACGCTACCAAATGTCTTTCTTGAGGGGGGAGCCTGGCCGGTTCGATGACGAGGCCACTCGCACCCCGGATTCACCTTTCCAACCGTTCGTAAACGAATCCCACTTGGATGTGGTGGGTAAGGCGCCGCGCTCGCAAACGGGGACGACCGTGCGGTTTTGGGCTGATTTCCAGATTTTTCCACGCAGCGACGGGTTCAACTGGGATACCTTAGTGGAACGCGCCCGGCAGACCGCGTTTCTCGTCCCTGGCCTGCGGATCACGGTGCGGGACGAACGCGGGTCCGAACCAGTTGAACAAGACCTGCACTTTGAGGGCGGCCTAGAAGACTTCGTGGACTTCTTGGCGGTAGATGGCTCTGTCACCGACACGATGCATATTCAAGGTGAGGGTGAGTATGACGAAACGGTGCAGAAGCTGAACGAGAAAACCGGGCATCTTGAACCGGTAGAAGTGCAGCGCACCTGCGAGGTAGACATTGCGTTGCGCTGGGGCGTTGGTTACGACACGAACGTGCGTACCTTCGTGAACATCATTGCTACCCCGAAGGGTGGGACTCACCTGCAGGGTTTCGAAGCGGCCCTCACGAAAATGATTCGGGGGCAGATTGAAAAGAATCCGCGTCGCTACAAGGTGACTGCGCGCGACGGGCGCGTTGAAAAAGACGATATCCTGGCGGGCCTGACGGCGGTGGTGGCGGTTCGTTTACCGGAACCACAGTTTGAAGGGCAAACTAAAGAGGTGCTGGGTACCCCGCAGGTGCGCGGGTGCGTAAACAAAGTAGTTTCCAAATACTTTAAAGACCGCTTTAAATCGACCAAACGCGATATTAAACAAACAAATGATGCGATGCTAGAAAAAATTGTGGGGGAGATGAAAGCCCGCGTCTCTGCTCGCATGCACAAAGAAATCTCGCGTCGCAAAAACGCGTTAGAAACCTCCTCCCTTCCCGCTAAGCTAGCGGACTGTCGTTCCACGGACGTGGCCGCGTCGGAACTATTTATTGTGGAGGGAGACTCCGCGCTAGGTACTGCAAAGTTCGCGCGATCTTCGGAACACCAAGCGCTATTTCCGATTCGCGGCAAGATTTTGAACGTCCAAAAGAAATCAACTGCCGATATGTTTTCTAACGCCGAATGCGCCGCGATCATCCAGGTGATCGGCGCGGGCTCGGGGCGCACATTCGACCTGTCTGCGGCGCGCTACGGCAAGATCGTTTTGATGACAGACGCGGACGTGGATGGTGCGCACATCCGCACGCTTCTTCTGACTTTATTCTTCCGCTACATGCGCCCCCTCGTGGAAGCCGGACGAGTATACGCGGCGGTGCCTCCTCTGCATCGGGTGGAAGTACCGAAATCTGGGCGGAAGAAAAAGGAAATTATTTACACTTACTCAGAAGAACAATTGCACGAAACACTTGCGAAACTGCACAAGCAGGGCCGTAAATACAAAGAACCGATCCAACGCTACAAAGGATTGGGGGAGATGGACGCGGACCAGCTCGCCGAAACCACAATGGATCCAGCGCACCGGACGCTGCGGCGCATAACGCTAGAAGACGAGCAGGCCGTGTTAGAAGCCGAGAAAGTGTTTGAACTTCTCATGGGCTCAGAAGTGGCGCCGCGCCGCGAATTCATAGTGGTTGGGGCGCAAGAATTGGACCGCGAACGGATAGACGCGTAACCCCAATAATTCTTACCCCACAACCGAGTTGTCATATCATTGTGCCCATGAACCGTAATCTCAACGACCTTTTGCAACCAGTCGAACACGCGCCCTTACCGAGTGCCCAATTGGGCTTGCGGTGGAGCCCGATTGAACCCGCCGACGGCAGACAACTGCTGCAACTCGTTGAGGTGTGTAACGATCACGATCAGTCCCTAGAATCGTTCTCGCAAAACGACATTGCTGACCTGCTGGAAGAGGCTCGCGAGCACATTATCCAAGACGTGGTGGTGGGCCGTGATTCTGAGGGGATTATCCGCGCGATGGGATCGGTAGAGGTGGTGGTGTCGCGCCAAACCGCGGCTCAGGCCACGGTGAATGCATTCATTCATCCGCAGTGGCGGGGCCGGGGAGTGGGCCGGGCACTACTGCGCTGGCAGGATGCGCGCGCCCGCCAGATCATTACGGGCCACTACGGGCCGAAAGCGCACGTGGATGTGCGGGTGTCGAACATGGTTGATGCTCACCTGAATGACCGGCGCCGGCTCTACATGGCCGCGGGGTTCTCGCCGATTCGCACGTTCCAAACGATGTATAAGGATCTGACAAGTGGGGAGCCTGAGGTCTTTGGTGTGCCCGAAGGGTTCCAGATAGTGAACTGGCACGGAAACACGAACGACAAAGTGCGTGCACTGCACACCCGTGTGTTCAAAGACCACTGGGGTAGCGAAGTGGATGCGGAAGCGTGGTGGGATGATGCGCGTCGCACCATGGAGAAACGCTGGTCTTACGTCGCGTTCAGCCCCGAGGGGGAGTTGGCTGGCTACCTGCTCGTTTCGCGCCACCCCGCGCAGTGGATCCGCACGGGAATCCGCGAAGCATACGCGGAATTGCTGGGGGTTGCGCCCGAGTTCCAGGGACACGGTATCGCCCGCGCGTTACTGACCCACTCGATCCACGCCGCGTGGCAATCTAAGATGGCTCGCTACGGACTGGATGTGGATAAAGAGAATGCGCATGGAGCGATGGCATTCTACGAGCGACACGGCTTTGTTCCTGCGGGCGCGCGGGTATTCTATTCCCTAGACGTGTAACCCACCGGAACAAAAGAGAATAGTAACGGTTCCAGTAGTTTTTTTATTCTGAGGAGGCGAAGTAATGGACAAGCAGATGCCGCAGAGCTACGGCACCCCCGATGACTCTGGTGACTGCGATTTGCCTCGTATCCCTGATTTGCCGGATATCCCTGACGTGGAGGTGACGTGGCGGGCCCTCACGCGCGCAGACGTGCCATCGCTGGCGAAACTGATCGACCGGATTGAACGCCACGACGCGTTGCCGTACCGAACCTCAGAATCAGAAGTGGATGACTTCTTCACGTCCACCGCTAAACGCGTGCTCGTCGGTGGGGTGGTCGACGGGATTTTGCGCGCATTCGGTTTCGTGCATATTCGCGAGCAGGACCCCAACACGGCGATTTGCCTAGGTGGGGTGGATCCGACGGTGCGCGAACGCGGCATCGGGGGCGCCCTCGTTAAATGGCAAACGGTGCAGGCTCGCGAACTGTTGGGCAACGAGGGGGCGAGCAAGACCATTACCTTCCACGTGGAGCAGGCGTATTCGAATCTCGAACCGCGGTTAAATGAACTGGGCTACGGGTGGGCATGGTCGTTTTACGACATGCGGGCAGAACTCACTGGTGACCTACCACAAGTGGGACCCACCCCGTTTTTGACGGTACGGCCCTGGCAGGAATGCGCCCCAGAGAAGATCCACGAGCTGGTCAGTGACATCTCCATATCTCAGGGGGCATCTAGCCCGCCCTCACACGAAATGTGGACGATCGGCGGGTCGAGCTTTAAACCCGAATGGTCGTTTGTTGCGGTAGATACGTCAACGGATCGGCACGAACTCGTGGGGTTCCTCAAGGCCTCCCAGTACCCCCAGGACTGGTCTGCGCTGGGGTGGCGCGAAGGCACCATAGACATGCTGGGGGTGCGTTCCTCCGACGAATCTGTTGCCCAAGCCCTGCTGGCCGCCAGTATGGCCGCGCAGCAAAAAGATGGGATGCAAGCAGTTTCAGCGGGTTTTGCCTCAATCAATAACTCCGCAATCTCCGGCGTGTTTGAACGCGTTGGTTTCGAAACCGTGGGCAGTACGCGCTGCTACACCCTGCAGTACGATCCGCCGCAAGCCAGCTGCGACAAAGCCTAAGGAAGCAGACGCGGTGCCTGCGTGCCCCCGCGGTGCAGTGGCGCTGTTAGGAAATGCGTGCGATCGGGCGGTCTAACCCCACGCCGGAACCATCCCGGTGCTCATTCACGGGAGGTAGCGATACCGCTTTCCCGTTCTCGTCGGATGCAATTGCAGTGCCCGCACTGATCCCCGCCAGGCACAGCGCCGTCTCGGACTTCAAGAACCGGTGCGCACGCACGCCTTTAGTGGCCCGTCCCTTTGTGGGGAACACGGCGCCGGGCGTAACCTTCACGCTCGACTGCATCGCGTCTGCCAACAGGCCCGCGTCACTCGTCGCAACAGTCACGATCTGCGCCTCGTCCATATTCACAAACCCCGCGGCAATCACCTGCGCATCCGCGGACACGCTCATCCCCGCGACACCACCGGACACTTGCCCCTGCGGGCGAATCTTAGCCGCGGGCGTGCGCAACAGCTGCGCATCGGAAGTAATCATCACCACGTCAGCCTCATCGGGACACGGCGCCGCGTAGACCAGTGCATCCCCTTCAGCCAAGCGAATTACCTCAAACGTATCTGCCTTCGCAAACTCGGGACGCATCCGTTTCACAACGCCGCGGCGGGTAACGAAACCTGTAACCGACGCCGAAGCCAAATCCACCAACCCTACGGCATCAACCGGGGTGCCCAGGAGGCGGGAAACATCCACGGCCGCTGCGAAAGACACGTTCTGCGCGGTCCGTGCCACGGCTGGCAGAGACATCACGTCCACGCGATGCAGCACGCCCGCAGCGTCAACGACCCCAACTTGCCCGCGTGTGCGCGAACCAACCTGCACTTTGAACGTGTCAAAAGGCGAACGCGCGCCCGTAAGATCCAGCTCATCCCCGCCCGAAACGCGCACCAAGCCACGGTTGGTCAGCACCACCCGGGTGGGTTCATCGGGAATCTCCAATGGGACAGAGGTATCGATCGCCACCGTCGGATCCGCAGCCTCAGATTCCAACACAATCGTCCGCCGAGGAGTACTCAGGCGCTTCGACACCTCGGTCAGTTCATCGCGCACCATGTTGCGCAACAAAACTTCGGAGCCCAACACCTCGCGCAAAGACGCAATTTTTGCCTCAAGCTCATCGCGTTCGGACTCTAACTCCAGGCGTGAGAACTTAGTGAGGCGACGCAAACGCAACGAAAGAATATGATCCGCTTGAACTTCAGACAGGTCAAAGGCCACCATCAGGCGAGAACGAGCTTCATCAACGGTTTCGGAAGAGCGGATAATTGCGATCACATCGTCGATATCCAAAACCGCCACCAGCAGGCCTTGGACCAGGTGTAGGCGCTCGAGCGCCCGATCTAACCGGTATTGACTGCGCCGGCGGACGACGGATAAGCGGTGATCTAGGTACACCTCCAGCATCCGCTTTAACCCCATCCGTTCCGGCTTCCCATCCACCAGAGCAACCGCGTTGATCGCAAACGAATCCTCCAGCGGCGTGAGCCGGTACAGCTGCGCCATCACCGCCTGCGGGTTGAAACCGGTTTTCACCTCGATAACTAGCCGTACCCCGTGGTGACGGTCCGTTAGGTTAGTGACGTTAGAAATACCTTTGAGCCGTTTCGCATTCACTAGATCTTTGATGCGTTCAATAATGCGTTCGGGCCCCACCATGTACGGCAGTTGCGTCACCACTAGACCTTGTTTACGGGCCGTGACGCGTTCAACGTCAATTTTTGCGCGCACCCGAAACGAGCCGCGACCAGTTTCGTACGCCTGCGCAATCCCGTCGGTTCCGACAATAATCCCGCCTTCAGGGAAGTCGGGTCCGGGAATAAAGTGCATGAGGTCCTCGGTGCTCGCCTGCGGGTTTTCCAACAGGTGGCACGCTGCTGCGACCACTTCGCCCAGGTTGTGCGGCGCAATGTTCGTGGCCATTCCCACCGCAATCCCAGACGCGCCATTAACCAGGAGGTTTGGGAAACCAGCGGGCAGCACTTCGGGTTGCATCAGGCGGTTGTCGTAGTTCGGAACCTGGTCGACCACGTCCTCATCCAGGTCCGCCACCATATCCAAAGCGGCGGGGGCTAACCGCACTTCCGTGTACCGCGGCGCAGCTGGACCGTCGTCTAGGGAACCGAAGTTGCCGTGCCCATCCACGAGCGGTAACCGCAGGTTGAAGGGTTGGGCTAAGCGCACTAGGGCGTCGTAAATCGCGGAGTCACCGTGCGGATGCAGTTTCCCCATGACCTCACCGACCACGTTCTGGGACTTAACGTGACCGCGATCTGGCCGCAACCCCATTTGCGACATTTGGTACAGGATCCGGCGTTGAACGGGTTTACAACCATCCTTCGCATCCGGTAGCGCGCGGGCGTAAATAACGGAGTAGGCGTATTCCAAGAAAGACGTGCGCATTTCAGACGACACGTTCACTTCTACGATGTGTTCCGCTATGGGGGCGCTCGACGCTTTGGACGCAGTTTTCGACATAAAGTAGATTGTGGCAAATTAATACTTAGGAACACTTATTCCACGCCGGTAGGAAGCAGAAAGACATCAATGCCACATTCGCGTACGGCCCCACTGATAACCGACATTCTCCCCACCACATTGCGATCTTTAGGTAATCCACTTGAGGACAATCGCGCCTCGGTGGTGGCCTTGGGCCAGCAGTTGGGGCTGGGTGCGGAACGAGGGGTCGTGGTGGTGCTCGTGGACGGGTTGGGATACCGGAACCTGGTGGATTCGCTGGCCCACACCCGGTTTTTACGGGCCCGCAAAGAGGACATTATCTTGGGCCACACCGTGTTGCCGTCTACTACCGCGGCGGCAATCACATCGTTTGGCACCGGTCGGCAGCCGGGGGCGACCCGCATGGTGGGGTGGTCGGTGAAAGATGGGGCTCGCACTACCGTGTTGATTTCGTTTGAGGGGGCGTCGCAACCGCCGAGCCGGTGGCAGCCCGTGCCGACCCTGTGGGAGCGGGCGAAGCGCCGCGGGTTGGAAAGTGCCGTGGTGTCCGACCCGAAGTTCGCGCATTCAGGGTTAACCATGGCAGCATTGCGAGGCACTCGGCATGTCGGTGCGCGCACTTTAGAACAACGAGTGGACACGGCCGTGGAGCTAGCTAACCGGGGGCAAAAACTGATCTACCTGTACTGGGGGCAGTTAGACCACGCGGGCCACAAGTACGGGTGGCGGTCCGCGCAATGGCTGGCGCAACTGGAAGAAGTGGATTCGGGCCTGCAGCGTCTAACCGATCGGCTTCCCGCTGGCTACAGCGCGGTGTTAACCGCGGATCACGGGATGATTGACGCGGACCCTCAAGAGCGCTGGGATCTGGCGGAACAACCACAACTGCGCGATGGCGTAAGTGCGATTGCGGGGGAGGGCCGGTTCGTGCACCTGCATGCGGACCGCGATCCAAACGGGGTGCTGCAGCGGTGGCGCAGTGTTTTGGGTGGCTCCGCACGGATCGTTCCTAAAGCCCATGCGCCGCGCGTTATCGGGAACGGGCCGGGGAACAATCTGATAGGGGATGCGCTAGTGCTGGGGCGGGGCGCCACCACTATTGTGGATTCACGCCATCAACCCGACGGGATGGTCCACTTGCGGGGCGTGCACGGATCAGACAGCGCGTGGGAGAGCGACATTCCGATTCTGCGTCTGCGGTAGTTACCTGGAAAGAACTCGCGGCGCCACCTGCGATAAGGCAGCAACCGCGAGCTATGTGCGCCGGCGTTTACTTAGAGCCGAACACGATTTCGTCCCATGAGGGAACCGAACGGCGTTTCGAACTGCGCCGCCGCTTGGGGGGCCGCTCAGAATCTGCGGCCTTCGCCCCCTCCTTTTCAATACCTTCAAATCCGGGTAGGGACGCCCCCCGGTCGTCACTGCGCGAACCCGAGCGTGCCTCATCCTCACCGGCATGCTGAGCCCGTTGCTTCGCCCGCTCTCGCCGCGACGGTAATGGGGACGGACGGTTTGCCCGTTTGGACGCGGATTCACCCGTCTGAGCGCGTGCTTCACCAGGTGAAGTGGAGAAGTCTTCCGCAGCGGCATCATCACCCGCAGAATTTCCGCTACTAGTTGCAGTGCGATCCGCGGACGCGGTTTCCTCACCCGGTTCCTCATCCTCATCTGGGAACTGCGGTGGATCCTCCTGATCCGGCGCGTTCAATGCGAAAATAGGGGCGATAGGGGAATCCTCATCCTCATAAATCTCCACTCCCATCCGCTTGCCGCGAGCAGCAGTGAGGGTGTCGAGAATCTGTTCCACATCCTCACCGGACGCAGACTCACCGGGACGGTTAGACGCGTGTGAGCGGCTGGGAAGCGGTTCAACGTTCGGCGCGGCCTGCGCCGGTGAAACCGTTTCGGTGAGCCAATGCGCTTCTTCATCAATCGCCCGTACCACGCGGCCCATCGGGGTTACCTCCCAGGTCGCCCGGTTCTCGCGCGCATCCTGGACGAACAGCAACTGAAGTTCCCACGGGTGGTCGCCGCGCCGGTAGGCCCGCCATTCAAACGACGTGGCACTAACCCCGCGGGTTGCGAGCCGGTCGATGCACAAATCCTGTAGCGACGGGGCGTCATCAGCCCCACCCACCGGGCCGCGGAGGGCACGCGAAATAATGTAGTTCTGCTCCGCCCGAACCGGGGAGAGGAACCGGTTGATCCGCACCACATCCACGTTGTACTCAGACGAAATCTCTTCGGGCTCCATTCCGGCGCGCAACAGTTCTTGAATCTGCCGCGGACTCAAGCCCGCCCCACGCTTAGGCATGGACTCCAGCTGGATGGATTCTCGCCGAATCGTGGCTTTCAGTGCGTTATCAATAGGTACGGTGTAGCGCGTACCCCCTTCGTCTGTGAAAACTAGCTGCGTACCGTCGGAATTGGCACCGAGCAGTTCTAGTTCAATCATGCAACCTCCCTTGCCCCATAGTGAAGCATGCCAGTATTAGAGCCATTTTACTTTCTCCACTGCGCGCGTGTCGCCTTAGCGTTCGCATTGACACACTATTTGGTGTTAATATCCCGGCGCGACACCTTATTATCTAAAGTAACGTCTGTGTGCATACACAGCTGGGAAGAACGAGGACACGATGGCTACAGATTACGATGCCCCCCGCAAGAATGACGATGAAGTTTCGGAAGATTCCATTGAGGAATTGAAGAGCCGTCGTAACGATACGGGCTCGAATGTCGTGGATGAGGACGAGAATGAAGCCGCTGAGGACTTTGAACTGCCCGGCGCGGACTTGTCCAACGAGGAATTGACGGTGCAGGTTGTGCCGCGTCAAGACGACGAGTTCACGTGTTCTGAGTGCTTCCTGGTACACCACCGGTCTCAACTGGCGTATGAGGAAGACGGGCTCATGGTGTGCACTGATTGTGCGGAATGACCACACCTTGAGATGATGGAGTGGTTCCGCTACTAGCGTAGAAGAGGCGATTTGGAATGGGGTTTTTCCGCCGGAAGAAACACCGGCCGACACACCAGCAGTCACACAGTGCTGCGGATGCGAACGGGCTTGAGGAGGAGTCGGCGCAGCGCGCGGATTCACCTGCGGCCACTGAGCAGTCACAGCAGGCCGGGCCACGGGATATCTCGCAAGTGCGAGAAATTAGCGAATCCCACTTAGACTTCGGACCCATACTCGTGCCCGCAATCGCGGGAATGCAGTTGCAGGCCATTAAAGGGACGGGCGATGAGAATCTAATCACCCACCTGGGAGTTGTCCTAGGTGCCTCCGCCGTACAATTACTGGTCGCTGCGGCGCCGCGCAGCGGAGGGGTGTGGGACAACCTGAGGGTGGAAATGAGTGAGCAACTCAAAGAGCAGGGGGTTCGGGTGCGTGAAATAGACGGCCCGTGGGGAACCGAACTGCAAGTTAAAGCGCCTGTACGTAACGAAGACGGGGGTGTGGGCACGTCAATCTCTCGGGTGATCGGGATTGAAGGGCCACGCTGGTTCCTCCGCGTCGACGTGCTGGGCCCCGCCGCATATGAAGAAGCTGCGATGCGCGAAGTGGAGCCGCTGCTGAACAACCTGATTGTGCGTCGCGACGACGAGCCGCGCCCACCCATGTCGATCTTGCCGCTGCAGCTTCCGAAAGCGCAGTAGCGGTGGGAACAGCACGCGCCCACATCAGAGACATTGTGCCGCGCGAACACGTGAGCGTTGCCGGCACCGTGGTGGCAATAACGTTCCCCGCCCAGGGGACGAACCGGCAGGCATACGTGTATTTGAAAGACCCGACGGGCACGTTGGTCATCACCTGGTCGGGGCGCACTAATGTGCCGGATATAACGGTGGGAAGTGTGCTGCGAGTTGAAGGGCTCCCAACGCAGTCTGAACGCCAGATGATAATGCAAAACCCCAGTTATGAACGGATCACGGAGCGTGAACTGTGAGCGAAAACAAGGTACAGTCCGCGGCCGGTGACCTACTGGCCGGCGGCGAGTTCAACATGTGGCGCTCGGTCGGTGGTTGGCGCGGCGTGGTGGAATCCACTCTGCCGGGCCTGATGTTCGTAGTGGTCTACATCGCTACCGGACAGTTGAAGGTCACGTTGATCTGCGCGGCCGTGTGCGCGCTCGGGCTGATTGGGGTGCGGCTGCTCACCCGCCAGTCCGTGACCTATTCGCTTTCGGGCTTGTTCGGCGTGATGCTGGGCGTAGTGTGGGCATGGTGGTCCGGTCGGGGAGAGAACTTCTACGCCATCGGATTAATCACCGCAGCCGTCTACGCGGTAGCGATCCTGCTGACTATCGTGTTGCGCACGCCCATAGTTTGCTGGGCTCTCGCCTACGTGTGGCAACTTCCGGCGCGTTGGTGGCGAACCGCACAGTACCGGCCGTTGGCACGCGTGGGCTTGTCCCTGTCGTGGATGTGGTTCGCCCTGTTTGCCTTCCGCCTTGCCGCACAACTACCACTGTGGCTCAGCGGACAGCTAGTTGCCCTGGGAGTAGTGAAGCTCGCTGTTGGCCTACCCCCGTTTATTTTGTGCGCGTGGGCCACGTGGGCGTTCTTGAGGGCGTGGAAAACCCCGGCGCAACAGCTCGCCGCCAGCAATGCTGACTCCCCGAGACAGTAACCGCCCCCAGGCCGCTAGCTTTCTTCCGCGGTACTGCTAGCCCTCTTCCGAGGGGATCGCACCGAGCGCTACCTCCACCTCACGCTGCAGGTCGGGCACGGGGGAGTACAGCAAGAGCACAAGTTCATCCCCGGGTTTGAGTTTAATATCAGCGGGTAGATCAACCGGAATATCATCGCGCAGCAACGTCAGCACCCGCGCGTCCCCCGGAAGGTTAAGTTCGTCAACGCGGCGCCCACTTGCCGCACTGTCACTCGGCAGCGTGTACGCAAACAGGGCCGCTCCCGCCTCATTAAATTTAAATAAGCGAACCAACGCACCCACAGACACCGCTTCTTCTACCAGCGCAGTCATCACCCGGGGAGTTGACACGGGCACGTCCACACCCCACGTGTCGTTAAACATCCACTCGTTCTTCGGATTATTCACCCGCGCCACCACGCGCGGAACCCCGAACTCAGATTTTGCGAGCAAAGAAATCACGAGGTTCGACTTGTCATCGCCCGTTGCAGCCACCATCACGTCGCACGAATCCGCATGCGCTTCCGTCAGTGCCTCAGGCGAACACGCGTCCGCCAAAATCCAATCTGCCTGCGCAACACTAGCCACCCGCATCTGGTCTGGAAGGCGGTCAATTAGCGTGACCTCATGATCCTTCGCTAACAGCTCCCGGGCGATGGAACGGCCAACTGAACCCGCGCCAGCAATCACAATCTGCATGTCTACGTCAGCTCCTGAGGGTCGCGGGTAAGCACTTCACGCACCGGAACCGAATCGGTACCCGCCATCGCAAAAACTAGTTCGTCGTGCTCCTGGAGGATGTCTCTCGGATCCGCAACCCGCATACTGCCAAGCCTAGAGAGAAACGCTAACCGGTGGCCAACGAGCTTCTCAATCTGCGCAAAATCCAACCCGTACCACGCCGCTGTGGGCCGGGCCCGCACCAACGACACCTGCCCGTCCGCATTCACCCACTCAACCCACGCGTCCGGCGGCATCATCCACCGCAACACAGCCTCCGTGGTACGCCGCACCGTCGGCACCGTGGGGATCCCCATGCGTTCGTACACCGCAGCCCGCGACGGATCATAAATCCGGGCTACCACCCGGTCGATCCCAAATGTTTCCCGCACCACGCGAGCGGCAATAATATTCGAATTATCCCCATTAGAAACCGCTGCGAACGCGTACGCATCGTCGATCCCCGCCTGGCGTAGCGTGTCGCGGTCAAACCCAACGCCGGTCACCCGCCGGCCGTTGAACGTGGGATCCAGGCGGCGGAACGCATCCGGATTCTGGTCAATAATAGCCACGGAGTGCCCGCGCTCATCCAACAGCGTCGCAAGCGTGGTGCCCACGCGTCCGGCTCCCATAACTACAAAATGCACACCTCTAAAATACCAACTTTGAATCCACACGGGTAAGGGACGCGTGTCTTCCCCCTTCTGAGCGGCTAAACTAGTGGCATCATGGCGAAATCCTCGAGCATCAACACGCTGGCCCGCACGCGCTCCTCCCACACTCGGCCACTGGCAAACGTGGCGCGAGCAAGCGCAACCACCAGCATGCTCCTAATAATTCCGCTCTGGCACGCGAACGCCACCTTGAACGTCCTGCAGCCCCTCGGGTACTTAGCGATCCCCGGGGCGTTGTGGATGACGATTTTTGCAATGCCGTTCGTGATCATCATGGCGTATTCGGCAACCGGAATTTACCGCGCGCGTTCACGCCACACCGGTGACTTCGCATTCACCTCCGACACTCTCGGACACCGGTGGGCAGTGCTGAATGCCGGTGCCCTCCTAGTTGAACACGCAGCCGCGTTCGCTCTAGTCGCGGCCACCGGTGCGCTCGCGGTCGTCACCGCCGTCCCCGCGGCCGCTCCAATGCGAGTGCCCATCGCCCTGTTCATAGCTATCGCGGTAGCTATTACCGCCTCTTTGCGCACCACTCGCAACTACCGGTTAGCCGCCGCGATCGCGATAATCGCGTTCGCCCTCATGGTGTTCTACGGCATGATCGCAATGAACGTGGCTCCCGTGTTCGCCGGGGCGCCGTCCGAATCCCTCGAACGGGTGCGCGCAGCCGTGTCCGCGCAAGACACGGCAACGATCCCACTCGCACTCCTGTCATGCTTCGCTATCTGCCTCTCACCCGCGGTTTTCCTGCGCCACCTAACCAGCGACCTGCGCAGCTTCACCCGCCCCAGAGCCTACAACGCGGGCGTGTTCATCAGCGTGTGCGCAATCGCAATCAGCCTGCTATTAATCGGCGTGGCATTTGGCATCGCAGACGTAGACTCGCACTACCTAGTGCCAGACTCCGGCGCACTCATCGGCGCTCTGCGAGCCATCAGCGTACCCGAATGGCAAATAAGCATATTCGCCTTCGCACTCGCCCTCGCAGCACTCACCGCCGCTCGCAGCCTCGTGGACGGTGCCACTGACCTGGTGGACGAACTCTCCCACGCCCACCTGCTTCCAGAAAACGCTTCGCGCGACATGCGAGACACCGGCCTGATCCCACTGGTATACACCGCCGTCGCCGCAATCATCCTCATTGGTTTTAGCGGACAGGTACACGCCATTGTCCCGCTGGTCGTACTCCCCGGATTCGTCTCATATGCCCTCACGCGGTGGGCATCGGTGAAGCACTGGAAAACAAACCTGCGTCTAGAAGGCCACCCTCACGAGAGGAGAGTTATGAAACGAGCCCGCATAGGAGCGTTCGCCGGGCTACTGACCTCACTGGTAGCACTCGTAGCCACCGTGGTCGCGGACGCGGTCAACGGCGCGTGGATTGCCGTGGGGCTACTCGCAATCGCATACGTGATCCTGTACCTCTTTCGACGCTACGACGTGAACGAACGGGTGCACGCAAGCGAATCCCCAGTGCCGCTGGGGGAACACGCGGGCCGCATCCACGCCCTAATCGCCGCCCCCGACTTCGGACCAGCCACCATCCACGCCGCAAAACTCACCGCCGCAATGCGCCCATACCGCGTGGAATACGTACACGTAGACGAAGGAGGAAGCGACCTGGAAGATACGTACCAAGCGTGGAAACAAGGCCGCAGCGACATCGACCTCACGCTTCTAGCGGCTTCCGGTACCCGCTCCGCACACGCCTTCATCGACCACGTCCGCCGCATCCGCGCGGGCCACCCCGGGCAACTCGTTAACGTCGTCGTCCCCCACGCGCAGCTGCGCACCCGGCTGCGCACCCGCACCTACAACCGACAAAACCGGTACCTCAGGCGAATACTAATGCGCGAACCCGGAGTGGTCGTCAGTACCATCACGTGGAAAACAAACGGTAAGGAATCGTAACCATGACACTACTAACCAACCTAGAAATCCTCCGCCCCGCACACGGCGGCACCTGCATAACGCACACGCCAGACGGGCGAACCGTGTTCGTAAGCGACACGCTCCCAGGCGAAGTAGTAGACGCGGAAGTGACCCAAGAACGCTCAAAAATAGCATTCGCAAGGGCCGTGAACATTCACAAAACGAGCCCGGACCGGCGCCCGCACATCTGGCCCGAAGCCCACGCCGAACACGTCGGTGGCGCCGACCTGGGACACGTCACCGAACCGGCCCAACGGCAATGGAAATCCGCGGTAATCACCGACCAGCTGCAACGCATCGGGGGACCAAAAACCCTCAAGCACATTCAAAACATCCTGCCGAATGGAAAACTCGCCGTGCAAGCGGCAACCGGCGACGAAACCGGGCTCGCACTACACCGCCGAACCCGCGTAGATTTCGACGTGACGCGCGACAAACAACTGGCGATGAGCCGCGAAGGAACCAACGAACTCATCCCAATAGAAACCATGCCGCTCGCGGACGAAGCGCTGCTCGACCTGGGGCTCTTTACGGATCCGAAGTGGCGGGAACGCTACCGCATCAGTAAACGCGTGCGCGCGGTGGCGCCAAACGCGGGTGGTAGACGCGTTGCCATTGGAAAACAGGTGTTCAACGCCCAGGGGCGGCGCGTCCAGCCGGTGGCGACCTGGAAGGTTCAGTACCACGACCACGAAACCTTCTTTGACGTGCACGTGAACGGCTTCTGGCAAGCACACCGAGCAGCGCCCCACGACCTCGTGCACGCCGTAATGGAGGCGGCGAAACCCCAGCCCGGAGAGGTCGTCCTGGAACTGTATTCGGGCGCGGGGCTGCTGAGCTATTTCCTGGCCAACGCCGTGGGGCAATACGGACGGTTCGCCTCTTTGGAAGGTGGGAAGCAAGCGGTCTTGGATGCGCGCTACAACCTGCGGGGGATGGACACGCCCATGGACCTGCGAAGCGGACGGGTAGATGGCCGCAGCGTGCTGCGCGCCTGGTCTGAGTTGGAGCAGCGCCCCGACTTAGTAGTGCTGGATCCGCCGCGCACAGGTGCGGGACGCGAGGTCACCGCCGCACTGGCAAGCATTGCTCCGGCGCGCGTCGTGTTGGTGTCGTGTGATCCAGCGGCGGGTGCGCGCGATATTCACAATCTCATTTCGCGCGGCTACGCGGTGGACCACTTTGAGGCATTGGACCTATTTCCGCAAACGCATCATGTTGAAATTGTTACGAGTTTACGCAAAATCTGACGCATTCTCCCGAGACGCGACTGTTGAGTTAGGGCCGTAAACCGCACGGTTTTGCGGATACTTAGACGCGTGTGTGCTTTTCTGATACGTTAAAAGTATCTTGATGTCGAGATAGTTCGTGTTTGTGAACACATGTGAGGAGAGACTGTGAGCACGCTCGATTCGTTTCATGCCCGCGACAGCATTGAAGTGGGGGATAAGACCTATGGAATCTACCGCCTGGGCGCTGTAGACGGGTTCGATCACCTGCCGTATTCACTGAAGATTTTGGCGGAAAACCTCTTGCGCAACGAGGATGGGAAGAACGTGACGAAAGAGCACGTTCAGGCGTTGTCGCAGTGGGATCCGCAGGCGGAACCGGCCACGGAAATCCAGTTCACGCCCGCCCGCGTAGTGATGCAGGATTTCACGGGGGTTCCCTGTGTTGTCGATTTAGCTACTATGCGTGAGGCTGTGGCTGAGCTCGGTGGGGATCCAGATAAGATCAACCCGTTGAACCCGGCGGAGATGGTGATTGACCACTCGGTTGTGGTAGACGTGTTCGGGCGCGAGGACGCGCTGGAGCGGAACATGGAAATTGAGTACGAACGCAACCGGGAACGCTACCAGTTCTTGCGTTGGGGCCAGGGGGCGTTTGAGAACTTCCGGGTGGTTCCCCCGGGCACCGGGATTGTGCATCAGGTTAATATTGAGCACTTGGCGCGCACCGTATTCGCCACCAAGGATGCCGAGGGAAACCCGATCGCGTACCCGGATACGTGCGTGGGCACGGATTCGCACACCACCATGGTGAACGGTTTAGGCGTGCTCGGCTGGGGCGTGGGCGGGATTGAAGCGGAGGCCGCGATGCTCGGCCAGCCCATTTCCATGCTCATCCCGAAGGTCGTTGGGTTTAAACTATCCGGCCAGATCCCGGCGGGGGCAACCGCTACGGACGTGGTGTTAACGATCACCCAGATGCTGCGTGAACACGGCGTGGTCGGCAAGTTCGTGGAATTTTACGGTGAGGGCGTGGGAGCCGTTCCGCTGGCTAACCGCGCCACGATTGGGAACATGTCGCCGGAGTTCGGCTCTACCGCCTCAATTTTCCCGATCGACGACGTGACGCTGGACTACTTACGACTGACCGGTCGGGATGAAGAATCCATCGCGCTGGTGGAGGCGTACGCCAAAGCGCAGGGGCTGTGGCACGACCCTGCCCACGAGGTGAAGTACTCCGAGTACCTGGAGCTTGACCTATCCACCGTGGTACCTTCAATCGCCGGGCCGAAACGGCCTCAGGATAGAATTAAACTGTCGGAAGCGAAACAGTCTTTTGCGGGTACGTTGCCGGATTACATTTCCGGTAAAGGATTGGAAGAAACGGAACTGGACCGCAACCTGGAGGCATCCATGGAGGCGTCCGACCCGGTTGCACCTGCCGGTTCTGAGGACGAAGTGAAACCCGTGGAGGCAAAGCAGTCGACGAAGCGGCCCCACCACCGGGTAGATGTGACGCTCGACAACGGGACTAAAACACAGTTGGACCACGGGCATGTGGTGATCGCGTCGATTACGTCGTGCACGAACACTTCGAACCCGTCGGTCATGATGGCAGCTGGCCTATTGGCGAAGAACGCGAACGAAAAAGGGTTGAAGTCGAAGCCGTGGGTGAAGACTTCGATGGCTCCCGGCTCCAAGGTAGTTACCGAATACTACGATAAGACGGGCCTGTGGGAGCACTTGGATGCGCTCGGATTCAACCTCGCGGGCTACGGTTGCACCACGTGTATTGGGAACTCCGGTCCGCTGCCAGAAGCGATTTCAAAGGTCGTTAACAGTGAGGACCTGACGGTCGTGTCCGTGCTATCTGGGAACCGTAACTTCGAGGGGCGGATCAACCCGGATGTGAAAATGAACTACTTGGCATCGCCACCACTGGTGATCGCCTATGCTCTGGCCGGGACCATGGATTTCGACTTCGAAACCCAGCCATTGGGGCAAGACCAGCAGGGCAACGACGTGTACTTGAAGGACATTTGGCCCGATCCGGATTTGGTGCAAGAAACCATTGACGCAACACTGAGCGCGGACATGTACAAAGAGAAGTACGCGGACGTGTTCAAGGGTGACGAGCGGTGGCGGTCCCTGCAAACCCCGAAGGGCGCAACCTTCGCGTGGGATGAGGACTCCACTTACATTCGCAAGGCCCCGTTCTTTGAGGGCATGCAGCGCGAACCCGAACCGGTCAAAGATATTGAGGGCGCGCGAGTACTGTTGAAGCTCGGTGACTCCGTTACTACCGACCACATTTCGCCAGCGGGCTCGTTCAAACCGGACACGCCCGCCGGGCAGTACTTGGTGGAAAACGGGGTGAAACGTAAGGACTTCAACTCGTATGGTTCCCGCCGCGGTAACCACGAAGTGATGGTGCGCGGCACGTTTGCGAACATTAGGATCCGCAACGAACTTCTAGACGGGGTAGAAGGCGGTTTCACTCGCGATTTCACGTCTGAGGGAGCGCCCCAAGTGTCGGTTTACGAAGCTGCGCAGCGTTACGCTAAAGCGGGCATTCCCCTCGTGGTACTGGGAGGGAAGGAGTACGGTTCCGGATCCTCACGCGACTGGGCAGCGAAAGGTACTTCTCTGCTCGGGGTCAAAGCGGTGATCACGGAGTCGTTCGAACGCATCCACCGGTCCAACCTGATCGGCATGGGCGTACTGCCACTGCAGTTCCCCGAAGGGGAAGACCGCAACACGCTGGGGCTCGACGGCACGGAAACGTTCGATATCCACGGGATAGAAGCGCTCAACTGCGAAATCCCCGACACGGTGGCGGTAACTGCGCACCGCGAAGATGGTACGGATGTGCAGTTCGACGCCCGCGTGCGGATCGACACGCCCGGTGAGGCGGAGTACTACCGCCACGGTGGGATTTTGCAGTACGTGCTGCGACACCTACTGTAAACCGTTGTCGCGTTGACGCTGGCGCTGGCGGGCCAAACGCCTGCTGCGCCAGCGCGACCCCCAAGACGACGGTTCGTTACGCGCTGCAACGGCGCGGCGCTGCTCCCGATACAGCCGGTCAACCAAGTCTCGGCCACCTATCCACCCCACCAGGTGCCCTTCCGGATGATCTGGCTCACCCGTTGCCACGGGCTGCACCTGCCCTGTGGAATCATCTACTTCGAGCGCGTGGCCGGCCGCAGAAATAACTGCTACGGCACTGACTCCAGACTGCGTAATGGCCTGCAATATTGAGGAAGGCAACGCGGTCGTGGGCACGCTCGAGGGGTGTAGCTCGAGCGCATCTACCCGTGCTTCGGGGGAGTGTCCACTTTGCCGCCAACTCGTCGCATCCAACGCGGTTACTACCCCAAGAAAACGCCCCTCCCCATCGGTCACGGGCAGCGCCTGGACGTGCTCCTCGCGCATCAAAGAAACTGCCCGGGTAATCGTGTCATCGCACTTCAGGACAGCTGGGGGAGCGGTCATAATCTTCGCCGCCGGTTGGACTCCCAGCAGGGTGTGACTCGCTGGGTCGTCCAAAATATCGCCGCGCCGACGCAACTTCTCGGTGTAAATTGTGGCGCGCGTGAAGAACCGCGACGCCCCAGTCGCTATCACAACTGCGAGCATCATGGGCAAAATCAGAGAAAACTGCGAGGTCATCTCCACAATAATCAGCACCGCGGTGAGCGGTGCGCGGGCAGCACCCGCGAACGCCGCGCCCATGCCAATGACCCCAAACATCGCTGGGGAAGTATCGGTATAGGGCGAAACCACCTGTCCGAATGCGGTACCTACCATCGCCCCGATGAACAGCGTGGGGGCGAACACGCCACCGGAACCACCCATTCCGATGGTGTGTGCCGTAAACAGGATCCGCGCGAGGGCGAGCACGAGCAGGAACCAAATCGAATACTGCCCCATTAAACCGCTGAGCTGAATGGGGTAGCCGGAACCGTACATGTACGGGAAAAACACGAGGCCCACACCCAGAGGGAGCGCGAACACGGCGGCGCGCGACCAGCCTGGAAGTGGGACGTAGCGCGTGATGTGGGCCCAGACCCAGTCCAGACCGTCTTCGACCGCGTAGAGGATTTTTGAAAAACTCATGCCCACCAGCCCGGCCACCAACCCGACGACAGCCACGAGCACGAGGTTGATTTGAGACCCCAGGTCCAAGGTGGTCGATAGGTCAATCAGGGGAACCGTGCCGTACACGGAACGCGCCACAATCGAAGCAACCACCGCGGAAATCACGACGTACCCGAAGGTTTCGGCTGTGAACTGCACGAGGATCACCTCGAGTGCAAAAATCGCCCCCGCCAGTGGAGCGTGGAACGTTGCCGCAATCCCAGCAGCAGACCCGCAGGCGGTGAGGATAATGATTCGGTTCGTGGGCAGCTGAGCGAGCCGACCGATGCGTGAGCCCAATGAGGCGCCTACTTGAACGATCGGCCCTTCCCGCCCAGCAGAGCCACCCCCACCTATCGTGAGGGCAGATGAGAGTATCTTGACTATCGCGACGGTGCCGGGGATCCGTCCGCCACGCCGGCGCACTGCCAGCATAACCTCGGGAATCCCATGGCCTTTCGCGGTAGGAGCCCACTTGGCGATCATCGGCCCGTAAATGAGCGCGGAAATCACGGGGACGAAAATGAGGAACCAGCGTCCAATGTGCAGCTGGGCGTGCGGCGCCCACGGGTGCACCGTGTAGTCGAACGCCCCGGTCATGAGGAATGACCAGCCTTCGATACTTAAGTTGAACGCGACAGCCGCCAACCCTACTACGAGGCCTACGAACGCGGTGGCTAACGCAAACGCGCTGCGGTGGCCCGCCACCAGGCCGCGCACCGCACGCGCGAATGCCTTCAAGTTTTCTCTGATGCTCGTTCTCAACTCTGGTGCGGACGTGGGATCCCCCAGGTGCGACGGTAGAAGTCCAGTTCTTTCAGCACCGCGTCGCGCATCGAATCAGCGTACCGGAACCCATGTCCCTCATGCGGATACACGTGCACTTCCACATCCGGATGCGCCTGCGCCATAGCTTCGGCCTGTGAGGCGGGCACGATCGGGTCCTGCGCGCCCTGGATTAGCAGTAGCGGCACTTTGATGGCATCGACGTGGTTCACGGGGGAACGCTCTTCCCACACGGGGTCCGAGAAGTCCGCTGACCCAACGAGCCGCTGGAGGTAGTGGGATTCGAACTTGTGGTTCTCTTCCGCCATCCGTTTCAGATCCGCGATTCCGTACAGGGACACCCCGGCGGAGAACACATCCGTGTTAATCAACGCGCACATCGCGGTGAATCCACCGGTGGCGCTGCCGCGGATCGCCACCCGCTTCGGATCGACGTCACCGCGTTCAATCAGGAACCGCGCCCCATCTGCCGCATCGGACGCGTCCATCACGCCCCAGTGCCCATTCAGGGCGCCGCGGTATTCGCGTCCCAACCCTGTGGAACCGCGGTAGTTCACTTCTAGGAGGGCAAACCCGCGGGAGGTGTAGTACTGCTCGTCTAAACGCAACCCCGGACGTGCCGCAGACGTGGGGCCAGCGTGAACCCACACAAGCAGTGGTGGTTTCTCAAGGTCCTCGCCGGTAAAGTCTCGGTTGCGCGGCGGGTAGTAGTAGCCGTACGCCGTCTGCCCATCCTGGGTGGGGAAGCTCACGGGTTCGGCATTCGACACGATTTGCGGATCCAAGTCGTCGTACATGCAGCTGCGCAGTACCGTAACTTCGGTGCCATTTACCTCAATGATCGTGTCTGGCTGCGTGGGGGAGTCAGCGAGCAGCGCCACCCGCCCGTTCGCAGCGGCCACGTTTCCGATTGGCCACCAGCCGATGTCCCAGCGTTCCAACTGGCCGTTGTCAAGCCGCATGGATCCCAGGTGCCAGTAGCCTTCTTCGCACCAGGAAACCACCAGGTGGTCTTCATCAAGGTTGTCGAAGGTGTGCAACCCAAGCTCCCAGTGAGGGCGTGAAAAAACTTTGTCTGACGGATGCAGGTGCCGGGTGCGCAGCCGGTGCATCCACGCGTCAGATGCTTCGTCCTTGTGCCACTCGAACCCTTCTGTGCGGTATAGGTTTGCCCACCCAGAAGAATCGTCCACGTGAACCAAATCGCCGGTAAGCGTCCACCGGGGTTCGTACACGCACACGTCGGGCTCATCTACGATCGCGACGTAGCCAGATACGTGCCCGTCAAAGTCTAAGGCTCCAACCAGGAGCTGCGACGTGGTCCATGGCATATTCGGATGGTTCCACGTCATCCACGCGAGCTTGGTCCCATCGGGGGACAAAGTGGGGTCCGCAACAAAATCCGTGCCTTCAAAAACCGTGTGGATCTGCTTTGGATCGCGCGCACCACTGCCGTCCAGTGGGATCGACACGAGGTAGTTACGCACCGGACCTTCCCCCGTGTGATCTTCACAAACCGCGTACACGATGTCGCGCACGGGAGCGATCTCAAAATCTCCGTAGCGGTGCTGCGACAAGTCTGTTAGCGGCACAATTCCATCTTGCGACCGCGCGGTGTCGTACAGATACACGCGGTCGTCCTTACCGTGTGAGAACACAATCCGCGTGCCATTGATCGCGTACGCTTTGCCTCCGAACTCGTGAACGCGCGTGCGCACATCAGGGAGGAATTCCCCTTCAATCATGGGCAGGACTTCTTCTACCATCCCAAGCGGGTTGCGTTTAAGCAGAACGTTACGGCCTTCCGCGGGGCGTCCTTCGACCCAAATAGTAGATTGGTCTTCCACGCGTAGTTGGGATAGTTTAACGGTCCGTTCCGTCAGATCCACCACCGTGAGGGGCGAATCCCAGCTACCGTAAGGACGCACCTTTGTCATCACTCAGTCCTCCTGCAAATCATTCCTGGCACTACATATAATTTAGCGTTTTTACTCATAAAATGTAGGGACCTTCGGATTCGCGCCGGCGGGCACACACATTAGGATAGGAGCATGTCGACAAAACCGTTTCCACGCCCAAAATCTTTGTTGCGTTCCATTGAGGGACCAGCTGACCTCAAGAAACTCACATCGGATCAGGTGGAGGAGCTGGCTGAACAGATTCGCGAATACCTCGTGCAAGCAGTGTCTGCTACCGGGGGGCACCTGGGTCCCAACCTGGGGGTCGTGGAACTAACCTTGGCGATGCACCGGGTGTTCGACTCCGGGCGCGATGCATTCGTGTTCGACACCGGCCACCAGGCGTACGTTCACAAGCTGCTGACGGGACGGCAAGATTTTTCTTCTCTGCGGCAAGAAAACGGGCTTTCCGGCTACCCATCCAGGGAGGAGTCGGAACACGATATTGTCGAAAACTCACACGCTTCCACCTCTCTTTCGTGGGCCGATGGGATCGCCCAGGCATTTGAACGCACCCACCGCGACGACCACGTGGTAGCGGTGATTGGCGACGGGGCCCTAACCGGGGGGATGCCGTGGGAAGCGTTGAACAATATTGCCGACCATTACGAAGGCAACATGGTGATAATCGTCAACGACAACGGGCGTTCTTACCAACCCACCATCGGGGGCCTCGCGCATCATCTGGATGCGCTGCGCACCTCCCAGCCTTACGAAAAGGCACTCGCGTGGGGCAAGCGGGCTTTACTTGCCGGAGGGAAACCGGGTGAAGCCGCGTTTGAAGCGTTGCACGGCATTAAGGCGGGCATGAAGGACGTGCTGTTGCCGCAAGCGCTTTTTTCAGATTTGGGGCTTAAGTACATTGGTCCGGTAGATGGCCACGACGAGGTAGCGGTCGAGTTCGCACTCACCCGGGCGAAAGCTGTGAACGAACCGATCCTCGTGCACGTCATAACCGATAAAGGGCACGGGTACGAACCGGCGATAAACGATGTGAACGACAGGTTCCATGCCGTGGGGAAAATCCATCCGGAAACCGGACTGCCAATTGCGCCCTCCAGGTTTGGGTGGACGAAAGTGTTCGCTCGCGAAATTGTGAAACTGGCGGAGCAGGACGCTTCGATAGTTGGGGTAACGGCCGCGATGATGGTGCCCGTGGGCCTCAAGTTACTGCACGACAAATATCCCAAACGCGTGATTGACGTGGGGATTGCCGAACAGCACGCAGTGACCATGTGCGCGGGCATGGCGTACGCGGGGCTGCACCCGGTGTTCGCCGTATACGCCACGTTTTTGAACCGTGCGTTCGACCAAGTGCTCATGGACGTCGCACTGCACCGCGCGGGCGTTACTTTCGTGCTGGATCGGTCTGGGATTACCGGTGACGACGGCCCGTCCCACAACGGCATGTGGGATATAGCTATGCTGTCGATCGTGCCCGGGCTGAAGCTAGCGGCTCCGCGCGATGAACAAACCCTGCAGCGGGCCCTCAAAGAAGCGGTTGCGGTAAAGGATGCGCCCACGGTTGTGCGCTACCCGAAGGGCGCACTACCCGAACCGGTTGAGTCGCGCGGCACGTTCGCGGGCGCGGACGTGCTCCTGCCCTCAGATGGGCGGGTGACCATACTCGCCACGGGCGCGTTCGCAAACCTGGGGATACAAACCGGTGAAAAACTGGGCAATGCTCGAGTTTTGGACCCGCGCTGGCTCCTGCCCGTGGAAGACGAGCTGGTGGACGCCCTAGCGGAATCGAGTGACCTGATTGTCACGCTCGAAGATGGGGTGGAAGACAACGGGTACGGCAGTGCCGTGCGCGCCGCCCTGGCCCGCAGGGGCCACTACACCCCGGTGCTGGCCCGCGGCCTGCCAAAAGAGTTCCTTCAGCACGCGAAACGCCCAGCAATCATGGAGCACCTGGGTTTGACCCCAGACGCACTGCGTGCGCAAATCCTGGAGCACCTACAGGGCCTCAAACAGCGTTAACGATAGCTGCGTGAATCTGCGCTCCCACCTGCTCTACCTGCCACGGGCGGGCCTGCAGCCGCAGCATATACTGCTCGAACTCGGGTTCCGAAAAAGCCACTTCATCCCACGCTAAAGCCCGCTGCACGCGCGGCTCCAGTAGGCGAATGGGATCCACCTGCAGCTGCTTCGCATGCGTATTCACGATTGCCCGCACGCGCTGCAAACGCGCGAACGCTTCGGGGCGGGAACCGCGCCAAGACCCGGCTTTAGGAACGAAGCCGTGCGGGTGCTTCAACCTGCGTGGGGGAAGGTCCGTATCCGACAGGGAACGGGCCCTCATGAGTGCTGACAGCCACTGCGCCGTGTACTTGCGGGTGCGGGGACGGCGCATAGCCTGTATCGAAAGCAATGCCCGCTTGTTGCGCGGCGGCTTCAGCGCGAGCCGCACCAGGGTCGCATTAGAAATCAGCCGAGTGGGGGCAATATCGTGCTCGCGCGCCACGCTTTCGCGCGTATTCCAAAGTTCACGTAAAACCGCTAGGTGGCGCCGCCCCTCCACTTTTCCGGCGCCTTTAAAGGTCCGCCACCGGTTCGGGTCACTCGGTTTAGGGGGCTGGTTCAAAATGTAGTCAAACTCCTGTTCCGCCCATTCCCAACGCCCCTGCTCGTACAGGGCGTTACCCAAGTGGTTTTGCAGTGCGGTGAGCAGCTCCACATCCAGTGCCGCGTACCGCAACCACGCGTGCGGCAAAGGGCGCCTCGACCAGTCTGACCGCTGGTGGTCCTTGTCGAGAGTGACGCCCAACGCGCGTTCACACACCGCCGCTAATCCGATTTGCTCATACCCCAGTAGTTGCGCCGCCACTTCCGTGTCAAACACCGCGGGTACCTGGAGTTTCGCCATCCGCAGGCTCTCCAAATCTTGGTCGGCCGCGTGCAGTACCCACACGGCGTTACCTAGCGCAGGGTTCAGACCGGACAGGTCCGCCAGTGCGTGGCTGTCAATCAAAAACGTGCCAACATCTTCGCGCCGGATTTGCACCAGGTACGCGGTTTCGAAATACCGGTAGCCACTGGCGCGTTCCACATCAACCGCCACCGGCATGTGTGAACGCGCGAGCCGTATGGCTGCTTGCTGCAACTGCTGCGGGGTGTCGGTTATATCCGGGGTGCCTTCGCGCGGGTGAATGATGAGCGTGGGGGTATCAGACATGCGGGACGGGCCTCGGTATATTCAACGTACTTATTGTTTGAGGAGGTTGGGCGGCGGTCGTGAAATCCGTGGGGTCAGCCGGATCAGTGGTGGCAGACATGTGTCCCAGCAAGGTGAGCCACGCGTTCACGTGCGGGGCTAAGTCGATCGCCGCGGGCGTCCACGAGCCCCGCAAATCCACGTGCGCTCGCGAACTGCGCAACTGCAACCCCCCGAACGCGTCCGCGAGCTCTCGTGTGACCGTGCCGTTCATCCTCCGCACGTTGGCTCCACACACGTCTAACGCTTCATGCGTCCAGCTCCACAGGACCTCAGACATCAAAGGATCTTGCGCTAAATCAACGTCGAACTGGGAACGCGCATGGACCACTAGCCGGGTCTTCCCACCCCACCCAGGCTGCGTATCCGGATCGTGTAAAACTACAAAACTGCCACTAGCGAGGGGAACTTCAGATATTTCCTGAGGGACAGACGCATGCAGGGCCGCGCAAAACGGGGCGATTCCTCGCGGGGCTGGCACTTCCTCCAACTGAATCTGCGGTGGGCAAACGGCGTCACGGATAGACAGCAGTGCCGAAAGGAAATCCGGTGGCACCTCGCCTGTGTTCCGCGCGCTCTTATCCACGTATCTAGGCTAGGGGCAAAACCGGGCTGGGCCGCTACGGCGCGCGGATGAAACCGGACTTAGGCTGCTAAAGTAGTCCATTGTGGACGGCGGGCCCAGCACGTGAAAGCTGCGGACACCCCGCGTGCCTGCGAACAGTATTGCCGATAAGCAACAGCAAAGTCGAAGTCACATATGGAACAAGGTACTCAAATCCAGGATAAGTTAGGAACCCGCGGGTTCGTGCCCGTCATTTTGGGTGGGGGAGTGGAAGCATACGCCATGGCCCGCCAGTTCAACGACTTGGGGTGCGAGCGGGTTATCTGCATTTCCTCGGCGCCATCGCAGTTGGTTAAACTAAGCCGGTTTATTGAACTGGAACCTATTGAAAACGGTCTAGACCCCAGCTGCGTGGTTGAAACACTGACGAATCTGAGTGCCCGGTACGCGCCCGCGAAGCTAGCGGTGATCACTAACGGTGACGAGCAGGTGGAGAACCTGATTGGGATCCGCGCCGAGCTACCAAAAACCTGTGAGCTCGCGATTCCCTCCCGGGAAGTATTGGAAGAAGTGTCGAATAAGGCGCGTTTTAAACGCGTGTGTGAGCGCGCGGGGATCGCCACGATTGCTTTTGAGGCGGTGGAACCAGCCGCTTTTTCGGCCACCCAGTTGACGTTCCCGATTGTTGCTAAACCCGCGGTTTCCGCCGAGTTTTCCGCCATCCAGGTACCAGATAAGAAGAAGGTGTACTACCTGCAGACCCCGGCGGAACTTGCGGACCTGATGAAACAGTTGGCGGACGCGGGGTACCCCGGTGAGTTCGTGTTGGAAGAGTACATTCCCGGGGACGACGCGCAGCTGCATTCGATCACCGCTTATATTTCGCGCGGTGGAGCGGTGACGATGCTGGCGCACGCGCAGGTGGCGCTGCAAGACCACCGGCCGTCCCTGGTTGGTAACCCCGTAACCATGGTCACCTCCCCGCAGTACGACCTGTTTGACGCTGCGGAACGGTTCTTCCAGCAGATTGATTACGAGGGGTTCGCAAACTTTGACGTAAAAGTTGATCCGCGCACCGGCACCCCGTATTTTTTGGAACTTAACCCACGGATTGGTCGCAACAGTGGTTACGTCCAAGGTGGGGGCGTGAACGCGATGGGTGTGTTCGTGGACGACGTGATTCACGGGCGCCGCGGCGGCAGGAAAGTGGCGCAGCGGGAGCTGATCTACTCGCTGGTCCCCCTGTCGATTGCGCAAAAGCATCTGCACAACCCACAGTTGCGGGCGCGGTTCAAGCAGCTTCGTCAGCAGCGGAAGGTGTTTAACCCACTGCGTAATCCGCGCGAGAAACTACTTGCGCGCGACGCTTTCTTATTGGCGCGTGACCTGCACCTGCAGAAAGTGTTCCACGACTATCCGCCGGCCGAACTTTAGCTGTCAAACGGGTGGCCGGCGAAGGATTCCGAGCGGTAAACGATGGCGCTCCCGGGGGTGAAGGCGCCGTCCCACTGCGCTAGAACCTCAACTGCATCACTTGGGGTTGGCTGCTTGGTTTGCCCAAAGTTAACGCTCACGCACAGGCCGTTGTCGTGGCTCATGGTCAATACGTCACCGTCCCACTGCACCTGCACGGGCAGGCCGGAGTGAACGTGGGTGGAGCGCAGGGCAATCAGCTTCCGGTACCATTCGAGCATGCGTTTTGCCCGCTCATCGGTGGGAGCGGGCCAGTCCAGTTTGGACTCCAGGAATGTTTGCCGACTCGTCGGGTCCGGCACCTGCACGTCCTTCCCGTATAGTTCCGCCCACCCGTGGGCAGAGAACTCTTTTTGCCGCCCCTGCCGCATCGCCTGCTTCATCTGCTCGTCATCTTCTTGGTCAGAAAAGAACAGGAACGGCCCCTTCGAACCCCATTCTTCGCCTTGGAACAGCATTGGGGTGTAGGAGCTTAGTATCACCAGTGCCGCCTGGGCGGCTAACTGGGCGTCCGACAGGACGCGTGAGGGCCGATCGCCCAACGCCCGGTTCCCCACCTGATCGTGGTTTTGACTAAATGCCACAAACCGGGTGCGGTCCAGGGAATCGTCAACGGGATGGCCCCACACTTGCCCGCGGAAAGACGAGTACGTTCCCGCGTGGAAAAACACGTTCTCAAACGCGCGTTTAACCGCCCCGCGCTGCGCAAAGTCAGAGTAGTACCCCTGCGACTCTCCAGTGAACAAACTGTGCAGGCTGTGGTGCA
This sequence comes from Gleimia hominis, assembly GCF_002871945.2. Classification (NCBI taxonomy): domain Bacteria; kingdom Bacillati; phylum Actinomycetota; class Actinomycetes; order Actinomycetales; family Actinomycetaceae; genus Gleimia; species Gleimia hominis. Next base: position 789,759 of record NZ_CP126963.1, on the reverse strand, counting down.
AGTCGTCGTCCCACTGCCCGTCCATTCCCAAACCACCCCTGTCGGTTGGGGTCACCATCTTCACGTTGTTGAGGTCCGATTCAGCAATCAGCGTGAGCGGGGCGCCTAACTGCTGCTCCAACTGCTTCACCCGGTCGGAAAGCTCCGCGAGGAAGTGCTTTTCCGAATCGTCAACGAGGGCGTGCACCGCGTCAAGACGCAGGCCGTCCACGCCCATTTCCTCAAGCCAATAAACCGCAGTATCCATCAAAAACTGCCGCACGTGAGTGCGATTGCGGCCATCGAGGTCAAACGCGGGTCCCCACGGGGTCTCATGCTTTTGCGAATAGTAATCCGCCAGCTGCGCAATGTAGTTACCGACGTTGCCGAAGTGGTTTAAAACCAAATCCAAACACACCGCCAAGCCGAGTTCGTGGGCGGCGTCAATAAAGCGGCGCATGCCATCCGGGCCTCCGTAGGGCTCGTGCACCGCCATCAGTGACACTCCGTCGTACCCCCACCCGAACTCGCCGGGGAAGGGGGCGACCGGCATCAGTTCCACCACCTGTACGCCCAGTTCGGCCAGGGCGGGCAGTTTCTCAATCGCCGCGTCAAACGTGCCCTCAGGGGTAAACGTCCCCACGTGCAGTTCGTAAAACACTTTTCCCAACAGGGTGAATCCAGCTGGCTTTGGCCGCTGCCCCGGATCCCACTGCTGAGCGGGCCCGTGCACCCCATCGGGCCGGCGCAGTGCCCGCGGATCTGCAACCGGATCCGCCCCATCCACACTGTAGGCGTAGCGCGCGCCCGCGGGCACCGCCCGGTCAGAGAACCACCAGCCGTGCTTGTCCGCATACATGTCGTAGCGGTACCCATCCAGCACTAACTCCACCGTCTTCGCTTTCGGGCAGTAGACGGGGACGCGGCTGCGTTCCAACTTATTGCTCATCGTTAAGATCCTCTCGCACTAGTATGGCAACTGGTTCCCCACCGAGCACATCGCGGATCAGGGTCTGCCCACCTTCGAGCACGGAACCACCCCCGAGCGGCTCCCACCGGCCCGGTGGCAGCAACACGGTGGCGTCCTGCCAGCCGCCCAGCCGTGTGAGGGAAACCTCTAGCCGCTGCGCTAGCAGCAGCACCGCGGGCTCGTCATCCAAACACCGGGCGAACGCGATGCAGTGGCCCGAAGAAGCGGGGAGGGGTTCGTAACCCGCCCGGTCGGACACGAATACTTCCGGCATGCGCGCCCGCAGCCGCACCAGCTGCGTGGTCAGCGCTAACTTACGCGCATCTATCGTGTCGGCGTGCGTATCTAGCGTGCGCAGGGCCTCAAAATCTACTGGCCGCCGGTTGTCGGGGTCCACCAGGGACGTACTCGTGATTTCACTGCCCTGATAAATATCCGCCACCCCAGGTGCCATCAGCTGCACCGCCTTGTTGACGAGAATCAGGTTGTTCACCACGTCGCGCGTCGACTCGAGCCATTCATCCAGCAGGGCTACGGTCTGCTCGTTTTCAATGATTTGCGTGGCAAAGTCCAGGAACTCCTGCTCCCGCTCCTTATTCGCGTTTGTCCAGTCGGTCCATTCTTTTTGCTCTCGAATTGCTTTAATGAGGTACTGGCGCAGTCTCTGCGGGGTGATCCGGTCGGTGTCCGCCCAGGTGCCGACGATGGTTTGCCACATGAGGTTCTCTGCGCGCCCATCCACGCGGGCGGGCCGGAAGTGTGCGGACACGTGCCGCAGCTGGGTCAGCACCGCCACCCACTCGTCTGCTTTTTGCGACAGGACACTGATGCGCGCCCGCACGTCTTCGCTCCGTTTCGTGTCGTGCGTGGAGCCGCACGTCATGGTCGCCGGCCAGTTCGAGGCCACGTGCTGGCAGAACGCGTGGAAGTGGTCTAGGTCCAAGCCGAATACGTCTGGGGCGCCACCTACTTCGTTTAGGCTCAGCAGGTGTGTCCACCGGTAGAACGTGGTGTCTTCCACGCCCTTGGCTTGCACGGCTCCGCACACTTGTTGGAACCGGATAATCACCTCTTTGCGCCGCGGATCCGTGGGGATCAACCCTGCGGATCCCACTTCGTCCCCGAGCACGAGTGCGACGATCACGTCCATCGTGTCACTGAGGTCGTCGTCGAGTTTCTTGCGCGCCACCGCCGCGGTATGCTCCACGACCTCACGGGAAATCTGCGGGGGATTCTGACCGGGCACCACGTACGCGCGGTAGCGGTCCATGTCGATCACCAGTTGCCGCAGGCAGTCCACGAGCCCGCGGAACGTGTGGTCACGCAACCGCACGTCTTCTTGACAGATCCCCCAAATGACCGAGCCGAGGCGGCGGATTTCTGCCGACAGTGACGTGTCGACGATCTGGGATTTCGCGGCCGCCGTCATGGCTTTCAAATCGGATGGGGAATCACCGGCGATCTCACTCATCACCGCCCCCATCGGCATGAGGCCGCGCGGTTCCACGTTCAAAGCGTGAATCCGCCATGCCGTGTCGTAACCGGTGGTTCCGGCCACCGCCCAATCAGCCGGTAGAGTCTCGTCGCCCTCCAAGATTTTTTCCGCAACGACCCACGCGCCCCCGGTCGCGTCCCACAGGCGGTTGAAATATTCCCGAGGGTCCGCGAGCCCATCCGGGTGGTCCACGCGGAACGCGTCTATGAACCCGCGGTTGAACAGGTCGATCAGCAGTGCGTGCGTGGCGTTGAACACTTCTTCGCGTTCCACGCGCAGACCCGCGAGGGTACCCACGTCAAAGAAACGCCGGTAATTCAGCTCTTCGGAACTGACTTTCCAGTGCGCCAACCGGTAGTGCTGGCGTTCCACCAGGACGGCGAGGGGCAGGGACTCCGTGCCTTTCGCGACGGGGAACACGTGGTCGTAGTACTTCAATACCCACTGGGGGCCGTACTGCGGCTCACTGGGAATCACCATTTGGGTGAGTTCCAGTTCTTGATCCGACAGCACCTGGCCGATGCGTTTACCTAGGATCGGCATGAGGATGGGGGAGTCTAACTCCACGTCAAACCAGTGTTTGAACGCGGAATCAGGCCCGTGTTTAAGCACCGACCACATGGGTTTGTTATGCCAAACCGGGGTGGGCACTGCCATGTGGTTGGGCACCACGTCGACCACCAGGTACATGCCGAGTTCGTGCACGCGGTTCGCGAATGCCTCGAACCCTTCACGCCCACCCAACGGAGTAGAAACGTGCGTGTGGTCCACCACGTCGTAGCCGTGAGTGGAACCTGGGGCGGCTTGCAAAATGGGGGAGACGTACACGTCCGTTATCCCCAGTTCAGCCAGGTAGTCTAAGGTCTTAGTGGCGGCGGCGAAATCGAACTCGGGCGTCAGCTGCAGCCGGTAGGTTGTTACCGGGGTGCGCCGCTCAGCGCGGGGTAAATGCGGGTGTTTAGTACTCACTTCTTGTCTCCTTCGCGGCAGCTGCGCAGCACAATCATCGACCGGGCGGTCACATCCACCGACCCTTCAGCCTCGTAGGTCGCCTCGTCAGCGTCGTTTGCGGTGTTTATACACGTGTGCCACTCGTGCCCATACGTCTGGTCTGGGAGCTTGAACTCAATCTCTTCAGGGGCGGCGTTAATGAGCAGGAGGAAATCGTCGTCCACAATGCTCCGACCCTTCTCGTCTGGCTCGTGGATCCCTAAACCGTTGAGGAAAATCATGGTTGAACGCGCCCACGCTTGTTCCCATTCCTCATCCGTCATGTGCTGCGCCCCCGGGGTGAACCATTCGATTTCCCCCAGGTCAGATTCCCCACCGCGCCGGGGAGCACCAGCGAAGAAACGGCGTCTTCGGAACACGGGGTGGTGGGCACGCAACTGCACCACGCGGTCTGCGAACTCCAGGAGTTGTTCCTGTTCCTCAGACAAATTCCAATCTACCCACGCGAGCTCATTATCCTGACAATACGTGTTGTTATTGCCCTGCTGGGTGCGCCCCATTTCGTCCCCATGCGAAATCATTGGCACTCCTTGGGAAACCATGAGGGTAGTTAGGAAGTTCCGGTGCTGACGCAAACGCAGTGCCCGCACCTGCTCGTCATCCGTTGGCCCTTCTACCCCGCAGTTCCAAGACCGGTTATTGTCGTTACCGTCGCGGTTGTCTTCCCCGTTGGCTTCATTGTGCTTCTCGTTGTAAGAAACCAGGTCCCGCATTGTGAACCCGTCGTGAGCGGTGACGAAGTTAATCGACGCGATCGGGGTGCGTCCAGAGTGGGCATACAGGTCCGCGGACCCCGCGATTCTGGAGGCGAACTTAGGCAGGGAAGAGAACTCGCCGCGCCAAAAATCGCGGACCGTATCGCGGTACTCCCCGTTCCACTCGGTCCACAGCGGGGGAAAGCCCCCCACCTGGTAGCCGCCCTCACCAATATCCCACGGTTCCGCAATGAGCTTCACCTGCGAAATAATCGGATCCTGATGGATCAACTCGAAAAACGCGGATAGGCGATCGACCTCATGGAACTGCCGGGCCAAAGTGGAGGCCAAGTCGAAACGGAACCCATCCACGTGCATTTGACTCACCCAGTAGCGCAGCGAATCCATAATTAGCTGCAAAACCGCCGGTGAGCTCATCAGCAAGGAATTCCCCGTGCCAGTCGTGTCAAAATAGTGGGCCTTGTCGTCGTCCACAAGCCGGTAGTACGCGCTGTTATCAATGCCGCGCATCGACAGGGTAGGGCCCATGTGGTTACCTTCCGCGGTGTGGTTGTACACCACGTCCAAGATCACCTCTATGTCCGCGTCGTGCAGGGTCTTAACCATTTGTTTGAACTCCTGCACTTGCTGCCCGTCGTTGCCGTACGCTGCGTACGCGTTGTGGGGTGCAAAGAACCCAATCGTGTTGTACCCCCAGTAGTTCGCCAACCCTTTTTCTTGCAGGTGCGAGTCATTCACAAACTGGTGGCACGGCATCAACTCCACCGCGGTGATCCCTAGTTTCTTCAAGTGTTCAACCACCGCGGGGTGGGCCATTCCAGCGTAGGTGCCACGCAGTTCCTCAGGCACATCCGGATGGTTAATCGTCATGCCTTTCACGTGCGTTTCGTAAATAACGGTGTTGTGGTATTCGTGGGCGGGCGCGCGGTCGCGCCCCCAGTCGAAAAATGGGTTGATAACCACGGACAGCATCGTGTCGGGCGCGGAATCTGCGTCGTTGCGTTCATCCGGGTTGTCGAAGTGGTAAGAATACAGGGATTCGGCGGGTTTAACTTCGCCGTCGATCGCTTTTGCGTACGGGTCGAGTAACAGTTTCGACGGGTCACAGCGGTGCCCGTTTTGCGGGTCGTACGGCCCGTACACGCGGTACCCGTAGCGTTGTCCGGGTTGGATTCCCGGGATGTAGGTGTGCCACACGTCGGCATCTACTTCGGTGAGGGCAATGCGTTGCTCAACGCGGTTTTCATCCAGCAGGCACAGTTCAACTTTTTCTGCTACGGATGAGAATAAAGCGAAGTTCGTACCGGATCCGTCGAAGGTAGCTCCGAGTGGGTAAGGTTCTCCAGGCCATATCTGCATATTTCTACACTGCCAGATTTATTTGGGTTTTACCTGATTATCAGCTTGCGTTTCGGGGAGGCCCCACAGGTGGGTTTCGCACAGTTCCACTTCCACCAGGTCACCGGGCAGCACCCCCTCGTCCCGACCGGTCGCGGCGTACACCACTCCCGCTTCAGTTTCTATGCTCGTGAGGAAGTGGTTGCCTCGATAAGTATTTTTCAGCACTTGCCCCACGTTTCTGTGAAGTCCGTGGCGTGCGCTCGCGTTCGTGCGGTGGATCCTTACTGCGTTCTCGTAGCCGCACACGAGCACGTGATGCGTACCGGTTGGAGCCGCGGCCGTGGGGATCGTGATGCTTTGGCCCAGAAGCGTTCCTCGCGCACTGCATTGTCCCCACGAGTCCGTTTTGATAGTGGCTTGCATCTTGAGGAACGTGCGTGCTCCCATATGGCGGGCAATATTCGCGGTTGCGGGGTAATCGTGAATGTCCTCCGGGTAATCATCTTGTAAGAGTTCACCCGCTTCGAGGTAAATGATGCGTGTGGCTAAGCTCATGGCCTCCCGAATATCGTGGGTGACGTACAGGGTGGCGCAGTTCATGCGGGTATGGACGCGGGCGATTTGGTAGCGCAGAGAGCGGGCGGCCATGGTGTCCACGTGGGCGAGGGGCTCGTCGAACGCCATCACCAGGGGCCTGCGCACGAGGGCCCGAGCGAGCGCTACTTTTTGCCGCTCCCCGGTGGAAAGGTGCCGCGGATACCGGTGCGCCAAATGGTCGATCTCCATGCTGGTGAGCGCCACCGCCACTTGCTCGCGGGGCGTGGGATCGGCGCGTTCGGTGGACACGGCGAACGCGACATTCTGCTCGACCGTCATATGCGGAAACAGCCCCGCATCATCCATCACCAGGGAGGTTTGGCGCTGTTCCGGAGCGCGTTTAGTGACGTCGCGGTCTCCGATTACGATGCGGCCGTTAGACACGCGTTCCAACCCGCAGATAGCGCGCAGTAGCGTGCTTTTCCCAGCGCCCGCAGGGCCGAGCACGGCGACGAACTCACCGGGGTCCACGCGCAGAGACAGGTGCAGCAAGGTGCGGCCACGGCGGTTTACTCGAACGTTCTCCAGGTGCAACAGGCTCATTGTTTCTTTGCAGCTCCTATTCTGGTAACTGCCCACGTGAGTATCACCACGGTTCCCACGGCGAGCAGTACGGTCGCCAGAGAAGTCCCCGCTTGCGCGTAAGCCGAGTGATCCACCATTGCGTACAAGCGCGGAATCAACACGGGTACTTGCGGGGAGGTAACCCAGATGAGTGGCGCAACCATCACCGTGGACAGGGCAACGACGATTGCGGTACCACCCACAGTAAAGAACCGAATGCGCGGGAGCACGCACGCGGCGATTGCCCGCCACTTTGAAGCCCCCAGCACCCGCGCAGTCGTTATTACCCGCGGGTCAATGGTCGCTACTGTGAGCCTCACGAGGGCGTACACGACTGGGATCGATAGGGACGCAAATGCCGCCAAGATAACCAAGGTTGCGCCCACCCGGGAGGTGGGAAACGCCAGTGGGGAACGCGGACCGTAAGCAAACGCGAGCGAGGTGCCGATCGTGGCGCCCGGAACCATGAGCAAACTAGCGAACAGGACATCCACAACGGTTCGAAACCGCTGCTGTGCCAGCAGCCCAATCCACGCTACCAGCGCGGCCACCAGCAAAGCTACTAAGGCCAGTAGCACAGTAGTGATGATCTCACTCACCCGGTGGCCGCCGCCGCGCTGGGCCAAAGCGAGTATCAAACCTATTTCGACCAAACCCACCAGAGCAACCCCGATGGTCGGTACCGCCCGCACACCTTTGGGAGTACCCACCGGTCTAGACGGCACCGCATTCAAAGACCACCGCAACCGGCGCAACCACCGGGCGAACTCCGGTTCCAAATGACGCACCAGCCCCGCAGCCACCAAAAGCACCAGCAGACACGCAAACCCGAGCACTAACGCGAGTAGGGCCGCAGTGCGCTGCGAACCAAACCCCGAGATTTGCAACCACAGCAGCATCCCCACGTGGCTCACATCTGCCCCCACAACCGAAGGGGTGAGCGGATCCGAAATCGTGAACACGAGCGTGAGCAACATAGCAGGGAGGCAACCCAAAAACAGTTGCCGCCCATAGGCGAGCCGCGCCAAGCGGAACCCGCGAACCCCAAGCATACGGGCAGCATCCACCACCCGCTCATCCACCGACCCCAAAGCCAACCGAGCAAAAAAGTAAGCCAGCGGCACGTACGCAAACAGGGACGCAACAATAAATAAAGGCAGGCCCCGCAGCAACGCGTTACTGGGCGACGTGCGCACCCACGCGCCCGCAGGTCCAATAGCCGCGCGGATCAACGCGGCGTGAATAAACGGCGGAAACAAAACCGGCAAAAGGATCAGCGCATCCAAGCAAATGCGCGTCCGATTCGAAACCCACCGGCTCCCCAGGGCAGCGCCCGCACCCAACACTGCCGCACAAACTGCAATCGCAAAACAAACTATAAGCGAAGTGAGCGCGGACCTAAACACCAACCCGGTAGGAAACCGCAGGCCCTCCCGCCCCGGCGCTAAAGCGGTGAACAGCAAAGCGCCAAACGGAACCACGTAAACAAAAGCCAGCGTGGCAGCCACAACCCCCACCGCGCCCGCACGCACCGTGGCCCGGCCCACTCGGACACAACTACTAGCGAATGACACCACCTCGGATCACCCACCCAATCGTTCCAACTCGAACCAGCTGAGCCACCCGTCGCGCTCGCGGCTAGCCCGGTTTGGGGAAATATCGTAAACCCTGTAGTGCGCAGTTTCTAAAACCTTGCTCAAGGAAGCTGGGTACCCTTCCCGCACCGGTGTTTGCCCAGCAGAAATGACGATGCGCTGCCCCTGCTCGGAGGTGAGCCAGCGCAAAAATGCGCGGGCATGCTGCGCATTACGCGCTCCCTCCAGGACGGCCCCACCCCCAACTTCAAACGTGGTTCCCTCAGCCGGGACGCGTTGAAGAAGCGGCTGTTCAGGAGTGCTTGCCTCCCGGCAGTACGGGGAAAACGAAATGGCAACCGCAGCTTCTCCCAGTGCGGCTACGGATGCGGGGGAGGTACCGGAGTTCGTCCACCGCCCGACGTTGTCGTAAATGCGATTCAGGTGCGGCTTTGCCCGGCCCTCAAACGAAGCACTTATAGCCAGCAGCGCGCGATACCCCGTGCCGGACGCCAGTGGGGAAGGGGCCGAGATCCATCCGGCGAACTTCGGGTCCTCCAAATCTACCCACGATGTGGGGGTGGGCAGGTGGTTGCGCGCTAGCACCTGCGGGTTGTAACACACGGTGAGCATAGACGCGTAGATCCCGACCCAGTGCGAGGTTTTGAATCGCGCGGGGATACTCTCAGTGCTGTCCGCGCGGGCGAGGAGATTTTCGTGGGATGCCACTTCGTAGTTCTCTGCCGGGCCTCCAACCCAAATGTCAAACTCGCGCGCACCTCCCACGCGCACTCGTGCAAGCGCTTGCGCTGTCGGTAGGCGCACAAACCGGGTTTGCACCCCAGTTTCCCGTTCGAATGCGCGCACCCACGCTTCGCACACTCCCTCCTCATTAGAACAAAGCACATTCAAAGAAGGGGGGCTGCACGCCGCTAGTGAGCACGTGACCAACATTAGGCTGATCGCGCACAGCAGCTCGAGCAACCGTTTCCAGTGAAGCGGTTTGGGGCTCGCAAGCAAAGTGGTGGAATGGGTGCGCATACTATACAGTTTAGGGCTTGATTCAGGTAGCGTGAATTACTTGAGGCCCGCCGCACCCGGTGGGTGAGAGCAGGCCTCAAAAGGGAATAAACTCTAGCGCTCCTGGGCGGCTTTAACCGCTTGTTGCCGGGCCATGAGTTTCTTTTCAGAACGACCCACGATAGCGAACAATAGGACCGTCAAAATCGAGAACGCGATGAAAATAATGAACGTCACGTTCCAACCGAAGTTGTGAACGATAATCCCCACGCCGGTGGAGGCCAAAGTGGCGCCCAACAGGTAGCCGAACAGGCCGGTGAAGCCCGCGGCGGTGCCCGCCACGTTGCGTGGGGACAAGTCGATTGCTTGCAGCCCAATGAGCATCACTGGGCCGTAAATCAGACCGCCAATTAGACCCACGAACGTGATGAGAATCCACATTGGAGTGCCAACGGGGGAGAGCCAGTACGCGAGAATCGCCAGCGCAGTTGCGACCGTGAAGAATATGCCAGCGCCACTGCGGTAGCCTTTGAAGACTTTGTCGGACATCCACCCGCACACGAGGGTGCCGAGAATTCCGGCGAGTTCGAACGCGGCGAAACCAGCGAGCCCGGAACCGATTTCGGCGTGGTGCTGCTCCGCCAGGTATACGGAAATCCAGTTGAGCACCCCGTAGCGCAGTGCGTAGACGAACACGTTTGCAACCGCGAGCATAACGATCGTGGGGTTGGTGAGCACGTGTTTGAAGATCATTTCTTTTGCCGACAGTTTCTGCGGGTCTTTGATCTCCACTTTTGCGGGGTCGTTGCGGTATTCCTCAATGGTGGGTAGGCCCACTGATTCAGGGGTATCGCGGATAACGAGGAATGCGAATAGGGCGACTACGAGCGCGACGACGGCGGGGAGCCAGAATGCGGCGCGCCAGTTGTTGGAAGTCCAGGACAGGCCGACACCAATGATGAACGGCAGTGCTCCTGCCCCCACGTTGTGTGCCGTGTTCCAAATGGAGGTTTTCTACCCGCGTTCGTTTGTGGAGAACCAGTGGACGAGCACGCGGCCGCACGGGGGCCAGCCCATGCCTTGGAACCAGCCGTTGAGGAACATGGCGGTGGCGAACAAGCCAACGGTCGCGGTGATCCACGGTACGAACGCAACCAGCAGGTTCATTACCGCAGAAAGGGCTAGGCCAATGGGGAGGAAGTATCGGGCGTTCGCGCGGTCCGAAACCATTGCGGAGAAGAATTTTGACAACCCGTAGGCGAAGAGCACGGCGTTTGCGATTATGCCGATACCGATTTTGTCGATCCCAGTATCGTTCATGAGTAGCGGTGCGATCGCAGAAATATTGTTGCGAATCAAGTAGAAACCCGCGTACCCGAAGAAGATTCCCATGAATACTTGGAAACGCAACCGGGGGTAGAGCCGGTTAACTTCTTCTTCTGATTTCCGCGGGGCGGGTTTCGGCGCTGCAAGCCAGCTGAGGGCAGATCCGGACGCCATGCGAACTCCTTTGTGCGAATAATGTGAATGGTTTACATTCACACTCTGGTATACGCGCGCCGCCCAGGTCCGCTGGGACGGTAACAGTTGGTAACAGCCCTGTTACCAAACGTATGCCGCCCTGAATATAGCTTGAGGGGCGGGTGGTGGTTACCGGCCCGGCTCTGTACCCGCTACCAGGGCGTATCCACGGTTACGCACGGCCACGATGTGCGCATCCACGGCTGCGTCGGTGAGTTTTTTGCGCAGGCGGTAAACCGTGGTTTTGACCATGTTCCGACCCCCGTAGTGCGCGGTGGTGTTCCACACTTCGTTGATGAGTTCGCGCACGCTAACCAGTTCGCCACCACGGCGCATGAGGGCTGCGAGGAGGCGGGTTTCAGTTTCGCTTAAAGCCAGGCGGGTGCTGCCCACCCACGCGGTAGACCCGGGGGCTATGCGCAGGTTTCCCATTGTGAGTTCATGTGCCGCAGCTGCCGGATCTTGGTTTCGGGCAAGTAGTTTGCGGGCGCGTAGCGCTAGTTCGCGTGGGGAGAAGGGTTTCACCAGGTAGTCGTCCGCTCCGGCTTCTAGACCGATGATCCGGTCTGTCGATTCCCCCAGGGCGGTCAGCATGAGGATTGGCACGGGGGCTTGTGCCCGCATGCGTTTGCACAGGGTGATTCCTGAAATGTCCGGCAGCATGAGGTCTAGGATCACGAGGTTGAATGCGTGCCTGCGAAACTCAAGCCACGCATTGTGCCCGTCTGTTGCTTCGAGGCTGGTGATGCCTTCGGTGGAGAGGGCGAACGTGACGATTTGCCGGATTTGAATTTCATCGTCCACCACGAGTGCTAGCGGTTCCACCAGCGCCTCCTATTAGAGGGATTGCGGGGGAGAAGTATTTGCATGAGGGTCCCGCGGCCGGTGAGTGTGTCTATGCGCAGCTGCCCGCCGTGGCGTTCAACGATCAACTGGACGATGCTCATACCTAAACCGTAGCCGGCGCGAGTGATGTAGCGCGCGGTCCCCTGCGGGGAAGACGTGAAGGAGCTAGTGGTGCTGGTAGCGCTAGCGTCGGTAACTGGGTCTACGCGCACAAACGGGACGACGATTAGTTCGCGTTCATGCGGGGTCATGCCCGCCCCCTGGTCTGCGACTTCAATGATCGCATGCGTTGGTGACGGGTAAGTGCGCACTGTTACGGGGGCGCCCCCACTGTGGCGGACCGCGTTGTTAAGAAGGTTCCAAACCAGTTGCCGCAAAAGTGCTTTGTCGGCGCGGATTGTGAGTGCCTGCCCGGGGTCCGTCACTTCAATGGGGGTGTCCGTGATTAACCGCAGTTCGTTTGCGCTTGCCCGCACGAGTTGGCGCAAATCCAGTGGCTGGGTTTGGATTTGGAAGTTCTTTGATTGGAGGCGCTGGTTCGTTAGGAAGTCTTCCGCCATGGCGCTGATGCGCGACACGTTGTCGTCAACGGTGTGCCACAACTGCCGTTGTTTTTCGGAGAAGTTAGATGAGTTACTGGCGATTAACTCTAATGATCCTTGGATGAGTGCGAGCGGGGTGCGGATCTCGTGGGTTAGAATCTGTGAATTATCTAACTGTGCAGGGGTGTGGTTGCTGCGGTGGAGGCTACTTGTGCGTCGGCGGTTAGGAGGCAGTGTCGGGCTCGCTATTATCGAAGAAAATAGGCGGTTGACCCCGAGCGTGCACGCGGCTCCGAGAATAAAACCGGTGACCACCAGCAGGACATTAGTTACCATCGTCACTTCCTTTTAGATTGGCACCAACCTCGAGTGTAGCTGCTCAGTTTTGCCAAACGGACTTTTCTCAAGTAAAGTTTTCTACGCGCTGCTAAGCGGCGCGTTTTATTTGCGGATGTGGCTCAGTTGGTAGAGCATCACCTTGCCAAGGTGAGGGTCGCGGGTTCGAGTCCCGTCATCCGCTCGGGCGATTGGCGCAGCGGGAGCGCGCTTCCCTGACACGGAAGAGGTCACTGGTTCGATCCCAGTATCGCCCACCGAATCTGTTGTTACGATAGGTTCTGAAAAATGCATAACGTGCATGTGTTACAGTTGCTTTCGCAGTTACAGTAACGCAAACGCGGATGTGGCTCAGTTGGTAGAGCATCACCTTGCCAAGGTGAGGGTCGCGGGTTCGAGTCCCGTCATCCGCTCCGGTCACCTCCGGGGTGACATAACCTCGGGTGGGTTGGCCGAGAGGCGAGGCAGCGGCCTGCAAAGCCGTATACACCGGTTCGAATCCGGTACCCACCTCGGGCGATTGGCGCAGGGGTAGCGCGCTTCCTTCACACGGAAGAGGTCACTGGTTCGAAACCAGTATCGCCCACCAGAGTGCCCCGTCGGATTAACGTCCGACGGGACTTTTTATTAGGCGCATAGCCGCTTGGGTTTTCTGATTAGAATAATGCTGTTGTTAATTTCTCCTGTGAATGCTCTCCCTTGATGGGAATGCTTGATTCTTTCCTGTGATGGGAACGCTTGATTCTTTCCTGTGATGGGACTGCGGAGTTAGAAGCTCCTGGGGCCTGGCGACTCTTTGGAGTTGGGATTCTTCAGGTTTGGGACTCTTCGGGTTCTAACGGGCTGTGGGGGTACGGAAAGTCGTGAGCGAGGCTCTATTGGAAACTAAGCTAGAACAAATAAGCGGTGAGACGCTGGCTAAAATCGCCCGTGAAGAAGGACTTACACTGCCGATAGAACAAACTGAGCACTGGGACCGATTCGACCGCGTTTATGACCGAGAAAACTTTGGGAAATACGCGTTCTACGTCGATAACCGGTGTGCTGCGCTCATGTCTTTTACCGTTTTTGAACTGCGGGGCGTGCGTTTTTTGTGGGCAAAACGTGGGCCCGTGTGGCTTAGACGGCAATCGCCCGACATCGAACGGACACTGCGAAAAGCCTTGATTGCCGAAACGCGCAAACGCGACAAAACAATCGTATTCATCCGCCTCCACGCCCGATACAGCAGTAAAGACACGTACGACCTAGTCCAATCCGTGCCCTACGACCACACTGTGAAAATGAAAACCATGGGTGGGCAGTGGGACCAAATTATGGGTGAACTCACCGCGTCTGCTCGAAAACGATTCCGCCGCGCAATCCGAAAAATGCGAGCAACCCCAGCTGCGCGAACAGTCGATCTGACTCAATGCACGCAAGCGAAGTTCAAAGAGGTTTACGACGTCCTGGTAGAAACCGCTAACCGCGACGGATTTGGCGTGCACCCACCGCACGTGTACTGGAACATGTTGCGCACCCTAGGGTCGAAGCACGCGCGCCTGTACGGCATAGAAATCGAAGGGCGGGTCGCCGCGTGGACCCTGGTGGTTATGAATGGGGACTGCGCGTGGGCGTACTACGGCGCCCACTCGGCTGCGGCGCGCAAAATTAGTGCGGCAGAATACTTAGATCTGTGGATTGGCCACCAGCTCGGCAAGGAAGGCTACGTAACGTTTGACCTCATGGGAGTCGACTCAATGAGGGTCCCGGAACTGTTCACCGTCGGGCAGTACAAACGCAGGTTCGCACGCCATGAAACGGAAGTGGATGGGGCGTGGGAAGTACCGGTGAACACTCCGGTGTACCTGGCGCTGCGTGCAGCAGCGCGGGCAAAGCGTGCGTTAGTGAGCATCAGAAACTAGGGTGTGTGAGCATCAGAAACTCGCGTTAATGAGCATCGGGAACGAGGGGATGGGAGGATCAAAAACTTGCGTTAGTGAGCATCAGAAACTAGGGCGGGGGTACCATCCGGGGGAGCCGCGTTTTATCCCCGACACGAACCGCGTAAACTAGGATCTGTTTGAGAATGCAGGTACGTTAACACTTAAGGAGATCCAGTGGCGCAAGACACTGCCGTAATAGATGGCGACCCCGTCCAGGTCGAACCCGGCACAACGGGGCTGGACCACTACCAAGGCCGCCGCGACGTAGTGGCGATGCGAGTAGATGGCCAGGCCAAAGACCTCGCGGAAACAATCGCGCCCGGCCAACAGATTGAAGCTATCACCATCGGGTCCGAAGAAGGCCTCGCAATCTTACGACACTCATGCACGCACGTGATGGCGCAGGCAGTGCAGGAACTTAACCCAGAGGTGAACCTCGGAATCGGACCGCCGGTAACCGACGGTTTCTACTACGACTTCGGTAACGTCGAACCCTTCACTCCGCAAGATCTGAAGAGAATTGAAAAGATCATGAAACGCATCGTGAAAGAAGGACAAACGTTTCGTCGCCGCGTAGTCACCGAAGCGCAGGCGCAAGAAGAACTGGCGGACCAGCCCTACAAGCTGCACCTCGTGGGTTCCAAAGGGCAGTCCGAAGAACTAGGGGAAGGCGCGTCCGTTGAAGTGGGCGCCGGGGAACTAACGATGTACGACAACGTGCGCCGAAACGGTGACGTTGCCTGGAGTGACCTGTGCCGCGGCCCTCACGTGCCCACCACGAAGATACTTGGCAACGGCTTTGCTCTCACCAGAACCTCAGCAGCCTACTGGCTTGGCGACCAAGCAAACGACCAACTTCAACGCGTGTACGGCACAGCTTGGCCCAGCAAAGAAGAACTGCGCGCGTACCAAACGCGGATGGAAGAAGCTGCGAAACGCGACCACCGCAAGCTTGGGAACGAACTGGACCTATTCTCGTTCCCCACAGAAATCGGCTCCGGCCTAGCGGTGTTCCATCCCAAAGGTGGGATCGTCCGCATGGAAATGGAAGAGTACTCGCGGCGGCGCCACATCGAAGCCGGATACGACTTCGTGTACACCCCGCACATCACTAAAGCACAGCTGTTTGAAAAGTCTGGGCACCTCAGCTGGTACAAAGACGGTATGTTCCCCGCGATCAGAGTCGATGAGGAACTAGCTGAAGACGGGCACGTGAAACACGCGGGGCAGGACTACTACCTCAAGCCCATGAACTGCCCCATGCACAACCTGATTTTTGCATCCAAAGGGCGGTCATACCGGGAACTACCGCTGCGGCTATTCGAGTTCGGAACGGTTTACCGCTACGAAAAATCCGGGGTCGTGCACGGCTTGGCGCGCGGACGGGGCTTCACTCAAGACGACGCGCACATCTACTGCACGCGCGAGCAGATGAAAGACGAACTCACGTCGCTGCTGCAGTTCGTGCTCGACCTGCTGAAAGACTACGGGCTGAACGACTTCTACCTGGAACTGTCCACGAAGAACCCAGACAAGTTCGTGGGTGGGGACGACGTGTGGGAAGAAGCGACACGCACCCTGCAGGACGTGGCCACTGCCTCGGGGCTAGATCTGGTGGCTGACCCGGGTGGGGCCGCTTTCTACGGGCCGAAAATCTCGGTGCAAGCTAAAGACGCGATCGGGCGCACGTGGCAAATGTCCACGATCCAACTGGACTTTAATCTGCCGGAGCGATTCGAACTAGAGTACACTGCGGCGGATGGTTCCAGGCAGCGGCCCGTCATGATCCACCGCGCCCTCTTCGGCTCGATCGAACGTTTCTTCGCCGTGCTAACTGAACACTACGCGGGGGCGTTCCCCGCATGGCTTGCGCCCGTGCAAGCACGCCTAGTTCCGGTTGCGGACGTATTCACTAACTACGCGCAGAAAGTTGCTGACCGCTTGCGCGCCCAGGGGGTTCGCGTGGAAGTAGACGAGTCCGACGACCGGTTCGGTAAGAAGATCCGCAATGCAACGAAAGAAAAGATTCCATTCACCCTAATCGTGGGTGGAGACGACGAGGAAGCGCAAGCGGTTTCATTCCGTCTGCGGGACGGCTCACAGCAAAACCAAGTGCCGATCGACGAGGCCGTGCAGCGGATCGTGCAGGCAATCCAGACGCGGAGTAACGATCGGTAATGCAAACGGAAAGTTTCGAAGATTTCGCGGGCGTACCCGACTGCTTCCAAAGACTTTGGACCCCGCATCGCGCGGCCTACATTGGGGGAGAAGCGAAACCTGCCTCTAAAGATGCTGCGGACTGCCCGTTCTGTGCGGCTCCGAACCTGGCGGACGAAGAATCCCTGATTGTGTTCCGGGGCGAGCGGGCGTTCGTAATTATGAACTTGTTCCCATACAACGCGGGTCACGTGTTGATCTGCCCCTACCGTCACGTGTCGGACTACACGGATATCACAGGTGAAGAACGCGTCGAAATCGGGGAGTTAACCGCCCAGGCCATGCGGGTACTACGGCGAAGCGCCAACCCCCAGGGATTCAACCTGGGGATGAACCAGGGCAGCGTTGCGGGCGCGGGAATCGCCGCTCACCTGCATCAACACGTGGTTCCCCGGTGGGCTGGTGACGCGAACTTCCTGCCTATTATCGGGCAGACGAAAGCGGTGCCAGAACTACTTGCTGACGCGCGAGCACGCCTGGCGGCCGCTTGGAAAGAGGAAGCCAAATAGATGCTGGGAACACACGGCCGGGGTTTAGCGAAACGAGTTTTCACCGCGCCTGCACGAGCACTCGCCCGCATGGGGGTGCGTGCTAACCACGTCACCATTGCTGGCACAACGTTGACCGTGATCCTATCTGCCGCGCTGCTGGCTCCCGGATACTGGGCGGCCGGAGCGATCGCATTGGGAGTCGTGTTATTCGCCGACTCTCTCGACGGGACGATTGCGCGGCTTACTGGCGAATCCTCACACTTTGGTGCGTACCTGGATGCCACCTTGGACCGCGTGGGGGACGGCGCTGTGTTCGGTGCCCTCGTGTTCTCTTTCACTAACCTGCCGGCCGGGTGGATGCGCACGTGGCTGCTGATTGCAGGGCTCATCACCATGGTGGGGGTCGCAACGGTGCCGTATGCGAAAGCCCGTGCCGAAGCCGAGGGGGCGCACGCGTCCGTGGGGATTGCCGAGCGCACAGACCGGCTCGTAATTGCCCTCGTTGCCGCTGGGCTCACCGGGTTCGGCCTGTCCATGTGGCTCGTTGTGATTGCGATGACGTGGCTGGCGATTGCCACCGCCATAACTGTTTTCCACCGCACCGTAGTGGTCTACCAGCAGCTCCAAGCGCGGTGATGGCGTGGACCTGATACTGAGCCTGTTCCAAGCGGCAGCTCACCTAACGGACGCCACGAGCGAAGCTGTGGGCTACCGCATTGGCCGCGCGGTTGGACAGCTAAACAACGCGTCAAATACGCAGCTGAGCCACAACCTCAAGCGCATTGATCCAACGCTAAATAAGCGGGATATACGAGAGGCCGTGGCGCGCTACCTGTGCATGTTCGCCCAAACCCCGCACCTGCACAAAATGAGCCGGACGCAACTGGGACGGGCCGTAGACATTCCCCGCACGCACGAGTTACGATCGCATGCGCGGCGGGGGCCGGTGATAATCGCGCTCACGCATTCGGGTAACTGGGATATGGCGGGTGCTTACGCGCACCACTACATCGCCCCGGTAGTTACAGTTGCGGAAGAACTTGCGTCGCAGTCTCTATTTGAATACTTCACCCGCACCCGCGCAGACGTGGGGATCGAAATCTTGCCTGCCCGGCACGGCATTTTTAATAGTTTGCTTGAGGCCGTAAAGAACCGGCACGTGCTGGTACCCCTGCTGGCGGACCGGGACATCACGGGACGGGGAGTGCAAGTGCAGTGGTTCGACCGCCCGGCGTTGGTGGCAGCTGGCCCAGCAGCGTTGGCGCACCGCTTGAACGCGCCCCTGTACGCCGGGTACGTTACTGGGCGTTTATACAGGGAGGAGAACCGGCGACGCATGGGCTACCGGGTGCACCTGATTCCCGTGAAGCTCGGTGCGGACGTGGCGCAAACGAGCCAGCGGTGGGTGTCGGCCTTGGAGCCGGTTATGCGGAGTAATCCGCTAGATTGGCACATGATGCAAAAACTATTTGTTGAAGATTTGGATCTGCAGCGCCTGGCGCGAGCTCGCCGAAAAGTTCAGGAGGCGCAGTGAGAATCGGGATTGTCTGCCCCTACAGCTGGGACGTGCCCGGTGGCGTACAGTTCCACGTGCGTGATCTGGCGCAAGAACTAATGCGCCGCGGCCACGAGGTGTCTGTGATCGCGCCTGCTGAGAACGACGTTCCTGAGTTCGTCACTAGCGCCGGTGGTGGGTTTGCCGTCAAGTACAACGGTTCGGTTGCGAAACTGTCGATGAGCCCCATCGCTTACCGCCGCACCGTCAAGTGGTTGCAAGCTGGCGATTTCGATGTCTTGCACGTGCACGAACCCCTGGCACCATCGATTAACTTGATTGCGATTGCGCAGGCAACCTGCCCGGTGGTTGCCACGTGCCACTCGGCAATGGAAAAGTCCCGAGCCATGGCTTGGGCCACGCCGCTGTTCGCCCCCCTGTTGGAACGCATTGACGGGCGGATCGCGGTGTCTGCGGAGGCGCGACGGACCGTGGTGCAACACCAGGGTGGGGACGCGGTGATCATTCCAAACGGCGTGTACACTCAGGCGTTCCGCCAGGCACAACCTGAACCGGCGTGGCAGCAGAGTGCGCAGCGGCCAGTGGTGAGCTTCCTCGGTCGGTTAGACGAGCCGCGCAAAGGCTTGCCCGTTCTGGTGGGGGCGTTCAACCAGGTGCTGGCGCGGCATCCGGGAGCACGGTTTTTGATTGCCGGCAAGGGGTATGCGGAGCAGGCGCGCGCAGCCGCCGCTGAACTGGGCGATAGTGTCGAGTTCCTAGGGCCAATTACCGATGCGCAGAAGGCTTCTTTGTTCAGCGGGTCAACCGTTTATGTGGCGCCGCAAACAGGTGGGGAATCGTTCGGTATCGTCCTGGTGGAAGCGATGGCTTCCGGCACTGGGGTTATAGCTTCTGACATTGAAGCATTCCGCCTGGTGCTTGAGGATGGGAAGCTGGGCACCCTGTTTAGCACGGGTGATAGTCAGGCGCTGGCGAACGCGATTAACGCGGCTCTGGATGACCGGGCGCATACCCAGCGGCTGGCCCAGCTGGGGGAGCGGGCGTGCGCAAAATACGATTGGGATACGGTTACTGACCAGGTGTTGACGGTGTATGACACGGTGATTGGGTCGCGCGATCACGGTGTGCCGTCACCGACGCTGGTTAACCAGGTGCGGAACCTATTTGACCGAAGGAGCAGTATTTGAGCAAGTGGATCGCAGTGGCCGCTCTGGTGGTCGTTGTGCTGATTGGGTTGTTTGTTTCTAAAGCCCGGCGGCTCGACGCGCTACACCGGCGAGGCAATGGTGCGTACGCACTTTTGTGCCAGCGTCTGGAAGAGCGTTGGGAGCTTGCCGGTAAAGTTGCGCGGCTTTATCCACATGCTCCGCAAGTACCTCAGCGTGCTTGCGATTTCCCCACTCAAACTAATGAATCCCAGCTGAGCCGTTGGATTACCGCGGCGCGGCCCCTGCTGGAACAAAACGAGTCGAATCAGGCTCAACCCGCCACAGCCCTCTTGCAAAAACTGGACGATAATGCGCTCGAACTTCAGGTGGCCCGCCGGTTTTACAATAACGAGGTGGCGACAATTAGGCGCCTGCGGCTCAACTGGGCAGTGCGACTATTTCATTTAGCCGGTCGCGCCCCCATGCCGGAATCATTCGACATGGACGACGGTGAGTGACGCCCGCCCGTGAATGCGCGGCAGAGCATTTCACGAAGGCGCGAGCGATCATTCCTGAAAACCGAGTTGACGGGAGGTATTTCTTTTGTTGCAAACAGAAAACGAGTGGCCGATTGCGGCAGATGGTTTACCGACCCGCGACGCTGCGCGCGTGATTGTCATTTCACAAGACCACCACGTATTGTTAGTTAAAGGACACGATTTCTCTGAGCCAAATCGCCAATGGTGGTTTACTATCGGAGGTGGCCGAGAAGAATCTGAGGACGCACGGGAAGGAGCGCGACGTGAACTCTGGGAAGAGACGGGTTACGACGCCTCCACTAGCGATTTCATCGGTCCCGTAATCTACCGCGACAGCATTTTCCGGTTCGCCGATCGCGATCGCCGCCAGCGAGAGCATTTCTTCTTGCTGTATACAAGCCGCTTCGAACCCGCTAACGCCGCTTGGACAGCAGATGAGCAACGCGTGCTAGACGAAATGCGGTGGCTTCCGATTAGTCAACTTGCGCAGCTTAAAACCCCGATTTATCCGGCGCAATTACCATCGTTGTTAAACCGGTGGATGGCGGATGGCTGGGATGGGAAATGCGTTACTATCGCTGTGTGAAGCAAGCATTTTAAACTTTAATGACAGAGAGGAACATTCATGTCAGGACACTCTAAGTGGGCGACTACAAAACACAAGAAAGCGGCGATTGACGCTAAGCGCGGGAAATTGTTCGCTCGGCTTGTGAAAAACATTGAGGTTGCCGCCCGCACCGGTGGGGCAGACCCGGCCGGCAACCCCACTCTTTACGATGCGATTCAGAAGGCAAAGCGTCAGTCGGTGCCGGCGGACAATATTGACCGCGCCGTGAAACGTGGATCTGGTGAGGAAACCGGCGGGGCGAACTGGGAAACCGTGATGTACGAAGGGTACGGCCCAGCTGGGGTGGCGTTCCTAGTGGAATGCCTAACCGACAACCGCAACCGAGCAGCCTCCGCGGTGCGCGTTGGATTCACGCGCAACGGGGGGAACTTAGCTGATCCGGGGTCCGTGTCTTACCTTTTTAACCGCAAGGGCGTCATTGAAGTACCGAAGTCTGAGGGGCTTACCGAGGATGACCTTTTGATGGCAGTGCTCGACGCGGGCGCGGAAGAAGTTGTGTCCGAAGGGGACACGTTCCGGATCATCAGTGAACCTCAAGACCTGGTGCCGATGCGCGAAGCGCTGCAGAAGGAAGGGATTGAATACGATTCTGCTGAATCCTCGTTTGTCCCCACCACGCTAGTGGACTTGGACTTAGAAGGGGTGAAGAAGGTGATGCGGATGGTGGATGCACTGGAGGACTCCGATGACGTGCAGAACATCTACACGAACTTCACCGCGTCCGACGAGGTACGCAAGCAACTGCAGGAAGAAGACGCGTAGGTCTTGCGAATATTAGGGATCGACCCGGGCCTCACGCGGTGCGGAATCGGTGTGGTCGATGTCGATGAAACGCGGCGGGCCACACTGGTTCACGTCGGTGTGGCCCGTTCCGATAAGAACCTTGCCACGCACTTTCGGCTGCGCAGCATCGCGGACGAAATCGATCGGGCCTTGGAACGCTTTGAACCGGAGGTCGTGGCGATAGAACGCGTGTTCGCACAAGAAAACCTCCAGTCCGTGACCACGACCATGCAGGTGATGGGTGCAGCCATGGTGTGCGTGGGGCGAGCGGGGCTTCCCCTTGCGATTCACACGCCCTCGGAAGTAAAAGCGGCGATCACCGGTTCCGGCGTGGCGGGGAAAGCACAGGTGCAGCACATGGTTGCGCGCGTCCTCAAACTAGAAAAGCCCCCTAAACCAGCGGACGCAGCAGATGCATTAGCGATCGCAATCTGCCACGGGTGGCGCGGCAATGGCCTGCAGGGAGCGAGCGCCGACGGGCAGTTTAACGTCACGCTTTCCGGTGGAGTGAGGACGAAGCAGAATCTCACGCCAGCGCAGCAGCAGTGGGCGCAGGCACTGGCGAACTCGCGGCAAAAAGGAGCGGTCGATCCGCGGTTGCGGCGACACTGACCTGCCGGTTGGTATTATGGTTCGCAGTTTACTATGCAGTTGGGAGAGACACACGAATGATCGCGTACGTTAGCGGCGAAGTTTTGTCGGTTGGTGCTGATCACGCGGTTGTGGTGTTGAAAAGCGGGTTTGGCGTGAAAGTCATGGTGACTGCCCGCACCCTCAGCGAACTGCGGATCGGGCAGCATTGCGAACTGCTCACTTCGATGGTGGTGCGGGAAGATGCGATTAGCTTGTTTGGGTTTTTAACTCAAGATGAGCGTGATACGTATGAGGTTCTTCAAACTGTGCGGGGCGTGGGCCCGCGCTTAGCGTTGGCGTGTATGGAGGCGCTCACGCCAGATGAACTGCGGGAGGCGCTTGCTCAGGGCGATGAGAAGAAGCTTCAGAAAATCCCTGGGGTCGGGAAGAAGTCCGCGCAACGCATGATTCTCGACATAGCGGACAAACTTGGCCCTGTAAAGCACACGGCGGCCACGGCTCAGCCGACGCAGGTGAACGAAGACGTGGTGCAGGCCCTCGTGGGCTTGGGGTGGAGCACTTCGGTTGCGCACGCTGCGGTGGAGCAGGTCGCGGAATCGGGGTTGACAACCGAGCAGATGGTGCGGGCCGCATTGGTAAACCTGGGAGGCCATCGTGGATGAGTCACAGTTCGCGGACGCAAATGTAACGGACGCGAGTGCAAGTGAGGTTGAACGCGCTGCAGAAGCGGCGTTGCGGCCAAAGAAGCTCGATGATTTTATTGGCCAGCACACGGTGCGCGCGCAGCTGGATCTGGTGTTGCGGGCAGCGCAGGGCCGTGGGGTGTCGCCCGACCACGTATTGCTCGCAGGTCCTCCGGGCCTGGGGAAAACTACTTTGGCGATGATCATTGCTGCGGAAGTGGGGGCTTCGTTGCGGCT
Source organism: Gleimia hominis (assembly GCF_002871945.2). Classification (NCBI taxonomy): domain Bacteria; kingdom Bacillati; phylum Actinomycetota; class Actinomycetes; order Actinomycetales; family Actinomycetaceae; genus Gleimia; species Gleimia hominis. The sequence continues at coordinate 766,486 of NZ_CP126963.1, read as the reverse complement.
TACTTCTGGTCCGGCGATTCAGCATGCGGGGGATTTAGCGGCGATTTTGTCTTCTCTTCAGGAGGGAGACGTGCTGTTCATTGACGAGATTCACCGCCTGGCCCGCACTGCGGAAGAAATGCTGTACTTAGCGATGGAAGATTTCCGTATCGACATCGTGGTGGGGAAGGGCCCTGGCGCCACTTCCATTCCGTTGACGCTTCCTCCATTTACTGTTGTGGGCGCGACCACGCGCGCCGGTTTGTTGCCCGCCCCGTTGCGGGACCGTTTCGGTTTCACCGCTCATTTGGAGTACTACGCGGCCGATGAGTTGCAGCAAGTGGTGCGCCGGTCCGCTGGCCTGCTGGGCGTGCAGGTCACAAAGGAGGCGCAGGCGGAGCTGGCGCGTCGTTCGCGCGGTACCCCTCGGATTGCTAACCGGCTGTTGCGCCGCGTAGTTGATTACGCGCAGGTGCACGGGGATGGGAATGTGAACTTGGAAGACGCGAACGCGGCGTTGGACCTGTTCGAAGTGGACCGGCTTGGTTTGGACCGGTTGGACCGTTCAGTTCTGGAAACGCTTTGCAAGCGGTTCGCTGGAGGTCCGGTGGGTCTCACTACGCTTGCCGTCACGGTGGGGGAGGAAGCAGAAACGGTGGAAACCGTGGCGGAACCCTACCTGGTGCGAGAGGGCTTCATGATCCGCACTCCACGAGGTCGCGCGGCAACCGAGTTGGCGTGGAAACACCTTGGGTTAACTCCACCGGCCGATAACGCCCTGTTTTCCTGAGGTCCGGCGCGCCAATAGAGCCCAAAGCGGGCATTGCGCCCCCGGCCGGTTGCAGCGTGATACCGATGTGCAATCGGCGCTTCAAACGTCTAGACTCTGCACGGACCCGTTTGTCCGAAAACGAAAGTGAGTAACTCCGTGTCGATAATATTATTCGCCATCGTGGCTATCGGTGTCATGTGGTTCATGTCCTCGCAAGCGCGTAAAAAACAGGCTAAACACATTGAGGAACTGCAGCGCGGTCTTGAGGAAGGGGTGTGGGTACGCACCGGATCGGGATACTACGGTATTGTCTCGGATGTCGATGGCGACGTCGTGATCCTCACCTCACCCGCGGGTGATGAAACGTATTGGGATAAACGAGCCATCGCGATGATAGCGGATCCTCCGTTCGCCGCGGACCTGGATGCGGAGCAAACGGACGTGGCAGATGCCGACTCCGGCGCAGCAACAGAAGCTGATGACGCTACGGAAGCAGGAGCGGACGCCGACGACGTTCCCGCAGCAGAGGTGGACGACCCAGCGGCGGGAAATAAGCCGATCCCGTCCGCAAACCGGCAAATGCCTGAACCCCCGCAGAGTCCTGAAACTTCCGAAACGCATGAACCCCCCAAAGGTCCCGAAACCCTCGAAAGTCCTGAAACCCTCGAAACCCCAGGGGAGCAGGTGCGTGCCGAAGACCTGGACGACGCTCAAACACGGCTTCCGAATGAGGACGCGCAAGGTAAATAAAACGGGAAACACCGTTATCGGTTAGAGGAAGACCACAGTGGCAAAGAAGAAAAAGAGCCCGGTCCGCACACTGGTGGCACTCGCGATAGTGATCGTGATTGCCGCAGGTGCGCTCATCGGCGGGCACGTAGCGGGAAAAACATCGCTGTTTCCCGAGCTGGCACTCGACCTCCAAGGAGGGACGCAGCTAATCCTCACCCCCACGGCGCGGGAAGGGGAAGACCCAGCAAAAGTTAAGATCTCACAAGAAGACCTGCAAGAAGCGATTAACGTCATCCGGCAACGTGTGGACGCCTCCGGGGTTGCGGAAGCGGAAATAACCAGCCAAGGTGGGCGAAATATTCTGGTGGCCCTGCCCGGTCACCCATCCGAAGATACGCTTAATCTCGTGAGGTCCTCGGCCGTCATGCGGTTCCGTCCTCTGCTTGCCGCGGGACAACCTCAAAAACTAGATCCCAACGCGATTGAAAAAGCGAAGGCACAGGCGGAAGAAGAGAAGAAAGCGAAAGAAGAGGGGCGTAAACCAAACCCGGACGTGAAAGCCCCGAAATCGGACCTAACAACGGAGGAAGCGGCGAAGCAGCAAGCGGACCGCAATGGGGATGGAAAGATCTCCGCGGAGCCGGAACAGAAGCCGAAAGATAACTCGGACACCGCGTGGATTAGTGAAAAGGCGGTTTACGATTTCCTCACAACTGACTGCACTGACCCGAAGCAACTGGCTAAAGGTTCCGCAGACGACCCGAAGAAGCCACTAGTGACGTGCGACCACGAGGGGAAAGAGAAGTACATTCTCGGCCCCGTTGACCTGGAAGGGACCATGCTCAAAGCCGCGAACGCGGGGATGGCTACGAACGAGCAGGGGCAGAACACCGGGCAGTGGATGGTGTCACTAGAGTTCAATAAGCAGGGGGCGAAAGCGTTCTCGGACGTATCGAAGCGCCTCGTGGACTTGAAGCAAACCGACCCCGTGCGCAACCAGTTCGCCGTGGTGCTCGACGGTAACGTGATTTCCGCGCCCTCCATGAACTCGCAGATCACAAACGGATCCGCACAGATCACGGGCTCCTTCACTGCGAAAGAAGCGAAAACCCTGGCGAACCAACTGCAGTTCGGTTCCCTACCGCTGAACTTCCAGGTGGAATCCGAACAGCACATTTCTGCAACACTGGGCGCATCGCACCTCGAGAAGGGCCTGTGGGCAGGCCTGATCGGCCTGATCTTAGTGGTGCTCTACTTGGTGTGGCAATACCACGGACTTGCGGTCGTGGCGGCCGGCTCCCTCGTGGTTGCGGCACTCATGTCTTACCTGTCCATCACCCTGTTGTCGTGGCTCATGGGATACCGCTTGTCACTGGCCGGGGTGGCGGGCCTGATGATATCCATCGGGATCACCGCGGACTCGTTCATCGTGTACTTCGAACGCATTCGTGACGAGGTACGTGAAGGTAAAGTGCTTGGCAGTGCCGTGTCCGACGGGTGGCGGCTGGCGCGCCGAACCATCATCGTTTCAGACCTGGTTAACCTACTTGCCGCAGTGATCCTCTACCTGCTGGCTGTGGGCGGGGTGCAGGGCTTCGCGTTCACGCTTGGACTAACGACAATCGTGGACCTCGCGATCATTTTGTTCTTCACCCACCCAATGATGGAAATGCTGATTCGCACCCGGTTCTTCGGCGAAGGCCACCGCTGGTCCGGTCTGGACCCCGAGCACTTAGGCGCGCATTCGCGAGCCATCTACCAGGGCAGAGGGCGGATCGCCGCGCCGAGGAAAGCGAAGAAGAAAGCGGCGGCTGGAGCCGTGGCAGTCGAACCCGGTCGGGTGTCTATCGCTCAGCGCCGGCGGATGGAAGAAGAACGTGAAGAAGCGGTGAATGCAACAATGGATGCGCCTGCCGACGGGGAAGAGGGGGACGCACAATGATGAGCTTAGCGTCGTTTGGTAACGCACTGTATTCAGGCGATAAGTCATTTGGTTTTATTCCCAACCGCCGCCGGTGGATCACGATTGGGCTGACAATCGTGGTGATCGCTATCGCCCTACTGGGCCTACGGGGGCTGAACCCATCCATTGAGTTCGCGGGTGGATCGCAGTTCACCCTCACCGGGGTGGCGGACACCAACCAGGCAAAAGCCGACGAAATCATGCGCGCCCACGGTTACCGCGAAGGCGTGAAGATCTCGAAACTCGGCTCAGGTAACCTGCGGGTCCAAGCCTCCCAAATGGACACTGAAGAATCGACAGAGATCAGCAAAGAGCTTGCGAAAGCCTACGGGGTGGACGAGGCAAACGCAGACGCCACCAACATCGGCCCCACCTGGGGACACGACGTGACCATGAAGGCCCTGCAGTCGCTCGTGATTTTCCTCGTGCTCGTAGGAATCCTCATGGCCGCATACTTCCGCTCATTTGCCATGTCCGTGTCCGCTCTATTCGCACTCATGCACGACCTGTTCGTCGTGACCGGGTTCTTCGCACTAACGCAAGTTGAGGTATCTCCAGCCACGGTAATTGGGTTCCTCACAATCTTGGCGTACTCGCTCTACGACACGGTGGTGGTATTCGACCGGGTGCGGGAGCTAACCGCGAACCTGAGTGCGCAACGCCGCTACACATACGGTGAACTCGTGAACCTCGCGGTGAACCAAACGCTCGTGCGGTCCATTAACACCTCCGTGGTAGCGATCCTGCCCGTAGGCGCAATCCTGTTCCTCGGATCCGTTCTGCTAGGCGCGGGTACCCTCATGGATATTTCCCTCGCGATTTTTGTGGGCACGATTTCGGGGGCGCTTTCCTCGATTTTCATAGCCCCATCCATGTTGGTTGTGCTGCGCAACCGCAACAAAGGCATTGCGAAACACACGAAGGCGGTGCAGCACCAGCGGCAAGCAGACCGGGGGAATGGCGATAATAAAGGCACTTCGCAGACCCGCGGTGAGGGTGACAATGCGCCCGAGGAAGTCGTTGCGCACCCCGTGCGCGCCGGACGACACCTAGGGCAAAGCGCGCAACCAAAACGGAAGAAAAGGAAGAAGAAATAGATGAGCGGCGAGTTTCCGCAAGAGATTGCTCAACTAATTACCGAGAATCTACGCGAGATTCCAGACTTCCCCGAACCGGGTGTTCTGTTTCGCGACATCACCCCACTACTGGCCAACGGCCCGGCATTCTCCCGCCTCATTGAGGTAATGGCGGAACACTACGAAGGTCGAATCGACGCGGTTGCGGGCTTGGAATCGCGCGGATTCATTTTGGCCGCGCCACTGGCTACCAGGCTTGGCATCGGCATGATTACGGTGCGTAAGGCCGGGAAGCTTCCGGGGCCGGTGATCGGCGTGGACTACGCACTTGAGTATGGTAGCGCCCGAATGGAACTGCGGCCAGAAACCGTTAAAGCAGGCCAGCGCGTCCTCATTTTGGATGACGTTCTGGCAACTGGTGGGACCTCCGCAGCAGCGGTGGAACTGGTTCGTCAGTGTGGGGCGGAAGTTGTGTCCGTCGCCGTGCTGCTCGAACTGGCTGCACTCGGAGGGCGGAAGAAACTCGAGGGCCTCACGGTGGAATCCGGGGTTGTTTTCTAAGCGCTAGCGATTGAGCCCCAAAGCCGACGTCAGTTTGGGATAACATAGAAAAATGACGTCTAGCAATTTGGAATCCCACAAGCCCGTGAGTGGCTCCCGCGTACGCGCGGGCCTCATGTGGTTTGGGTCGCGCAAACGCGATACTGCGCCCGAAATTGAGCCGCTTATCCGCGCGGTACGGGCGCATCACCCGAAAGCAGACGTAGCGGATATTGAACGCGCGTACGAAACGGCCCGCAAGTATCACAAAGGGCAAATGCGTAAGTCTGGCGAGCCTTATATTACCCATCCTGTTGCCGTAGCTACGATACTTGCCGAAATTGGGATAACTCCACCCACGCTCGTGGCCGCATTGCTGCACGACACGGTCGAGGACACGGAATACACGGTGGAGCAGCTCACTGAGGACTTCGGCCCTCAAATCGCACTTCTGGTCGATGGCGTTACCAAACTAGACAAAGTTAAATACGGGGCAGCGGCCCAGTCCGAAACCCTGCGCAAAATGATCGTCGCAATGTCGAAAGACATCCGCACCCTGTTGATTAAACTCGCAGACCGGCTACACAATGCCCGCACCTGGCAGTACGTCTCAAGAGAATCTGCCAAACGCAAAGCCAGAGAAACGCTTGAAATCTACGCGCCCCTCGCGCACCGACTGGGGATGAACACAATCAAGTGGGAGCTGGAAGAGCGTTCTTTCATCACCCTTTACCCAGAGATATACGAAGAAATTGACCGGCTTGTAACGGAACGTGCGCCCCAGCGGAAGCAATTCCTCAAGCAAATAGTGCGCGCCCTAGAAGAGGACCTGCGGCGGTCTAAAGTGAAAGGGACCGTTTCGGGCCGGCCAAAAAATCACTATTCGATTTACCAAAAAATGATTGTGCGCGGCAAGGCGTTCGACGATATTTATGACCTGGTGGGGGTGCGGGTGCTCGTCGAAACTGTGCGCGACTGCTACGCGATAATCGGTTCTGTACACGCCCGTTGGAACCCGATTCCCGGCCGATTTAAAGACTACATTGCAACGCCGAAGTTCAACCTCTATCGCTCCTTGCACACCACGGTCATGGGGCTGGGCGGCCGGCCCGTGGAGATCCAAGTGCGGACGTTCGAAATGCACGAACAAGCTGAGTACGGTGTGGCCGCGCACTGGCGGTATAAGCAGGACCCGAACGCGTCTAACAAAGCAGATTCCGACAAGATGAGTCAGCAGGAACAGATGAACTGGCTGCGCGGCCTCATCCAGATGGAACGCGAAACGGATGATCCCGAGGAGTTTTTGGACTCTCTGCGGTTTGAAATCGCGGGCGACGAAGTGTACGTCTTCACTCCGGCGGGGGACGTGAGGGTACTGCCAGCGGAATCCACGCCCGTTGATTTCGCGTACGCCGTGCACACCGAGGTGGGGCACCACACGGTGGGAGCGCGCGTGAACGGTAAACTCGTGGGGTTGGATACGCACCTTGAAAGCGGGGATATCGTCGAGGTATTCACCTCAAAATCCTCCAAAGCTGGGCCGAGTCGAGACTGGTTGAGTTTCGTCGCATCCTCGCGGGCACGGTCGAAGATTAAATCGTGGTTCTCGAAGGAACGGCGCGAAGAATTCGCCGAAGTTGGTAAAGACCGGATTGCACGGGCGATGCGGAAACAGCGCTTGCCGCTGCAGCGGTTGATGACGCACGAGTCTTTGCTGTCACTGGCCACGGACTTTGGTTATAAGGACGTGTCCGCCCTGTACGCCGCAGTGGGGGATAACAACATTTCTGCCCAGCACGTGGTGGAGCGGCTAATGGATTCACTCGGCGGCGATTCGGGAACGGAAGAGACCCTGTCTGAAGCCGTCACCCCGGGGCACAACCGCTCTTCAGTTACCGACCCGTCGGCATCCGTGACCGTGTCGGGAATGAGTGCGAACGACGTGTGGGTCAAGATCGCGCGCTGCTGCACCCCGGTGCCCGGTGACCCGATTGTTGGCTTCGTTACACGCGGCAACGGGGTGAGTGTACATTCGCCAGACTGTTCGAACGCGGTAGAACTGGAAGAACGGCATCCAGAACGCTTTGTGAACGTGGAATGGGAAGCGGACTCAACCGCTACGTTCCTGGTGCAGATTGAAGTTAAAGGGTTAGACCGGCCGTCCCTGCTTTCCGAAGTGACCGCGATTTTAGCGGACAGTCACGTGAACATCATGTCTGGGCAGATGAGGTCGTCCAAAGACCGAGTGGCGGTTTTCCGCTTCACGATTGAGCTGGCTGACCCGGCTCATTTGAAGGCGACACTGGCTGCACTGCGTGGGGTAGAAGGCGTGTTCGATGTTTATCGAGCGCACGGCGACCACCGGGCGGGAGCCCGCAGTCGCGGCAAGAAAGGTGCCTAGTAACGGTATCTAGCTATCCGGCGTGTCCCGAGGTGGTGGCGCATGCAGAGCGCACTGACACAACCCCGGAATCGAGGAGCTCTTCTAACGCTCCCAACTGCGCTAGGTCTACAAATGTTTGACTTCTAGATTGCACGGCGCCAGGCAGGTTCGCATCCACAGTGCCTTCAATACTCCGCTGGTGGGGCACTAACTCGTCGTCAGCGAGGCGACGCTGTGGGCCCGCGACGTGCAGGGGCAGGGCAGACCCCACGTGCCAGTGCACCCACGCGGCTGACCAGTGGCTGATCGCCCACCCGCGGGGCACCAGAACTGCGAGCGTGCGAGCTCGCAGCACCGGGGTTGTTAAGCAGTCTTGCGCAACGATCATTCGGTGCAGCTCCACCGCCGGCCCATCGCGAGCCATATCCCTCAAGAACATGAAACCAACCCGGTCTAGTACGTCAATTTGTCCCGGGACTAAATGCGCGTAATACGCGGCTGGGTTAGTGCTGCACATGCCCCCAGTATGGAGGAAGCGTCACCCACGTGAACAGGGCACCCCCCCCGCCTGTGGATAACGCTACCGCCTACTCGTCTACGGAATCAGAGATCTGTTTGAACCAAGCCTGTTTCGTTTCGAGTGCCTCCCGGATTGAGGCTTCCTTCGCTGCATCTGCGTTAGCCTGCGCCTTTTCCAGATCGGCTTTCAGCTGTGCGATCGAGTCTTCTAGCTGCCCAAGCATGGATCCGGCGCGCGCTTTAGTGCGCGGATCAGTCTGTTTCCACTGCTGATCTTCCGCATCCCGCACCGCCTGCTCTACTTTCCGCAGCCGGCCCTCAACCCGTTTCATATCCGCACGCGGCACGAACCCGATTTCTTCCCACTCGTCTTGAATGTCGCGCAGTTTAGACTTAGTGGCTTCCAAATCCTTTACGGGCAACAGTGCCTCTGCGCGCACCAGCAGTTCTTCTTTTGCCTGGAGGTTCTGGCGATGGTCTTCGTCCACCACCTTGTCTTTGGCGTGGCGGGCATCGAAGAACACTTGCTGGGCTGCACGGAACCGCTCCCAAAGAGCGTCATCTTCCTTCCGGGAGGCCCGGCCCGCTGCCTTCCACCGGTCCATTAAATCGCGGTATGCGGCTGAGGTACGGCCCCAATCGGTGGAGTTCTGCATGGCTTCCGCCTCTGCAATCAACCCCTCTTTAACGCGTTTCACTTCCGCCTGCCGCGCGTCGAGCTTGGCGAAGAACTGGCGCCGCCCACGGTCGAAGTGGGAGCGGGCGGAAGAGAACCGCTTCCACAACGCGTCCTCCGTTGGCCGATCTAAGCGCGGGCCGCGGCGCTGCAAACGCTTCCACTCTTCCAGAAGGTCCCGCAGCCGCTGCCCCGAGTGCTTCCACTGAGTGCGTTCCGGATCCTGCGCCGCCACCGCTTCCGCCTGTTCAACAACCGCGGTGCGTAGCTCCAGGGCCTCCTGCTTCGCGGCGGCTCGTTCTGCTTTCGCCTCTTCTTTCCGTTTGGCTCCCGCCTCCTGCAAGTCTGCAACGCGCTTGCGGAGCCCATCTAAATCACCCACCGCGGCTGGGGCCTCAACGGCTTTCTTCAAACTCGCTAAAGTCGTGTCGATCTCGTGGGCGTTCAACGTCGGTAAGCGCGATTCGAAGAGGTTCACAGTGGCCTCCAGGTCGCGGTAGCGGCGGGTGTAAATGCCGAAAGGATCGTCGGGCACACCGTCGGGATACGATCCGACCTGGCGTTCACCACTGGCTTCACGCACCCACACGTTCCCGTCCTCATCGATGCGACCGAAAGACGCCGGGTCCTCATCCGAAGTGGCGCGCACTACGACCGCCGGGCGGATTTCTTGCACCTGTTCATCAGTGTCAGTGGTGTCTGTTGCTGTTGGATTCTCGTTTTGATCACTCACGGTGTTCCTCTTGGGATACGGTTGGGCGTTCGCCCGGACGAAACTACATTTTTAAGATGCTTGCGCACCCATGTGCCTATACTACGGGGTTTCAATGTGATTTCGCATACTTGTAGTTCGTTTCTTGTTGATCCTCCGATCAATCACGCTAATAAATCGCGCAATTAGTTGTGCAATGATTTGGGAAAAACGAGGTCCTGTAGTTCGCGGTAGGATCGGATCATGAGGATACGAAGGTTTGAGGCTGAACTCTTTGCCGCGAACGCGTACGTCGTGAGCGCACCGAACGAAGAGTCGGCGTTGATTGTTGACCCCGGATTGGGTGTGACCGATCGGATTAAACAGTATTTGCATGAGGAGGGCCTAACTGCTCGTGCGGTGCTGCTAACGCACGGGCACGCGGACCACGTGTGGGAGTGCGCTAACTTTGACGTCCCCGTGTATATAACTAACCCGGACCGGTATCGGCTGGACGATCCGCTGTCCGCACTGCTGCCGCAGATGCGTCCGCAAGGAGTGCAGTGGCGGGCGCCGCAGGATGTGCGTGACCTCACCGCGCGCACGGTCGCGATCGTCCCCGGAGTTAACGTGCTGATGGTGCCCGCCCCTGGCCACACCGAAGGGTCCGCCCTGTTCCTCATGGAAATTACGGCCGGAGAAACACTAGAAACGAACGCGGAACTACCGTCGGAAGGCACCGGGCACGGGCCGGTTAAACAAGCGCAACCGATTGCGTTTACGGGCGACGTGATTTTTGCCGGTTCGGTTGGGCGTGCCGACCTGCCCGGTGGGGACGAACGCCAAATGCGGCACACGTTGCGCACTCTGGGGAACGTGATTGACCCGCGCACCTGGATGCTACCGGGCCACGGGCCGGCCACACACTGGGAGCACGAGCTGGCGACGAACCTGTATGTGCGCCGTGCCCGCAGCATTGGTTAAAAAACACCCGACGATATTTTAGAATGGTCTAATATGGCAGCAAAAACTTCACTCTCGGGTTTTCCCGAATGGCTCCCCGCCGAACGCATTGTAGAACAAAGGGTACTGGACATCTTGCGGCACACGTTTGAACTACACGGTTTCGCTCCACTTGAAACCCGCAGTGTGGAGCCCGTGCGGGAACTGGAACGCAAAGGGGAGACCTCCAAGGAGATTTACCTACTTTCACGGCTACAAGACCGCGGTGGCCACGACGCAAAAGCGGACAAGTCGATCGGCCTGCACTTCGACCTGACGGTCCCGTTCGCGCGGTATATAGGTGAGAACGCGGGCTCCCTGCACTTCCCATTTCGGCGCTACCAAATCCAGAAAGTGTGGCGAGGGGAGCGGCCACAAGAAGGTAGGTTCCGCGAGTTCTACCAGGCAGACATTGATGTCGTTGGCGCGGGAGAGCTGGCGTTCCACCACGAGGTGGAGGTGCCCTTAGTGATGGCCCAGGCCCTGGCAGCACTCCCGATTCCGCCCGTGCAGATGCATGTGAATAACCGCAAGATTGTGCAGGGCATGTGCGAGGCGCTTGGGATTGAACAGGTCGACGACGCGTTGCGGAGCATCGATAAGCTCGACAAGATCGGCCAATCCGGCGTGTTAGAAGAGATGACCCAGCATGGGATTGACAGCGCGCAAGGGGAACAGCTGCTGCAGTTAGCGCAGATCCACGGGGGCCTGGAGGTCCTGGAGCAGGTGCGCGCACTCGGGCTGAGCCACCCGCTGTTAGATGAGGGCCTGGAGGAGCTCGGAGCGCTCTTACGAGCGGCAGAAAAACACGCCTCCGGCGTGGTGATTGCGGATCTGAAGATTACCCGCGGGCTCGATTACTACACGGGTTCGGTGTACGAAACGTTTTTGCGTGGCCACGAAGACCTCGGGTCAATCTGTTCGGGCGGCCGCTACGATTCGCTGGTAACAGTGGGGAAGCGGACCTACCCGGGGGTGGGTATGTCCATTGGCGTTTCCCGGTTGATCTCGCGAATTCTTGGCGCCGACATGGCGCGGGCTAGCCGCGAAGTGCCATCGTGCGTACTGATTGCGGTGACTAACGAGAGTGAACGCGACGATGCCAACGAAGTGGCGTATGCGCTGCGGGAACGGGGAATCCCAACGGAAGTGTCGCCCTCAAGTTCGAAATTCGGCAAACAAATCCGATACGCAGACCGGCGGGGTATCCCGTACGTGTGGTTCACTGACGAGCAAGGTGGTCACTCCGTGAAGGACATCCGCTCGGGTGAACAGGTGGATGCCAACCCGCAGACTTGGCAGCCACCGCAAGCGGATCGGTGGCCAAGCTGGGAGCTGTAAACGTGAACCGGGTAGACGCGTTAGCGCAGCTGCAAGAGCAGCTGCGTGCCCTCACGTTCCCTTTCGAAGTTGAAAACGCGCAGGCGGCGCAGACACTCGCGCGGCGGCGCGCCCAGCAGCTGGAGGACCTCATTATCCCCCGGGCCCAGCAGCTGGATGCGCCCCTGCTGTGTGTAGTCGGTGGGTCCACGGGGGCGGGGAAGTCGACGCTGGTGAACTCCCTGCTCGGTGAGGGTGTGGTGCAGACCTCCGCGATCCGGCCTACCACTCGCACCCCGACGCTGATTTACCGGGCGGAGGATGCCCCGTGGTTCGAATCCACCCGGGTGCTTCCTTCGTTCACGCGGGTGCGCGGTAGTGGTGCGGGCGAGTCAGCCGGGGAGAACGCGTTGCGCCTGCAGGTGAACGATCGGGTTCCGCGCGGGCTCGCGCTGCTAGATGCCCCGGATTTGGATTCGTTCGTTGACCGCAACCGGGCGTTGGCGGTGCAACTATTTGATGCGGCGGACCTGTGGATTTTTGTTACCACTGCCGCGCGTTACGCAGATGCGGTTCCGTGGGAAGTTTTGCGTGAGGCACACGCTCGCTCGGTGGCTCTGTCGATTGTGCTGAATCGGGTACCACCTGGGGCAACGAATGTGGTTCGCGGTGATTTTGCGCGGCTTTTAGCGGACGCGGGGCTTTCTGACGCGCCCCTTATTTGTGTGAACGAGATGCCTTTGCAGCACGACCGCTTAGACCCAGCTTCGGTGCGGACCGTGAAGAACTGGCTGTCCTCCCTTTCCGACACTGCGCACACGCGCGCTCAAGTGGCGAAACGAGCGTTAGAAGGCACGGTTGCGGAACTGTTCACGGACGTCGAGCACCTGTTGCAGGTCTTATCGAGACAGACGCTGGTACGTACCGACGCCGCATCTGTGGTGGATGAAAACCAGCGGGTGGCACTGCGGCGCTTGGAACAGGCAACTCAAAATGGGAAACTTCTGCGTGGCGAAGTGCTGTCCAGGTGGCAGGCCATGCTGGGGGTTGCAGACATTTCCGCGGGGATTGACCGGATTGTTACGCGGGTAAAATCGCGGGTGAGCGGGTTTTTCACCGGGCGGAACGCGCGCGCAGACGAAGTGAAAGAGATTCTCGGCTCTAACTTGAGCACAATAATTTGCGACGAACTGGCGCGCGCAGTGCAGCATGCTCGCACCACTTGGCGTGCAAATCCGGCGATGCGCCCCTTTGAAGCGCAGGTAGTTCCGCTTTCCCAAGAAAAGTTACAGCATGAGGCCCGCGCAGCTGTAAAGAACTGGGAACGCGCGGTTGTGGACTTGATTAAACGCCAGGGGGCGAACAAGAAAACGTCTGCCCGTATGCTCGCATTCGGTGTGAACCTTCTGGGCTTGGCGCTGATTATTGTCCTGTTCGCCTCCACTGGCGGGCTAACCGGTGCTGAAGTTACGGTGGCGGGTGCAACGGGCATAGTTGCTCAACGCGTGCTCGAAGCCGTGTTCGGTGACGCAGCGGTAGCGGCAATGACGCAACGGGCGCACGGAGCATTGAAAACGCAGATGAGCCGCGCACTGGAACGAGCCATGGAACCGCTTACAGATGCGCTTCCAGACCTCGTTTCCTCAAGCGAAATCCAGCAGGCACTGGCGCGGGCACGCCGCGAGTGGACGGAGGGATAATGCGACTGTTTGAACGGTGGGGCGGCACGAATCCCCTCATGAAAACCAAAGTGTTGAACGGGATCGTGGAGGAACTGGACGGTGACCTGCTTGCGGAGGATGAACGGCGCCTACGCCAGCTGAACCGCAACTTGCGGGCACGCGCCGCACTGTCGGCCGATTACGCGGTGGTGGCGTTGCTGGGGGCAACGGGGGTAGGTAAATCCAGTGTGTTCAACCAGATCTTCAAAGCGGATCTGGCGACGGTGGGGTATCAGCGCCCCACCACCACCGCCCCGCTGGCGGCGTGCGCCCCTAAAGAAGAGGCGGGGGAACTGCTCGACTGGATGCAGATCAAAGACCGGGTGTTGGTTCCGGCGGAGCAAACGGTTGCGGAAAACGTGATTGTGGTCGACATGCCGGACATTGATTCGATCGACCGTAAAAACCGCGCGCTCGTGGAGCGGCTGCTGCAACGCGTGGACGTGATGGTGTGGGTGACTAGCCCGCAGAAATACGCCGACGACGTGCTTCACAACCAGTTCATTAAACGGTTTGCCAAACACTCGCGCGACACCGTGGTGATTCTAACGCACGCCGACACCATGACGGCGGAGCAAAGTGAGCAGGTGCGGGCTGATCTGGAGCGGCTAGTAAAAAACGATGGGGTAACGGGAGCGCGCATTGTGTTGACCTCGGCGCGTTCCGGGGAGGGCACGCGCCAGCTGCGCATGCACCTGCACGACGTGGCTCGCCTAGCCGCAAAACGGGGTCAACGGATGCACGCAGATTTGCAAGAAGCCACTGATTTATTGGCCGACCGGCTGGCGGATGAGCAAGAGATTGAACCAGTTGACGCGCAGGCGCTGCCCACGCAGATAACCAAAGCTGCGGGCGAAGCCATGGACGCGCCCGCGTTGAGCCGCCGCGTTGCCGGGGCTTACCGTTACCGGGCCGGTCGGTACTGCCATTGGCTCCCGTTTAGAATCGCCCGCCGATTCACCCACGATCCCCTCAAGGACCTCAAATTAGGGGCAGTGGAGCCAGGGGGAAATCCGGCGGCCCGGGCGCGACTGTCGCAAGCAATGCGGTCGGTACTGGCCACGTACACAGACTTGAGGCCGCGCATCTGGGGAAAAATTGCTCGCCAGCGCTGGCAGTGAAACCGAACTGATTGACCAGATGAGCGAAGTGACCGCGCAGACCGATTACCACCTTCCCAATAGGCGCGGCTGGTGGCGTGCTTTCAACGCCTTGCAGTGGGTGGGATGGATAGTCGCCGCCGTGGGTGGTCTGTGGCTGCTGGGCACTGTCCTTGCCCGCGCCGTTTTGCTAATCGACATTGGGGTACCTAAATACGGGATAGTGCCGATTCCCACGTGGCTGCTACTTAGCGGCCTCGCGTGGACCCTGTTGGTTGCCGCCTGTTCTTATATGTGCATGAGGGTGGCTGCGCGGCGGGCGGGTAAACGCGCTGCCAACCAACTGCGCGAAGAGTTGGAAACCCTCGTGCGGGTGCGCGTGTGGGAACCGCTGCGCACCGAGGAGGAACGCCAGCAGCGGATCGCGTCGGCAATCAGCACGCTACAGCGTTAGCGCCGACCGTTTTTGAACGACCGCCGTTTTGCCCGGTGGGCGTTGCGGTCAAACCCGCGGCCCCCACGGTCAGAAAACGATTTTGACTTCCCGCGGTGCTTCCTGTGAGTAGAATCGTTGGGTTCTGGCCCCGTGTCTTCGCGGATCCGCAGCCGGCGGCCCGCAACGGTGGCGCGGGCAATTTTGCGTAGCGCCGACGCGGGGAGTTCACCGGCGATATCCACGAGCGAGAACGTGGGGAAGATTTCAATGCGCCCCAGATCGTCGCCCGACAACCCGGCTTCACCGGTAATTGCGCCGACAATCGCCCCGGGTTTCACTCCATCTTTGCGGCCAACTTCTACGCGGTAGCGTTTTCCACTGCCGGTTGGTTCCATGCGTGTGCCGGCACGTGATCCGCGGCCTTTGCGTTTTTTCCCACCGGTTTCGAAACTGCCGTTCGCGAAGTCTTCATCCGCGTGTTGCGCCGCGCCGCGGTTCTGTCCGGTGTCACCCACAGCGTTTGCCAGCAGTGCCGCGGCGACCTGCGGGTAATCTAAGCCGAGTTGCTGAGTTACGGTTTCGAGCAGTTCTTCGTACAGGTCGAGGTGGCCGCGTTCCAAGCGCGGCGCCACCTCCGCCAGCAGCTGTTTCCCCGTGTGAGACGCCACGTCCCGCCGGGTTGGGATCCCTGCCTGAGTCATGTGCGTGCCGGTGAGTTTCTCGATTTGCTTGAGGCGGAAGCGTTCTTTCGGGGTGAAGAATGTGAGGGAGCGGCCGGTGCGGCCAGCTCGCCCAGTGCGGCCAATCCGGTGCACGTAGGCTTCTGCTTCACGCGGTACGTCGTAGTTAACGACTAGGCCAATACGTTCCACATCTAGTCCGCGTGCAGCCACGTCGGTTGCGACGAGGACGTCGAGGGATCCGTCGCGCAGCCGAGCGATGATGCGTTCCCGTTCAGCTTGGGACACGTCTCCGGACAGGCCGGAGGCTTTGAAACCGCGCCGTGTCAGGTCGGAAGACACGTCGTCCACGTCCACGCGGGTGCGGACGAACACTATGGCTGCGTCCGTGTCGGCGGTGGAGAGTACGCGTGCTAACGCTTCTTTTTTGTGTCGAAAACCGAGGATAGCGTAGGTCTGTTCCACGGTGTCGACGGTGGAGGACTGCGGGGCGATTTCGACGCGTACCGGCTCAATCAGGTGCTGCTGGGCGACTCGTTGAATCGCCGGTGGCATGGTGGCTGAGAATAGTGCGGTAATGCGCTCTCCGGGTTGCGGCGCGGCAGAAGCGATGGTTTCCACGTCTTCTGCAAATCCCATGCGGAGCATCTCATCGGCCTCATCGAGCACGAGAACCTTCACTTGGTCTAGGTGCAGAACGTCTTTTTCGATCAGGTCGATTATCCGCCCCGGGGTGCCCACCACAATTTGGGCGCCATTTTTGAGGGCGCGGATCTGCGGTGGATAGGGCGCTCCGCCGTATACGGTTACCACCGTAATGTCCGGCAGGTCCGCGGCGAAAGATGCGATCGCGTCGCCGCTTTGCACGGCCAGTTCGCGGGTGGGGGCCAGCACGATGGCTTGGACTCGCGGTTCGCTCGGATCGAGGTGGGCGAGCATGGGCAGGCCAAACGCAGCGGTTTTCCCCGTGCCCGTTTGGGCTACGCCAACGATGTCGCGGCCGTCTAAAAGCGGTGGAATGGCTTCAGCTTGAATGGGGGTTGGGGTTTCGAACCCCAGTTTTTCGATGGCGCTCATGATGGGCGCAGGCAGGTTCAGGTCAGCGAAACGTACGGTATTTTCCAAGATAACTAAAATCCAACTTCTCTTCGGGGCGTTACCCCCACAACACACACGCCGCTACCGACTATCCATGGTCGCTATGTTTGGAATGGACGTTCGTTTAACTGGTAGCTACACACCGGAGGTTCGCCAGTTTTTACGGTAACGGGAAATGCGTTTGATAGCTAGCGTGCCGGCTGTGAATTCGGTGACACCCGCGGATGCGTTTTCGTGGGCGCCGAGTCGCGGTTTAAGATGGTGTTGCGCCCGCCTGTCTCGCGGGGAATGCAACGAAAACTTGGAAGGATATCGATGCTACGAACGCACGACATTGGTACTTTGAACGCGTCAAAATTAGACGAAACGGTGACGATTTGCGGTTGGGTGGATCGGCGTCGAGATCACGGTGGTGTGGTTTTCGTGGATCTGCGGGACGCGTCGGGAATCGCGCAGGTGGTGGTGCGCGACGAGAAGGTAGCGCACCTGCTGCGCAGTGAGTTCGTGTTGCGGGTAACCGGGGCGGTGTCGCGCCGGCCCGAAGGTAACGAGAATCCGAACTTGCCGACCGGGGAGATTGAGGTTCTTGGGGACGACATTGAGATTTTGAATACGGCGGCGCCCCTGCCGTTCCAGGTGTCTAGCCACGCGGATGACGCGGGCAAAGTTGGTGAGGAAACCCGGTTGAAGTACCGGTATCTGGATTTGCGTCGCGCCCCCGCACAGCATGCGCTGCGGTTGCGTTCTAAAGTGTCGCAAGCAACCCGCCGGGTTTTGGATGAGCGCGGATTCGTGGAGATTGAAACTCCGACGCTCACGCGTTCTACCCCTGAGGGGGCGCGGGACTTCCTGGTGCCCGCCCGCCTGGCGCCGGGTTGCTGGTACGCGCTGCCGCAGTCACCGCAGCTATTTAAACAGCTTTTGATGGTCGCGGGGATGGAGAAGTACTACCAGATTGCCCGCTGCTATCGCGACGAGGACTTCCGCGCGGACCGGCAACCGGAGTTCACGCAGCTGGACGTCGAAATGTCTTTCGTTGAACAAGACGATGTGATCGAGGTTGCGGAAGCGGTTTTGCGCGAGATTTGGGCGTTGATTGGCTATGACCTCAAGACCCCGATTCCGCGCATGACTTATAAAGAGGCGATGGAAAAGTACGGTTCCGACAAGCCGGACCTGCGGTTCGGTTTGGAGATTACGGACTTGACGGAGTACTTCAAGGACACGCCGTTCAGAGTGTTCCAGAACCCGTACGTGGGGGCTGTGGTGATGCCCGGGGGTGGGTCACAACCGCGGCGCACGTTCGATAAGTGGCAAGAATGGGCGCGTTCCCGCGGAGCTAAGGGCTTGGCGTACGTAACGGTTGCGGATGATGGTTCCCTTGGGGGGCCGGTTGCGAAGAATATTTCTGAGGCAGAACGCGACGGCTTAGTGGCTGCTACGGGAGCAAATCCGGGGGACTGTATTTTCTTTGCTGCCGGAGGTGTGGATGAGTCCCGCGCGCTGCTGGGCGCGGCGCGCCTCGAGATTGGGCGGCGCACCGGTTTGATAGATGAAGACGCGTGGTCGTTCGTGTGGGTGGTGGATGCACCACTGTTTAAACCCGCGGGGATGGACGATGACGTGTCGGTGGGGCACTCGAAGTGGACGGCGGTGCACCACGCGTTTACGTCACCGAACCCAGATTGGATTGACCGGTTCGAGGAGGATCCGGGCAACGCGCTGGCGTATGCGTACGACATCGTGTGTAACGGTAACGAAATCGGTGGTGGGTCGATCCGTATTCACCGCCGCGACGTGCAAGAGCGTGTGTTTAAAGTGATGGGAATCGGGGAGGAAGAAGCCCAGGAGAAGTTCGGATTCTTGCTGGACGCGTTCAAGTTTGGTGCACCTCCGCACGGCGGGATCGCCTTCGGGTGGGACCGCATCGTTTCGCTACTCACCAAGTCCGATTCGATTCGCGATGTGATTGCCTTCCCCAAGTCGGGCGGCGGTTACGATCCGCTCACGCAGGCGCCGGCTCCGATCACCCCGCAGCAGCGGGAGGAAGCGGGAGTCGACTACGTGCCTGAAGATGACGAGGACGAAGCGCAGGAGCAAGCCTAGTATTTTGGTTTATCCCCGGTAACTCACCGGATAAGTCAGCCGATAAGTCGCCCGGTAATTCACGCGATAAGTCGCTGACTAAGACCGCTAGGTCGCCTACCAATAAGACCTGATCGAGACGTGTTCTTGGACACATTCTCGGTCAGGTCTTGTTAGAATAAGCACATGGCATACGTAGAGATTCACCCCGAGAACCCGCAAACCCGTCTAGTCAAGTCCGTCGTGGACACGCTCCGAAATGGGGGTACCATCGCGTTACCCACCGATTCTGGGTACGCAATTGCCACGGCAATGGCCAATAAAGATGGCATGGACGTGATTCGACAGATTCGGGATCTAGATGAAAAGCACAACTTCTCGTTCCTGTGCCACAACTTCTCCCAACTCGGCTCCCTCGTGATCGTTGACAATAAGGCGTTCCGCACCATTAAGGCATTGACACCCGGGCCGTACACGTTTATTTTGCGTGGCACTAAAGAGATTCCCCGCATGACGTTAAATAAGAAGAAGCACACGGTGGGCGTACGGATTCCTGACCACAAGATTACGCAAGCAATCGTGGAGGAACTGGGCGAGCCCCTCCTGTGCTCCACCCTGATTCTGCCGGGCCACGAAGACGCCATGTGGAACCCGGAAGAGGTTTTCGAAGCGGTCGGAAAACAGGTTGACACCGTGATCGGCGGCCCCGTTGGCCACGAAGGTTCCACGACCGTGGTGGACTTCACCGATGGATCCCCCGTAGTGGTCCGCGAAGGCGCGGGCTCCACTGAGCTGTTCTAAACACACTTTCGAAGCAGGCCGATTTACCCCGTGCAGGCCAGAATCTTATTGTCAGAATGTGCAGGATCGGCTGATTTGTTCTAGACAATTAGAATATGGATATTTTTGAGGCTGCCGGTATTGACGATGCGGGCGTGCCTGTCACGCAAACGAACGCGCCCCTGGCGGTGCGGATGCGTCCGCGCGAACTCGATGAGGTAGTGGGCCAGTCCCACTTATTGGCGGACGGTTCGGTGCTACGCCGGCTACTGGAACCGGCGGATCCGAACCGAGCCGTTTCTTCCGTGATCCTGTGGGGCCCACCTGGCGTGGGGAAGACCACGTTTGCGTACCTGGTGGCCCGGTCTTCAAGGCGGCATTTTGAGGAAGTATCCGCAGTGTCCGCCGGGGTGAAAGAAGTGCGCGCCGTAATCACGGGAGCGCGCCGTCGCCTCACCACGTCTGGGCAAGAAACAGTACTGTTTATTGACGAGGTCCACCGGTTCTCGAAGTCGCAGCAAGATGCCCTGCTGCCCGCGGTTGAAAACGGGTGGGTAACCCTCGTGGCCGCAACCACGGAGAACCCGTCTTTCTCCGTGATATCCCCATTGCTGTCGCGCTCTATCCTGCTGACGCTGCAACCGCTCAGTGAAGACGACATCGCGAACCTCATCGACCGGGCCCTGGCGAGTAAGCGCGGGCTAAATGGGCGCTACACACTGGATTCGAACGCGAAAGAAATGATCGTGCGCCTATCGGGCGGGGATGCACGCCGGTCCCTCACAATCTTGGAGGCTGCAGCCGGGGCAGCGGACGACGGTGGGCTAAACGCGATCACGCCCGAAATCGTGTCCGACGCCGCCTCCACGGCAATGGTGCGCTACGACCAAGACCAGCACTACGACGTTGCATCCGCATTCATTAAGTCCATGCGCGGCTCTGACGTGGATGCGGCCGTGCACTACCTGGCGCGCATGTGCGAAGCGGGGGAGGACCCGCGGTTCATCGCCCGGCGCATCATGATCTGCGCCAGTGAAGACGTGGGGATGGCAGACCCAAGCGCCCTGCAAACCGCGGTTGCGGCGGCGCAGGCGGTGGCGATGGTGGGGATGCCGGAGGCGCGGATAATCCTTTCGCAAGCGGTGATTGCCGTGGCTTGCGCCCCCAAATCCAATGCCGCATACCGGGCGATAGACCGGGCGATAGGCGACATTCGCCACGGTCGCACCGGGGTGGTTCCCCCACACCTGCGGGATGCGCACTACAGTGGTGCCAAGCGCCTCAAACATGGGGAAGGTTACATTTACGCACACGACGAACCCAACGCGATCGCTGCGCAACAATACCTACCCGACGAACTCGAAGGCACGGAGTATTACCACCCAACCCAGAACGGATATGAGGAACGCATCACCAAGCGGTTAGCGAAGGTGAAAAACCGCCTCAAGATGCGTTAAGATGTTCAAGTTGCTCGCCTAAGGCAACCCTGGGGTCTTAGCCCAAGTAGGAAACCCCTACGGAGGTGGCCCCGTAACTGATGCAAAAGTATCAGTGACGATTCGTAACGGAAAGAAGCAGGTATTTTTATGGCAAATCGTTCTCGCCGTCAGGTGCGTCTCTCACGCGCCCTCGGGATTCCACTCACCCCGAAAGCAGCGCGTTACTTTGAGCGCCGCCCATACGGTCCGGGTGAGCACGGCCGCGCCCGCCGCCGGCAAGAGTCCGACTACGCGGTGCGTCTGAAGGAAAAGCAGCGTCTGCGCGCCCAGTACGGTATCCGCGAGGCGCAGATGCGTCGGGCTTTCGACGAAGCGAAGCGGCAAGAGGGACGCACGGGCTCCAACCTGATTGAGCACCTCGAAACCCGCCTGGACGCGCTCGTTTTGCGTTCCGGTTTTGCCCGCACGATCGCGCAGGCACGCCAAGTGGTTGTGCACCGCCACATCCTAGTGGACGGCAAGATTGTGGATCGCCCCTCGTTCCGTGTGAAGCCGGGCCAGACGATTCAGGTGAAGCCGAAGTCGCAGACGACGGTGCCGTTTGAGATCGCCGCATCGGGTGTGCACCGTGATGTGCTGCCCGCAGTCCCCCCGTACCTGGAGGTGGACTTGGAGAAGCTGCGCGCCAAACTGGTTCGTAAACCAGAGCGCGTGGAAGTACCCGTGATCTGTGAAGACCAGCTGGTCGTTGAGTACTACTCACGCTAAGCTTTAACGCCGGTGCGCCCCGGGGAACTGGATGGTTCCACGGGGCGCGCTCGCATAGATGAGCCGCAGTCAGGTCGTGTTTATTCCCGGGCGCTGCGGCGGGTAAACTGTTGCCAGTAGTTAATCCTGTGAAGAAGAGGCTTTGATGCGTACCGCTGAAATTGCTAAGCGGTGGAACGATTACTTCCGCCGCCACGGTCACGAGATCGTTCCATCCGTCCCGCTGGTGTCCCCGGATCCATCTGTACTGTTCACGATCGCGGGGATGGTCCCGTTTATCCCCTACATTGTGGGCACGGAAAAAGCCCCGTGGCCGCGCGCAGCTTCGGTGCAAAAATGCGTGCGCACCAACGACATCGACAACGTCGGGCGCACCACGCGTCATGGCACGTTCTTTCAGATGAACGGTAACTTCTCGTTCGGAGACTACTTCAAAGAAGGCGCGATAGATTTCGCGTGGGAGCTGCTGACCGGGTCCGTCGATGACGGCAATTACGGTTTGGACGGCGACCGCATGTGGGTGACAATCTGGGATGAGGATAAGGAATCTTACGACCTGCTCACCAACAAGATTGGGATGGACCCGAAGCATATTGTTCGCCTGCCGCGAGAAGACATTTTTTGGGACACTGGCCAGCCCGGTCCGGCGGGCCCGTGTGCGGAGTGGCATTACGATCGCGGCCCCGCTTATGGCCCTGAGGCCGTGGGTGGCACCGTGGATCCGGGTGGCGACCGCTACTTGGAACTGTGGAACCTAGTGTTCGATCAGTTCTTGCGAGGCGAGGGAACGGGGAAGGACTACCCGCTGCTCGGTGAGCTCGATGAGAAAGCGATTGATACGGGCGCGGGCCTAGAACGCTTAGCCTTCGTTTTGCAAGACAAGGCGAACATGTTTGAAATCGACCAGGTGCGCCCGGTGATCACGGCAGCAGAGAAGCTTTCTGGCCGCGTTTACGAAGGTGGTGGAGACCCGGAAGATGACGTGCGTATGCGAATTGTGGGTGACCATGTTCGTTCCGCGATGATGCTGATTAATGATGGTGTAATCCCTGGTAACGATGGCCGCGGCTACGTGCTGCGCCGGTTGATTCGCCGCGCTGTTCGTTCCATGCGGCTGCTTGGGGTGGATACCGCAACGCTCCCCACCCTCATGCCGATTTCGCGAGACGCGATGAAAGCAACGTACCCGGAACTTGAAACCAACTGGGACCGCATCGCAGACGTGGCATACGGGGAAGAAGAAGCGTTCCGCCGCACGCTAACAGCGGGCACCACAATATTGGATACGGCCGTGAAATCCGCTAAGAAATCCGGCAGTGGTTTACTCAGCGGAGACGAAGCCTTTACGTTACACGACACGTACGGGTTCCCGATTGACCTCACGTTGGAAATGGCGCGTGAACAGGGCGTGGGAGTGGATGAGGAGCGCTTCCGCGCCCTCATGGCACAGCAGAAACAGCGGGCGCGGGCCGATGCGCTGGCGAAGAAATCGGGGCACGTAGATTCGCGTATCTACCATGACTTCCAGGCCAAGCTCGGGGGTGGATCCCAGTTCCTGGGGTACACCGATTGGAAGACTGAGTCGCGCATCGTGGGGCTCGTCAAAGATGGTGTGCCCGCACCGGTTGTGACCGAACCGGGGAGCGTCGAAGTTATTTTGGATAAAACCCCGTTCTACGCGGAAATGGGTGGGCAACTAGCCGACCATGGCATAATCCGCACCGCGGGCGGGGGCATTTTTGAGGTCGATGACGTGCAAGCACCCGTCAAAGGCCTGAGCGTGCATCGCGGCCGCCTAATCGAGGGAGTGCTCGCCCTAGATGACAAGTGCGTGGCACAGATAGATCAACATCGCCGCCTCGCAATCGCGCGGGCACACACCGCAACCCACATGATCCACAAGGCCCTTCACGAATACGTCGGAGAGGGAGCGACGCAAGCTGGGTCCGAAAACGCGCCCTCCAGATTACGGTTCGACTTCCGTAACCCTGCAGCGGTGCCGGCAGATCAGATGGAGGCAATCGAGTCGCGCGTGAACGATCGGCTGGCTGACAACCTCACGATCTCGGATTCCATCATGGATATTGACGACGCAAAAGCCCTGGGGGCGATGGCGTTGTTTGGCGAAAAATACGGGCGGGAAGTGCGCGTGGTGAACATTGGGGACGGGTGGTCCCTCGAACTGTGCGCCGGCACGCACGTGCCCACCACGGGCCATATTGGCCGCATCGCGGTGCTGGGGGAATCGTCTATCGGGTCGGGCGTGCGGCGGATTGACGCGCTCGTTGGGGATGGTGCGTACGACTTCCAAGCGAAAGAACACGCACTCGTATCTCGCTTATCCGCGCTGATGGGGGGCAAACCAGAGGAACTGCCCACTCGTTTGGAACAAACTCTCAAGCGGCTCAAGGATGCGCAAAAAGAGCTGGCGAAGCTTGGCGAAGCGCAGCTGCTGGCCCGCGCCCCAGAGCTGATTAAGACCGCGCGCCGCCTGGGCGGCTACACCACGGTTGTGAAGAACCTTGGGGAAGTTCCCTCCGCGGATGCGCTGCGCCACCTGGTGCTGGACATGCGCGAGCGGATGGGAGAGAGTGAACCGGCCGTAATCGTTGGGATTGGCGTGGTGAACGACAAACCCCAGGCGGTGGTGGCTACCAACCAGGCGGCTCGGGATGCCGGCGCTAAAGCGGGCGCGCTCGTGCGCATCGCCACCAAAGAACTCGGTGGTGGTGGCGGTGGCCGCGACGACATCGCTCAAGGCGGTGGGCAACGCAAAGACAACATCGACGCCGCCGTAGCCGCGACCCAACGGGCTCTCGAACAGTCGTGACCGCACACTCAATGCGACCAGGGGTGCGCATCGGCGTTGACTACGGCGCGGCGCGCATTGGCGTAGCCGTAACCGATCCACAGGGTCGGTTTGCCCTCCCACACGAAACCGTGGCCCGCAGTAAATGGGGCGAAGACATCGACCAGATCGCGGACCTGGCGGAGCAACTGGCGGCCATTGAAATCGTGGTGGGGCTACCTAAACACCTCAGTGGCGCCAGCGGCG
This sequence comes from Gleimia hominis, assembly GCF_002871945.2. NCBI lineage: Bacteria > Bacillati > Actinomycetota > Actinomycetes > Actinomycetales > Actinomycetaceae > Gleimia > Gleimia hominis. Next base: position 741,671 of record NZ_CP126963.1, on the reverse strand, counting down.
CGTCCGCGAAGTCTGCCCGCAAGTTTGCGCATAAACTGGGCTCAGCCTGTCCGCAGCTAAGAGTGTGTATGGTGGACGAAAGGTTAACGACTTCCACGGCGCACGAGCAGCTGGCAGCCGTTGGAATTGATAATCGCCGACGCAAAGATAAAGTAGACCAAGTTGCAGCCACCGTAATTTTGGAACAGGCTATTGAAATTGAACGCAGAACGGGTAAAGAGCCGGGGGAGACCATCAGCCGCGGCCGACCCGCAGGGAGTTAAAGTACCGTGAACGAGAGCGCAAACAACAACGCGAGGCAAAACCGTGGTCCCAACAGATCACGGAACGCGGAACCGTCACGCTCCCCGTTCCCAACCCGGCGGGAGCGGGCTCGGGCGCGTGCCTCGCAGCAAACCCCACCGGGTGCGCGAAGCACGGACCCGCGTTTTGCTCGCAACGGGGAACATCTAACCACCACAACTGGCTTGCGGTCCAGGCGATTGGAAGCCGAACGGGCGCGCGTGCGCAAACGCCGGCGCAACCGGAAGATCCGCACGGGCCTCATCATTGGGGTTGTGGTAGCGATTTTGGCGGTGTGCTTGTACTTTGCGCTCAATGCCGTGTGGGGCGGTAAAACCCCTCAAGAGTCTACTGATTATGCGGGGCCTGGAACTGGGGAAGTGCAGTTTGTAGTAAACCCGGGGGATTCGGGCACCATTATTGGCGCGAACATGGTGGAAAAGAATATTGTGAAGACCCAGGATGCGTTCTTGAAAGCCTGGAACGATAACGCAGCGGCCGCCACGGTGAAACCGGGAACCTACCAGATGAAGAAGCAGATGCGCGCGGTGGACGCGGTCGCGGCACTACTTGACGATACGAAACGCAGCTCGAACGCTGTCACAGTATCCCCCGGGATGAGTAACGACTTGATCGCGCAGCGGCTCGCGTCGTTTGCGAATTTCGACGAGAAAACAGTTAAAGACGCGATGAGGGACGCGCAGGCACTGGGGCTACCGAAAGTTGCGAACGGAAACTCGGAAGGCTGGCTCAGCCCGGGTTCCTACGAGGTCCATCAGGACGACTCGGTGCAGTCCGTGCTCAAACAGATGGTGGATAAAACGAAAGAGACCCTCAGTAACTACAACGTGCCCGAAGACAAACAGGAAGAACTGTTAATTAAGGCTTCCATTCTGGAGCGGGAAGTAAATATTAAGAAATACTTGCCGCAAGTGGCGCGCGTAATCGACAACCGGTTGGCAGATACCGGGGGGCAGACTGCGGGTCTGTTGCAAATGGACTCCACGGTCAACTACGCGTTGGGCCGGCAAAGTGGGGTGCCTTCGCTCGACGACCTGAAGGTCGATTCCCCATACAACACGTACAAACACAAAGGGCTTCCCCCGGGCCAATTGCGGCGCCCAGCGAGGATGCGATTGAAGCAACGCTGGAACCCGCGAAGGGAAAGTGGTTGTATTTCGTGACCGTTAATCTGGATTCAGGGGAAACGATTTTCACGAACACCAGGGAAGAGCATGAGCAGGCACAGAAGAAGCTGCAAGACTGGTGCTCGGCAAATAAAGGTAAGTGCTAAGTGCCGATGAGGGTAAGAACTAGATGCGTGGGTATGTGATTGGACATCCGGTGGCGCACAGTTTGTCACCGGTTTTGCACCGCGCAGCTTACGCGAGCTTGGGGTTAGACCACGAGTTCGAAGCCGTTGACGTCACTGCTGAACTGTTGCCGCAGTGGGTGCAGTCGCGGCCCAAGAGTTTTCTGGGGTGCGCTGTCACGATGCCGCTTAAACAGGCGATCATTGGGGTTTTGGATGCGGTTGAGCCGCTTGCGGAAGCAGTAGGAGCGGTGAATACCGTGGTGCCATCCGCCGGAGTGCTAGCGGGGTTCAACACGGATGTGCACGGGATCGTGCAGGCAGTTCAGCACGAGCAGGGCCACTACGAAACCGCGGTTATTGTGGGTGGCCGGGCCACCGCGTCTTCCGCGCTCGCCGCGTTAGGGCAGCTGGGAGCACGGGAAATCTGGACGATTGCACGCAGTTTCGGTGGTCTCGGTTCGATTACTTTGGCGGAAAACCGGATGGGAGTGTCGACTGGGCACGTGCCGTGGCGTAATCGCCGTCAAGCCCTTGAGGTTATGGCTCGCGCGGATGTGGTGATTTCGACGGTGCCGAGGTCGGTGGCTAACGAGTGGGCGGATGCTCCGTTCCAACCGGGCGCGACCGTGTTGGATGTGGTGTATGAGGATTGGCCGACTGCATTGGCTACGCAGGCTCACGCGCGGGGCGCTCGGGCGGTGTCGGGCCACGAGATGCTGCTGCATCAGGCGGTTCAGCAAGTTGAGCTTATGACTGGGAAGTCACCGGATATTAGCGCAATGCGGCAGGCGATGGACGCCGCGATAGATCATGTGGGGAGGAACAGTTGAGCGCGCAAATCATTTGGTACGCGTGTGCGTGCGCGTTGGGCTTGGCTGTAGTTATTTGGGCTGGGATGCGCGGGCCGAGGCTGCTGGCGCGTTATTTTGAACCCCACGGATTACCGACTCCGGCGGCGTCACATTTGGTGTACTTGACGGCGCTGGTGGAAGCCGCGGTTTTATTCGCTGGCTTCACTGACCCGTTTTTGACGGTGACTCTGCCGCTCAGCGGTGTACTCGCGATGCACCTGCTGGTGGATGGGACGGTGAAGAAACTACCGAATGCATTGACGGTAATCGGTGCGGGCCTGCTTGCTGTTGGCGCGGTGATCGGCGTGGTCCACGCGTGGCAAGAAGTGCATTTAGCGGAACTGCTGTTCAACGTCGCTGTGGGCGCGCTCGTGTGGTTCCTTCCCCTGTTCGTAGTGCGATCCCTAGGCGGCAGCGTTGGGCGCGGCGATATTAAACTGGCCCCACTGCTCGGTGCTTGGCTTGGATTGTACTCGGCAGGTACCGCGTTCGGAGGTCTGGTCACCGGTTTCGTGATCGGCGGTGTATACGCGTGCGTGCTGCTCGTGGCTCGTAAAGCCCGGTTAACAGACACGGTGGCGTTCGGGCCGGCGATGATTTCAGGGGCCGCGTTGATCTGGCTGATGGGGTCTGGAACGATCGCGTCATTCTAATGCCCCTGAGGCGCGCGAGCTCGCGTGGTACCGAAGTGCCTGAGTTTGCGTGGACCCGGGCGCGTAGATCCGCGTGGACCGGCGCGGACGTGTTGGCGCAATCCGGAGTGTTTGGGCTCGCGTAATCGCGATGTGAAACACTGGGGGCATGATGCGTTGGATAACAGCCGGGGAATCGCATGGTGAAGCTCTGGTGGGGATTATTGACCCCGTGCCCGCGGGTCTAGCAATCACTAGTGCGGATATCGAGGGTGCGTTGGCGCGCCGACGCATCGGTTACGGGCGAGGAGCGCGGCAGAAGTTCGAACAAGACCGGGTGCGTTTGCTCTCTGGGGTGCGTCACGGCCGCACCTTGGGCTCACCGATTGCAATCGAAGTGGCGAACTCGGAATGGCCGAAGTGGCGCACCGTCATGTCCTCGGACCCGGTGGATCCCAAGGACCTCATGATTGACGCAGGGACGGGTGATGAGCGCGAAGTGGCGCGCAATAAGCGGCTTACGCAGCCCCGTCCCGGCCACGCGGACCTGCCTGGCATGTTGAAATATGCGCATGAGGACGCTCGCAATGTGCTGGAGCGCTCAAGCGCGCGCGAAACCGCGATGCGGGTTGCGCTGGGTGAGGTAGCGCGCCAGTTTCTCCGTCAGGTGGCCGGGATTGAGGTTCTGGGCCACGTGGTGCAGGTCGGCCAGGAATCCGCGTCTGCACGGACGCTAACGCTGAGGGACGCGAAGGCAGTTGAGGCCAGTGATGTGCGGTGTGTTGACGCGGCAACGGCGGCGCGGTTCAGAGCGGAAATTGATGGGGCGAAACGCAGTGGTGACACGGTCGGCGGGGTAGTTGAAGTGGTGGCGTTCAACGTGCCCGCGGGGCTGGGCACTTACACGCAGTGGGATCAGCGGTTGGACGGGCAGCTGGCGCAAGCACTCATGTCGATCCAAGCAGCGAAGTCCGTGGAGATCGGCGATGGCCTAACGCAAACGCAGACCCGGGGGTCGCGCGCGCACGACGAAATCTTGGTTGACGAGCGTGCTTACCGCCCGACGAACCACGCCGGTGGTTTAGAAGGGGGAATGAGCAACGGTGAGCCACTAGTGGCGCGTGTTGGGTTCAAACCGATCTCTACCGTTCCCCACGCGTTGCACACCATTGATTTAGAAAACCGCACAGCTACGAAGGCGCTGCATCAGCGGTCGGATACGTGCGCGGTGGTACCGGCTGCGGTGATCGCGGAGGCGATGGTGGCGCTGGTATTGGCCAATGCGGTAACGCAAATGTTTGGCGGCACCACCGTGGACCGTATCCGCATGGCGATGGATTCATACGTGCGCGAAACAAGGGCGCGCCTGCAGCCGTGAGTATTATTCTGATTGGCCTGCCGGGCAGCGGTAAGTCCAGTGTGGGCAAGGCATTGTCGGCGTTGCTGCGCTGGGAGTTTGTAGATTTGGATGAGGAAGTTCAGCGGCGCGCTGGAACGTCGATTGCGCAGATTTTTGCGCGAGGTGAAGACTGTTTCCGCGAAGTTGAAGCGAACTGCTTGCGCGAATGGTTGAGCCGCGGCGACTGCGTGATCGCGACCGGAGGGGGCGTGGTAGAGACGCCCTGTAACCGCCGCGACTTGATGGAAGCCGCTGGGCGGGGCAATGCAGTAGTGTTTTTAGACGTTGAGGTACCCGAGGCGCTGCGCCGCATTGACGGCACTGCCCACCGGCCACTGCTGAGCGATGGGGCGGAACAAAGCTTGCGCTCGATCGCACGCCGGCGCACCCAGTGGTACCGGCAGTGCGCGAATCTGCACCTCAAGGTGGACGATCGGCCAGCGCACGTGCATGCCCAAAGGCTGTTTGCGCGGCTGGTGGCGGAGGCAGACTTTGAACCGCGGGATAATACTGGTGGAGCACACTAGCGCAGAGGGCCGAGCTGGTTGCAGAAGGGCTGGGAGCATGAAGCAGATAAGGGTTCGCGGCGAACGCGACTACTCCGTGTCAGTGGGGAGCGGTACCTTGAGCTGCGTGTCTGATTACGCGCGCGGCGGCCGCGCCCTGGTGATGCACACAAAGTCCACGCGGGCGTACGCGCAGCGAGTTGGGGAGCACCTGGAGCCGAGCATGCGCGTGCACTACCTGGAGGTACCGGACGGGGAGGCCGCGAAAACCACGGCGGTACTTGCACAAGCCTGGGACCGAGCGGCGGACGTGCAGTTAGGTCGGGAGGACTTGATCGTATCGGTCGGCGGCGGCGCCGTTACCGACCTGGCAGGTTTCGTGGCTGCCACGTGGCTGCGCGGTATCGATGTCCTGCACGTGCCCACTTCGCTGCTGGCCATGGTGGATGCTGCGGTAGGGGGTAAGACGGGCGTTAACACCAGTCGGGGCAAGAACCTGGCGGGCGCGTTCCACAGCCCGATTGGCGTGGTGGCGGACACGGATTTGCTGACTACCCTGCCGCGGCGCTATTGGGTTGAAGGCATGGGGGAAGTGCTTAAATGCGGCTTTATTTCCGATCCGTCTATTTTGGATGATGCAGCGGAGATTATTAGCCCGAAGCATTCCCATTTGGAATCGTTGATTGCCAAATCTGTTTCGGTAAAAGCCCGGGTAGTTGGCGCGGACCCAAAGGAAGCGGGGGAGCGCGAGATTTTGAACTATGGACACACCCTGGCGCACGCGATTGAAGTACTAGAGCACTTTACGATCGCCCACGGGGAAGCCGTGTCCATTGGTTGCGTTTACGCGGCCCACGTGGCCCAAGAAATGGGGTTGGGTTCTGCGCAGTGGCTTGAGGTTCAGCGCGAATCCTTACGCAACCAGGGCCTACCAACGGGTTGGAAAACAACGAACTTTGACGCGGTTTTGGAACTGATGCAGCGGGATAAGAAAGTGCGGTCGGAGCACATTCGGATGGTACTGTTGGCCGGGCCTGCGCAGCCAACGGTAGTGCCTGTTGAGAAGGCGGTGTTAGTGCGCGCAGCGAAGAACATGGAGGTAATCGATGAGTGACACGGCAAAGTCGAATCAGCCCCGCGCGGTCCTACTGGGCGTGGCGGGTGCAGGAGTGGTGGAGGTGGCACGCGAACTGGCGCGAACCCACCCGGACCTATCCATCGTGTCGGTTGAAAAGCGCGCCAGTGACGCCGCCGGAACCGCGGTGTCCGACGTGCTCATTGACCGGGGAGAAGCCCGGTACGAGCAGCTCATCAGGCAGGCGTCACTGCAGGCACTGGCGGAGCCCAGCGTGGTTGCGCTGCCCCCTCAGGCACCATTGAATTCGGAAGTAGCGGCGCGGTTAGAGGAAATTAAATCTCGCGGCGGAGTGATCATAGGTTTCACAGCGCAGCTGGAGGAGCTAATTCGGCGCACTGGTTTGAATGCTCCGCGGGCAGCTGGATTGGGACCCACCCGACGCATGTTCGCGAACTTAATGAAAAAGTACGAAACTGCGTACGAACCGCTGGTGACACACAAAATGGATACCACGGGGCTGAGCGTAACGCGCGTATCCGAGCGAGTATTCGCGCTAATACCAGGGCGCGCGGTATCCTAAAATCAACAATAATTTTCATTTCAATGGAAGGGAAAACGCGTGGCAACCACAAACGACCTCAAAAACGGCATGGTGTTGAAGATTGATAACCAACTCTGGTCCGTGGTGGAGTTCCAACACGTTAAACCCGGTAAAGGCCCGGCTTTTGTGCGCACGAAGATTAAGAACGTGCTGTCGGGAAAGACGATCGATAAAACGTTCAATGCGGGCGTGAAGGTAGAAACCGCAACCGTCGACCGGCGCGACATGACCTACCTGTACCAAGACGGTGACGACTACGTGTTCATGGACGCAGCTACTTACGATCAGATCCTCGTGACCGGCGACACGGTGGGTGATTTGAAGAACTACATGGTAGAGAACCAGTCGGCAATCGTTTCGATGTACGAAGGCTCCGTGCTGTACATTGAACTGCCCCCGACGGTGGAGCTGACAATTTCATACACGGAACCGGGCTTGCAGGGGGATCGTTCCAACGCGGGAACGAAACCGGCCACACTTGAAACCGGGTACGAAATCCAGGTGCCTTTGTTCTTGGATGAGGGTGCGCGCATCAAGGTTGACACCCGCACGGGTGAGTACGCGGGACGTGTAAACGCCTAGTATGTCTTCGAAAACTAAATCACGGTTCACGTCTCGCACGCGGGCGCGCAAACGCGCAGTTGACACGCTATTTGAAGCCGAGCAGCGGGACTTGGGCACGCCCGGTGCGATTCGTGACCTATTGCAGCAGCGCCAGCGCCTCACCGCAGCGCAGAGTCCACTACCCGAGTACGCGATTGAAATTGTTGAGGGGGTCGCTGACCACCTCGGGACGATTGAGGATCTGTTAGCGCAGTACTCTACTTCGCGTCCGTTCGACCGCCTACCGAGTGTGGACCGGGCGGTCCTGCGCGTGGGCGCGTGGGAAATCTTGTGGAATGATGAGGTGCCGGATGTCACTGCGATTGACGAAGCGGTGACGATCGTTAAAGAGGTGTCGACGGAGGAATCACCGAGTGTGGTTAACGCCATGCTGGATGCGATTCGGAAGAATGCAGCCGAGGCGTTGCAGGCGGATGCTGCGCTAGCGGCGGCCTTTGATGCGCCGAGCGAAGCCTCATATTCGAATGAGGAAGAACCTGTTTGTGGTGGGGAAGATGCTGTGACTGCCGAGGATGAGCCCGCGCTTGCTGGGGAAGCGGATGCTAGTGGCGGGGAAGGTCCTGTGCAGGGTGACACCGCGGATTTTCGCGAAGACCCCGAGTCGGATGGAGAATCTTCAGGGTCCGAGTGGCACTGGTAGTTAACGCCGTCAACGGTTGTCCGGCACTATCGTAGAAGTAGCCGCCGTTTTATCTCCCAAGAGTTCCCAGGTTGACATATAGTTTTCACTATAGGGGGAATATCACCATCTAGGGAGGCAAGAAGATGGCACTTCCGAAACTAACTGACGAGCAGCGCCGAGCCGCTCTTCAGAAGGCTACGGTAGCGCGGCGGCGACGCGCTGAAGTTAAGGCCGCTTTGAAAGCGAGAACCATGACTTTAGCAGAAGTGTTCGAGCTCGCTGAAACCGATGAGGCAGTTGCGAAAATGAAAGTGACTGCCCTATTAGAGGCCATGCCGCGCGTGGGAGCGATCACCGCTGAGAATATTTTGGACAGCATTGGTATCGCGCGTTCCCGGCGCGTGCGCGGGCTCGGAGCGCTGCAACGCAACGCCCTCATCGAAAGGTTCCACTAAATAATCTGAACGCCCCGGTGACGGGCGTTATAAACCGCTGGGATACGGACGTGCCGGGTGGACATACACCCGGCACGTGACACAATTGCGCTATGACTGAAGCATCAACACAAAACACAACTGGGCGCAAAGGGAAACGCCCCGCACTAACAGTCGTAGCTGGGCCCACCGCTGTGGGCAAAGGAACGGTAGTTAAGTACCTGGTTGAGCACTACCCGCAGGTGTATTTATCGATTTCCGCCACCACCCGCAGCCCGCGCGTAGGTGAAGTAGACGGACGGTCATACCACTTCATCACCCGCGACGATTTTGACCGCCGGATTGAGCGGGGGGATTTTCTAGAGTGGGCGACGGTGCACCGCAAGCACAAATACGGTACGCTCCGCGGCCCAATTGAGCGGGCCTTGCGGCAGGGTCGGCCCGCCTTGCTTGAAATTGACTTGGAGGGTGCGCGCCAGGTGCGCACGCAGATGCCGGGCGCGCAGTTCGTGTTCATTGCCCCGCCTTCGTGGGATGAACTGGTGGCGCGTTTGCGTGGCCGCGGCTCAGAATCGGAAGAGCAGATGCGCACGCGCTTAGAAACCGCGCGCATTGAAATGGCAGCGAAAGATGAGTTCGACCACGTTTTAGTTAATGACGAGGTTGAAGACACAGCGCAGGCCTTGGCGAGCGTCATGGGTCTGACGTAGTATTGGCGTGTTTGTACGTTTAAGTCGAAATCTGTACGTTTAGGTTGAAAGAGGACTAATGTCGGGAATTGTTGCCCACCCAGAAGGAATCACGAACCCTCCTATTGATGACTTGATGGAGAAAGTTGATTCAAAATACGCGCTCGTAGTGTTCGCGGCGCGTCGTGCACGGCAGATCAACTCCTATAACCTGCAGCTGGAATCTAATATGGTTCAGTTTGTTGGCCCGGTGGTTCCGGTGGAGCAAGATGAAAAGCCTCTCTCGATTGCACTGCGCGAAATCTCGCAGGACATGCTCATGCTCGAACAGAATCCAGAGAATGTCGAGACCAAGTAGCGCAGAAAACACGCGGCCGTGAATATTGTTGTCGGGGTTGGCGCTGGGATCGCAGCTTACAAGATCACTGCGCTAGTACGGGCCTTTACGCAAGCGGGCCACGAAGTGCACGTGGTGCCAACGCCCGCGAGTTTAGAGTTCGTGGGCGCCGCAACGTGGCGCGCGCTGTCTGGAAGTTCGGTCCACACTGGCGTTTTTGAAGCGGAGGCGGGCGTTGGCCACGTTGAACTGGCCCGGTGGGCTGACGTGATAGTGGTAGCCCCGGCGACCGCGGATCTATTGGCGAAGTTCCGGATGGGAACAGCGGACGATCTTCTCACCGCTACTGTGCTCGCCGCCGATGTGCGAGTGGTGTTAGCTCCGGCGATGCACACTAATATGTGGCGCAATGCTGCAACTCAGGAAAATGTTGCGGTGCTGCGTGGCCGCGGAGTGGAAGTTATTGATCCAGACGACGGGCCGTTGAGCTCTGGGGACTCGGGCGCGGGGCGCCTGCCCGACCCGCAGCGAATCGCAGCCCACGTGCTTTCTAGCCAGACTGCTGCGCGGCCACAGAGCCTGAGTGGAATGCGGGCACTCGTTACTGCCGGGGGGACGCGTGAGCCAATCGATCCGGTGCGTTATATTGGTAATCACTCTTCTGGGAAACAGGGAATTGCGATTGCCAGAGAGCTCCGCCGCCGCGGTGCCCACGTAACGCTGCTCTGCGCGAATATTGAAAAACACTTGCTTCCCACCGGTGTGGACGTGGTAGAAACCCCCACCGCGCAGTTAATGTACGCGCAAGCGCTCAAACGGGCAGAGACGAGTGACATAGCGTTTTTTGTCGCAGCAGTTGCGGACTACCGCGTGGCGAACGCCAGTGAACAGAAACTGAAAAAGCACGCGGGTGACGGACTGACGCTAAACCTGCAGCAAAACCCCGATATTTTAGCTACGGTCACGCAAGGGTTCCCACATCTGCTGACCGTCGGGTTCGCAGCTGAGACGGGGGATCCAGAAACCGTCTTGAACTTTGGGAAAGAAAAGGCGCGCCGCAAGGGAGCGTCGCTGCTAGCTATTAACCCGGTGGGGCACGGTCGCGCGTTCGGCCGCAGTGACAATGACGTGACTGTGGTGGATCATGACGGCAAACTGGTTGGCAGCAAGCGGGGTAGTAAAGAAGAGATTGCCGCGTTCATAATTGACGCGGTAGAGGATCTAAGAGGACGGAAGCATACCGAGTGAATACTCAAAGTGGACACCTATTCACCTCAGAATCGGTAACTGCGGGGCACCCCGATAAGGTGTGCGATCAGATTTCAGATGCGGTTTTAGATGAGGCCTTGCGCCTAGATCCGAATGCCCGCGTTGCGGTGGAGGCACTGGCGACGCGCGATCGCGTGGTGCTGGCCGGGGAGGTTACCTGCGCGGGTACGCTCGACTACCCGCAGATTGTGCGGCGGACACTGCATCGCATTGGCTACACGGACCCGGCGTTGGGGTTTGCTGCGGAAACTGTCGACGTGGACGTGCAGGTGGGGGAGCAGTCTGCGGACATCGCCCAATCCGTGGAGACGTCCCTGGAGGCCCGCGAAGGTGGCGTGCAGGACGCATTGTCGCAGCAGGGGGCTGGTGACCAGGGGATAATGTTTGGCTACGCGTGTGCGGACACGCCCGCGTTAATGCCGGTTCCGATTGCGTTGGCGCACCGGTTGGCCCACGAGTTAGAGGCCGCGCGTGCGCAAGTACCGCAGTTACGTCCCGATGGGAAGACCCAGGTAAGTGTGCAGTTTGAGGGCGGCAACCCGGTTGCGTTAGACACCGTGGTGGTGTCCACGCAGCACGATGAGTCAATGTCTCTCACACAGGTGCGGGACGCGGTGCGGACCCTGGTCGTTGACCCGATCGTGCGCCGCTGTTCCAACCTTTTAGACGTGTCGGGAACCAGATTGCTGATTAACCCTTCCGGTCGGTTTGTTGCGGGCGGGCCAGCGGCAGACACAGGGCTGACGGGGCGGAAAATAATTGTCGACACGTACGGTGGTTTCGCCCGCCACGGCGGTGGCGCTTTTTCTGGTAAAGACGCGTCGAAGGTGGATCGTTCCGCCTCTTATGCCATGCGGTGGATCGCGAAAACCGTGGTTGCGGCTGGTTTAGCCAAGCGCTGTGAGCTCCAGGTGTCATATGCGATTGGGCGGGCTGAACCCGTGGGCTTGTGGATAGACACGTTTGGCACCGCAGCAGTGCCCGAAGCGAAGATCACCGCCGCCATCTTAGAGGTTTTCGACTTGCGTCCAGCGGCGATAACTACCGCCCTCGCGTTATCGAAACCCGTGTTCGCACCCACCGCGGCGTACGGGCATTTTGGTCGCGATGGTTTCAGTTGGGAGACCACGGAGCGAGCGGATGCTTTGCGCGAGGCAATTAGGTAGTTTGCGAAGAAAAGCTGGGTGCCACGTGATTTCATATGAGTATGGAGGCAACTGAGGGGTTATTTGAGGTCGACGATTCACGTCACGTCGCACGCGTGCTCGTGGAAACCTCTGTGCCGCATCTGGATCGCCCGTTTGATTATGAGGTTCCCGCTGGGCTCACTGTTGAAGTGGGCATGAGGGTGCGGGTGCGGTTTGCAGGCAGTTGGCGTGAAGGCTGGGTCGTGGAAACAGCTGATACCTCAGACTTTTCTGGAAAACTGCAAGCCGTCAACAAAGTGGTGTCTCCCCTGCAGTTGCTCACGCCCACTATGTACGCGTTCGCGCAAACAGTTGCCCGCCGGGGCTGTGCGAACACAACGCGGATCATTCAATCAATCGTGCCTAAACGCAGTGGTCCGGCGGAAAAAGATTGGATGCGTACCCACGAGTCGCAAGCGGCTGCACTGACTCCATCGAGTGGTAGGGAACAAGTGGAGTCGCTCCAGCCTCAAGCGGAAAAAACGAGGCCGGAAAAAACGATGCGCAAAGAAACCCGGGCGATTAGTAGCGCAACGCAGCTGCCGCAGGGGAGTGCGTGGCGGGAATATCCGGGTGGGGCGGCGCTATTGAACCGGATTCGCAACGGGCAGTCACCGAACGCAAACTGGGTGTTTACCGCCGGGGTTTTCCCACCTGCACCACGAGGGCCAGAGCCAACTGATTCGCAGCCATCTGCTTCTACGCAGGCTAATTCTAGAGCGGAAACTCGGGTGCCGAGCGCGTCAAAGGAGGAAACGGTAAAACCGAATGCGACACAGCGGGCCAGGGCGGCGGATGAGGAGGCGCCTGCGCACCCGATTGTGGAGCTTCTACAGGCGGTGAAGGAATCGGGACGGAACTCAATTGTGGTCGCCCCAACGCAGCGGGAAGTGCGGATGATGCAAGAGCTTTTGCACGGCACTGAACTGTCGTGCATGGTGCAAACTGCGCAGGATTCACAGCGAGTTAAGTACACGCAGTTCTTAAACGTGCGAGCGGGAAACGTGGATGTGGTGTGTGGGACGCGCTCGAGTGTGTATGCACCGCTTGCGAACTTGGGGTTAATTCTTGTGGTGGATGCCGGTGACGACCGGATGACGGACCCGCAAAACCCGTACATGAACGCGTTGGACCTGGCGATTTTCCGTGCCGAACACGAGGCCGTGTCCGTAGTTAGCGCGGGCATGACCATGTCGGTGGCGGCAATGCGGTGGGCGCGGGCGGGGAATGCACCGATACTGTCGACCAGCCCGCAGCGGCGACGCAGCGAATCCGCAACTGTTGAGGTACCGGACCAGTTTGACCGCGAGCGGGAGGGAGCTGCGGGTTACTCTCAGATTCCGCCTCTGGTGCAGCGACGCGTGCGGGAAGCAATTAGCGATGGTCCGGTGCTGATTCACGTGCCTCGCCGCGGGTGGTCTTCGGTGATTGCCTGCAGTCGCTGTGGGGCGGGCGCGCAGTGCGGTGTGTGCCACGGCCCGTTGCGCGCTGGTGCGCGGGCAGACCTGTACTGTAACTGGTGCTCCCGGCCTCAGGTGAATTGGCGGTGCCATGAATGCAAAGGGCGGGCGTGGAAGACCGTGCGGTTGGGTTCGTCTCGAACCGCAGCGGATCTTGGGCGGGCATTCCAGGGGATCGCGGTTCGGGCGTCGGATGCGGATCATGAAATCGAAGGGCGGGTGAGTGGCTCCACGCTCGTGGTCGCCACGCCGGGGAAGGAACCGCTAGCGGAAGATGGGTACGCAGCCGCCGTGGTACTGGATGCGAACGCGGTGGTGGGACGGCCGGAACTGTGGGCACCAGAAGAGGCGATGCGCCGGTGGATGAATGTACTGGCGCTAGTGCGGCCAACGGGACGGATGCTCGTGGTGGGGGTGGATGACACGCGGCTGGCGCAGGCACTTATCCGTCGCGACCCGGTTGGGTACGCAGCGCTCCTGTTGGATGAGCGTGAGGCCCTCGAGTTCTACCCGGCGCGCTGTATCGTGGCGGTGGACGGGCCATCGCAGGCAGTTGACGAAGTAGTTGCCGCGGTTGAACTGCCAGCCCGATGTGAATATCTGGGTACCGCGAGGCTCACGGGCCGGGGCACCCCGAAAGCGTATGGTACCCAGCCGGCGCGGGCTCTGCTGCGCGCCCACTGGGATGGGGCACAGGAACTGATTGATGTGCTTCGCGCTCAACTGGTGGCGCGCTCTACTCGTGGAGCCAGTGTTGTGAACGTCCATGTGAACCCCGCGCAACTGTTCTAATAGTGTTCGCCGCGAGCCGGCGGGGCGATTCCACGCTGCGCGCTGGCCCGAAGAAGGCCGGTAGTGCACCGGTGAGCCCGCGTTTGCGCGGGTAGTATGGGGCCGGGTTGGAAGACGTTAGACTTGGGACGTGAAAGTTTTATTTGCTGGTACCCCCGAAGCCGCCGTGCCCACTTTGCGGGCACTCCACGAATCCTCCCACGAGGTCGTTGGCGTACTCACGCGCCCATCCGCTCGGCGGGGGCGGGGCCGCACCCTGCATCCCTCACCAGTGGCTGTTTTCGCACGCGAACATGAGCTGCCCCTCATTGAAGCTAACTCGGTGAAATCCGAACCGGTGCAACGTGAAATCCAAGAAGCGGGCGCACAGTTAGGGGTGGTGGTAGCGTACGGGGCAATAATCCCACAAACCCTGCTGGACGCATTAGAGCACGGGTGGATTAATGCCCACTTTTCTAAACTGCCGCGGTGGCGCGGCGCGGCACCGGTGCAACGCGCAATTGAAGCGGGCGACACCCACACCGCGGTGGACGTATTTGAACTGGAAGCGAGCCTGGACACGGGCGACATTTACCGCAGTGAACCGGTAGCGATAAGCAATGACGTCACGGGCCAAGACTTGCTGGCACACATGAGTGAAGTGGCCGCTCCACTGGTAACTGACGTGGTGGATGCGATCGCGGCAGGTACCGCGCAGCCAACCGGGCAGCCGAATTCCGGCGCCACGTACGCGCACATGGTGGACACGAAACAACTGGCCCTGGACTTCACTGCCACCGCCCAGCAGGTGCACAACAAAGTCCGCGCCTGGGCACCCACACCGGGCACGTACACCACGCTTCCAGACGGGGCACGAATGAAAGTGCTAAGTACCCGCATCCCAGGTGGAGCCACGCTGCGCCCGGGGGAACTCCAAGTAAGCAAACACGCCGTACTGGTGGGTACCGGTAGTGGCGACTTGGAACTGCTCACAGTTGCGCCGGCAGGTAAGAAACCAATGCGGGCTGCCGACTGGGCGCGTGGCGCTCGCCTGGGGGAACACGCGATTTTGGGGGTTAACCAATGAGCGGTCAACACCTGCAAAACGAACCTTATGTAGTGCCAAAACGAGTGGAGGCATCGCGAAAAGTAGCGTTCGATGCCCTCATGGCGGTAGAAACGCAAGACGCGTACGCGAACCTCGCCCTCCCGCCGCTAATTTCGCGCGCCCACCTGGGCCGCCGCGACGCCGCGTTCGCAACCGAACTGACGTATGGCACGCTGCGGAAACAGCGGCGGATCGACTGGGTGGTGTCACAGAACCTCAAGCGATCACTAGCAGACCTAGACGCGCCCGTGCGGGTTATTCTGCGCTTGTGCGCGCATCAGATTCTGCACTTGCGGGTCCCCGACCACGCGGCGGTATCCGAAGGGGTTGAACTTGCCAAGCACGAGTGCGACCGGGGTGCTGAGAAGTTCGTTAACGGGGTGCTGCGCTCCATAGTGGACCATTCAGTGGGGGAATGGGACCGGCGGATAAGCGCTATTAAAGACAACGCTCAGCGGGTGTCTGTGGAATACTCCCATCCGGAGTGGATGGTCCGCCAGTTTGCCACCGCATTGGCTGCTCACGGGCGTGACCCACGGGAGTTAACCGAGCTGTTGGAAGTCAATAACGCGAACCCGTGGGTTACCCTGTGCGCGCGCCCCGGTATGATCTTGCCCGGTGACTTAGCGGACATCGCGGTTCAGGCACTGCGCTGCGAAGTGCGGCCCGGGGATTACTCCGAGTGGTCCGTAGTGCTTTCCGCCGGTGATCCGGGCCGGTTGGAACCGGTGCGCGAAGGCATTGCTGCGGTTCAAGATGAGGGGTCGCAGTTGGTCGCGACCGCGTTCGCTGAAACCCCGGTACCGGACGGGGGCTCAGATTTTGCGTGGCTCGATCAATGCGCCGGCCCGGGTGGTAAGGCCGGGCTGTTGGCAGCGTTTGCTCGCGAGAGCGGCGCGCATCTGGTTGCGAACGAAGTGGCGGCTCACCGCGCACGTCTAGTGGAGAATACGCTTCGCCCGTTCAGTAACGTAGACGTGGTGGTAGGTGACGGCCGGGAGGTCAGTGCACGCGGTCAGTTTGACCGTATCCTCCTGGACGCGCCCTGCACGGGTTTAGGTTCGCTACGGCGGCGCCCAGAGTCGCGTTGGCGCCGGCAAGTGAGCGACCTGGAGTCGTTGGTGCAGTTGCAAGCCCAGTTGATAGACGAGGCGCTGCGAGCCCTGCGCCCCGGGGGGATCCTAGGGTACGTCACCTGTTCCCCAGTGAAACAGGAGACAACAGATCAGATCCGGCGCGTGGCGAAGCAACCTGGAGTGCGCGTTTTAAACGCGGCCGCAGCCGTACGGGAGGTGTCAATGTCTGACATCGAGCTCACACCTGTCCAAATTGGGGATGGAAACGTGATTCAACTGTGGCCGCACGTGCATGACACGGACGCAATGTTCCTCGCGATTTTAACAAAAGAATAGGTTTTTCAACTAGAAAGCATGAGGTCAGTAAATGAACCCCACGATTAGCCCATCGATTCTGAACTGCGACATCGCGGATCTAAAAGGAGAGCTGCATAAGATCCGCAACGCCGACTTCGCGCACGTGGATATTATGGATAACCATTTTGTTCCGAACTTGACGTGGGGATTGCCCGTGGTGGAAGCCGTGGTGGCGCAAGACGTGGTACCGGTTGACTGCCATTTGATGATTGAGGATCCGGACCGGTGGGCCCCCGGCTATGCGGAGGCAGGTGCGCAGTCAGTTACGTTCCACGCGGAAGCGGCGGCCGCCCCGATCCGCTTGGCGAACGAGTTGCACCGGCTCGGAGCGAAAGCGGGGTTGGCGCTGAAACCAACCACGGATATTGCCGACTACGTGGACGTGCTTGGGAGCTTCGACATGATCCTGGTGATGACGGTTGAACCGGGATTTGGGGGGCAACCGTTTTTGGATTCGCAGATGGCGAAAGTGCGGCGGGTACGCCAGGCAGCGCAGGCACAGCACTTGGATTTAGCAATTCAGGTGGATGGCGGGGTAACGCAAGAGACGATAACGCGCGCAGCAGAAGCGGGAGCGGACGTGTTCGTGGCCGGGTCTGCAGTGTATAAGGCCGACGATGCATATGCGCAAGTCGAGGCCCTGCGGCGCATCGCAGCGGAAACTATGCATGCCCATGCTTAAACGCAACCGTGTATACTAGGGATGTGCTTCGGGGTCGGTGAAAGTCCGAACCGGCGGTTAAAGTCCGCGACTCACCTATTCTTGGGTGACTGAGCTGGTGGAATTCCAGTGCCGACGGTTAAAGTCCGGAAGGGAGAAGCATGTTGCAAACACGCACGCGTGTTTGTGTTGCACCCCGAACGCGGAATTAATTGTTCGGAGGGTGTAGTTGTCCAGTCAAAAGCGGGTCAAAGCAATTAAACACGGCCCGGTCGTGTCTTTCTTAGCACCTGTAGTGTTTGGGTTGATACTGTTTTTAGGCTGGTTTTTTACGGCTAATGCCCCCGGGGTTAAAACCTGGGTGCTGCCCAGCCCTTCGGCATTTATTCAGCGTTTCAGTACCGAAATCAAAAACCCCGTGCTGTGGCACGCGGTTTGGACGACGGCGCAGGAAGCACTTTTAGGTTGCCTAGTGGGAGCGATTGTGGCTCTGCCGCTGGCGTACCTCATTTATCGTTCTCAAACTCTAGCTGCCGCAGTGGAACCGTTTTTGGGGGCCACTCAGGCAATCCCCGCGATCGCGTTGGCCCCCCTGCTCATGCTGTGGGTGGGGTATGGCACCCTCCCGATTGTGGTGTTGTGCGCGTTGATGGTGTTTTTCCCGATTCTAGTTTCCGCAACTTTAGGGTTTCGACATTTGGATTCTGAGGTGTTGGATGCCGCTCGGTTAGATGGGGCGGACGGGTGGAAAATGCTCGTGTACATGGAGGCACCGTTGGCGTTGTACGCGATTTTGGCGGGGCTGCGTAACGGGTTCACCCTGTCGGTGACGGGCGCTGTGGTCGGCGAGATGGTGATGGGGGGCCACGGTTTAGGCCTGGTTCTGACTAGTCAGCGAAATAGTGTGGACACGGTGGGTATGTTCGTCACCATTTCGCTTTTGTGCGTGATGGCGATGACGGCGTACTCCGTTTTGTACGCGATTGAACGCAGGTTCAGGCGCGGTTAGGGGAGTTTTCAATGGGTTTCTTGAGGCGGAAAACGGTTGCTGCACTGGTAGCGGGGTTTTCTTTGTTAATTGCGGGGTGTACGGCTTCGACAGGTGGTGAGCCCGCGTCGAAGCCTGCGGATAAAGCCGGTGGGGGCAGCCCCGTGACGGTGGGGATGACGTATATTCCGAATGTGCAGTTCGCGCCCGCTTACGTGGCGGATAAAGAGGGTTTATTTACCGCTGAGGGCGTGGCGGCGAAGCTGCGCCACCACGGAACCGATGAGGGACTATTCACGGCTTTGCTGGCCGGTGAGGAGGATGTGGTGATCGCGTCTGCGGACGAGATGCTGCAGGCGCGGGCGCAGGGAATGGACCTCATTTCAGTGGGGCAGTACTACCAGAAGTATCCGACGAAGATTATGGTGAAGGACGATTCCGCGATCCGGTCGGTAGCGGATCTGAAGGGGAAGAAGGTGGGGTTGCCCGGTGAGTTCGGGTCGAACTGGTTTGGCCTGCTTGCGGCCCTGAAGGATTCGGGGATGACGCGCGCCGACATTGACGTGCAATCCATTGGCTTTACCCAACTGGCCGCGTTGAAGAGTGACAAGGTGGACGCGGTTGTTGGGTTCAGTAACAATGATGGGGTCCAGTTTGAACTGGCGGACGTGCCGGTGCGCGAGATTGATTTGGCGAAAACCGGGGAGCCACCGCTGGTGGGGATGAATATTGTGACAAGTTCCCAGTTTGCGAAGAACCACGCGGACGCGTTGAAGCACACGCTGCAGGCGCTCAGTAAGGGCATGCAGGTGTGTGTGGATGATCCGGCGCGGGCCGTGGATATCACTAAGAGTTATGACCAGAATTTGACGTCCGATGAGGCACTGGCTTCCGCTAAAGCCACGCTGGAGGCGACGAATAAATTGTTCGCCCCCGCGGGGAAAGTGGATTTCACGCAGGATGTGGATCAGTGGAAACGGATGAACGATTTTCTTTCTCAGATTGAGGGCGTGTTGGGGTCGAAAGTAGATGTGACCGAAGCGGTTACAAACGACTATCTGGAGCAGTAGGCGCTGCGCCGTGGGCCGCAGTGAACGTGGCGCTGCTGTTGCACCTGCGGGCACGGTTTCAGTTACTTGGCGGTAGCGGGTTTGCTTTCGGTGGCATAGATTCCCGCTGCGGCGGCGGGGAGGAATGCGGGGGGATCCTGCCGCCAGGTGCGCCCCATAGACCGCAGGGGATGCACACAGTGGGTGAGCGCGGTTTCGCACCGAGAGGCATCCACCTCATGAATATTATGCTGCGCAGCCAAATCCGCTAAGTCATGCTGATATTGCTCGAGGGCACTGGGAGGCTGTAAGGCGGAACTGGTTCGCGGCGTAGTTGAAGTGGTTCGCGTGGGATGGTTTTGCGCCCGGTTTTGGGGCCAGTCTTGGGGCCAGTCTTGGGGGCGGACCGTCATGGTTGGGATCGTGAGGGGAACGAGCACGAGCTGGCGCAACACGCATAGGCAGTGGTGCGATACCCCGCGGTGTTCAAAGCGCGGGTCCACGCCGGAGCAGCGCAGCACGGGAATCGGTACGCCGCCCAGGGCGTGGGCAACGTGCAGTGATTGTGCGGCAGCGGTCCCAGAGAACCCCCAGGGAGTTTGGGTTCCCAAATTCCCTGGGGCCGGCGTAACCACCGCGAAGTCCGCGTGGGCCACGTGCCGGGCGGCGAGCAGTGCGGAGGGCATTGATGCGGCCTCCAGGTCACCGCCAAAAGACTG
Organism: Gleimia hominis; assembly: GCF_002871945.2. Lineage (NCBI taxonomy): Bacteria > Bacillati > Actinomycetota > Actinomycetes > Actinomycetales > Actinomycetaceae > Gleimia > Gleimia hominis. The sequence continues at coordinate 721,656 of NZ_CP126963.1, read as the reverse complement.
TCCGGACGTAATGGTGGTAACCAAGTCACCGGCCTGGCGCATGGCGGCGCACAACTGGGAAAATCGAAGGGGGAGGGCCGCGGTGTCATCACACACGTACGCGATCCGCGCCTGCGGTTGTACGGACCGGATCCCTGCCACCACGGCCGGCAGTGAGGAATGCAGGTCAGCAACAATCACCGGCATGCCCTCCAGCGAGCGGGCCGCGCGCATAACCTGATGGTGCACAGAATCAGGTTCCTCAACGGATTGGACAACCACTTGGTGCGGCGTGTAACGCGCCTTCACAATATGGCCGTTTACAG